>CAYMWL010000040.1:0-60040 GCA_964394305.1 uncultured Pirellulaceae bacterium
GGCTCGTCGGTCCGTCGGTTGCCAGCAGCTGGTACGAAACTCCGCTGCCGCCGCCGAAGGAAGTGAAGAAGGGTGACCTGATCAAGATCCGCGTCGATTTGGGCTCGCGGTTGAGTTCGGATGGTGAGATTCAACGCCGCAAGAACACGCAGTGGGACGCACTGCTCAACGACTGGGTACTGCTCAACGGCTTGAAGAGCGTGAAGCCCGATCCCCAAGCCGATGGCGATCAGCGAATCCGCGGCACGCACAACCAACTGTATCGCGCGACGGGCGAACTCGAGACGAGCGAATCGATCAAGTTCAACATTACGGCGACTGTCGCCGACATCCTGCCCAACGGCAACATCGTGCTCGAAGCTCACTGGAAGATCGCCAACAACAACGAGCAATGGATTCGCTCGCTCAGCGGCATTGTCTCGCGCGAAAACATCGGTCCCGGCAACCTGGTGCTCGGCGAAGACATCGCTGAACTCCACATCGGCAAGCGGGAAGATGGCCACGTACGCGATTCTTATCGCCGCGGTTGGGTCACGCGACTACTCGATACGTTCAGCCCGTTCTAAGCAAAACAATTCTAATATGAAACACTTCATCACCACCATCGCGTTGCTCGCCGCCGCTTGCTTGCCGCAGTTTGCTGCGGCCGAGATCAAGCTCAGCGACGTTTGCCGCATCAAAGGGCAGGAAGAAAACACGCTCCACGGCATGGGCCTGGTCGTGGGCCTGAAAGGGACCGGCGATGGCGACTCCCGCACCACGATGCGAGCACTCGCACGCTACATGGAACTGATGGGGCATCGCATCGGCAACGATCCCAAGGGCCAGCTAATGCTCGATGAATTGAAGGGCGTGAAGAACGTCGCGATGGTGTTTCTCACCGTGACCGTTCCTGCTGGCGGCGCTCAACAGGGCGACTTGCTCGATTGCAAAGTGAGTGCGATGAGCGCCAAGAGCATCGAAGGCGGCTACCTGATGCTCACCGAACTCCACGGCCCAGTGCCCGGCGATCAAACCGTGTATGGTCTCGCCAAAGGGCAGATTTCGATTGACGACATCATCAAGCCGCAGACCGGCACCATTGCTGGTGGCTGCCAGGTCGAGAGGAAGTTTCAGAACGAGTTTGTCAAAGACGGCAAACTGTTGCTGGTGATGAACAAGGACCATGCAACTTTTCAAATGAGCTCGCTCGTCGAACAGAACATCAACCGCGAGCCCGACTTTCGCCTCGGCAGCAGCGGCGAAGGTGTGGCCCGTGCACTCGATCAAGTTCGCGTGCAAGTCACCATTCCGCCGACCTATGCCGACAACCCGGCGTTGTTTGCCTCGGTATTGATGGAAACTCGAGTCGGCCGGCCGCAGACCGACACCGCCGTAATCATCAACGAACGAAAGCAAGCCGTGATCGTCGGCGCCGACGTTGAAATCGGCCCGGTCGCTGTACTGCACAAGAACCGCTTGATTCAAGTCGGCGGCGAACAAGTGAATCAGTTTGTCGAAGTGAATCCTACTGCCGATACGCAAAAGCCGAAGCTGGCCGCGCTCGTCGACGCGTTGAACACCCTGAAAGTGCCCGCCGAAGATGTGATCGACATCATCAAGATGCTGAAGCACAAACGGGCTTTGTATGGCGAGTTGATTATCGAGTGAGTTGAATCCTCAACGAGACTTCGCTTTGGAGGGCGAGGCTCTCGCCGAGCCGAATCTGGCAAGTGAACAATGAATCGCAGGGCACGGCTCAGCAGGAGCCTTGCCCGCCGAAAGAGTTCAGTGGGAAATCAAGCATGCAAATCAACCAAGCCACACTGACGATGCCCGCTCGCGACACGGCGACGACTGCGCATCTGCAGATGCAAAAGAAACACTCTCCCAACGAAACGAAGAAGGCCTTCATTGACTTCGTCGGTCAGACGATGTTCGGCCAAGCCTTGGCCTCGGCGCGAAAAACGATCGACAAGCCAGCGTACTTTCACGGTGGCCGCGCGGAGGAAGTGTTTCAAGGTCAGCTCGATCAAATCTTGTCGGAGAAATTGACCGAGGCTTCGGCAGAGAGCTTTGCGGGGCCCATGTATGAAATGTTTATGTTGCAGCGGTCGTGATTGAGTCGCACGAATTCGAAGTTTGCAGTTCAAACCATTCAAAATAGATGCTCATGACGACAACTTTTGCTTCCCCGCCTGCTGCTGATGTGGTGATTGTTCCACCTGCTGCTGTGCCCGCAGCGAACGCGAAGATTGATTGGGAGCAAGCGATCACGCAGTTGCTCGCCGAACTCGGCGGCACGCAACAGGAGCTGCTCGCAGTGCTCGCTGAGAAGCGAGCGCGCCTGGCAGCCGTCGACATTTCCGGCATGACCGAATTGCAGGCGCGCGAACAATCGTTGCTCGAACGCCTGAAAGCTTGTCACGCGCGCCGCGAAGAATTGCTCGCCGCGGCCAAGAGCGAAGGGCTGCCCGGCGACAGTATGACGTCGCTAGCGAAGCACGCTGCCCCTGCTGGCAAAGGCTCCAGCGGTGAGAAGCTGCGCAAGGAGTTGGCAACTTCGGCAAGTCGCATGCGACTGCTGCAAACGCAAAGCTTGACAAATTGGGTTGTCGCGCAGCGTTCGCTGCTGCATGTATCGCAAATGCTGGAGATTATCGCTACCGGAGGCCGTTTGCAGCCGACGTATGGAGTAGGAGATGGAGTGCACGCCCGCGGCGGATTGGTGGACCACGACGCGTAATCTCGGCGGCGAACTTTCTCACACTCCTGTTCAGCGGCAGTTGTCATGACACTCTTCAGCTCGATCCAGATCGCGAATAACGCGCTCATTGCCGCCCAACTCGGGTTGCAGGTGACGGCTAACAACGTTGCCAATGCGAACACGCCTGGGTACATCCGGCAGAACTTAATTCTGCAGCCCGGACCAACGCAGCGTTACGGCGGCTTGCTGCTGGGGCTGGGTGTCGACGTTGCTGCCGTCGTGCAGCAGACCGATCGCTTTCTCGAAGAGCGCGTTCGGAACGCGGCGAGCGATCTCGCGAATAGCGAGGCGCAAGACAACACCTATGTGCAGCTCGAATCTCTCATTGGTGAACTGAGCGATACTGACCTCAGCACCTCGCTGAGTAACTTTTTCAACAGCATCCACGATATTCTCAACCAGCCCGATAGCGCAAGCGTCCGCAATCTCGCGGTTCTCCAAGGCCGCACGTTGGCCGAAGACCTCAGCCGGCTCGACGGCCGCGTGCGTGAGATTCGCAACGACGTCAATGAGCAAATCGGTGCATCGGCCGACCGCATCAACAGCCTGCTCGGAAAAGTGGCTGATCTCAACTTGCAGATTGCGATCGCCGAAGGTGGCAACTCTTTGGCCAGCGATGCCGTCGGTTTGCGCGATCAGCGCAGCACCACACTCGCCGAACTGGCGTCGATCATCGACATTCAAGCCGTGGAGCAAGAGACCGGCGATGTAACGGTCTTCTCCGGCGGCGATTACCTCGTCTTTCAAGCGACCTTTCGGGAAGTGACAACGGTAATCAATCCTCGGGGCGATCTAAATGCCTATGAAATTCGCTTGAAAGAGACCGATGCACCGATCTCTAGCAGCAGCGGCCAACTGGCCGGGCTCGTCTCTTCGCGCGATTCGATCCTGACAGGCTTTCTCGATCAACTCGATTCGTTCACCAAGAACATGATGTTCGAGTTCAACAAGTTGCACTCGAGCGGCCAGGGATTAGTTGGCCTGAACAATGTTACCGGTGAGTTCGCGGTGAACAACACCGACGCTGCGCTCGATCAAGCGGGACTCACTTTCACACCGGTAAATGGTTCGTTCGACGTGTTAGTTCGCAATCAACAAACAGGGCTCACGACGACCGCGCAAATTCGCGTCGATCTGAACGGCCTCGATCACGACACGTCGCTCGACGATCTAGCCGAGGCGCTCAACAACATCGATGGGATTTCCGCCGTTGTCACACCGAACCGCAAGTTGCAAATCAGCGGCGATTCGGCGCTCGTGACATTCGGCTTTGCCAACGATACCAGCGGCGCGCTCGCGGCACTCGGCATTAATACGTTTTTCAGCGGAACCAGCGCCTCGAGCATTGGTGTGAGCGAAGCCATTCGCACCGACCCAGCGAAGTTCGCGGCCAGTGCCGGCGGCATCGGCGAAGACACGGCGACGGCTGTCAAACTCGCAAATTTGCTCGATACGCCGTTGACGTCGATCGGCGGCTCGAAATTGTCGGTGCAGTACGACCGGATGATCGGCGAAGTGACCCAAGGGGCTGCCGTGACCCGCAGCGTGGCCGATGGCTTTCGGACGTTCCACAGCACGCTCGATAGCCAATTGCTCGCCGTTCAAGGTGTGAATATCGATGAAGAAGCGATCCGCATGATCAGTTATCAACGGGCATTCCAAGCTTCCGCCAAAGTGATCTCAACCATCAATGAAATGCTAGATGTGTTAGTAAATTTATAGTTTCCCGCAAGGAAGCCCGTAGTGTTAGCGAGGGTGTCAGGTATCCATCCCACTCCACCCACGGTAACACTACGGGCTACCGAAGATCAGACCCATGCCCGCCATCTATCCCATTCCGACCAACCGCGTGAGCAGCTTGCTGATTCAGCAGCGGCTGCTGACGCAATTGCAGACTGACCAGATATCCATCCTGCAGTTGCAGCAGCAAATCGCGACGGGCCGGCGGATTAACGTCGCGAGCGAAGACGCTCCCGCGGCTCAGCGGGCCATTAGTCTGCAGCGATTGCTAGAACAGAAAACACAGGCCCGCACAAATCTCAGCACCAGCCAGTCTTACCTCTCGGCCACCGATACGGCAGTGCAAGGCGTGACCAATACGCTCAATTCCATTCGTTCGACCGTACTCGGGGTGACTGACACAGTCAGCAGCGACGAACAACGCCAGGCAGCGATCTCGGAAGTGTCGCGCGCCATTGAGCAACTCGTTGACGTCGGCAACCAGGTCTTTCGCGGCCGCTACTTGTTCGCCGGCGCACGCACGACGGAAAAACCGTTCGTGCTCACCGGCAACCAAATTGCCTACAACGGCAACGAGACGCAGTTGCAGAGTTATTCCGATGTCGATTTGCTCTTCGACACGAACCTGCCAGGCAGCGAAATTTTCGGCGGCTTTTCCAGCGAAGTGCATGGCACGATCGATCTGAATCCGATCACGACGCGCGAGACGTTACTCTCCGACTTGCACGGCGGATTGGGGATCACGAAGGGAAGCATCGCCGTTTCCGATGGCGCGACGATCCGCATCATCGATCTGGCGAGCGCCGAAACACTGGGGGATGTGGCCGATTTGATTGCGGCGAATGCGCCAGCAGGTCGGTCAATCACTGCGCGCGTGTCACGCGACGGATTGGTGCTGGATCTCGATGATGCCGGTGGCGGTAATCTCACCGTGCGCGAAGTAGGTGGCGGCACCACCGCGGCGGAGCTTGGCATTTTTGAAACGTTGGGAGTCGGCACCGGCGCGATTATCGGAAATGATCTCAATCCACGGTTGCGACAAACCACCAGCCTGGCTGATGTCTTTGGCAGTCGTGCGCAAGCGACTCTCGAAGCGCCGGGGCTGAACAACAACATTGTCGTCGAATCGCGGCAACGGGGTGCCGGTGGCAACGGCTTTACCGTGCAATTTGTCGACGATTCGTTGCTGGATGCCACGAGCGGCGTTGTGGCCGGATTGGAATTTGCCACCTACTCGGCCGCGGCCACTCCCGCGCAAGCCGCGGTCACATTCAACGGCTTTGGCAATAACTTGATCCTGACGGGTGCGACTCCCGGCACTTCGCTGAACGATGTGCAGATTCAAGTCGTCGACGGCGGCGCGCTTGGCACTGGTGCAACAGCCAGCTACAACGCAAGCACCAAGACGTACACCATCGGCATCGATACTGCTGGCGGTACCGAAATACAGAACGTCATTGCCGCGATCAACACCGAAGGAACCTTCACCGCAGTCCATGATCCGTCGAACCCGATCGACGGCGTGTACAATCCGACCAGCACGATTCCCATCGGCGATGCGGGGCTCGTTACCGGTAACACGGGAAACAGCGGTGGCGCGGCAAACACCATCTTTATCCACGTGCAACCTGGCGCGACGACGGCCAATCAGGCACTGAATGCTCTTCGGAATAATGCGACCATCGACGCGTTGTTCTCGGTTTCGCTCGAGCAACAAGACTCCAGCGGCGCTGGCGCTGCAGGAACGGGCATCATCGACTTGAATGCCCAGGCAATGACCGCGGGCGGAAGCGGCTTTGAACCCGATCTGACGTCGGGCCTGCGAATTTTCAACGGAAATGCGACGCACAATATTTCATTTGCCGGCGCGCAAACTGTGCAAGAAATCCTCAACGCGCTGAATGGCTCCGACGCTGGCGTGCTCGCGGAACTCAACTCTGCCGGCAGCGGGATCAACATTCGTTCGCGTGTGGCTGGCTATGATTTTTCGATCGGCGAAAATGGCGGCAATACGGCCGCGCAATTGGGTGTTCGTTCGCTGACCGGCACGACAAAGTTGAGCGATTTGAATCATGGCTTGGGTGTGACTTCGAACACCGGCGCCGACTTCACGATTGTCCGCAACGACGGCACATCGCTCGGCATCGATATTGCCGGCGCCAACACGGTTCAAGACGTGCTCAATTTGATCAATAACCATCCCGCCAATCAGCTGCCCGGCGCGACGGTCATTGCTCGATTGGCAACGTTCGGCAATGGCATCGAGCTCTACGATCCGACGCCCGGGGTTGATTCGCTGCGCGTGATCGCCGCGGTCAACAGCACGACTGCCGTGGAACTGGGACTCGTGCCGAAGGGCGCCACGCAATCGCCGCCGGCAACCGTTGGCATGGGTGGAGATGCGACTTTGACTGGTAGGGACGTGAATCCTTCCGAAGTTTCCAGCGTCTTTAACTCGCTGCTGCGGATTCAAGATTCGCTGCAAAACTTCGACATCAATAAACTTGAACGGGCGATGAACTTGCTCGACGATGATCTCGACCGCATTCTTTTTGCGCGCTCGGAACTCGGCGCGCGATCGCAGGGGCTCGACGTGCTCGATGCTCGTCTGCAGGACGAAGACATCGAACTGAAGGCCGCATTGTCGAACGAGATCGAAGTTGACTTCACCACAGCAGTCTCGAATCTCGCTGCTCGTCAGGCCAGCCTGCAAGCCAGCCTGCAACTCACCGCGCAGGCGTATCAGTTGAGCTTGCTCAACTACTTGTAGTCCACGCGGCAAATCACCCTCGCTGCGATGACGAAATAGGCATCGCCGCGTTCAGTCTCGATTACCTGGTGGTCGAAACACTAGACTCCCTCTACCACGTCGCAGTCGGTATCATAAACCACCAGCGTTGCTCCGCGTTGTTCTGCTCGCCGATTGTAAGGAAGCTCCCATGTCGTTCGAAAGTCAAAATCCCTACGCTCCTGCTTCAACTCCACCGGTCGCTCCCAAAAAGTCCAACACGCTGCTGTATGTCTTGCTGGGCGTGGGAGCGATTTTGCTGGTCAGCTGCCTCGGTTGCGCCGGCCTGCTGTATGTCGGCGGCACGCAGGGCATGAAGATGGTCACCGCCAAACTCAAGCCTCAAATTCAGGCCGATCCGGTGGTCCGCGAACACATTGGCGAGATCAAGGAGATGACCTGGTCGATCACTTCCTTTGCCAAGGAATATGAGAAAAACCAGGCCCGGCACAACGGTCGCGATGCCTGCTTCGAAGTCAAAGGTGACAAGGGAAGCGGCCTGATTATGGGCAAGCTGGACAACAACCCAGCCAACCAGCGCCTGGTCAATATGGAACTGGTGCTACCCGACGGCACGTTTCACAAGATGAAAGAATAAGGCGACTCTTTGCTAGCCCGAGGCGTAAGCAAGGGAGCATCGGGTACAAGGCAAACTACTGTGCGGCCCGGCCTGCCTGTTGGGCTTCCAAGTCCGTCTTGTAGGCCTTCATTGCCGCGGCTTCACGCTGCAGCTTAAACTCGGGGCCCGGCGGGAAGTACTGGATATCGTCTTGAATGTAGTATGCGCTCGGGAGCGTTTGGCCTGCTTCGACGATTTGGCAGCCCGTGTTGGCCACGGCCAAAACAGCCAGGCTCGAAGCAGCCAGCGTCATCTGTAGCCAGCGGTGTGAAGCGTTCTTCATGATGAGCATCTCCCAGCAGTGCTAGCGAAGCACCTGATCCTTTTTCCACCGCAGCTGGCAACAGACGCTGCCGGCAAACGGAACTTTGCACAGCAGTCAGTATCGACCTGCCCACGGGCAAACTTTGACGAAAGGAGCGGTTTTTCGGATTTTCAGGGATGTAACGCTATCGAATCGTAGGGAGTGCCGCTCGCCCCACCCTACATTTACTTCTCCGCAATGCAGTACAAAAACTTCTTTCCGCGCAGATAAATCTCTTTCCCCACCACGGCTGGCGAGGCATCGAACTCTTCTGGCAGTTCATTCGAGGAGAGCACCTGCAATTCATCGGCATGCTTGATCACGGTGGTCACGCCGCGACGCGAGGTGAAATAAACCCGCCCGGCGGCGCCAACCGGCGAACCGTAAATGGTGCTGATCCCTAGCAACCGCGTCCGTTCAATTAGCGCTTTGCCAGTCGCAGCATCGTGGCAAGAAAGAATCCCTTCGTTCGACTGCGTGAAGTACAGCCGGTTGTCGTACAGCAGCGGCGAAGGAATGTACGGCATGCCGCGGTCAAGCTTCCACGCAATCTTGTCGCTGTCGGACAGATCTTCCTGCTGATCAAAGGGAAGTGCATAGAGCGCACTCCCTTTGTAACCGCTCATGCAAAACACAAGCTTGTCGTTCGCTACCGGCGAGGGTGTGACGTTCGTCACCTGGCCGCCGCATTGCCACAGTACTTCGCCTGTGAACAGGTCGTAGCTGCGAACCAAGTTGCTGGCATTCGTAATCACTTGCGTTTTGCCCGCCCGTTCGACAATCAACGGCGTGGCCCAGGCGGTCTTCTCATCGCGTTCTTTACGCCACAGCACTTCGCCGGTCTCTGCATTCTGCGCGATGATGAACGAAGGCCCATCATGATCCCAAGTCGTTACCAAGATGTTGCAATGCAGCGCCGGCGAACTTCCTTCGCCAAAGCTGAGCCGCGTTTGCAGCTTGCCGAACTCCTTCGACCACAGTTCCTTGCCGTCGAGATCATAGGCATACACGCCGTTCGAGCCAAAGTTGACCCACAGCCGTTTGCCGTCGGTCACGGGAGACGACGAAGCAAAGTCGTTATCAGGATGATGACCTTCATGCGGCACCCGCTCAGTCGCCGTCTTCTGCCAGAGCGTCTTCCCCGTCGCGCGATCGAGGCACAGCACGGTGAACTGATAAAAGTTGCGCGGAAACTTAATGCCGAAGGGCCGGTTCGGCTGATCGGCCGCTTCGGGCACGTCGGCAGTTACCTTGTCCGTCTTAATCGCGGTCAGCAGAAAGAGGCGGTCGTCCCAAATGATCGGCGTCGAGCTTCCTTCGCCGGGAATCTCGACTTTCCACTTGATGTTCTCGGACTCGCTCCACTTTGTCGGCGGATTCCCCTGCGGCGAAACGCCGTTTGCCAGGGGCCCTCGCCAGGCAGGCCATTGCGCGAGCGGATCAACCTGAGCCCAGGCCTGCGAACACCAGGCCGCCATCAGCAACGCACAAAACCAAAAAGAATTGTTCATTGAATTACCTCAATTTGACTTTGACCGGGTCCATTTCACCACCTATCTAAAGCCATTCCGACATCGCCAGCAACCTGCCACGCAACTTCGATTTCCAGTTGGGCAAAGACGCCCTGAGCAGTCAAATGCTTCTATGACGCCGGTCGCCGCTGCTTGGAATCAGCAAACGGAGGAAGCCTTCGCGTGCCGCGATCCGTTCCTCGCGAATTTCAAAATCACGCGGCTCTCGCATCCAGTGACGCAGGCGCTGGCGAAATGCCGACGCAGGAGAAGGACTACAGGAAATGTACGGAGGTCGTTGCCTCCACTTGCTGAGCTAGTTCAGCCACGTGGCGGTGATGCGTAAAAAGCAGGACTTGAGTCTTGGTCGAAAGTTCCGCCAGACAGCGGAGCGTGGATCGGCAGCGATCGTCATCGAATGTTATCAGCACGTCGTCGATAATGAGTGGCACGGGCTCGCGGTTCTGTAAATGCTGTTCGATGCCCGCGAGTCGCAGAGCTAAAAAAAGTTGGTCTCTCGTTCCTTCCGAAAGGCCGCTGACTGGCACACGCTGATTTGCGTGGCCTGGAGCGCGAACGGCTTTGAGCACGTCGTCCCCTTCTTCGTTGTCGATTTCGAGCGTGTGATACTTCTCGTCGGTGAGCAGGCGAAAGAAATGGCCGGCGCGGCTGAGCAGCGTATCTTGATGCCGCGCACGATAACGTTCCTTGGCTTGCTCGAGCACACTGCTGGCGAGTTGCAATGCGGCATACTCGACCACCTTTTCTTCCAATTCCGACGCAATGAGTTCGGCTCGTTGTTTGGCATCGGCTGCGGCGCTCGTTGCCTGTTGATAACCCGCTAGCTCTCGGCTGGCTTCGAGCGCCTCGGCTTCTGCGGCTTGAATCTCGGGATCGAGTTGCTCCGCCCGTACGCGACGACTTTCTAGATCGGTCTCAAGCGTCTCGCGCGCGGCGAGTGCGGCCTGCATGAACTCATCGACGTTCTGGCTACGGGCATTGTCGGCGAGAATCTGCCAACGATTTTCGCTCGCCTGCTCCGCTGCGGCCCGTTCGTGAGCTCGTTGCAGTGCGGTGGGCAACTCGTCGACGGAATGGACACCTGCTAAGGTCGCCAAGGAATGAAGCGCAGCTTCGGCGGTGCGCAGGGCATCCGTCGTCGCTTGAATCTTCTCGTGATTCTCGTCCAACCGCTTGGTCCGTTCCTGCTGTTGCGTCTGACTGACGCGGGCTTGCTTCAGGGCAACGTCGAGCGAGCGAAAGTCTTCATCGAGCGTTTCAAACGTGGAAGCCTTGGCAGCTGGATTGATGCGTTGCCGCACCGCAGTGACGCGCGTGAGAAGCTCATCGCGTTCCGCTTCGAGATCTTTTACGCGGCGAGCCTTAATGCGGGCCTCTTTGAGGTGGGCCTGCATTTCACCGATCCGCTTGAGATAGCTCTGCGCGGTCACAATCGACACTTCCGCAGCTTCGAGTTTCAGCACGCTGACTGCTGCGGCCCAATCTTGCTTCCAAGTTGCTTGCCGCTGTTCGGCTTGGGCTTGTTGGGCTTCCGCCTCGGTTAGTCGCGCTCGCAAACGTGCCATGTCGTCCTGCGCGCGATTGCGCGCCGTTTGTTGATCCGCGGCCTCTCTGGCAAACAACTTGGCACGGGCGATTCCTTCGGCCAAGGACTTCGAAGCTTTCGTCACCGGACAAGCTTCGGCCAATTGAGCTCGCAGCGTCGCGATTTGTTGTTCTGCGAACAGCAGCTGTTGTTGATTCTCTTGCCAGGCAAGCGTCAGTTCACAGTTGCGATGCCAGCGCGTGAGCCAGGCCTGCATGGCAGCGGGCGATTGCGGCGTAATGCCAGCTGATTGCCAAAGGCTCTGCCATTCGCAATTCAAATCGGCGCACGATTGTTCGGCAGCCTGTTTTGCCGTTTGCAATGACGAGAGTCGATCGGTCACAACTTGCAACTTCTGTTGCAGCGTCTGCCGCTCGGCAACCTGTTGTGCATCGGTTCGCAAGCGATCGGCGATGTAATCGGATTGCTGTACAAGCGACTCGGTAGCATCAATGGCTTGCCGGCCAGCTGCGTATTGGGCGGCAAACCGCTTCTCCTCCATTTCATATGGCTTGCCCTGCAAACGGCGGCGGAGAAGATGCAGGCCGCTGTCGCGGGCATCACGCACCTCTTTCAACTCGGCGAGCGACGGCAACTCCTGGCCACTGCCGTCGGTCGCGAGTTGCGTTTGCAGCACGATCAGCTCACGCTCGAGATGTTCGCGCTCGGCGTGCAGTTTTTCGAGCGACCGCTCTGCGGCATCGAATCGCTTTTGAAACTCCGCCACCGATTCGACCGAGGGAACCGGAACGGCTGGGGCTGCTTGCCACTCCCCAGGTGCGGCCGGTTGTTGGCGGGCGAAATCACTCGCCAGCCGCTGCGACTCGATCAGGAATTTTGCTTGCAGTTCGCGAAACCTGGTTTCGAGTGGGCCCTGTGCTGCCAACGAATCGATAATCGCGAGCAGCGGCGCGGGATCGACGAACTCGTGAACATCGCGTGTTTTCTCTTCAGCGTTGGTCAATTCAGCGCGCAGCGTACGCACTTGATTCGTTGCCGCGGTTAACATCTCCGCCACCGCGCCCGACTCGGCAATCAGATCTTGAATGCGGCGCTCTTCGTCTTCGCGCGGCTGATAACCGGCCATGCGGTCCCAATCGGTCGTGCCCGTCAACTTGCGGAAGATGTCGCGAGCTTCACCTTCGACTTCGCGGCGGCGGGTATCGGCTTCGATCTTCTCTTTGCGGTTCTTCAGATCAGCACCGAGCAGTTTTTTCAGCTCGTCGATCTCTGCTTCCTCGGCGAGGAGTGCGGTTGGCGGCGCTGCGGCCGTTTGTTGTTGCTGCAGTTCACTGCGGGCGGCGTTCAGGTCTTGCAGTTTGCGCTGCGCAAAATCGCGCTGCGCTTGCGCTGCTTGCAGTGTGTCTGCAAAATCAGCAGGCAAGCGCGGAGCATCTTTCACAAGTTCCCATTGCGACTTTGCTCGCTGCAGCAAATCGATGGCGGAGAGCGAAAGTTGAAAACGTTCGAGCAGATTCCATTCGCGACGGACACGATCGCGCTCGGCGCGAAGTTCGCTGGCCCGCTGCTCTTTGTTTGCAGCGTCGGTCACCGCGGATGCGTATCTTTCAGGCGACAGGCTGCTATCGCGAACCGTGGTAATTTGCTGATTGTGTTCGCGCAGCAGGGCGTTGATGGGTAACGTCGAACTCGCGAGGGGACTGCGCGATTTGTACAACGCAGCCTGCCGCTCCTCGAGCGACTCGGCCAACTTTCGCAACCCAGCCAGCCCAGCGCCGGCCGCAAAGAGCGCCTCGCCGAGGTCGCCTTGGCCGTCGGCGATCTGCTGGCCACCTTCGACCAGACGCTGCGAATCCAAACCAAACAGCTGTTCGAACTGCGACTGCTGCAGCCCACCCAGAAATTTCGTGAGCGTCGACTCGGCGATTTCGATTTTGTCATCGGCCGCGCGCAGCGTTGCTTTTTTTCCTTTGCGGCGAATGCATTCGAGCAACTCGCCGGTCGCACTCTGTAACGACGCTTGGATGCGGAATTGATCGGTCTTGAAACGAAAGTCATCCGTCCTCGCATGACCAAAGCCAAACAGAAGCGCATACAAGCCGCGGAGCGACGAACTTTTGCCAGCTTCGTTGGGCCCGAAGATCACATGCAGATTGCCGGGGCCGGTGAATTCGAGCTTCTTCTCTTCAAAGGGGCCGAAGCAGCGGAAAGTAACGCTCAAGAACTTCACGCGCGTCTCTCCTGGCCACTTGCTTGCAGCAGCAGTGTTTCTGCCTGAGTGACGATGTCGAGCCAGGATTTTTCGAGAATCGAACGTAAGTCCGGCGGCAAGCTCTTGAGCAGTTTTCCGCACTCAGCAGTGGCCAGTTGCTGCTGAGCCGTAGTGGGATTCGCCCGCACTTCAGCCAGCACTGCTTGCAGTTCGGAGGTGGCATCGTCGCTGAGAGTTGGTTCCGCAACCAACTGCGAGATTCGCTTCCAGTGGATCTTTTCAATCCATACTTGCTGACTGAACAGGCCGTAGAGATCGAACCGAAAGCGAGCGAAGTCCGCAGCAACAAGTCGCTGCAATGACTCTGCAGCATGAATCACCACGCGGGCAGCGAGCAACCGATCCTCTGCCTCTTCCATCGCCGCGGCCAGTGCTTGCCGTACTTGTTCGAGCAATTCTTCCTGCGATTCCACATCGGTTGCATTCATCTGCACCACTTGCCAGCGGAGCACATCGAGCGGACAGAACTCCGTAGTGACACGCACACCATCCACAGTGACGAGCAAGCAACCTTTGGCGCCCGTTTCGCGGGCGTGACGGCCTTGTACATTGCCGGGGAACTCGACGCGCGGCCGATTCGCTTGATTCACCGACTCGCGCTGATGCACATGGCCGAGCGCCCAATAGTCGTAATCGCGCGCGACCAGATCGGCGAGTTGGCAGGGAGCATACGACGCATGACCTTCGCGGCCATCGAGCGACGTATGCAGCAGGCCGATGTTGAAGTGATTCGGCACGGCGGAGGGATAAGTCGCGGCCAGGTTCCGCGGTTCGGCCTGTCTGGCAAAACCTTGGCCATGCAAGGCAACTCGCAGCGAATCGATGGTTTTCGTTTCCGGCCTCTCGGTGCTGAAGGAATGGACGTTCGCTGGCAGCGTGAGAGTCGCCGTGATGCGACTTTCGGCGTCGTGATTGCCGCGGATCAGATAGACGGGAATGCCGGCTTTTTCCAGCTCGCGCATTCGCTGGATGAAAAAGAGGCCCGTGTTGTAGTCGGGCCAATCGCCGTCGTACAAGTCGCCGGCGAGAATCACGAAATCGACACGCTGTTCAATGGCTAACCGCACCAGTGCTGCAAACGCTTTGCGCGTGGCGCCGCGCAGCACTTCGACCGGCGCGCCCTCGTACTTTTCGAGGCCTCGCAGTGGGCTATCGAGATGGATGTCGGCAGCGTGAAGAAATCGCATGGGGAAGGCCAAAACTCAGCATAATCATCTGTCCAGTATCTTAGAAAAGATAATTGGGGGTGACCAGTATGGTTCCTTGGGAGGGCTCCCGCCTCGCCCTCCCAGGGAATATCAAGAAACGAAGAGACCGCCGCAGGTCCAGGGGGGAGTGACTTGCGGCGGCCTCAAACGAGAGAACTCTCGTGGCAGCGATTAGATTTTTGGTAGGACGGAGCAGTGCTCCGTCCTACGAGGAACGACCTGCAGAACTAATTCCCAGCATCTTCAAAGTCGATGCCGAGCTTCTCTTCTTCTTCTTCCTGAATGATGATGCGGGGCGTGACCATCATCATCAAGCTTTGAGCATCGCGGCCGATACCCACGTTGGTGAAGAGGCGGCTGACGTACGGAATCTTGCTGACCAGCGGCAAACCACGTTCGACGCGGCCTTCGCGGAGACGCTTGATACCGCCGAGCAGCACCGTACCGCCGTCCGGCACGCTGACGGTGGTGGTCACCGTCGTGGTGGCGAGCGTGGGCAACTGCACCGTGGTGCCGCTGACCGTGCGGGTTTGTTCTTGCGTCACGTTGCCGTCAGGGTTCGATGGATCTTGCACCACCGTACCGCTGTTCGTGGTCACGCTACCGGTGAAGGTGAACGTTTCGACGTCGCCGATCTGGCTGAAGAACGGCACCAGCGTCAGCCGGACGAAGCGTCGATCGCTCGACACCACCGCTTGCACACTCATCATCGTACCTTCGCTCAGCACCACGATCACCGGCTGGTGAGCCGCGGCGAAGTCGCCGACGACCGGCACCACGCTCGTAACGAACGGGCGGAACGAGCTGTCGATGATGGTCGCTTGCTGACCGTTGAACAGCGTGACTTTCGGAGCTTGGAGCACGTTCGTGCGATCGTCTCCCTGAGCAGCTTGCAGCAGGAAGAAGACTTCGATGTCGCTGAGAATCGCAAAGCCGAAGTTGGCCGCGGAACCAGCATCGAAACCACCGAACTGAGGCACCGCCGTGGTGAAACCACCCTGACTAAAGCGATAGTCCAAGTCCGCCGTCGGACCGGTCGGCGTCAGACCCACCGCAAAGCTGCGATAGTCGTCGTCGAACGGGCTGAGCGGGGCCGAGCCTTGCGGCGTCGGAATCTGATCGATGAAGCTGTTGAGGTGCGTGTTGTCGTCGATGTTGAAGTCGAAGTCGATGCCGATCCGCTCGAAGAAGCGGTCGCTGACCGTGATAAACCGCACTTCAATCGTCACTTGCAAGTCTTGCAAGCGGCGGAGCTGTTCGAGCAAGTCCGCGATCCGTTCGTGAATGTCCTGCCGTTGGCTGACGACGAGGCTCAAGTTCGTATCGAAGCCCGAGATCGAACCCGGACCACCGACGTCTTGCCACGAATCGGGCTCGATCGTCGAAGTTATCAAGTCGATCAGCGGATCGAAGTCGGCTTGCACACCGCCACCCATGCCACCGGGCCCCATGCCTGCGCCGCCATTGGCGTTGCGGCTCGAAGCCGTCGGGAACAAGCCGCCGTTCTGGCTGTTGGCTTGTTGCCCCAGAATCGTGGGGTTCAGTGCGTTCTGAGCGCCGCTCGCATCGTCTTTGGCAAGAGTCAGCGGAGCACGACCCAAGGGAGCACCGTTGCCGCCGTAACCGAGCGAAGCCAGGCTTTCTTTCAGAGCGCCCGCGATGCCCATGTTATAGGTCGGCGTGAAGTTCGGAATCGGAATCACAAGATCGGCGACGTAGTAGACCTTGGCGTAGACATTCGAATCGCGAGTTTGTGTGCTGGTGACCCGCAACACTTCGTTCTGAATGACGTACGACAGGTTGAGTGGTTCGAGCAACAGGTTGAGTGCGCTCTTCAGCGAGATCGGCATGCTCAGGTCGAGCGTCACCGGCGTATCGACGGTGACACCTTCGGCATGCAGGCCCGAAGGATCGAGGTAAATGTTCACACCGGTCATTTGGCTGAGAACGTTCACCACTTCGTTGAGCGGCCGGTTGACGAATTTGACTTCGACTGGTTTGCCCAGCGACTTTTGAATCTCTTGCTCGGCCGGCGACAAACGAGTCCGCTGTTCGAGTAGACCCTTGCGACGGCGAGTCAAGTCGCTCCAGAGGCGGGGATTGAAGACGATGGGTTCGTTGTCACCGACGTTGATGATGCCAGCATCATCTACTTCGCGCAACGTTTTCACGAAGCCTTCTTCCTTGTTCCGCTTGCCCGATTCGGCCGCAGCAATTTGGGCGGCGAGAGCACCCTTCTCGATCATCGAGACGGTGACCTGTTCATTTGGAGCCAGTTCGCGAGCCTGCTTAGCGATAACGAGAGCTTCAGCATAGCGGCGGTCGTCCATCAGCTTGTTGAACTGCTCAACCATGCTGGCCAGTTTGTCCTGGACTTCGAGCGAGAGCTCTTGGTCGCGGGCCCGATTCTTCAGGACTTCGCGGTTTTGTTCCGCGTTGTCGATGGTCGACTTGTTGTTATCGATATAGGTCTGCAATTCCGCAGCGCGGCGATCGACCAAGGTCAGCAAGTTCTTGCGGGCTGTGGTGTCGATCTCGGCAGCGGTGACCCGTTCGCGGAAAGCCTTGATCTTGGCGAGCGCGGCCCGCGGATCAGTCTGCGCGAGTTGTTCGGCAGCCTTCTGTTCGTTGGTGAATTCACGTTGCAGACGTTGACGGGCAACTTCCTGCTGCGAACCAGCCGCTTCGAGAGCCGGCGAGGTCGGCGGCGCGATGGGCGACGCCGGGCCATCGGGCCGAGGCAGCGGAGCTGCTTGAGCCGGAGCATTGGCGGCGCGGAGGAATGTAAGCTTGTCCTTGAGCGCGGCCCGCATTTCGGGTTCGAGCAGAGCTTCTTGCTTCCAAGCTTCGGTGAACTTCCGCATGGCGGTGTCGCGATCTTGAGCTTCAAGTGCCTTCACACCTTCGTCGTACAAACGCAGGGGGTGATTGGCGCCGACAGCTTCCGGATTTTGACGCATCAGCGAAGCCGACAGGTTCGACGCTTGTTGAATCCGCGAAGGATCCATGCCGCCTTGGTTGTAAACACCAGGCTGCACGGGGAACTGCGGACCACCAGGGCCTTGCTGGCCGCCGGCGACTTGCACGCCTTGGCGGCGATAAGCAGCTTTGTCGACTTCGAGCACGACTTGCCACGGGCGAGTTTCACCAGGGGCAAACGAACTATCGGGTACTCGCAAGCCGTCGGCTTGCTTGGCCAATTGCGAAGCGGTGTTCAGATCGCCCTTGTCGAGAGCCATGCGAGCTTCAGCGACGAGGCGGAGCGCTTCGGTCTTCTTCGCAGCAGCATCTGGCCCACCGGCAGCGGCGGTCGCAGCGCCCGGAGTGAACGGCGGCATCGGCAAGCGTTGCGGCGGTTCTTCCGGACGACCTGGCTCAGCCGGCTTCGGCATGTTCAAGTCGGCCAACTGTTCCGGTGAAGGACCATTGGGGCCGTTGAACTGCGGTGGGCTGAATTGAGGACCAGCGGCGAGCGGATTGTTTTCCGCAGGCAAGGCATAAGGATTCACACCGGGCGCTGGAGCAGCAGCTCCGGGTGGAGCTTGAGCACCAGGCAACAAAGCGGGCAAGCCTTGCTGATCTTTCGCAGCCATCTCGGCTGGATTCATCAGGAAGGGAGCCGTGGGATTGTTTGTAGGCGTGCCGCTGGCCAGCTGATTGACCGCTTGCTCGCGAGCATTCCGCGCGGCAAAGGGATCTTGTGGCGGCGACGGCGGGGCAGCCGCTGGCTGTTGCGCACCGGGCGTGAGGAACGCCGGGAAGAGCGAGCTCGGCTTGGCGACACCGCCCTTGGCCTTGGCTCGTTCATCGGCAGCCAACTGCTTGAGCTTGGCCGGCGTATCGGCGAACTTGTCCCACACTGGGTCGTATTTCACGCCCAGCTTCTCGGCTTGGCCGATCAAACCATCGGCTTGATCGAACTGACCTTCTTTGAGCGCTTTCCGCGCCTGCCGCAGCAGGTCGTCGGACTGACGGCGAGGATCAGCCGCCGGAGCATTTTGCCCGGTGACATCCGCCGCAATGATCCATGCCACAGCCGTGGGCGTGGCAGCCTGACTCGACGCAAGGAGCATGGTCGACATAACGACGATGCTCGGCAACACGACGCTCACTTTCAAAGCGCTTCTCCTGTTTCGAGAAATCCCGCACGCGCCAAGCTGCGACAGCAGTGAACACTACTGTCGCGGTGACCTGTCCGCTGGAGTTCGGCGCCGAGGATCGCAGTGAGGCGAACCATAGCGGCCGGACTCGAACGGACTTTGTCTGCTGGCACTGCCAGGAACCTCTCCTGGCCGTCCAACTCAACGGTCCCTCTAGGGCGAGACCGAACCTGGGTAGACGAGAGGCGGGTAATTACTGGAAATCCGAGATCAGCGTCAAGAGCGACTTGAGAGTTTTTTTCCTGAGCGACTTTGCACAGCAGGAATGAGAGCCTGCTCGCGACGTGCTGTCGCAGCGGCCAAAACATCATCAGAAGCGAAATAGATAGTGGAAAATAAAAAACAGGGAAAGGGCGCATTAAGCGGATGAATATTCGGGTATTCGCTGGAGGTTGCGGCAAGATAGCAAGACCAATCGGCATTCCGATTCTCACGCTAGGCGACGCGATCCCGGGGGCCATGGGAGGCGGGCTGTGGTTCGCAAATCTGATGATCGCCAAGCAGCAGCAGATTCCCGTGCTTGCCCGCGCCCTCATCACCGTCGCTGGTTTTGTGGCAGCCATCGTTCTACTTGGCGGG
The DNA here is from genome assembly GCA_964394305.1 of uncultured Pirellulaceae bacterium. Taxonomy (GTDB): domain Bacteria; phylum Planctomycetota; class Planctomycetia; order Pirellulales; family Pirellulaceae; genus Anatilimnocola. The sequence goes on from CAYMWL010000040.1 coordinate 19,495, forward strand.
ATTGCGATTTTGCAGATGAAATGATCGCGGGCTTAACACTCGCCACCAAATCGCAACTGGCCACCGCAAGGAACGGAGGTTATTCTGAAGATTAATGACCACTCCTACTTCAACCACCGATACACATCCGCATCCCAGCCTGACCGACTCGCCTTGGTTTTGGGCGTATGTCTTTGGCGCTGCGGCACTGGTGGCGCTGTTTGCTGCAAATTTCAAGTTTGGTCCGCGGCAGGCGCAAATCGAACGAGAGTATCAAGCCCGCACGCGCGCTGCACAGCAATTGAACGGCGTGGAGCCTTCGCTTGAGCTCTCCACGCCGCAGAACACGCGCATTACGCTCGGTCCTCTCTGGATTGTGCTCGCCATCATCACTGTGATTGGCTGGTTCCTCTTCTGGCAGTCGCGCCGCGCAGCACTCAGCTCAGCTCGTCAACACTCTTCTCCTTTCTCTTCTGCGAGTGCTTCCCATGTGGATCCTGGACAATGAGTACAACCCGTTCTTGTTAGCCTTTCTCGGCTGCGTCGTCAGCCTGTTTGCGTTTGTGGTCTGGATCTCGACCGGGCGCAAAGAAGCGCTCTATGCCTTCAGCGGATTGATCCTTTTGTTTGTCGCGCTGATCTTCGCCGAGCGGGTGATGATCTCGGACCGCGAAGCCATCGAAGCGACGCTGATTAAAATTGCGCAAGACTTGAAAGCAAATAACCGCGAAGCGGTGTATGCCGCAATTCACCCGAAAGTGCCGAGCCTGCGCGGGCAGGCCCAGTCCGAGTTGCCGCAGTATACGTTTGAAGATTGCCGTGTGACGCAGATCATTGAAACAACGATCAACGCCGACGCGAAGCCGAAAACCGCGGTGACCGAGTTCTACGTCGCGGCCAAAGGAAGTTTCAGCCAAGGGGGCCAAACCTATACCGGCGATCCGCGCCGGATCATCAAACTGAATTTGGAACAAGACGCCGACGGCCAATGGAAAATCGTCGATTACACTCATCGAGCGCCGCTCGAAGCGGATCGTTAACAGTGGCCCACGTGCAACTTGATCGCGCCTACAATCATCCACGATGGCCAGCATGAACTTTATCCGCGACTTTTCGTTCGTCTTCCTGGGTGGCGGCCTCGGCGCCTTGACGCGTTACGGCATCGGACTCGCCACCATCCAACTCGCCGGCAAGAGTTTTCCGTGGGGCACTTTGATCGCAAATGTGGTCGGCTGCCTGCTCGCCGGCATCATCGGCCAGCGCGCGCTGATGCTTGATTTGCCGGAGAACAATCCCGCGCTGGCACACTTCCTGCGCATCGCCGTAATGGTCGGTTTTCTCGGCGGCCTGACGACGTTCTCGGCCTTTGGCTGGGAATCGATGCAACGTCTCCTCGATAAAGACGGCACGCAACAGCTGCAGGGGATCGCGAATATCGCGGCGAACCTGCTGTTGGGATTGGCTGCCGTGTGGGTAGGGATGCAGTTCGCAAAGTGGTGGTGAGGTTTCGTTGGGGCGGACGACACTCCTGCCGAGCCGCCCGCAGCGTTAGCGAGGGAGTGGGCGGCAGCTTGCAACAGGTGGCCGGAGGCGTCTGCACGAAGAAAGCATTGTTGTGATACTTCTCCCATTTGCTCGCGCTCGACACGAAATCGATCGGCAAAATGTTGATCGCATGTGCGACGGGTTACCTTAAAACGGCCAGTTTTTGCCGAGGGCCTTTCTCTGGATTTCGGTCAATTCGGTGATCCCCTTGCGCGAAAGCTTGAGCAGCGACGCGAGTTCTTCATCGCCGAAGGTTGCTTCTTCGCCCGTGCCTTGAATTTCGACGAACCGGCCGCGGCCTGTCATGACGACGTTCATATCGACGTCGGCGTCGACGTCCTGCACATACTCGAGATCGAGCGTCGGCTTGCCGTCCACAATACCAACGCTGATCGCGGCGATGCTGTCCGTGAGGGGATACTTCGCCGGATCAGGGAGATCTTTTTTGATCGAGTTGAGGGCATCGACGAGTGCGATGAGAGCGCCGGTAATGCTCGCGGTCCGCGTGCCGCCGTCGGCTTGCAGCACGTCGCAATCGACCCAGATCGAACGTTCGCCGAGAGCTCTAAGATCGACTACGGCCCGCAAGCTGCGGCCGATGAGTCGCTGAATCTCCGTCGTGCGGCCGTCGACTTTGCCGGCCCGTTCACGCCCTTTCCGCGGGCTGGTGCTGCCGGGGAGCATGTTGTATTCCGACGTGATCCAGCCTTTACCTTTGCCGGCCATCCAGTCGGGCACCTTGGCTTCGATGCTCGCGGTGCAGAGGACGACGGTTTCGCCGGCCTGGTAGAGAACGCTGCCGGGCGTGGTCTTGGTGTAGTTGCGTTTGATTTTGACCGGACGGAGTTCGTTGACTTTGCGCGTCATGATGTCTTTCAAGGAATGAAAATCTGCGCCTGGAGCAGTTCGCTCTCAGCGAGGAAGATTGTAGGCGGAAGAGAGGCTGTTGCGCAATGCCGGCCTATTGGGTGGCACGTTCATACTTCTTTTGCAGCGCGGGCAAAATCTTCAACGCATTCGCAAAATAAATTTTTCGCAGCACATCGTCCGGCAGGTGCACTCCATAAATCTGCCACAAACCCTGCGGCGGGAACTCTTTCTCCGAATACGGAAAATACTCGTCCTCCGTTTCCAAAAATCGCCAATAGAGTTTCAGTCGCTCTTCGGGCCAGGGACCATCGGTGCCGAGCAGCACGCGATCTTGATACTTCAGCAGAAACTTGCGGGCGCTGAAGGGCTGTCGACCAAGTTCGGCGATGCGTGAAGCCAGTTCCACATATAGATTCGGATAACGCTCGAGCGACGCAGCGACGGCAGGCAACTCTTCAGCATTTCCGTCCATATGAGCGCCGATAAAAGTCGTCTGCGGATGACGGTCAACCACTCGATGAAACGCAGCGAGCAACTCTTCTCGTCTCGGAAATTGCGGTCCGTAAAAACTCCATTCGGGCCGGCGGTGGAGTTCTTCCCAGCGTTCATTTTTTTCGTCAATGGGCAAAAAGAACGCGGCTGGATCAGCGACGTGAATGATCACGGGCAACTTCAACTCGGCACAAGCTGTCCAAATCGGATCGAACCGCGGATCATCGATTTTGAGCAGCGAGCCATCGGCATTCTTATATTCCAAGCCGAAACCCTTGAAGATTTTCAGGCCGATGCAACCGCGGTCCTGCGCATCTTTCAGCGCGATCGCCATCCGGCGGGCAAAGTCGGGGCGGTTGCAATCCCAGGTTTTCGGATCTTCGGCTTTGCCGGTTCCTTGCCAATCGAGATTGGCGAACATCGCGAAACGATCGGGGTACTTCTTTAAGTAATTTACATGCTCATCGATACTTTCGCCGAGCCCGCCGTCGAGGCTCACGCTAAGCGCGATCCCCTGGCGATCCATCACCTGCACAAATGCATCGAGCTGTTCGGGCGAATGCTTCAGCCGCACTTTGAGATGCGAGTGGATGTCGATCGCAGGAAACTTCGCCCCTTTCAACGCGGTGTGCGGAACTTTCAAGAGCGATTGAGGGCGGAAGTTTTCGAGCAGCAGCTGGCGGCCTTCGCGGCCGTCGAGCGGTGGGCCAGGTGGTGGATTCTGCGCGAACGCGCTGGGCTGGCGAAACGTAAACGAAGCGACAAGAATGACCGACATTATCCACCAACGAACCATTTTCAAATCCCCTTCGTTTGATCCGCAACCGGCGCTCCATCTGTTACGATAATACATTCCTGCTGACTGCTGGCATGGGAACGACATGAGCGCCGACGTAACCGAGCAACAATCTGACGACGACAAGCAGCGCTCGCGCGACTTGAGCCTGCGCAGTACGCAGCCGCCGACGCAAGCGCCCGGCTACGAAGCCCAACGGCTCCTCGGCACCGGCGCGTACGGCGAAGTCTGGGTCGGCCGCGATCTGAACACCGGCCGGCAAGTGGCGATCAAGTTCTATGCCCACCGCCGCAGCGTCGATTGGTCGCTGCTCTCGCGCGAGGTCGAGAAGCTGGTTTTTCTCTCTGCCGATCGGTACGTGGTGCAACTGCTCGATGTGGGCTGGGACGCCGATCCGCCGTACTACGTGATGGAGTACATCGAGAACGGCTCGCTAGACGAAATGCTCCGCCGTCAAGGAACGCTGCCCGTCGGCGATGCGGTCGAGCTCTGGACGGAAATTTGCATGGGGCTCGCTCATGCGCACGGTAAGGGTGTGCTGCACTGCGATTTGAAGCCCGCGAACATTTTGCTCGACGCCGACAATCGGCCACGCCTCGCCGATTTCGGCCAATCACGCTTGTCGCACGAACAACGCCCCGCGCTCGGCACCTTGTTTTACATGGCGCCGGAACAAGCCGATCTGCAAGCCGTGCCCGACGTGCGTTGGGACGTCTACGCGATGGGCGCGATTTTGTATTGCTTGCTCGTCGGACTGCCGCCGCATCGCAATGACGACTCGGTCACGCACATCGACACGGCTGGCGATCTCGCCGATCGGCTCGCGCGGTATCGCAAGTTGATCATGACCGCGCCGCAGCCCACCGAGCATCGCCGCGTGAGCGGCATGGATCGAGCGCTCGCCGATATCATTGATCGCTGCCTGGCTCCCAATCCCGCCGATCGTTTTGCCAACGTGCAGGAAGTGCTCGATGCGCTTCACAGTCGCTCGCAAGCCCACGCGCGACGGCCGCTGCTCGTGCTTGGCTTTGCGGGGCCGTTGATCTTGCTTTCGGCGATGCTCTTTTTCGGCTTCCGTGGCTATGAGCAGGCGATGCGCGAAACGGCCAACGTCGCGCAGCAGGCCGCGGTCGACAACAACTCGTTCGCCGCGCAACTTGCGGCGGAAAAAGTGACGGTCAAGATCGCCAACTTTTTTGATCTCTGCCGCCAGGAGGCTGCTCGCGCGGAACTTGCGGAGCATATGGAACCCGTGGCGAAACTTGCATCACTCGGGACGCTCAATCGTTCGCTGGCGACGGAAGATGAAATCACGGCGGCCCGGGCCGAGTTTGTTGCCGACCCGCGGCGGGCTGCCCTCAACACCTATCTCGATCGCCGCTTGGAAAAATACAAAGCGGCCGCGGCGAAAGATCCGCGGGCTCCGAAGTTCGCGAGTATTTTCGTTGTCGATCGCTTCGGAACGCAACTCGGCGTCGTCTTTGACGAAGATGCAGTCGCCAGCAACATCGGTCGCAACGTCGCCCATCGTTCGTACTTCAGCGGCATACCTGAGGTGCCGGAGTTCCCGCGGGCGACGGTCAATCCGCGGCATATCGAGCACACGCATTTGTCGAATGTCTTTCAAAGCTCTTCCACCCGCCGCTGGAAAGTTGCCATCAGCACCCCGCTGCTTGACGACCAGAATGAATTCAACGGAGTGTTTGTGCTCACCGTGAACCTGAGCGATTTTGAACTCATCGGCGCGACGGCGTTGGCTGATCGCTTTCCGGTGCTGGTCGACGGTCGCCAAGGGGAATCGGGCGGCACGATTTTGCATCATCCGCTGTATGAGGAATTGCAGGCGAAGGCCAGCAAACTGCCGAAGGAGTTTTTTGAAAAGCGAGTTCCTGCCGAAGTGCTCGACGGCACGAGCATCAAGAATTCCAACGGCGGTAACTATCAAGATCCCGTCGGCGAACATCCGCTGGGGGCGGACAAATACAAACGCCCCTGGATCGCCGTCACCGCGCCCGTGAAATTGCCGGATGCATCGCAGGCGGAAACAGGGCTGGTGGTCCTGATGCAGGAAGACTATCGCCGCGTGATCTCGCCCGTCCAGCAGCTCGGCCGGCGGCTCGTGCGCGAAGGGCTCACCGCGCTCGCGGCCGTCGTCGCGCTGAGCGTGGGGCTGTGGTGGTTTGTCATCCGCCTCTTCCGCGAACCCAAGCAGCAACTCCACTCGACGCCGGTCAGTCCGTCGCAATCGACACCGCTGCAAGACGTGCCGACGCTGGCACAAACGATCAAAGCGCGGCGGAAAGGTTAGTCGCAGCTTCGCTCCGCGAAAGGTGAATGGTGTTCGAATCACCACGGTCCGCTGGCTCTGGCATTTTTGCCATTCCACCGCATTCATCGTTCGCGGAGCGAAGCGACGACTTTCTGCGGTGCGAACAACAGCAACAACAAAAGAAGGCCGTCGCGCAGCGGATACGCGACGGCCTCGATTCGGGGAGGAAGCGCTGGCGCCCCTGGTTCAAGAGCGGCAGGTTGCCGCATACACACAACAGCGCCCCGCGCGAACGAGTCGCGCGGTGGTGCTGTGCGTGCATGCAAGCAAGTGGCGGGCGCAGCCACAGCAACCAGCGACAGTTGCCATGGCCAAACCCATCTGAAACATACGTCGAAAGTTTCGCGAGGGACGAAATAGGTCGCTTCTACGGACAGAAATCAATGAATAGTCGAAAGTCAAATCTGTCGTTTCAAATTGCAAATTCGAACTACAAATTGATTCACGGCGATAACGGCGTTTTGCCGTCCAGATACCGCCAATTCTTCAGATACGCCAGCAAATCGGCCATCGCTTCCGGCGGGATGTTTTTCTCGAGGCCGTCGGGCATCAGCGACACCCCTGTCGCTTTCAATTGCTCCACTTCATCGCGAGCCACCGTCAGCACCTTGCCGCCCGGCTGCTTGAGCGTGAGCGAAGTGCTGGTCTCGGCCGAGAGCAACCCGCTTACCGCAGTCCCATCCTTCAGCAGCAGTTGATAGCCGAGAAAATTGCTATCGATCGCACGATTGGGCTGAATGATGTCGGCCAAAAGTTGCGCTGCCGTCTTCGTCCGCGAATCGCTGATGTCCGGCGCGACGTTCACACCAATCTCGCCGACGCGATGACAAGTGCTGCAGTTCTTTTCGAAAACAGCCGCCCCTCGTTTTGCGTCGGCCGTCAGTTTCAAAACGGGTTGGTACTCTTCAAGGGCTTGCTGACGATTGGCGGGGTTGAGCGCGGCGAACAATTCTTCCGCTTGCTTCTTTAGCTCAGCATCTTTGCTTTCCAACAGCGTCTTTCGCCGCAGCGGATCGACTTCAGCTGGTTGAATGACGCCGGCAGCCACTCTTTCGAGCAGCAACTTCGGGCCATCGCTGCGGCGGAAGCTGTTATCGATCAGCGCGCGTTTAATGGCGAGAGGTTGAATGTCGTACGCAGATAAGAACTCCTGCCACTCGTCGGCCGACTCGGCGCCGAGTTGCGCGAGTGCAGCGATGGCGGCCATTTGCAGCTCGGACGATTCTCGCGGTGTAGTTTTGATGAACTTGGTGAGCCAATAATCGGTACTTGGCAAGAATCCGAGCGAGCGAAGCGCCGCCGCGCGGTACTCCACGCCGGCTTGGTCGTCACTGGCGATCCCCTCCAGGTACTCAATAAAATAGCCCATCGACTTGTCGGTTTTACCTTTAATCGCTGCGGCGACGACTACATCCAGTTTCTTACCGCGCGATTGCAAGCCCCTGGCAAATGCTTCCACAACGAGTGCATCTTCGAGACTATGTCGATGAGGAACACTGATCAGCGGGCAGGCGTAGTTTGCGATTGTTCTCACCTCCTCATCGCTGCCACGACTCCCGACAATCTGAGCAAGTTCTGCAAGGAAATGATGCGATTCAATGTTCGGCGTAGGAGTCTCCGCATAGACAGTGGATAAACTGCTGTGATATCGCAATTTGACCGCCGCTTGCAACCAGCGATTAGTAGTGTTGTCGAGTTCCATTCGATCCCCGGGGCCAGGGTCCTTGGGATCCGGTACACGAGGAATGGATGACAACATGGCTTGCCAGCGAACGAGCGAATTCGCATCACGATCGGCGGCGGCGATGGCTTCGGCAGCCTCTTTGTTTCCTCGCTCGGCAAGTGTTTCTGCATAGAGCAGCGTGCGACGGCGCAAGGCGGAGTTCATTTGTTCCAGGTTGTCGCGAATCACTTGCGGATGATGCACCGACAGAAGCTTCAATAGCTCGAGTGCGTGCGCGCGCGACTGAGGTAATTCAGCTTTCAACGCAAGATTGAGCAGATCGCCAACAACTTCGCCGTTTAAAGCGGCCTTGCTTTTCGGCCCCTCGATTTCAATTAATAATCGTTGCGCCGTATCGCGCTGCCAGGCATTTTCATTTGTCAGCCTCTTTAGTACTTCGCTTGTGCTATCGAAATTAGCCCGTCCTTTGCGCCTAGTCTGCGATCCCTGCTTCGGCGTGATCCGCCAAATTCGCCCACCGTCATCACCCAACAGAAGATCAGGCCGCTTCTTCAGTTCATCTGGCACAAAGTCGGGATGCTCGATGACACAACGGTACATGTCGACGATGTAGAGGCAGCCATCAGGGCCGAGTTCGATGCTGACAGGGCGAAACCATTCGTCGGTGCTGGCGAGAAACTCTTTGCCCTCATACGCCGGTTTGCTGATGAACGATGGGCCGTCGGGTTGCATCTTTTCCAGATGCACAAAGTTCCCTGTCGGATCACAGGTGAACACGCTGTTCACGCCGAGCACATCGCGCAGCGTATCGCCGCGGTACACATGCACGCCGCAGGCGGCGGTGAACGTGCCCGCGTGCAAGTTCGAAGTCGTCCACGCACGGCTGATGGGATAGACCTTCGATTTCTCCGCAGCGGCGGCGACATCTTGCACCACAGCAGCAATCGGAATTTTCGGCGCGAGTTTTAAGTAGCGATCTTCCAGTACCACGTGAATCACCGGATTGCGGTTGGTGCAGGTGAAGCGATTGCCCCAGTCGTCGAAGCACATGCCGAATTGGCCGTTACCGGAAATGGATTCGGCTTTGCCTGTGAGCGGATCGAAGCGAAAATCGCGGCCTTGGAGGTTGATCGGTGGTTCGTTCGGCAACCGTTTGTTGACAACTACTCCGCCGCGGAGACCGTTCGCCACGTAGACATGGTTGTCGAGCGCGAGGCGCGGATGATTGGCGCGCAGCTGCGAGTTCTGTTCAGCGAAGCCGGTGTACCAGGTTTCGTCGACGTCGCACTTGCCGTCGTTGTCAGTATCTTTCATCCACGCGATCCGCCCCGCGAGCGTGACGATCACGCCGCCGCGCCAAGGTTGCATGCCGGTGACGAACGAGAGCTTCTCGGCAAAGACCGTTGCCTTTTCAAACCGACCGTCGTGATCGGTGTCTTCCAGCACTTTGATCCGCGACAGCGGTGCTTCGCCCGCAGGTGGACCAAGCGGATAGTCGCGCATCTCGGCCACCCACATCCGGCCCCGCTCGTCGAAGCGGATCGCAACGGGATCGATGACCTCGGGTTCCGCCGCCGCGAGTTCGATTTTGAGCTCGGGTTCGGCGAGTTGGAATTTGGTGAGAGCTTCCGCGGGATTGAGCGGTTGCGAGGAAGGTGCTTGAGGTTCGGCAGCGACCGCAAACGAAGTAAGCAGCACCGCCATTGGCCAGGAGCAATGGCGAATCAAATGCGTGGGCATCGGCGAATCCTCTGGCAGGGGTGGCATTCTGAGATGACGCTCAGAATAGACCAGAGGAGGTGCGCATCGCAATTGCGCGGTGGAGCAATGGATTGAAATAGCCCCGCACGTAGTCGAAATAAACTTTGCATTTCGCGACCAGGGAGTCCTTCAGGGAGAGGACAGGGGCAGGCCGACGCATATGAACTTCAGGGAAAGTCGCTGGTAAGAGCTGAGCACTTGAGCACTTTCCAGCAAAGACCAGAGTTGTCATCGTCGAGTTTATAATTCAGTCGAGCGCAAATCCGTTTCGGGCGGCTCGGTTGTCAGTCGGCAAAAAGGCATGAAAAGACGTTATCAAGAGTCCGCGGTACCCCTTCATTTGTCGAGAATAACGATAGTCGCTCACCCGAATAGGTCGTTATCAGGCCGGGCGTTGATAACAGCTGCTGATAATGGCTCGCGGAGACCGCCGAAACAGTTTGGCGCCAATTGTCCGAAGCGGAATGCTCAAGGTGGAGAAGAGAATGAGCTCGCAATCCTAAGGGGAATCAAGGATCCAACTCGTCTATACGACCGGGTGCATCGATTCCCCTTACTTTTTGATCCGGGCTTTTTTCGACGGGAGCTTTACTTAATCGCAAACTCAATCATCGCCTCACCCTGCTTGCGGCCTTTGAAATCATTCTTGGCCTTCAGGTCTTCGATGGTCAGTTCCAGGCGATAGCGACCGGCGGCGAGTTCGCTGGGGAGATAGATGCGATAGGCGAGAAAATAATCGCGGCGATAGTTGCGGCAAACTTCGCGGTCGAGCGGCAGCTGCCGTTCATCGACAATGTTGCCGCTGCCGTCGAAGATTTGATAGGAGCCTTGCAGCTCCGTTTCGAACGCGTTCGTCGACTTCTCTTCCGCGGCGAAGTTTTGAACTTCGACATACAGAATCACTTGCTGCTTCGGCGTGAACTCGGCCCGCGGAAACTCGGTGTACCAGCCGAAGCTCTCGACCTTTTCGCAGAACATCAGGTTCTTCAAATCGAGCTTGCTGACGGCCGAAAGGCGGTTGTTGGCTTCGTGCAGGGCCCGCAGGATCTTGGCGTTTCGCAGGCTCGCGCGCTTGGCGTCGTCGGGCGACAACCAGGTGGTGAGGGCGAACATCATTTGCTTGAACGCTTCGCGCTCGGCCGGCGGCAGCTGTTCGATTTGATCGACGGCATCATCGGTGTCGTCGGCGACGAGCTGCATGAGTCGCAGCTTTTGTTGCAGCGCGGGAACTTGATCGAGTTCTTTGCGATCGGTCCGCTCGCGGATTTCCTTTTGCAATGAGGCGATCAGTTTCGGCAACAGCGTTTCAGCTGATTCATTGACTTTTGGCGGAGTCGGCGGAGGGGCGACTGCAGGCTGGTTGAGGTCGGGGGGACTGAGCTGCGGTGCAGGGACCTCGGCGGGCGGTTGGATTTTGATATTGATGGGCTGTGGCTGAGGGGGGACCAACTCTTGCGGCGGGTTGGCGACGAGCGAGTTCAAACTGCCGAGCGGTGTGTGCACCGGCCAGACTTTCTCGGAAGGATTGATCAATGTGCTGGCGAGCGCATTCGCGGGCGTGACATCCAAGGTGATTGGTTGTTGCGCAGGTGGTAGTTGAGCCGCAGGCGGCGGTGAATACACAGGCTGTTGATGAATGGCCGGTTGAACGGGTTGCTGTGTTGCCTGTGGAGGTGTTTCGGCCGGTTCGAATCCCATCAACTTCTGTTCGATGCGCAACGGCAAACGTCCAGCCAGCTGTTGGGCATCGAGCGGTTTGGGTGCGGGGACGCCCGCGTGTTGCAAGGGAAGTTGCGTCGGGACCTTCGCCGCGTTCACGGCGGTCGGATAAGGACTTGGTTGGCGTTCGTCCTTGGGCTGCAGTGTCCCAGTCGGCTCGTTGTCGGACCGGGTGAGCGCGTTTAGCAAGCCGTCGTGGTGTTGCGACGTGCCAAAGGGAGTCGGCAGCGCGCAGCCCACAACGGCCAGCAGCGCCACGAGGGCGCTAGCATTCGTTATCGTTCGGCTGTCTGCAAATTGAATCACGCTGGCATCCGCGCGCAAAAACATCGGCTGGTCAGACCTTCCACCCAGCAGCGCGGCGGGATGTTAACGGCAGCATCAGAAAGACGCAATGGAGAATGCGTGCCGTTGTTGTGATTGCTAGCGTCAAGCTCAATGCTAGAGCAGCGCTACGCCATTGCCCGGCAGGGTGGGAAAATGGCAGATGCCGCGTTCCACGCGCACGCCACTAGCTACATCTTTCGCCAACAGCACCGCGCCATCCATATCCACGTAATCGAGCAGCGGTAACAATTGCGCGATCGCCGAAATGCCGACCGTCGATTCGGTCATGCAGCCCACCATCACGGAGAGTCCCAGTTGCCTCGCTTCGGCGATCATCCGACGCGCGGGAGTCAGACCGCCACACTTCACCAGCTTGATGTTGATGCCATGGAAAAACCCGGCACAGCGCTGCACATCACTTTCGATAATGCAAGTTTCATCGGCGATGATCGGCAGCACGCTATGCTCGCGCACGCGGCGTATGTCGTCCCAGCGATCGGCGGCGAGCGGTTGCTCGATAAACTCGACGCCCAACTCTTTCAGCTGCGGCGCGTATTCAATGGCCTGGTCGGCCGACCAACCGCAGTTGGCGTCAACACGAAAAGTGGCCGTTGTGTGCTGCCGCAGCGCGCGAACAATTTCAATGTCGTTCTTCGTGCCGAGTTTGATTTTGTAAATCGGCCAGTCCGGAAACTCCTGCAGCTTTTCGAGCATCTTGGGCACCGTATCGATGCCGATCGTGTAGTTCGAGGCGGGAATCTTAGCGGTCGACAATCCCCACATTTCATAAACAGGCTTGCCGGCGCGTTTGCCCCACAGATCATGCGCGGCCTGATCGATCGCGCAGTGCGAAAAGGGATCATCTGCGAGAGCTGGCTGCAACTGTGCCCACAACTCTTCGGGGAGTTCCCATCTCGCTTCTTCGAGCTGCGGTCGCAGCGATTCGATCCGCCGCGCCATGCTCTCGATGGTGAAGCCGTAATACTTGTTCGCCGTCGCTTCGCCGAAGCCGCTGACATCGCCATCGCGCAGTTCCACGATCAACGTCGGCTGCGTGTCGATCGACTCGCGTGAGATGGTGAAAGTATGCCGCAACGGTAGTTCGAAAGGATGGAGAATGATTTTCATGTTTGTCGTCCAAAGTCGTTTTTCGCTCCGCGAAGACGCGCTCTTTCGCGGAGCGAAAGGCGACACTGGCGAAATTGACAGGCCCGCGCGGGTTGGCTAGCGTGGCACCTGACTCAGGAATTGGATTCTAACCGTGAAGTTGGCCGTCATGTATTTTGCTTGTTTCAAAATATTTGCCGTCAGTGCAGCACTCAGCCTGTTCTCGCTGTGCGCTGCCAGCAAGGCTGCTGAGCCGACGCCCGAGCAGCTAGATTTTTTTGAAAAACGCATCCGCCCGATTCTGGTCACGCACTGTTACGAATGTCACAGCGTCGAGAAGAAAAAGAATGAAGGTTCGCTGACCGTCGATTCGCGGGCCGCATTGTTGAAAGGTGGCGATTCGGGCCCGGCGATCCTTCCTGGCGATCCCGACAAGAGTTTGCTGATGATCGCCGTGCGGCAGACAGACAAAGATCTAAAGATGCCACCGGAAGCGAAGCTTTCCGCTGCTCAACTCGACGACCTCGCGGCCTGGATCAAAGCGGGTGCGGCCGATCCGCGTGTGCCGGCGGCGAGCGCAGTGGCTGCCAAGCCGAAGACCGGCATGACCTTGGAAGAAGGTCGGCAGTTCTGGTCGTTTCAACCGGTGAAAGATCCGCCCGTCCCCGCCGTGAAAAACGGAGCCTGGCCGCGGAATGCGATCGACAACTTCACGCTCGCACGGATGGAACAAGCGAATGTGGCGCCCACCAGCGATGCCGACAAACGGACGCTGCTGCGGCGCGTGACGTTTGATCTCACCGGCCTGCCGCCGACATGGGAGGAGTTGTCCGCATTTCAAAAGGATCCGTCGGCGCAAGCCTGGGAACGCGTGATCGATCGGCTGTTGGCTTCGCCGCGGTACGGCGAACGCTGGGGCCGGCATTGGCTGGACGTCGTGCGCTATGCGGATACGTGCGGCAATGCGTCGGATTATCCGATTCCGCAGGCTCACAAATATCGCGACTGGGTCATCGCGGCCTTCCATTGCGACTTGCCGTACGACCAGTTTCTGCGCGAGCAACTGGCCGGCGATCTACTTCCCAGTGAGAACGATACGCAGCGTTTCGAGCGGATTACGGCGACAGGTTATCTGGCCATCGCGCGGCGGTTCGGCGGTGATCGAATGGGGGAACATCATCTGACGCTGGAAGACACCATCGATAACGTCGGCCGGGCGATGCTCGGCTGCAGCATCGCCTGTGCGCGGTGTCACGATCACAAGTTCGATCCGTTCACGGTCAGCGATTACTACGGCCTGTACGGCATCTTCAGCAGCACGCGGTATCCGTTTCCCGGCGCGGAAGTGGGCCGCGCACAAGTCGATTTCGTGCCGCTTCTCACGGCGGAACAAATCGAAGCCTTGCAAAAGCCGCATCGCGAGCGGGTCGCTGCGTTGCAGAATGAAGTGAATCAACTGGCTGCCGCCGAGGCCGAAGCGAAGAAAGCCGAAGAGTCTGCCGAGAAGGCCGCCAAGGTTGCCGAGGCCACGAAGCTTTTGAACGAGGCCAAACAGCGTCATGCGGCAGCCGTGAAAGAAACGCCGGCGATCAGCAATGCGTATGCAGTGCTTGACGGAACGATTGCAAATACTAAGGTCCATCTGCGTGGCGACCCCAAACGTCTCGGCGACGAAGTGCCACGGCATTTTCCGGCGATCCTCGGCGATCAGCAGCTATCCGCCGAAGCAGCGAAGGGAAGCGGTCGTTTGCAGTTGGCCGAGTGGATCACCAGTCCGCAAAATCCGCTCACTACGCGGGTGATGGTCAACCGCGTGTGGCAATATCACTTCGGCCGCGGCATTGTCGAAACGCCCAACGACTTCGGCAAACAAGGGAAAGCACCGACGCATCCCGAGTTACTCGACTATCTCGCGTCGCGGTTCATGCAAAACGGCTGGTCGATCAAGTCGCTGCACAAACTGATTCTGATGTCGCACACCTGGCAGCTGAGTTGCAACGACGGCTCGCCTGGTGCGCAGCTCGATCCGAACAACGAACTCTACCGGCGGTTCACCCGCAAGCGCATGGATGCTGAAACGCTGCGCGATTCGCTGCTGTTCGTCAGCGGCGAGTTGGATGAGTCACCGGCCGGCGCACACCCTTTTCCGCCGCCACACACTTGGGGCTGGACGCAGCACAATCCGTTCAACGCCGTGTATGAAACCAAACGCCGCAGTGTTTACCTCATGCAGCAGCGGCTGAAAAAGAATCCGTATCTCGCGATCTTCGACGGCGCCGATCCGAGCAGCAGCACGGCGGTTCGCTTGCCGAGCACCACTCCGCTGCAGGCCTTGTTCCTGATGAACGATGCCTTCGCGCACCACGCGGCAAGCAAGTTCGCCGCCCGCGTACTTGCCGCCAAGCCGGAAGAGCCTGCGCGATTGGAGTTGGCGTATCAGCTCGCATTGACGCGCGCGCCATCCGCAGAAGAACTGATTCAATGCACGGAGTTTTTGAAAGCCTATCGAGAGAAACTCGCCGCGAGAGGCACTCCGCCACCGCAGGCTGATGCTGATGCGTGGGCCGCACTGGCCCGTGTTATTCTGAGCAGCAACGAATTTGCCTTTATTGATTGAGCCCCCCGCATGAACGATTCGCATTTTCACTGCAACCGCCGCGGAATGATCCGCTCCCTCGTGGCCGGTTCGCTTCTCATGCCGGGCATCGTTTCGCAGTTGCTGGCGGATGATGCGACGAAGGTTAAGAACGACGCTGATCCCCTCTCGCCGAAGCCGCCGCATTTCACGCCGCGGGCGAAGCAGGTGATCTTTTTGAACATGAGTGGCGGCGCTTCGCATGTCGATTCGTTCGATTACAAACCGGCGCTGATCAAAGACCACAACCTGGCCTTTCAAGTGCCGGAGAAAATGCTCGCCGCGTTTGCGCCGAATAATCGCGTTGTCGAAAAGTATTTCAAAAAGCCGCAGTGGGAATTCAAACAGCGAGGGCAATCGGGCTTGTGGATCAGCGACCTGTTTCCGCACGTGGCCGAGTGTGCCGATGATCTCTGCCTCGTTCGTTCGCTGAAGACCGATCATCCCGACCATTTTCAAGCGACCCTCGGCATTCACACCGGCTCGGTGACTTTCGCCCGGCCGAGCATCGGCGCTTGGGTCAGTCATGGCCTGGGTACGATCAATCAAAACTTGCCGTCGTTCGTAGTTCTCGCGCCGCATCTGCCTTACGCAGGCGGGCAAGTGTGGGCTTCCGACTTTTTGCCCGGCTGTCATCAAGGCACGCTCGTCACGCCCGGCGCTGAACCGATCGCCAATATCAAACGTCGTCAGGCTGCAGTCGAATTGCAGGAAATGGAACTCGGCCTCGCGCAGGGTTTCAATCGTCGGCATTTGAAAGATCGCGCCGGCGACAACGCGCTGGCGGCGCGGATCAAGTCATTCGAAACCGCCTTCGGCATGCAGGCCGAAGCGCCGGAAGCGTTCGATCTGTCGCAAGAAACCGATGCGACGCATCAGATGTACGGCCTGCCCCGTGGCGGCACGAAGGGCTTTGCCTGGCAATGCTTGATCGCGCGGCGGCTCGTCGAGCGCGGCGTGCGGTTCATCGAGTTGATCGACACCGGCGCTTCAAACAATTGGGATTCGCACGGCGATATGAACGCCCACGGCCCGCTCGCGAAAAACGTCGATCAGCCGATCGCTGGCCTGCTGAAAGATCTCAAGGCTCGCGGCCTGCTCGACGAAACGCTGGTCGTCTGGACCACCGAATTCGGCCGCACGCCGTTCAACACGGGCAAAGATGCAAAAGGGCGAGAGCATCACGCTGAAGTCTTCACATCCTGGCTCGCCGGCGGCGGCGTGAAGGGTGGCTTCAGTTACGGCGAAAGCGACGAGCATGGCTGCACCGTCGGCGCGAACGAAGTGCACGTCCACGATTTCCACGCCACGATTTTGCACCTGCTCGGTCTCGATCACGAACGCCTGACGTATCGTCACGCGGGCCGCGACTTCCGCCTGACCGACGTCGCTGGTCGCGTGGTGAAAGAGATCATCGCGTAACATTCATGAAGCAGTTCTACGAGATCGACAATTCGCGCGTCAGCCTGCGCGAGTATTCCTGGGGCACATCCTGGCTGCTCCTGCCGGTGATTGTGATTCTGAAACTGCTGCGAGTGCGCATGCCATCGTCCACCGACGATCCGCCGGTCGACAGCCTGGCTCCGTTCGCGATCACGCGCGATCTGCTCCCCGTCGCTGTCGCCGACAAGTTTCAGCCGCTCGAAGATAAACTCCGCGCGCTGGGCTTTCGCTCGGCGGGTTACACCTTCATCGTCGATTCGCGCAACGCCACGAAGTATGCGTTTGCATCCTGGGTCGATGCTTCTGGCAAAGTTATTGCCCAAATCCGGCAGCGTGTGTGGACGGGCATCAAGCCGACTCGCGAACTGCTGTGGGTGACTTTCGTTACCGAATTTGCCGACGGCACGTTCGGCACGACAACCAATAGCCAGCCCGACCTGCTGCCACCACCGACCGTGCGCGTGCAGCGCATGCAGCGAGCCAGCATTGACGACTTGTGGCTGGCGCATCAACAGACGCTCCGCGCAGCGACAGTCGCAGCGCGCGAAGCCTTCAACGAGCAAGAAGTCTTCGACATCGAAGAGCGGTTGCACGGCGAGTGCTGCGATTATCAACTCGCTCGCGGCATCTTCTGCACAATCGAAACGCCGCCGACATTGCCGGCAGAACCGACCGCTCCCGAGATTGCCACTTCTCCGCACGCTGCGATTCTCACCGAAATGGAACGGCTGCAACGGAAACAGGTGAGCTGGGGGAACTTTGCCTTTTGGCTCATTCTCTCGTTGGTTCTTTTTGCTTTCACCGGCATGTGGCAGCAATCGTGGAAGACCCTCGCTGCGATCGTGGGCATTCTGCTGGTGCATGAATTGGGACACTATGTTGCGATGCGCGCCTTCGGTTACCGCAACCTGCGAATGTTTTTCATTCCGTTTCTCGGCGCGGCGGTTTCGGGCCAGCATTACAACGTGCCGGGTTGGAAGAAGGTTCTGGTCTCACTGGCCGGGCCTGTTCCAGGCATCTTTATCGGCCTGATGATCGGCGTGGCGGGCGTCATGTTGCAGCATCGCGAGTTGACGCTTCTTGGCATGTTGGCGATGGGGCTGAATGGTTTCAATTTGCTCCCCGTGCTGCCGCTCGACGGCGGTTGGGTTTTGCACGCCACGCTCTTTTGCCGGCATCCTGTCCTCGACGCCGGTTTCAAAACGATCGCAGCCCTCGCGTTGATTGGCCTGGCGCTGCTGCAATTTGGCTGGGCACTGGCTGTGTGGGGCGGTTTGATGCTTGTTGCTCTGCCCATCACGTATCGCCTGGCCACGCTTGCCGCGCGGTTGCGGCGCGAAGGGCTCGTCACCGTCACGGGCGCTGCGGAATCCATTCCGCGAGAAACTGCGGAGCGAATTGTTGGGGAAGTCCGTCCATTGCTGCCGGCACAAACGCAGCCCAAGATCGTTGCTCAGCACGCGCTAAATGTTTTTGAAACGCTCAATGCCCGCCCGCCGAATTGGCTCGTGACGATTTTTCTGCTGGGGATCCATGCGGCGTCGTTGCTCACTGCAGTCTTGGGGTTGCTCGGGCTGTTTTTTTCGGCCGCGCAGGATTGTTGTTATTCGCCCCCCCGCTGGAACGCCACGAGCCGCAGTCGGTCGCAGCGGCAGACGTGCGCGCCTGGCGTGGCGCCGATATCGAGCAATTGAAAGAGAACAGCACTTACGCGGCAACGCTTCCCGATCAGCGACAAGCTACGGCGTATTTCGATCAACTCACCACGCGGCTACCGAGCGCGGCGACAGCACTGCAGTTAGGCAAGTCCGTCGTCATCACCGTTCCACTGGAGGCCGAAGAGCCCGCGCCCTGGGAACGCGAACTCAGAACCAAGGATCAATTCGTCATCCACGACCCAAATTGGCGGATCCAAGCGGTCGCCCCCGATGAAGCAACAGCCGAGCAATGGCTCGACGAATGGCAGTCCTATTTGTATCTCAGTTATCCCGACCTCATTCCCCCTTGGCGGGAAAACGATCCGCGGAGCGACGAAGAGCGGGCCCGTCATCAAGAGATACGTCGCTATCTACACCAAGCGCTCGTGGCCATCCGCACGATGCCCCCCGATGACGATTTCGCACGCGATATGCAAGAAATCATGCGCCGCGCGATACAAAAACAAGATCAGGCTGAAATTCAAAATCAGTTCCGCGAAATGCAAGAAAAAGCAACTGCCCGACATGAGGCAGCCAGCGCCGCGGCAATCCAAAAATTGCGTGCGGAAGCAACCGAAGAAGAGTTGCCATTGCTCGAACTCATTGAACGGAGCGAGTTGCTGCTCGGTAAAGTTCCCGACAAAGAAGCGCGGGCTGAGTTGCGGAAACTCGCGGGAGTTTCCGACGACGGCCGCGACGGAGCATTCGGCGAAGCGACTCGTGACGGGCTGAAGCTCGAATTGGATGTCACCGTTTCGCGGCGGCCCGACCTGGTCATTCCGGCGATCTTGCGGGAATTGGAAAAACTCGGTTGTCGGGAGCTGAAATGCGCGGTGGGATTTTAAGAGCCCCGCACGGAGTAAGGTGATTGCGCCTTCCCAATCAAACACCGACGGAAACTCGTTTCCCCTTGCTCCGTGCGGGGCTCTTTTTCGACGATTCATCAAGGAGGACATTCTGCGTCCCGTCCGCAACGGACGATGATTTGCTACAATTGCCCCTTCGGCATTTTTTGCACGAAATTTGGCAATTCAGGCAGCGGTCATGGCCGGTACCCGGTGGGAGCAAGTAGCGATCGTGGGCGTGGGGCTGATGGGGGGCTCCATCGGCCTGGCGCTGCGCCGGTCGGGCCTTGCCAAGCGGATCATCGGCGTCGGCCGGTCTGCGGCCAACTTGCAGCGGGCGATTGCTCGCGACGCTATCGATCAACTCGTGCTCGAATCGGCCGGCGAGTTGCCGCAGGTCGATCTGGTCATTGTCTGCACTCCTGTCGATCATGTCGCCAAACACATTGCCTGGTGGGCGAATTCCGCAGCCCAAGGCGCGCTGATCACCGATGCTGGAAGTACAAAGGCCCGCATCGTGCGCGACGTCGACGAACAACTCCACGGGCACAATCCGCGGCAGGCCCGGTTCGTCGGCAGTCATCCGCTGGCCGGCAGTGAGAAGACAGGCGTCGAGTTCGCCCGCGAGAATCTCTTCGACGGCCGCGTCGTTGTCATTACGCCAACTGACCATACGCCGCCTTCGGCGATTGAAGAAGTGCAACTGCTGTGGAAGTCGCTGGGTGCTGGAGTCATTCCGATGACGCCGCAGGTGCACGACGAAGCCGTGGCCGCGACCAGTCATTTGCCCCACGTCATCTCTGCGGCGCTTGCGGCGGTTACTCCACCCGATTTGCTGAAACTGGCGGCCGGCGGCTGGCTCGATACGACGCGCATCGCCGGCGGCGATGTCGGCTTGTGGCAACAAATTTTGCTCGAGAATCGCGAACCGGTGCTTGCTGCACTCGCGAAGTACGAAACCGAACTTGCCTCGTGGCGACGCGCGCTGGAGCAGCGCGACGCCTCGGCCCTCGAATCATTGCTCCAGCAAGGAAAGACGATCCGTGACGCTGTGGGAAATTGACCTGCATCCAGCCGCTGGGGAACGCGACCTGCTCGCGTCGGCTGCGATTTCGCAGGCGGCTGACTTGGGACTCGGTTCGTTCACTGCCGCCGCGGCCCGGGGCTTTTTGCTCGAAGCCGACTTCACTCAGGCGGAGGTAGAACTGCTCGCGCGCGAACTGCTCGCCGATCTCGTCGTCGAACAACCACTCGTCGCCCGCGTCGGCGAAGCTGCGCTTCTCACGCCACCGGGCAACGGCGCGCCGTCGCAAAAGATCGGCCGCGAACATCTGGTGCACGTGTTCCCCAAACCCGGCGTGACCGATCCCGTGGCTGCGAGCACGCTCACCGCCATCGCCGATTTTGGTTTCAAGGCCGATGCCGTCGTCACGCTGCGAAAGTACTGGCTCGGCGATTTGAACGAAGCCCAAGTTCAACTGCTGATCAAAAAACTGCTCGCCAACGATTCGATCGAACAAGCAGTCGTCGGCCCGCTCAATCTCAAGCAACTGCACGTTGGCTCGCCGGCGAAGTTTCATTTGCAAACGGTGCCGCTGCGCGAATTGTCAGCCGATAACCTCGTCGCGCTCAGCAAAGAACGGACGCTCAGCCTGACGCTGGTCGAGATGCGCACGGTGCAGCAGCACTTTCAAACGCTCGGTCGCGATCCGACGGACATCGAGCTCGAATCGATTGCGCAGACCTGGAGTGAACACTGCAGCCATAAGACGCTCGCCGGCCGCGTGCACTATCGCGACGAGCGGGGCGATCGCCACTTCAACAACATGCTGAAGGAAACGATTTTCGCCGCGACGCAAAAGATCCGCGCATCGCTCGGTGACAACGATTGGTGCGTTAGCGTGTTCAAGGACAACGCCGGCATCATTCGCTTCAACAACGACTTTCATGTTTGCTTCAAGGTCGAAACGCACAACCGCCCGAGCGCGATCGAACCTTACGGCGGTGCCAACACCGGCGTCGGCGGCGTGATTCGCGATACGCTCGGCACGGGGCTGGGCGCCAAGCCGATCTGCAACACCGATGTCTTCTGCTTCGCCCCGCCGGATATGCCGGTGGAAAAACTGCCGCCGGGCGTGTTGCATCCGCGGCGGATCATGCGCGGCGTGGTCAGCGGCGTGCGCGACTACGGCAACCGCATGGGCATTCCGACGGTCAACGGCGCGATTTATTTCGACGAACGCTACGTCGGCAATCCGCTCATCTTCTGCGGCAACGTCGGTTTGATTCCCGCCGATAAAGCGTTCAAAGAAACGCAGCCCGGCGATTACATCGTGGCCATCGGCGGACGCACGGGCCGCGACGGCATTCACGGCGCCACGTTCAGCTCCGTCGAACTCACCAGCCAGAGCGAAAAAGTTTCCGGCGGCGCGGTGCAGGTCGGCAATGCGATCACTGAGAAAATGGTGCTAGATGTGCTGCTGCAAACGCGCAACGAAGGGCTGTTCTCGGCGGTGACCGACTGCGGCGCTGGTGGATTTTCGTCGGCCGTTGGCGAAATGGGTGGCGAGATCGGCGCGGAAGTGTGGCTCGATCGCGCGCCCCTGAAATACGACGGTTTGACCTACACCGAAATCTGGATCAGCGAAGCGCAAGAGCGAATGGTTTTCAGCGTGCCAGAGAAAAACTGGGCGCGGTTCGAAGCCGTCTGCGCGGCCGAAAATGTCGAAGCGGTGATCCTCGGCAAGTTCGTGCCGACGGGCAATCTCACGCTCAAGTATCATGATCAAGTCGTCGGTGAATTGTCGATGCACTTCCTGCACGACGGCCGGCCGAAGACCGAACGGCAGGCCGTCTATTCGCCGCGCAAGCGTGCCGAATGCGTCGTGCCGCCGCCGGGCCTAAAGCTCGACCACAACGCCACCCTGCTCGAGTTGCTCGGCTCGCTCAACATCGCCAGCAAGGAATGGGTGATTCGTCAGTACGATCACGAAGTGCAAGGCGGCAGCGTCATCAAGCCACTCACTGGCATCGCCAACGATGGTCCCAGCGATGCTGCAGTACTGCGGCCAGTGTTGAATTCACGACAGGGAATCGTCGTCGCCTGCGGCATGAATCCGCGACTTGGTGAACTCGACCCCTATCACATGGCCGCTTCGGCGATCGACGAAGCGGTTCGCAACTGCGTCGCCGTCGGTGCTGATCCCGCGCGGATCGCCATTCTCGATAACTTCTGCTGGGGCTACACCGATCGTCCCGAAACGCTCGGCGAACTGGTGCGGGCCGCGCTCGCGTGCCACGATGTCGCGCTTGCCCTCGGCACGCCGTTCATCAGTGGCAAAGACAGCCTCAATAATGAATACAGCTACGATGCGGATGGTCAGCGAAAGACGATTTCGATCCCGCCGACGCTGTTAATCAGCGCCCTCGGGCAGGTCGCCGATGTGCAGCAGTGCGTGACGATGGATTTGAAATCGCCCGGCAACTTGCTCTATCTCGTCGGCAACACGCGCGACGAACTGGCTGGCTCACACTTCGAAATGATCCGCGGCGCGGGCATCTTGGCAGCCGACGACTGCGGCAGCGAAATGCCACGCGTCAATCTCGATCTCGCCAAGCCAACCTTCGCCGCGATGCATCAAGCCATCAAGTCCGGCACCGTTCGCGCGTGCCACGATCTGAGCGAAGGTGGCCTCGCCGTGGCAGTCGCCGAAATGGCCTTCGCCGGCGGACATGGCGCCCGCGTGCGACTCGCTGAAATGCCAACCGACATCCCGGCCGCCGATCGCAGCGAACATTTCGAAAGCGTGCTCCTCTACAGCGAATCGAACACGCGGTTCCTCGTCGAAGTTGCTCCTAACAAACAAGCTCAATTCGAAGCCGCGCTCCAAGGCATCCCGCACGCCCACATCGGCGAAGTAACCGAAACGGGTTGCGTGCAAATCGCCGGCACTAATCGATTGCTCGTCGACGCTGACCTCGCCACACTCAAAGAAGCCTGGCAAAAACCGCTGCGGTGGTAACAAAACGGCGAGCGCGTAATCGACGCTCGCCGTGTTCGCGACTGGAACGATTACGCCGCGCTGACGCTGCTCGCCCCAGATTCGCAGGTGTGAACATCGCTTCAGTTGCTCTGAGTTGCCGCGCTGTGATAAGCCGCGCGGATTTGCTCGAACTCTTTCTCCTCCATCAGGTGATGATGTTCGGGCTGAGCGACGAACCACCGCCAGAACGCGTACTCGGGCTCTGGCGGCTTCACGGTATGCATACCGTTCCAATGCGACATGCCGATATAACCCGAGACTTTCACGTGCAGAGTTCCGTCGTCATCGAACGAATGCCAATCGGGCCAATAAAAGTTGGTGCACTCCTGGGTCGCTTGTTCAAACTCCCAAAAATGCTCACGAGGCACATGCAGTTCGCCTCGTTGGCAATGCGGACAAGAAACCGTGGCGATGTGTCCGCGACCGGCTGCCACTTGGGCTTCGAGCCCCGGCAAGCGTCCCCGGAAATCACATGAGGTGTGCCGCAGATAGTCAATCACTTCCGCATCTTCCGCGGTCCGAGGAACCACAACCGGCGGCTTGTCGGGCAGCCGAATCTGATCGAAGGGGACATGGTCAAACAGCTGGGCCTGCACATCCGGATCGTCGGATTCCAGGCACTCGATAACGTGCGGCTGAATCTTATCCTCGGCATAGGGATGCCGCTCATAAAACGCCACAACTTTGCGAACCATTGCCAACTCGGCCACGGCTTCATCGAAGTAGTACAGCTGAGATAAATTCTCCCAATCCTGCTGGGAAAACTGCTTGGCCGGAAACCGCGTACGACATCCGCGACAAATGATGGGACTCATGCCACGTCTCTCCATCCACTTCGCCCCTGACATCAAGCCTAGCGCTGTCCAGCCCGCAGTCAACTAAGAAATTTTCAAGAAATCGCTAGCCCAACCACCAATCAAGAAACCACACACTCAACCAGAAGTACGCGGTGAAGGAAAGGGAGAAGAGGCGCGCGCCGTCTTCCAACGTTAGTCTGACGCGAAAGCTATTTCGCCAACAGCCAATGCGTTTCGTTCGACCAACCGAGGAACCGGCGGGCTCCCGAGCGCTTCAGCGTCACATCATCGAGAGTGTTTCCTTCCACCGCGAGTCGCAAACCACGCAGCGCCGGCTCGAAGCGAGCTTGGAACTCGGCCGACTGCGTTTGCAGGTGGTCCTGACTCTGCGCCAGACACGCGTGCACCGTGGACTTTGGCAGCAGCGAAAGATAAAAGACCATCTGCCGCCACGCATAGGCGGTGTTCTTCACTGCGATCAAGCGGTCGTGGAACTTCGTCGAGCGCATTTGCAAGCGGCGCACAATCCATTCGAAGCACTGCTGCGCCATCGATGGCAATCGCTCTTGAAGTCCCTTCGACAAACCTAGTTGGCTAAATAGCGGCGCCAGATTCTGCGTCGTCACGATCTGTTGCTGCTCGATAATCATGCCGTTGGTTGCTGGCCGCCAGGTGCCGAGCGGAACACCGGCCCGCTGTGCGCAAAGCTGCGCCAGTTCATCCGGTCCGGGCTCGCTGGAAAACCAGCCTCGCCGTTGCGGCTTGTCCGGTGTCGAAAGTTTTGCGATCGGCTCGAAGTCGATGTCGTAGTACCGCGCATAGAGCGAATCGGCGAGCAACTCGGCTGATTGCTTTGCGGCTGCGACAAACTTCCCCGAGAACTGCCCCATGAAAATGTCCGCCGCCAGTTCATCGACGAGCGGCAAGTTGAGAGCAGCCCCCTGCACGAGCGCCCGCAATTCCTGCAGCAACTTGTTCGGCACGATGGTCTGCGGAAAGGCAGCGATCGCGAGCGTGCTCACTTCTTCCAATGCCTGATGCGCAGCTAGTCTCTCGGCATTGCTCTTCGTGCGGAAGCGTTCGATGGCAGTAATCCACGGCAGTTCGGTGAGCTTCACCTGGCTCTGCAGGTTCAGCAGCAACAGCGATCGCCGACGGCGAAACGCGCGATAGATGGCAGCATACAAACCGCGAAGTGCCGGATCCGCCAAGCCCATCGCGCGCTGAGCGGCCGTAATCTGCGGCAGCACGCGGGCAATCGTTTCGGCCGAGGAGATCACTTTGTGTTCGATGAGCGATTCGACGGTATCGCACCGGCTGAATTCCAGTTTCCGGCGGAGAGTCTTCGGCACCTTGGTTTCGTCGGGCACTCGTGAACGGATCGCTTCATTAGCCGTGATCGGCGCGGCCACAGTAGCTGGATCATCAAGTCCTTCGTTTGGTGGCAGCGCAGCCAAGCGAGCGACAAGCAACTTGGCAATATCTGCAAACAGTGCCCCGCCGTCCTGCCGCCGATGTTGGTCCAGCCATTCGATATGTTCGAGCGAGCCAGGCACGCCATACTTCGAAACGTAGCAAGCCAAAATCAGCCGAATGCGGCCGACGTCCCGCCCCTTTAGTGCGCTCAGATCGGTGGCGGCGAGGCGCGCGAAGGCAATCAGCTGTGCGAAGTGCTCCCGCTTACGCTCGGGTTTGCCAGTAAGCTTGTTCGTCTTGCGAGTCCGCTCAAATTCAGCCAGCCATTCTTGCAAACGCTGCTGCCAATGTTGCGGCCAGTTGCCAGCATAGCGGCGGCACGGCCAACCTCCCTGAGCAGCTTGTGGCGACTTCGCTGGATCGAGCGTCGGCACTTCTCCTTCAACGGTTTCCAGGAACAACGCGACAAGTTCCGAATAGCGGCGAGCCCAAACTTGCACGGCTTCGCGCTGGGCCATGATTCGCTCCTGCGGCACGATGGCGGCTAAAGTTTCCGACGTCGCGCGCACATCGCGCAAGAATACTCGCGAGCCGCCCCGCTGCGGCGTCGTGGTCGATATCGGATAGAAACGCAGCCGATCGAGGAAGGGGCCGATCTCGTTGAGGATGTTCGCCGCGACATCCACGTGACCTTGCTCCACCAGCCAGGCAACGACCAGCAGCGCACCTTCCTCGGGCACATTCAAAGCGTAGCAGCCGCTGCGGGTCATCTCTTGCAGCTGCGCCAGTCCGGCGTCGGACAAGTAGTACGAGTTGAGAACCCGCCGCGCGTCGTTCGTCCGGCCGCGTACTCCGAGTTGGGCCAGCAGTTGTTGTTCGTGGTCCTGTAGCGGCCCTTCGGCCAGCAATCCGCCTGTCGCAAAACCGCCGGTGACAACTTCGAGCGTCACCCATTCCGGAATCCCTGCAACGGGAGTGCGTTCACCGACCGCGAGCGAACCCGCTGCCATGCCTTGCAACACATTCACCCAGCGCGCAACCTTGCCTTGCGCTCGCTGTCGAGTTTTGCCGTCGGCATGTTCCGTAGCCGTCAGCAGGGCCCGGGCAATTTGATGCTGGGCATAGCCCGGGTTGGCTTGCATGTTCTGCGACGTGATTGGTTCGTCGGTCATCTCAACTCTCCTCAGAAAAAGATCTGGGGGCTGGTCTCGAACCAGCGCCCTCCCGGTCCCAAGCCAGGTGCTCTGCCAACTGAGCTACCCCAGAGATCGTGTGAACACGACGTTGCAAAATCTGAAGGCTGGAATCGAACCAGCGCCCATCCGGTAAGTAGCCGGATACTCTGCCACTGAGCTACTTCAGAATCGAGTTAGCATCGGCGAGCGTGGCTAAGTCTGCGCGATGCTCGCCATTCTTTCGCGAATCGCAATCCAAATCAATCATCCGCCGCATCGCCATCCTTGATCACGAACCGCGCTTTCAGTCGCGCAACTTCGGTCGCGAGTCCTGCCGCCTTCACGCTGCGCAGCACTTCGTCGAAATCTTTGTACGCAGCGGGGGCTTCGTCCTTTGGATACTGGCGGCAGTTGGTCAGGATGTCAGCAGCGTCGAACGACTGATCGACGCTGGCCTGGTCGAGTTCGCGGATTGCGCGCTTGCGGCCCAGCATACGGCCGGCACCGTGGTTCACGCTGTAGCAGCTGATCGCAGCGCCGGCGTCGGCGACCATCACGCTCGATCCTGCCTGCGGATTTCCTGGCAGCAGGATCGGGTGGCCCGTGTTTTCGTAGATCGTTCCTTTCAGCGCGTGGTGTCCCGCCGGGAACGCGCGGGTCGCTCCCTTGCGATGCACCCAGGCCGGATGATTGTCGTGAATCTCGCGGCGGGCGATGTTGTGGCTGATGAAGTACACGAGTTGGCCGGTCACACCCGGAACGACTTGCTGAAACGCTTCGAGCACGAGCGCGTTGATCAGCAGGTGATTGAGCGTGGCGAAGTTGGCGCCGAGGGCCATGTCGTCGAGATATGCATCGGCTTCGGCCGTGCCGAGCGGCGCGTAGACGAGTTCGCGATCCTCACCAAGCAGCGGGATGTCCCACTGCGCGAACTTGTGCTGCAGCGCGCGGAACTGGCCCATCGCCAGGTTATGGCCGATGCCGCGTGATCCGCAGTGCGACAGGAACGCGACCTTGCCATCCTGCAGTCCGAAGACTTCGGCAGCCTTTCGCGCACGATCGTTGTCTTCCAAGTGCACGACTTCACATTCACCAAAATGGTTGCCGCCGCCGTACGAGCCGAGCTGCGTCACCTTTTCATTGAACTTGTTGAACGTGCTCACACGCAGATGTCGTTCGAGACGTTCGCCGAGCGCATCGTGCGTTTCTTCGTGGCCAACATGCTTCGAATCTTCGCACCGCTGCGCCCATTCCGGCGGGATGCCGAGCTGCGTGCACACCGATTCCGAAGCGCCTTCGATCAGCAGTTGCTTACCAAGCTCCGGCGAGATCTTGCGGCCGTTCTTCGCATGTCGCTGCCCACGGCCAGCGCCCGTGGGAATGCGTTCGCACACCGCATTGATCAGCGCGCGACGGATCGGCCGCTCGATGATCTGATCGGCGGGCAGATCGAGCTGCAGCAGGCTCATCGAGCACTTGATGTCGACGCCGACCGGTCCGGGATAAACGTGCGACGGCGACACGAGCACGCAGCCAACGGGAGCGCCGTAGCCACAGTGACCATCGGGATTGAGCACAAGTTCGCTTACACCCGGCGCGAGTCGCGAATTGACGGCCTGGCGCAGGCAGCCTTCGTCGAAGGTTTCGCGAATGGCCGCAGTGCCGATGACGGTGATCGGTTTTGTCTTGCCGCCCGTGGGGAGGATCGCGGTGGCGTCGCCGGTGGGAATGATTTCGTGCATGGGATGTGGGGCAAGTTTGCAACTTGCCAGAAGTGTGAGAGGAATTGTTTGGCAATCAAAAAAACTCATGTCTTTGCGACTGCGTCGCCAAGACTGGCAAGTTACAAACTTGCCCCACGTAACGCGGAGACATCTGCCGGCACGACGAAGGGTAATGAAACATTTCCGCGCTCTACTGCTGAGCTACAGCCCCGAGTTTTGTCTCAAGTGGAGCTGGCGGGAATTGCACCCGCGGCCTCGTCTTCCTTAAAGATGTAGTTCCATCGGCATTCGTACCGGCAGGTGTCTCCGAGTGTAAGGTTCAAAAAAGCCGACGACAAAGGTGCCGAGAGTTCACTGCTGCCGGACTCATTGCTGAGCCTGACAACAGGGCGGGGTTCGACCACCGCTGGTGACATGTACTCCACAGCGGCATTCGTCGGTGTTTCGGTTGGTTCCGTGAAAGTTAGTAGTGCAGAAGCCGGTGAACCACCGCCGCGGGGGCGGTGGCGGTTTTTCAAAACAGCCAGATCGACGAGTGGTTGTTGAGATCCATTTGACAGATGTAGTCCCAACGGCATTCGGTCTGGATGTGTCTTGTAGCTGAATTCGCCAGAATTCAGATGTATGCGAGTGGTCGATCAATCTGCGGGGTCAGCCCCTCACCCTAACCCTCTCCCCGGAGTACCGAGGAGAGGGAACAGGACGCTCGAGCAAAGCTCGTGCTTTTACAACTTCATCTTCTGGATCTCCCGGACCCAGTGGTCTTCGCTGTTGCGGCCGTTGGCCACGTCGGCGATGAGGCTGAAGACCTGATCGCTGAAACCGCCGACGTTGATGATGTCTGACCGGTCCGGAGCCTGCGTCGTGGACGACGGCTGGATGTCGATGCAGATCATCTTCGCTTGCGGGTTCCGCTGCTTGAACTTCGCCCATTCACCGAGCGTCGCCGTCGCGCTACCACCAAAGCGACCGTGCACATTCGAGTCGATCCACGATTCGTTATCGGAAACGTAGACCACCAGGTCGGCGTTTGCCTTGCGCTCGTTCAGGTAACGGAGCGGCGCGCTGCAGTTCGTACCGCCTTGCGGCAATGAAGCGAGCGCCTTGGCGTTCGACATCACTGAGTCGCGCGGGTTGAGCCGCAGCTTCACCACATCCGACTCGAACGGAATTACTTCCGCCCGCGGGTTACGCCGCAAGATCGCAGCCGCCACGAGGGCTGCCACGTCGATGCAACGAACCTTGGTCGTCGAACCTTCCCGAACACCAGTTGCCGGCGAATGCATGCTTCCGGACACGTCCGGGCACACAACCACGCGGCCAGCGGCATGCGGCACGTTGCTGATGGCGAGTTCCATCGCATCTTGCAGGGCCTCACGAATTTCGTGCGGCAGCGTGCTCGACGCATTCAGGAACGCGGCCAACAGCTGGTACGGAAACACGCGAGCCTCTTCGATCAGCCGCGGGTTGCGCAGCCGATTCGCGATCATCTCGACGAGCTTCTCGTCCTTGAAGACTTCATGCCGTTCGAACGTGTTCAGATTCATCCGCGTCATTTGCCACGGCGCGTTGCGGGCGATCTGCTTCCAGTCGCTCGCGGCAAGCGGCAGGGACGTGAGCAGCTGGAACGGCACGTTCGGCACGTTGCCCTTCCGCTGCTGCGGATGAGTCTTGAATTGTTCAAACTGTTGCACGAGCTCCGGCAGTTCCGCATGGACATACTTGCGGCCGAGCAGGTACGCGAACAGCGCACCGCGCGACACGGTCGACGGCTTCGGGTGAACCATCTTGATCACATCGGCGAGCGACGGATCGTTACCCACCGAACCCGCGAACAGCTGCACGTCGGTGCGCGACTCGATCCATTGCTGGATCAACCGCTTCGGCAACGTACCCAGGCTCTTGCGACCCACAACACCCGACCGCATGATCTGCACAAAGTTGCGGAGCATCTTCGGCGAATCGATCACGCGATCGAAAATCTCAGCCATCAAGCCCGGACCCTTCACCGACAGCACTGCGAGCAGCAGCGCCGGCATGTCCTTCATGAAGCCCTTGGTGCGCGAGAACAACGCGACCTGCGCGATGAACTCCGGCTGCACTTCCTGGCAAAGCTTCAAGACAGCGGCGAGCTGCTCTTCGCCCGAGGCGTAGAACGTGCTGTTCAAGCAACCGGTCGCAGCGTATTGCGCGAGAGCTTGCTCGGCCGATCGGCGATAAGCCACGCCGCCGGCTTCATTCACCGCGTCAGTGGCCGGCAGCAACTTGCCGATGAGCGATTGGAAGAGCGTCTTGTTGGCCATGATATTTTCTCCTCTTTCAAGCGACAGCATCAACGACAAGTGGTTCAGCTGATGTTCTGAATTCGTTGATGGCTACCAGTAAAGCAGCAGCTGTGCCGAAGCAAAAAAGATCTTCACAGCAAGTCGCAAGGCTCTTATTCACAATGACTTGCGGCGTTGGCTGTGAATCTCGAGGTTTCCCAGTCGAGCGTTTTGCGATCGTGTGGTATCGCAGTTTATATTTAAAGATATGAGCAAGCTCAACACACAAGTCGTCATCGGCATCCTCGGCAGCAAGCTCGACGCGGGCAAGAGTGAAAAGCGTTGGAATGGCTGGCGGCCCAGCGTGGCTCTGTGTCAGCACGACAATCTGCTGGTCGAACGTTTTGAACTGCTGCATCAAGCGCATGACCGCGAGCTGGCGAACATCGTCAAGCTGGACATTGAATCGGTCTCGCCACAGACGAAAGTGCATCTACACGAGTTGCCGCTGCGCGATCCGTGGGATTTTGAAGAAGTTTTCGCAGCGCTCTATCAGTTTGCGCGCGAGACGAAGTTTCGCACCGACGACGAAGAGTATTTGATTCACATCACGACTGGCTCGCACGTACAGCAGATCTGCTTGTTCTTGCTCGCCGAATCGCGGCATCTACCGGGGAAGTTGCTACAGACTTCGCCGCCGAATCCGCATCGCAAGGATGACGATCCGTATTCGATCATCGATCTCGATCTGTCGCGCTACGATGCGCTGGCCACGCGTTTTGCTCAGGAGCAACAAGCGGGGCTGACGTTTTTGAAATCGGGCATCGACACGCGGAACAAGCAATTCAACGAGCTGATCGAACGGATCGAACGCGTGGCCATCAAGAGCACCGCGCCGCTGTTGCTCACCGGTCCAACTGGCGCCGGCAAATCGCAACTTGCCCGTAAAATCTATGAACTCAAGCGCCAGCGCGAGCAAGTTCGCGGCGAGTTTGTCGAATGCAACTGCGCGACGCTGCGTGGCGATCAGGCGATGTCGGCGCTGTTTGGCCACGTGAAAGGTGCGTATACCGGAGCAACTGCCGCCCGCGCGGGTTTGCTGAAAGCGGCCGACGGCGGTGTGTTGTTTCTCGACGAAATTGGGGATCTCGGCAGCGATGAGCAGGCGATGCTGCTGCGAGCGATTGAGGACAAACGCTTTTTTCCCGTGGGCGCCGATAAAGAATCGGCCAGCGACTTTCAGTTGCTGGCCGGCACGAATCGTGATCTGGCCGGTGATGTCGCTGCAGGGCGGTTTCGCGAGGATTTGCTCGCGCGAATCAATCTCTGGACATTCTGTTTGCCATGCCTCGCCCAGCGCCGTGAAGACATCGCGCCGAATCTCGATTACGAACTGGAGCGGTTCGCAGCGAAGTCCGGCCAAAAGGTGACGCTCAATAAAGAAGCCCGCCAGCAGTTTTTGCAGTTCGCGGAATCGGCGGAAGCACCTTGGATTGCCAACTTTCGTGACTTAAACGCAGCGATCACACGGATGGCAACGCTGGCCCGTAGCGGAAGAATCACGGTGAGCGATGTCGCCGAGGAAACGGAACGACTAAAGCGCGCGTGGAGCAAAGGATCATCGGCGCACGACGGCAGCGAAGAACTGCGAGCCATCCTGAGCGAGCAGCAACTCGCCAGCATCGATCTGTTTGATCGCGCGCAATTGGCGTCGGTGATTCGCATCTGCCGCGAAAGCGATTCGCTATCATCCGCTGGCCGCCGCTTGTTTGCTGTCAGTCGCCTGGCGAAAGCGCAGCCGAACGATGCTGATCGGCTGCGGAAATATCTGGCTCGGTTTGAACTCAGCTTTGAACAAATTCGTCAGTAAATCTTACTTTCGTGCGTTGCTAGCATTTGCCGCGGCAGACTTGATGGGCTGGCGGTGACTGTAATAGAGAATCTCCCCGCGTTTGCCGAATGCATCTTGGTACGCAGTGCAGCAGAGAGGGCGGGACTCTCGCGGCGGAGCCGCGTGGACTGGCACTGATTAACAAACTCAGCGGAAGCGCGACGAAGATGGATTTTCGACGCAGCGGACAGCTCGACGAGCGCCGCCGGCGTGTTCTCATGGACGAGAGCGCCACGCCAGGCAGCGACACCGAGAAAGCCCAGCCGACAACGGCGAAAGGCCCCGTTCGTGCGTACCACGAAAACGTCCTCAGCGATCGCCAGCGGCGGGTGAGTGATCTCATCCCCCTCCGCCCATTCAAAGTGGTGGCGACCATCCTGCTACTGATCACCGCCGTTGCGGCGATTGAAGCACTCTATATCTTCACGTCGCCACTGGTCACGGCTCGGCAGGAGCCTCGCCCTCCCAAGGCGGTGAGCGTCGCCACGGCAACCCTCAGCACGGCAGACCATCCGTTTGCTGCGCTCGATCTGGCGGCGCGAGGCAACATTGGCTCGTGGTTTTCCTCGCTACTATTTGCGGCGGGCGTGCTGTCGGTCATGGGATTGCTTTCAATTCGCGCGCATCGCGTTGACGACTATCGCGGCCGCTATCGCGTGTGGTGGTGGGTGGCCGGAGCGCTGCTATGGGCCAGTGTCGACACTGCCACTGGTTTGCATGACGCGGTCGGACAAGGCATTCAGCTGCTCGCCGGCGACATGATGCCCGGCGGACGGCAACTGATGTGGGTCGGTTTGTACGGCTTGGTTTTCGGCGCGCTGGCCACTCGCGCGGCATTTGAAATCTGGTCATCGTCGCTCGCGGTCATCGGTACTTCGATCGCTGCGCTGTTGTACTTTGCGCGCATCGCCATGCAACTCGAACTGATGCCGCCGCTGGGCGACGAGGTGCTCACTACGGTGGTGCGCAGCTCGCTGGAGTTGCTGGCCCATGTCTCGCTCGTCAGCAGTGTCCTGCTCTATGCCCGCCATGTGCATCTCGATGCTCAAGGTCGGTTGCTGGTCGCTGCTGATGGTGCTTCGAAGGCGAAAAAGAAGACGAAGAGCAAAGCCAAGCTGGCGGTCGTCACCGAAGATGATGAAAAGGACTCCAAGGCCGACAAGAAGGCCGCTGCCACCAAAGACAAGGACAAAGAAAAGGACAAGAAAGAGCCCGAGAAAAAGGAAGCTGATGCTCCGGCCGCTGCTAAGCCAGCAACTGCTGTTGCGGGATTGAAGTTCGGCTCTTCCGAGTCCCCCACTGCATCGGCGAGCATTGGCAAAACGACGGCTGCGGCGGCGAATCATTCAGACGCTGACGACGAGGACGAGGATGAAGACGAAGACGAAAGCATGTCGAAATCGGATCGTCGCCGGTTGAAGAAAATGGCGCGGCGAGAAGCGCAACAAGGCCGCCGCGCTGCGTAGTTGCTAAGGCACGACGAATTGCCAATCACCGGCCGATTTGCGACAGTGACCGCATGACCTGGGAAACCATTGCCAAGACCAGCGACTGCCCGCCCGGCTCCGCGCGCGAATGTATCGCGGGTGACAAGATCATCGCACTCTTCAACGTCGCTGGCCAGTTCTTTGCCCTCGACGGCATGTGCCCGCATCAAGGTGGCCCGCTTGGCAAGGGGCGGCTCAGTGGCTGCATCATCACCTGCCCGTGGCACGGCTTTCAATTCGACGTGACCACGGGGCAGCATCAAACGAGCAAGTCGCTGGTGCATCCGTCTTTCCCCGTGCGCGTGAACGGGGATGAAGTGCAGGTGGAAGTTGCGCCGGAGTAGTGCTTAAGGCTGCATCGGCAACGGCGGCGGTGGAGGCACGGGAACGCGCGGCGGGACTTCGTTCGTGATGTTCGGAATCACCGCCGGAACCGGCGACCGCATCGGTTCGGTGAAGACAGTGGGTGTCGCGATGATCTTGCAGTCTTCGAGGATCAGCAAAAATCCGATGCCGCGTTCCTGGGCTTGCAGTGTGGCGGACTTGCAGTTCCCGAGGACGGTCACTTTTGCAACCGCAGGCTCCAGCAACGAAAGGTCCTTGCGGGCGCTTTCGGCGAAGTAGCAATAGACTGCCACATCGACACCCCGCTCATCGCGACCCAAACGGCGCATGACTAAACGATATAACCGGGGGCCATCTTGCTCCTTCGTAAATCGTTCGATCCCCTCAACTTGCCCATAAAGGCTGAGCTTCTTCTCTTTGAGGAACTCATCGACAAACGCATCGTTCTTGGCGCCGGCGGCCAGGTCTTCGAGCGTTAACGGGAGTGGCTCGTCGGACTTGCCGGCGGGATCTGACTTTTCCGCAGCTGATTTTTCCGGCGCGATGCGCACTGGCGGTTCGACCTGGCCCACAGCGAGGGCAGCCCAGAGCAACAGAGCAGCATTCATCCGCACAACTCCTGAATCAACGTCACGAACCAGCGCACTCAATGGATCAAAACGCCATTGTGAAACGTCGCGGCGATTCGAACAAGATGAATTGCCGCTGCCTGTTTCGCGGGCAAACGTTGCTGCAATTGCGACGGCAGAATAAACAGCGGTTGCAAAAACTGCCTAAAAGTGTCTTGGCGAGGCTCCCAAACCTGGGGAGAAAACCTTGACCTTGGCGGCTTTTTCGGAAGATGCTAAGAAATTTTCTTGAACGGCGCACTCGGTTTGCTTAGAACTCACAGCGAACAGAGCAACGGCCTAGGCTTCTTTGAGTTCGAGAATTCCTCTCCTCGGGAGATGACGATGCGCGCGCATGCATTGCGGCGGAGCGGTGTTGGTCGCATTGGTTTTACGCTGGTTGAGTTGCTGGTGGTGATCGCGATTATCGGAGTGCTAGTGGCACTCTTGCTGCCGGCAGTGCAAGCCGCCCGCGAGGCCGCGCGACGTACGCAATGCGTCAATCATCTGAAGCAGGTCTGCCTGGCTTTGCATAACTTCGAAAGTGCCATGCATCGCCTGCCGGCCGGCGAACATCAGCCAACATCGGCGGGGTACCTGTCTCCGCATGCCCTCATTGCGAATCAGTTCGAACAGAGCGGCGTGTACAACATGCTCGACTTGAACCAAGGACCCTTCTCGGCCCAGAACACAGCGGCGGCCGCCACGCAGCCGAAATTCTTGATTTGCCCCAGCGATCCCTTTCCGGGCCGCAAGGAATACATGGGCTGGACCAACTATCACTCGAACGCCGGAACTTGGGTGGGCGTTTCGGGGTGGGATGGTGTGTTTGGCCCGTCCGAGAGCGCCGGCGGCGCGCCGGCGATCGGTCCGTTGAAACTCGGAGACATTACCGATGGCCTGAGCAACACTGCGGCCTTTGCCGAAGTAGTCAATGGCGCTGGCAACATCGCCAAGCCGCCGAAATCCAGGTTCGATTGCTTCGATTGCGCGTTGCCATCCGGCAGCCTGTCAGCGGTCCGCACCACCTTGCTCGCTCAGGATTGGAAGACTTCGAGCATTCCCTGGAGTGGCGATTGGCGGTGGCGTGGCTATCCTTGGACCGAAGGAACCGTGTGGCGAAATTGGTATAACCATATCTCGCCGCCGAATTCCGCTTGCTGGGTGCCGGGGGACTTCTGGAAGATCGTCTCGCCAGCCGCGAGCGTGCATCCGGGCGGCGTAAATGTTGCCATGACCGATGGCAGCGTGAGATTTGTTTCCGAACGAGTCGATGCCGACGTGTGGGCCGCTGCGGGTTCCCGTGCGGCAGGCGAAGCGTTGCAACTCCCTTAAAACAAATTGCTAATTGATAATTCTGAACTGCGTGTTTCTTTTTACATTGATGAACTTACTATGCTTCGTTTCTTGATTCCTGCCGCGTTGTTGTTCACGCTGTCCTTTGCAGGCTGCAGCCCGAAGGTGGAGCCGAAGACTGAAGATCCGGTCGAGATCGAAAAGATCCGCCAGAAAGCAATTGAAAATTCGCAGCGCGAACAAAACAGCAGCCGGCAACCTCCACCGGCTGGTGGCGGCGTTCCTTCGAACTAGCAATTGCTAATTAATCTGCTCATTGCTTGCACGGCCGATGCTCAGGTCTCCGTCCAACACCGCGGCGAAGTACCAATCTTGGCCAATGACTGAGCCGAACAGTGTGTCGCGTGCCCGGTCTGCCTTGACCGTCAGTGCATTCAGTACGTTCGTACCATTAGCTCCGCCGCCGATGCGCAGTTGGAACAACCGCTGAGCATAGGTCAGATCACGGCGAGCCCAGACTGCGAGGAGCGAACGCAACGCGGCGTCGTTGGCGTCATAGTCGGTATTGCCGCCAATCAGCAGACTTCCCGCACCACCTCCGATCAGCGTGTCGCGACCAAGGCCGCCGATCACCAGGCTACGGCCGGTTCCAATCACCGCGGTCAGCACATCATTCCCTTTGTCGCCAACGACGATGTCGTCGCCGCCGTTGCCGGTGATTACATCGTCGCCATCGCCGCCGAGCAGCAACTCGTTCCCTGCGCTGCCGGTGATCACATCGTTACCCAAGCCACCGAGAACCTTCACAGCTGTGCCCGCCGGAGAGTTCAGCACGCTTACCACATCAGACCCATTCCCAGCTTCGATGGTCAGTTGCTCAATGCCCGCCGCGCGGAAATCGACGACCGCGGCTAGGTTTCGCACGATGCCGGCCGTAACCAGGATTACGTCGGTGCCAGTCGTACCAATTACTTTCAATTGATCGGCCGTCCCGCCGTTGTCGACAATCCGTTGCATGCCCCGCGCACCGGCCGTCCAGTCAATCGTATACGCATCGTTCCCCGCCAGTCCTTCGAGCGTAATGGCGCCATCCCAGCCGCGAATCTCGAAGGTATCGACCACCGCGGTGCCGATCAGTTGGATTTCGTTGACGCTTTCCAGCGAGACTGTTCCCAAACCATCCATGGTCAGCGTGTTGCCGTTGATGCGATAAGTTTGCGCGCCAGTGACAATGACCTTGTCCGTGCCCAAATCGCCATTAAATGCCAGGCCACCGGCAGGCAGAAAGTCGCCGCCGCTCATATCGAGAATCACCGTATCGTTGCCGCCATCGGCATCGAGATTGATGTCGGTGAACGAACTCAGCGGCACACGCGTAGTGAACGACGGAGCATTGCCGTCGCCATCGGAATCGAGGCCGTTCACGGGGCCATCTCGACCGAAGTCGACAGTGACCAGTACATCTTGGCCATCACGTTTCAGCTTGATGGTATCCGCACTCGTGCCACCCGTGTCGCGATAATTCGCGGTGAGCGCGTCGAAATTGCGACCGCCGCCACCACCATTAGCAACCGCGTTACCTGCCGGCGCGGTACCATCGCCATCCGGACCGCCACGCACCTGCAACGTGTTGCCAGTCACACCCACGGCAAACGTTTGATTGGGAATGGTCGAGGGGAGGCGGATCTCGTAACCGAAGACATCCTTCAGCAGCTGCGCGACTCCATCGTTAGCAAGCACGCGGGTGTTGGGCTGACCTGCCGCGTTGCCTGGATCGATGCTGCCACGCAATTGCACCGCGCCGCGGAATTGACTGGTGAACGCGACTGGAAAATTCGCCGCGGTCGGCCCAGCCGTGTGCGTCGGTCCGCCGACGTCTTGACCCCGCGGACCTCCACCGCTGTCCCAACTGGTCAGCAACTGCGTGCCACTGGGGCCATCAAAAACATAGTAAAAGCCCACGCCACCGCCATGTGCTTGATCTGACAACGTGGTCTTCGTCACGGTGCCCGTCAGCGGCGTGCGGATGCGCCCTGGCGCTGCGTCCCACAATCCCAGAATGTGCGCAATCTCCGCGTTGATCGTGCCATACAGATCGGTGCCGACCGCATTCTCAGGACGCGCTGCTGCAAACGGGCTGAGAATATTCGTAAATTCCGAATGCTCGTTCGGTGTCGGATCGATCCACCAGCCATTGAGCGGTTGGCCAACGAGGCCTTGATTGAGCGTGAAGGTGCCGGCCGTCGGATAGCCATTGCGATTGGCTGCCTTGTCTTCTTCGCTGGGGAATGCCCAACTGCTGATATTGGCCGCTCCACCGAAGTCGGTGTCTTGCGGGTTATCGCTCATGCTGATCGTGAAGTTAATCGTGTTTCGATCTGCCGGCGCGTCGATCGCGGGCTGCTTTAGATCGGTGATCACGGTACCCCAAGCGGTCAAAACGGCATCGACAACGCGGCGGGCCGCTTCCGCTTGGTCTCCAAAAATCACATTGAATCGATCCGATTCCTGGCCCCGATTGACCCAGATTAGATTCGCCAGCAGGTCGCGCGGCTCGAGTTGTTCGACGCGCAGCGGGGAATGACGCGGGCGATTGGACTTACGGCTCTTCACGACAAACTCCAGATTTCAGGGGCCTGTGCGACAATATGACGCATTTGTGCCATGGGGGGACAGTCTAATTGCCAGTTTCAAGGGGGGCAAGTTTGCTGCTGCTGTGCAAATTTCGCTGAATTTGCGACTGGAACACCACGTGGAAATCAACGTGGAAGATCAAACGGACAATATGCTCGACCAATCCTCTTGTAGCGGTTATGCGGCGTCTCCCGAGCCGTGAACCTTGCTCCATCCTGGTTTGCCGGAGCGGTTACCGTGCAGCGAACCGATGAACCAAGAGGCCTATAAGCAACGGATTTGCTCGCCGGCCGCGGCGAATGTTGGCACGGATTGCTAGCACCGCTGCGAAAAGTTCATTCGACGCGCAATGGATTGTGAACGAATGCCAGGAACATTTCCGAGGCGACTGCTGCAACTGCGCAGGCCAGTCGCTGCTTCGTTCACGCTGGCCATTATGCTTGCCACAGCCTCTGCGGTCCGCGCGCAAGGTGAAAACGAAGCTGCCTCAAACGCAGAAATCCCAGCCAACTTCGTTTCCAACTTTATCAATAACTTGCAGCCAACCACTGGCGCGCCGGCGTTTTCCACGTCACTTGCTCCCAGCTCTAACACTTCGCGCACGCAACGGAGCTCGCTTAACAACCGGCTCGCCAGTGCGCCCGAAATGTTTGGCGACTACTTTCAAACCGGCGGCGATTTGAACTTCGGCTTGCCCGACCTTGGCGGCTCGGGTGGCGATTTCGGCTCGTTCAGCGTTCCGTCCTCCGGTGGCGGCGGTCCCGTCAAAGTCAGCGAAAACAATCGCGCCCTGCCGACCGATCGCCTCACATTTTCGTACAGCCACTTTCACAATGCGTTTCAGTTCACGCAATCGTTCCTTTTTGGCCCGGCCAATACGCAGATGTTTCCACTCGATCGCTATACGCTCGGGTTTGAAAAGACATTTGCCGACGGTACCTGGTCATGCGAAATCCGCCTGCCGTTGCAGAGTGCCTTTCAGTTTCAAAGCTTCAGCGTGAACGGTGCCGGCGGCAGCATGGGGAATCTGTCCGTCATTCTCAAACGCTTGCTCTATCTCGATCAAGAACTAGCCCTTGCCGCGGGATTGGGGATCGAAACGCCAACTGGCAGCAACTTCACGGTTACCGATTTGTCCAGCATACCAACGAGCCAGCTAGTTTTTCAAAACGATGCCGCGCATTTGCTGCCATATATCGGGGCACTGTGGGGCGGCGATCGGCCGTACTTCATCAACGTCTTCCTGCAATTCGATTTTGCCACCTGCGGCAATCGCATTGACGCCGGCGATGTCGACGGTCCCTTCAACACGCTCGGCCGCTGCAACCCACAGAACTTGCTGTTTTTCGATCTAGGCTATGGGTACTGGCTCTATCAAAACGACGCGGGCAGCGGCCTGGCGAGTCTGGCTGCGATCTTGGAATTGCATTACACGTCGACGTTGCAAGATACGGATTTGGTGCGCGGCAACGCGGGGGGACGTGTGGTTAACTTCACGAATAACTTCAACCGCTTCGACATTCTCAATTTGACGGCCGGTTTGCAGGCGCAGTTCAACACGCTGACGTTCCTACGGGTTGCCTGCGTCGTGCCTCTCGGCGCTCGCGATGATCAGCGTTTCTTCGATGCGGAGGTTC
>CAYMWL010000041.1:0-60003 GCA_964394305.1 uncultured Pirellulaceae bacterium
CCACCGGCAACCGTGTGGCAGCACGAATAGATGGGCGAGAGCGGGCGAGTGGGAGTGGGATAGTGGGAGCTCCCTCGGCTTACGCTTCGGGCATCCTGGTTGTTTAGCGTTTCTTTTGCTCCAATAGCGATCCCTTGGTTGCTTTGGCTTGCAGCGTTTCCAGATCGAGTTCGTATTCGGATTGCCGTTCGTTCTTGAGCAGCAATTTCCCCTTTTGTAATTCGACCGCCGTGATGAAGACGTCTTGCACGTCTTTTTCCAAATCAACGTCGTACTTTACCACGTACACCTGCTTCCGCCAGATCAACTGGTTCGTCCGGACGTCCCAAGCCTCGACGCACCCCATCTGATCGTGCGGCACACGATACTCCACCTCTGCCACCCGCACGGGTTCTACTTTCACCGGCGGCGATCGCTTCGCAAAAACCGGGGCAGTGAGGAACAAACAGAACACGATCGTCAGCATTGCGACTTTAGTCATGGTACGTCTCGAATGGGAAACCAACGGGAATGGCTACGGACTTCCTACGATAAGACGAAGATCAGCGGCTCAATGTTTTCTCTCAAAGTAGCCATTTCCTGCCGCCTGTGTTAATCTGATCATCCCGCCACACTTCTTCCCCCTGCGCATTGCATCCCCATGCCGGTTCCATCATCCAAAACCTGGGAAATGCGCGGCTGTTTGCTGATCGCCGTCATCCTGACGAGCAATCTTGTCGCGGCCGATTTCGATCCGAAAAGCGTCGAATTCTTCGAAGCCAAGATCAGGCCGGTGCTGGTCAAGCAGTGCTACAGTTGCCATTCGGCCGAGAGCAAAGAGCTGCGGGGCGGGCTGTATGTCGACAGCCGCGACGGGTTGCGAAAGGGTGGCGACAGCGGCGCGGCGGTTGTGCCCGGTGACGGTAAAAAGAGCCTGCTGCTCGCGGCGCTTCGTTTTGAAGATCTGGAAATGCCTCCCAGCGGCAAGTTGCCCGCAGAAGTAATTGCCGATTTTGAGCGCTGGATCGAAAGTGGTGCAATCGATCCGCGCGATGCCGTAAAAGCTCCCGCGGCGAACAAAGAAATCGATTGGGCCAAGGCCCGCGAGTTGTGGTCGTTGCAGCCGGTGAAAAAGCCTGACGCTTCGAAATTGAAGCCGTCGCTTTGGGCGAAAACAGATATCGATCGCTTGATCGCAGATCGCTGGGAGACGCAACAGCTCCAGCCCGTCGCCGATGCGCCGAAAGCCCAACTGCTGCGGCGAGCGTATTTTGATTTGCTCGGGCTGCCCCCGACGGTGGAGCAACTGCAGGCATTTCTCGCCGATGATTCGCCGCACGCTTTTACGCGCGTCGTCGATGAGTTGCTCGCTTCTCCCCGCTTCGGCGAACGCTGGGGCCGGCATTGGCTCGATTTGGCTAGGTACGCCGATTCGAACGGCCGGGCGCAGAATATCTTCTTTCAGTTTGCCTGGCATTATCGCGACTATGTGATCGACGCCTTCAATCGCGACTTGCCCTACGATCGGTTCATTATCGAGCAGATCGCCGGCGACCTGCTGCCGGCCGAAACGGCGGAGGAAAAAGATCGGCTGCGGATTGCCACCGCGTTTCTCGCCATCGGGCCGAAGACGTTTGAGTCGGCGCCGGAATTGTTTTCGATGGATCTGATCGATGAGCAGATCGATGTAACGACGCGGGCGGTGCTCGGCCTGACGGTGAGTTGCGCCCGCTGCCATGATCACAAGTTTGATGCCATTCCGACGAAAGAGTATTACGCGCTGGCCGGAATTTTTCGCAGCACCGATACGTTGTATGGTCCCGCGTTCTTTCAGAAACCGGTGTTCGATAAGCGGTATCACTTGCACGCGATTGGCGCCGAGGCGGAGAAGCTGGCCGAACCAGCGTTTGAATATCGCGCGCAGCTGCGCGAACTGATGGGCAAACGCGACCACGCCGCAGTCGTGGCTTATCGCACGCAGCGGCAGATTGATGGCATG
The DNA here is from genome assembly GCA_964394305.1 of uncultured Pirellulaceae bacterium. Taxonomy (GTDB): domain Bacteria; phylum Planctomycetota; class Planctomycetia; order Pirellulales; family Pirellulaceae; genus Anatilimnocola. The sequence continues at coordinate 1,979 of CAYMWL010000041.1, forward strand.
AATGTTGAAAGGAAAAAAGCGGGCATCGAAACGCCCGATGCCAAGCTCGACGAACTGCTCGCGCTGCATAAGGTGCAACTTGCCGAGCGCGAACGCTTGAAGGCGGAAGTGAAAGTCATGGAAGAAGCCGCGCCGCCGCTGCCTGATTTCACGCAGGGCGTGAAAGAGATGCCGCAGGTCGAAGACTGTACGCTGCGAATCCGCGGCGAGTTCGACAAGCCGGGCGAACGCGTGCCGCGGGGCGTGCTGACGCTTTGTTCGACTGCGGAAAAACCGACAATGCCAGCCAATCAAAGCGGCCGGCTCGAACTGGCGCAGTGGCTGGTCTCAAGGGAAAATCCGCTGCCCGCTCGCGTCGCCGTGAACCGCATTTGGCGTCATTTGTTCGGCAGCGGAATTGTGGCGAGCGTCGATAACTTCGGCGCGATCGGCGAAAAGCCAAGCCAGCCGGAATTGCTCGATTATCTGGCAGCACGGTTGATGGAAAACGGCTGGTCGACGAAACAACTCATCCGCGAAATCATGATCAGCCGCGTGTATCAACTGAGCACGCAATTTGATACGGCAAACGACGGTCGCGATCCGAACAATGTCTATCTGTGGCGGATGACGCCGCGACGACTCGAAGTGGAACCGTTCCGCGACGCAGTCCTCGCGGTCAGCGGCGCGCTCGATGTGCAGCCACCGCGCGGGCCGCACGTGGGCTTGGTGCGAAACGGTTTGCTCGAAGAAAATCCGAAGATCAGCGAGATCCACAGGGAATCGACAAAGCGCACGATTTATTTGCCGATCGTCCGCGGGCAGTTACAAGAAATGCTGCAGACGTTTGATTTCGCCGATCCGAATTTGCTGATTGCCCAGCGTGATGAACGGACGATTCCGGCGCAGTCGTTATTCATGCTCAACAGTCCTTGGTTGTGGCAGCAGTCAACACTGGCGGCGGAACGAATGGCCGCTCAATCCTTGAAGACCGATGACGAAAAGCTGACCTGGCTGTATCAGACGTTTTTCTGCCGCGAGGCAACCGCGGTGGAGCGTCAAGCGTTCACCGAATTTATCAAGAGTCGCCGCGAAGTCGTGAAGAATGACGAAGTGGCGGTTTGGTCCCGTGTTTGTCAGGCGCTCTTTGCGAGCGCGGAGTTTCGATATTTGCAATGATGCGCTCCCTGAACTATTCCCGGCGTGAAATGCTACAGCGAGTTTCCTGCGGCTTTGGCCTGGTGGCGTTTGCCGGCCTTTGCAGCGAAGAGCTTGCGTACTCGCAGCAAAAAGCAAGTGCGAACAAACCAACGAGCCCGCTCGCGCCGAAAGAACCGCATTTCGCCGCGAAGGCTAAGCGGATCATTTTTCTCTGCATGCACGGCGGACCGACGCACGTTGAGACCTTTGAATACAAACCCAAGCTGCAGGCCGACGACGGCCAGCAGTCGCACAAGAATCCGAGTTTTCAATACTTGGCGTCGCGGTGGGATTTCAAACAACGCGGCCAAAGTGGATTGTGGATCAGCGAGCTTTTTCCGCATGTCGCGCAGCATGCCGATGATTTGTGCTTGCTCAACGGCTGCTTGACGGATAACCCGAACCATCCGCAAGCCCTCGATCAACTCCACACCGGCAGCTTTCAATTCATTCGTCCAAGTGTGGGCGCCTGGACGCTCTATGGCCTCGGCAGTGAAAACCAATCACTCCCCGGCTTTGTGACGATCAGCCCGAAGAGCGGCGCCGCGCGGCAGTATGGCAGCGCGTTTCTTCCGGCGTTGTATCAAGGAACTCCCGTTGGCGAGCACGGCAAAGGAATCAGCCAGGCTGTGGTGAATAACCTGGCCAATCCAAAGCTCAGCACTGATGAACAGCGCGAGCAATTGAAACTGATACAGCAACTCAACCGGCAAGCACTCGCGGCGCAGCAGGTAAACCCGAAATTGGAAGGGGTCATCGAGGCCTACGAACTTGCCTTCCGCATGCAGAGCGAGTTTCCGCGCGTGCTCGATACGAAAGAGGAAACGGCCGACACACTCAAGCTCTACGGCATCGACGAACCAGCGACGGCGGAGTTTGGCAAGCAGTGCCTGCTCGCGCGGCGCTTGGCCGAAGCGGGCGTGCGGTACATCGAGATCACTCACGGCGATTGGGATGCCCACGGCAGTTTGCAAGCGATCATGGGAAACAACAGCAAAGCGACCGATAAGCCAATCGCCGGTTTGCTCGCTGATCTGAAGCAGCGCGGCTTATTGAAAGACACGCTCGTCGTCTGGGGCGGTGAGTTCGGTCGCACGCCCGATGATCCGACGCGCAACGGCCGCGGCCACAATCACAAAGGATTCTCGATGTGGATGTGCGGCGGCGGCGTGAAAGGTGGACTGGCGTACGGCAAGACCGACGAGTACGGCTATGAAGCCGTCGAGGGCCGCGTGCACACGCACGACCTGCACGCGACGATGCTGCATCTGATGGGCCTCGATCATGAACGCCTGACCTATCGGTACGGCGGCCGGGATTTTCGCTTGACCGATGTGCATGGCCGAGTAGTAAAGGAAGTTGTGGCGTGAGGGGGAGTGGGAGATGGGGAAAGTAGGAGATGGAGCGGTGATGAATAAATGAATTTCTCCCTCGCCCCTGTACTCAGGGGAGAGTGTTGGGGTGAGGGGCAGAGCAGCGAGCGATTCTCAATTTTGCAAGAGCGGAAGAACCAAATGCTTCGTCGATCATTGTCGGCAATTTTGGCCGTGGTTGTGTGTTTTGTTGCATTGCAGGCGCAAGAAGGCTCAGCCCCTAAGAAAACCGTTCGCCTCTTCACGATTGGCAACAGTTTTTCGAATGACGCGACATTTTTTCTCGACGACCTCGCTGCCGCGGACGGCAATTTGCTCATTCAAAAAGGGGCCGTCGTCGGTGGCAGTCCGCTCGAACTGCACTGGAATCGCGCTGCGCTTAACGAAAAAGATCCGGCCGACGCGAAAGGGCATTACACCGCAGGGAAGGGTTTGAAAGAACTGCTCGCCGCGGACAAGCACGACTTCGTGACGATTCAGCAGGCCAGCATCAAGAGCCACGACATCACGACTTATCGGCCTTTCGCGATGAACTTGCGCGACTACGTGAAGAAACATGCGCCGCAGGCCGAACTGCTGTTGCACGAGACTTGGGCGTACCGCGTCGACGATCCGCGGTTCAACGTTGCCAAGCCCAAAGCGGGCGAACCCAAAACGCAGCGCGAAATGTACGAGATGCTGGCCAAGTCGTATCGCACCATCGCCGGTGAACTGGGCGTGCGAATCATCCCCGTGGGAGCGGCGATGTTTGCTGCCGACAGCGATGCGAAATGGGGTTACAAACCTGATTCATCCTTCGATCTCCCAACAGCCAAGCCGCCACAGTTGCCCGATCAAAAGCACTCACTGCACGTCGGCCGCAAGTGGAGCAAGAACAGCAAGGGGGAAGAAACGCTCGGCATGGACGGCCACCATGCAAGCGTCGCGGGCCGCTATCTGGGCGCGTGCGTGTGGTACGAAGTGCTGTTCAAGCAGAGTTGTGTAGGGAACAAGTTCACCGCGGGGTTGGATGCGGAGTATGCAAAGTTCCTGCAAGAGACTGCGCACGCAACGGCCAAATGATTCCCTTAGGGGGTTGGCCCCAACAAGCCATCTTAGCGCACTTTACACTCCTTTGGCTCGCAAGCAAAATGCAATAATCGCAATGACTAATGCACGACATTATCTGATCCCACAGTAGCCAGGAAAATCCAATAAAGTCAGCGTCAAACTACGCGATTTTCGTGCCTTTTAGCCTATAGGCACTCGCCAGTTGGCAACTACGTCAGTTGGACAAACGGAATATCATCAATGCAAAAGAAGACGGTTTTGTATATCGAGGATGACAAATCGCTCGTTGAAATACTGGCCTACAATCTGAAAAGCGAAGGCTATGGCGTGCTATCCGCCTTCACGGCAGAGGATGGATTTCGAATTGCAACTATGGAACAGCCAGATGTGATAGTGCTGGATTTGATGCTGCCCGACATGGACGGACTAGACCTTATGCGACTCCTCACAAGCAGTCACAGGACCCAGCACATTCCCATAATTATCCTTACCGCAAAGGCCGAAGAGACTGATGAAGTGGTAGGCTTCGAACTGGGAGCGCTGGATTATATCGTTAAGCCCTTCAGCGTTCGAGTGTTCTTGCGCCGGTTAAAGTCTCTGTTGCGCCGAGTCAGTGCTGTCTCGCCCGTAGTCAATCCTAGTACAGCGATGACAGTATATCCAATCTTCACTAGCAGGCATTTCGAGAGCACACTAAACGATGCATTTGTTCTAATGCCATTTACGCTGTTATGGTCTGCGCGAGTGTGGAATCATTTGCAGTCGATTGTGATCAAGGAGGGTTACACCTGCAGAAGGGCGGACGATATATATGGAAACGATATTTTGGAAGATATTTGGGTGGCGATCAATCAAAGTTCTGTAATAGTTGCCGATGTAACTGCGAAGAATCCGAATGTAATGTACGAGATAGGAATCGCCCACACACTTGGAAAAAACGTAATATTGTTAACACAAGGTGTCACGGACATTCCATTTGACTTTCGGCGCTATCGGCATATTGAATACGCAGATAATATCGATGGATTTGCAAAACTTGAGCGCGAGCTGCCAAATTATTTGCGAGAGAGACGTCGCGGCGGCCCAGCGGTAATTGCTAGCGATTTTCCACCTGCGTCAACTATGTCTTCAAAAAAAACGCGGAAGTCGCGCCGCAAAAGCAAATAGCGATCAGGCGCCTCGAAGCGTTCCGGATTAATTTTCGCAAATACTGGATGGCGCAGCCTCAAGGCCGCTTAATCTCCAGGCTCTTCGAGATACGTATACCCGTTCAACCCGTCCTCATAGAACTTCAGGAACCGGCCGGCTTCTTGATAACTGAGGTGTCCTTCGCGGACTGCCGTTTCCACGGCGGTTTGCAGGCGGGTGACGAGGTCGCTGTGGTCGAACTCGACGTAGTCGAGCACTTCGCGGACGGTATCGCCTTTGACGATCGCTTCCAGGACCACTTCGCCGTTGGGGCCGCAGTCGACGTGCACCGTGTTGGTGTCGCCGAACAGGTTGTGCAAGTCGCCGAGGATCTCTTGATAGGCGCCGATCAGGAACGTTGAGAGATAATACGGCTGGCCGTCGTATTGATGCAGCAGCAGCGTGCGTTTCACATCGCGGCGGTCGATGAACTGGTCGATCTTGCCGTCGCTGTCGCAGGTGATGTCGCCGAGCACCGCGGGGCGCGTCGGGCGTTCGTTCATGCGATGGATGGGCGTGACTGGGAACAACTGCTTGATCGCCCAGCTGTCGGGCATCGATTGGAACAAGCTGAAGTTGCAGAAGTACGTATCGCTCAGCATCAGATCGAGCCCTTCGAGCTCTTCGGGCATGTAGTCGAGCGTCTCGGCCAGGCGGCGGATCTTGCGGCAGATCGCCCAGAACATGGTCTCGGCGACCGACCGTTGTTCGAGCGACAGATAGCCGGTGCCGAACAGCGTCATCGTCACATCCATCGCTTGCTGCGCGTCATGGAAGCTTTCGAGACAGTTGCGAGCGGTGACGTTTTTATACGTGTCGACCAGATCGTGCAGCGGCTGTTCCGATTCGGGGGTGATCTCGGGCAGATGCTCTTCGCCGCCGCCATTCGTGCCGGGGCTGCCCTGACCAGAAACACCCAGCACGCCGAAGACGAGCGCCGCGTGATACGCTGCGACCGCGCGGCCGCTTTCCGAAATGATGTTCGGATGCTTCACGCCGGCTTCGTCGCACACGCTTTGCAGGTGATAGACCACGTCGTTGGCATATTCCTGCAACGTGTAGTTCATGCTCGATTCAAAATTCGTCTGGCTGCCGTCGTAATCAACGCCTAGACCGCCGCCGACGTCGAGATATTCGAGGCCGGCGCCGCGCTTGATCAGGTCGACATAAGCGCGACCTGCTTCCGTCATCGCACCTTTGATCTGGCGGATGTTGGTGATCTGGCTACCCAAATGAAAGTGCAACAGCTTGAAGCAATCGAGCATGTCGCGGCTCTTCAGCTCTTCGACGGCTTTCAAAATTTCGCCCACAGTCAGACCAAACTTGCTGCGGAAACCGCCCGACGACTGCCAACGGCCGGAGCCCTTCGCCGCGAGCTTGATGCGCATGCCGATCTGCGGCCGAACACCAACCTTCTCGGCGTACTTCAAAATGAGCGCGAGTTCGGTGTACTTCTCGACAACCGGAATCACATTGCGGCCGATCTTTTGCGCGAGCATCGCCATTTCGATGAACTCGGCATCTTTAAAGCCGTTGCAAATGATGGGCGTCACCGCGTCGGTCATCGCCACGACGGCGAGCAACTCAGGCTTGCTGCCTGCTTCGAGACCGAAGCCGTACGGCTTGCCATATTGCACGACTTGTTCAACCACATGCCGTTGTTGATTCACCTTGATCGGATAAACGCAAATGTAACGACCTTTGTAGTCGTGCTCTTTGATGGCTTGGGCAAAAACATCGTGCATCTCGCGCAGGCGGTCTTTCAAGATGCCGTTGAAGCGGAGCAGAATCGGCAGATCGAGGCCGCGCATCTGCAGCCGGTCGACGAGCTCCTTCATATCGATGGCGATATTCGGGTCCTTGTTGGGATGGACCTGCATGTGCCCTTGGGCGTTGATCGAAAAGTAGCCCTTACCCCACCGCGGCACATCGTACAGCTCGCTGGCATCGGTAATGGTCCAACGCTCCACTGCGTCTTTCAGCATCTCAGGCAGTCCCCCAAGGTTCAAACGAATCGGAATCGGCAAAACGAATGATTATACGCAGTTCCGCCGCGTAGCAAGGACGGTAAATTCGCGCGGGGCAAAAATTAACGCTCGAAGTGGAAGCTGCCAGCTTCGGCTGTCGCAATTGCCGCACAGAAAAATGGGCAACCATAGGAATGGCCTGGCCCAGCACGTCAAAGCAGGACAGCAGTGAACTTTGCTGGCTGAACTTTTTTTGTAACCGCCATAGGGCGGTCTGCATCAAAAGTGACATGAGGCAACGACGATTCAAGCGTCCGAGCCAAGCCCTAGCAACTCAATTCTTCTTCCCACTTTAGGAACGGTGATTCAATGCGACTTCTGAAAGTTTGGACTGCGGTAGTGGTAGTGACGGCGATCGTGACGGCAACTGGTTGCGGCGGCTCGAACATGAGCCCAGCGGCCGGAGCTGGAAAGATGGACCACAAGATGATGTCGGACAGCAACATGATGTCGGACAGCAACATGATGTCGGACAGCAACATGATGTCGGACAGCAACATGATGTCCAACGGCAAGATGATGGACGGCAAGATGTCAGGGGCAGTGAAATAGGTGCTTCCAGACCCAAAGGTTCCCTCAGGGGATTTGTGATGCAAACGCCATCCCTGCTCGCTCGCGAGATCACGCCCGAGCCGTTGTACCTGAGCCGCCGCATCTTCCTGCGAGCGGGGCAGCTGCAGTGAGCGTTGTGACTACGGGAGCGAATTACCGGTAGTTGAATCGACTGGTGCTGCCCGACTCCCCACGCTTGCCGTTTAAACATCAACCCGGCCAGTATCTAATTCTCACGTTGGCAATCGCAGGCCGAAACTTTCATTGTTGATTCCAAACAAAAGGTGACCTTCGCGAAGGTTAGCCAGGGGCATGGCGACCGGTCAAAAGCAGCAGACGTGCTGAAGGCGATAACAGGGAAGTGAAGGCCGATATTTGCCACCGCCACCGTACATCACGTCGTCGCTGGCAGTGTGTCGGACGGTACGAGTACTGATAGGGCTACTGTGTGAATTGCAATTCAAGCCGCGAGGGCGGAGTTTTTCCAGACGGGGTAGAAGGGTACAACTGGAACCCGCTCAGAATCAACCAAACGTCGCGCCGAGTTCCCTCACATAGTCGAGCGCCTCTTCCAATTCCGGCGCTTGCGCGCCAGGTTGGCGGCCTGCGCGATCGCACTGCGCCAGGATCAGCAGATCTTCATAGTCTTCTGATTCTTTCAGCCGACGATGAGCTCGCGCGCCGAGGGTGCCGTCGAGCACTTGCTGAGCGTCCATGTGATGCTCGATCAGCCAACGCGTGCGCGGCGTGATGTAGCCATCGAGAGCATCAAGGCCTGCGCGAACGTGGTCATGCGGATCGATCCCTTTGCCGACGTCGTGCAACAGCGCGGCGAGTAGGCATTCTTCGTCGTACGGCCGTTCGTCGCGCATGTGATCGAAGACTTGCAGACTGTGATAGAGCGCTTCGCCTTCGGGGTGATACTTCAAATTCTGCTTCACGTTTTCGAGAGGCAGCAGCAGGCTTTGATAAACCTGAAACCGGTCAGGGCGATCGGCGGAGCTCTGTACGGCTTCGTCGATATCGAGCTCGGGATATTCCCGCTCCAGGAATTGTTCCAACTCATTGATGCTGGTCCGCTCGATGGCCTGGCCGGTGATCGAGCTTTTAAAAACGTAGTGCGCTTTGTCGCTGGGATACATCGTCAATTCAAACGGAAAGCGATCCTGCACGTGGAAGTGCGTGAAGATCCGCTCTTCGTTGTCCTTGCGAACGTGCTTCCGTTCGACGTCGTAAATCAGCCCTTGCTCATCGAGAACGTGGGACACGCTTTCAATGCTGTCGCTGAAGACGTGCAGGTCGATGTCGCTGCCGGCGCGGATGTGACCGGTCAGCACGCTGCCGATCAGTCGCGGACGGAAGCGGGCGAGAAGCCGCATCATCCGCAGGGCTTCGATCCGCATTTCGCGGAGATTGTCCGTGCGCCGATCTCCCTCATGCAGGCGCGCGAGGGCTTGCACTTCGTCGCGGATTTCCGCGTTGCTGGGGAGATCGGCGGGTTTGACCCAACCTTGGCAGAGACGGTGAGCGGCCTTCTGCTTGGCGCGGAAGTATTCGGATTCTTCCCGCGAGTACATGAGACGAGCCGCTTCGAAGGTGATTTGCCTTCGCAGCTTGGAGCGTTGCATGGTCCTAGCGCCGCATTTCGGACGGCGACTGGTGGGGGCTGCAGCACGAGTAAAATGCAGTTTTGTGCTGCTGCTGTAATCTTAGACGCGAGTCGAGCGAGAAAGGTTCGTTTGTTCAGAAGATTGAACAAAATTGATGCCGTTTGCAGCCCGCCAGTACGGTCCTAACGGATTGCTTTCACCACAATCGACCGCTGCTCCCAAAAATGAAATCCTGCGGCCTGATAATGGCGGAGCGCTGGCAAGTTGGCAGCGTCGACCGACAACACCAAATGTTCGGCGCCGCTCGTGGCGGCAATCTGCTGCGCTTGGAGTGCCAGGTGAACGCCCCAGCCCCGGCCCCGCATTTCGGGAATCAGCCCCATGTAGACCAACTCCGCATGCTTCGCCGGCCGATGATCGGCGAGCAGCAGGCAGCCGACATCCTGCCCCGCGTGGCTGGCGATGAACCACCAATCGTCGCGCGGCCGGCCGATGTCGCGATAGCCGAGCAGCACGTCGCTCGTCGGCCGCAAGCCATCGACAGCCGGACAGTCGAGCGTTTTTTCGTAGGTCCGATCGATGAGCGGAACCCAGCGTTCAACATCTGCGGGTGAATGCGGGCACAGTTCGAGTTGTCCGATCGGAATGCCGGGAATTCTGCGATTCGCAGCCTGGCCCAACTCCGCACCGAGATAGAGCATGTCCCCCGCGAATCGATAGCCCGAAGTCAGAAACCAGTTCGTCGCCTCATGCGCGCGATCGGGAGTCAAGGCTTGGGAAAGCAGCACGTATTCGGCCCGCAGCACCTGATCGAGGGCGAGCAAAATGTCATGCGCTAACTGCGATCGCTCATCGTTCGTCAGCGACGCATCGAATTGCGGTGTCATGACAACTGCTGCGCGGCCCGGCAGGCTTTCGACCAACACGGCAGCACTTGGCATGGCCGCATGCTCCGTTTTCTCCGTCGCCAGCAGGAGAAAGCGGGCCGGCGAACTGCCATCCGACGCAAGCACGGTTGCCGTTTGATTGTCGCGCTGGCTCGTGGGCCAGGCTTCGGCCGCTCGTCGCAGCGCAGCAGAGGGAACTCCGCCAGGGAGTTGCAAAGGCGCGACGACGATCGGGGGCGGTTTCATTTCGCTGGAGCATAGCGGATAATCGGCATTGAATCGAATAGCGATCTGCCTGGCCAGAATTCGTTCTTGAAGGAGTACGGTTATGCGTCGAATCAAATTTTTTGTCGCTCTCACTGCGGCCGCGTTGCTGACGACGAGCCAGTCCGTATCTGCCCAACTCTTGAAGAAGCTTGAACAACGGCTTGGCGGCGTCGTCGAAAAGCTCAATCAGCCACCTGCCGATCCTTTGGCTGGCAATCCCACGCCGGCAGCATCGCCCGGCTATTTGGGTTTGACCGCCGATGAAACCGATGGCCAACAAGGGATCATTGTGCTCGCGGTGAAGCCGGGCAGTCCCGCCGAAGCTGCCAAACTGCAAAAGAATGATCTAGTCACTGCCATCAACGGCCAGGCAGTAAAGAATCTCGACGATTTTCAAGCCGTGCTCGATCAGGTGGCCGCGGGACAAAAAGCCCAGTTCACGGTCCTGCGTGGTCAGGATGCAATCACACTCACGGCCACGCTCGTGACGCGGCAAACGCCCGCGGTGAATCGGCCCACGTTTGAAGATCCAGGCCCGGCGCCAGGCGAACCGTCCGTTGCTGCTCCCGCTTTCAACCCCGCCACGCCAGAAGTGAACAATTCGCGCGCCTCGCTGGGCGTTTCGGTCGTTCAATTGACGGAACAATCGCGGGCCACGTACGGTCTGGGCGCCAGCCGCGGCGCTTTGATTGCCGCTGTGAAGGCCGGCGGGCCGGCTGATCGCGCGGGGATTCCAGTCGGCGGCTTGATTGTTGCTGTCGACGGCAAACGGATTGAGACCCCGGATGAAGTGGTGGAACTAGTCGCCGCTGCTCGACCGGGGCAAGAAATGGAATTGACGTATTACCGCGGCGCTACGCTAACGCGCAAAACCGTTCGCCTCGCACCAGCCGTACTTGATGCACGTGGCACGCCGGCTGCATCGCCGACGAATCCCGCGATTAGCGGCATGATTGGCGGAGTCGGCGGTGATCGGCCGATCGTGCGTCGCGTCGGCGAGGTGATCGACAATTTGGCTCGGCCCGCCGGTGGTCAGCCGGTTGGCATGGTGGAAGAAATGAACGCACTAAAGAGTCAGGTGGAGTTGCTGCAAGCGACGGTTCGCTCGCTTGAAGACCGCATCAATCGATTAGAAGGAAAAGCCGCCCCGGTGGAAAACGAAGCCGCACCAAAACTGCCGCCGGGCGAGGATCCGGTGAAGCGACTGGAATTGAAACTCACGCCGCCCGATCGCCCGGCCTTGCCGACGCCGCCAGCCGTGCCGTAGCTCGTGATGCAAAATACCCCTTCGTCAATTCTTCCTGCCGGAATGTCTCATGATGCGCGCTGCGGTTGGTGCAATCGTCGTTTTTGTGACTGCCCATTTCCTTTGGGCCAATGAGCCAGTCGGCGAGCTGGCCAACAAATTAAAGAACGTCAAGTTCGAACACTATTCTGCGGCGCCGGGCTATTCCGAGGGGCCCACCTGGCGCAATGGCGAAGTATTGTTTTGCAGCGGCGCATTGATGCGCGTCGACAAAGACCGTGTGCTGCACAAGTTCTTGGAACTCAATCCCGCCGGCACCCATTTGAATGGAAACGACGGGCATGTGCTCATTGCGGATAACAAGACCAAGGCAATTCTGGAACTGAGCCCGACCAATGAAGTGAGTGTGCTCGCCGAGTTGCATGACAATCAAACGCTTCGCGGCCTCAACGATCTCACCGTCGATGCTGCCGGCAACATTTATTGGACCGATCCGGAAGGATCGTCGCTGGCTAAGCCAGTGGGCAATCTCTATCGCTTGAATACCGCGGGGCGCGTCGATCTCATCGCTGGTGGACTGGCGTTTCCGAACGGACTCGATGTCGACCCGGCGAGCAAGTTTTTGTACGTGATCGAATCGCAATCGAAGAAAATTCTGCGTTATGCGTTAGTGGCCGAGCACAAGCAACTGGGCAAACCCGAAGTCTTCTACGATCTCGGTGGCAGCGGCGGCGATGGCTGCGCATTCGATGCTGCGGGCAATTTATGGGTCACGGACTTTCATCGCCCCGAGACTGGCAAAGGTCGGATCACCGTGCTTAGCCCCGAGGCAAAAGTGCTCGCTTATCTGGAACTGCCGAGCAAGGTTGTCAGTAATGTCACCTTCGGCGGCGCGAATCGTGACGAGATCTTTTGCACGACTGGCGATCCACCGGGAGTCTTTCACGCGAAGGTTGGTGTGAAAGGATTTGCGGGGCATGTGGCGCGGAAGCACAAGCCGGTTCGAAAGCTGAATGTAGTCGCGATTGCGCCGCATCCTGAGCGCGAGGTGGTCGCCAAGCTAAACGAACTGTTTTTGACTTTCGACTTTGGGAAAGCAGCCAATACGAACGAAGTGCTGACGAAGGCACTCGAGATCATCAAGAAGATCGAGGACTCGGAACTTCGTAGCAAGCTTGAAAGCGTCTTGGTCTATTGGGCTGTCGTTGCAAATGAAAACTATCAAAAACGTGGTCTGCTGGCAGAAGTGAAACGCCTTGGCGGCAAGGCAATCAGGGAGCCCGTCGCCCCCGACTGGCTGCGAAGTTTGGAAGGTGATGTTGCGCTGACAAGTTTCAGCCGCATCGTCGAGCTCGATCTGAACGAACGAACCGATGGCCACAAAGAACCCACGCCGAAGAAGCTCAGCGACCGCGTGAACGACGATACGCTGAAGTTGCTTGCAGGCCAGCTTCACTTGCGCAACTTGCAGCTGTCCGGCACCGCAGTGACCAGCGCCGGCCTGGTACACCTGAAGGACCTGAAAAATCTCGAACGCCTGAATGTCTGTCTCACCGCCGTCAGCGACGAAGGGTTCGAACATCTCGCCGGGCTCACCAAGATGAAGCGGCTGACGATTTGCGCATCGAAAATCACCGGTGCTGGCTTTCAGCATCTCGGCGGCATGAAAGATCTGGAATCAATCAACTTGCACTCCGCGCCAGCCAGTGATGCAGGGCTGCAAGCAATCGGCAAGCTCACGAGTTTGCAGCGCCTCGAAATCGTGCACACGCAGGTTACCGACGCGGGCCTCGCGCATTTGGCTGGGCTCGTCAATCTACGGCAGCTGCACATTCATGGTCCGCAAACGACCGAGGCCGCGTTGCCCTTTCTCGCGAACTTGAGAGAGCTTTATGAACTGGATGTTTATGATCGTGCAGCCAGCGATGCAACAATTCGAGAGATCGCCAAACTACCGAAGTTGCGAAAATTGATGCTGACGGGAGGCGGAGTCTTTACCGACGCAGGCGTAGCGCACCTGAAGAATCTCGGCACACTGGAAAACATCACCCTTGATTCCGCCAATATGACTGATGCGACGCTCGCTACGCTCGCACAGTTGCCGAATCTGCGCTCGCTAAAGTTGCACCGCGGCAAGTTCAGCGACGCTGCCAAGCTGCAATTGCAGGCCAAGTTGCCGAACGTCGAGATTTCATTCTGAGCACCAATGAGTGGTTACTAGCCCTAAGGTGCATCGATCGCGTGTTTGATCAGATCCTCGATGTCGACGAACTCCAGTGCTGAAATGTGCGTTGCCGCCAGAATGACCGGCGGCGCACAACCTGCCTCGAGAGCTTCTTTCCAACGTTCGACGCACAGGCACCAACAGTTTTCGGGAGTCAGACCGGGAAAGTCGTAATCTGGATTCGGGGTCGAAAGATCGTTGCCGGCGTCGAACGAGAACTCGAGGAACTCTTCGGTCATCTGCGCGCAGACCAGGTGCAGGCCGAAGTCGTCGGGGCCGGTCTCGCACTTGCCATTGCGAAAGAAGCCGGTGCGCGGCGACATGCAGCAAGGTTGCAAAGTGCCGCCGAGAACATTTTTTGCGCCCGCCATAGCCTGCTGTCGTCCTGAGTATCTGCAATAAAAAGGAAGAGCCGGCTGATCACGACCAGCCGGCTCGTTGGGGTTCAAACGAACATTTTTGGCCTAGTTCCACCACAAGCCGTCGCCAGCGGCAGAAGCCACTGGTTTGGCCTTTTCGCGAGTCGCGCCGACACTTGGAATCACTTCGCTCTTATCGGCAGCTTCCCAGCTGTTGATCGAAACGCCGCCCGACGCGGTAATGATCCAGTTGGTCCCCTTCTTCAAAGCGCTGCTTTGTGTCGGCACTTTCTTGGGAGCATTCCCTTCGCCCAGCAGGGTCTTGCCGGCCGCAGTGGTGAGTTCCGTCAGGTCACATTTGGCCTTTGCGGTCAACTGTTCTTTGTTGAACAAAGCAGCAATCACGCACATATCCATGACATTGCGGAGATCACCGAATACCGGCTCTTTTACGGCCAGTTCATCAAACTTCGAGGTGAACTGTTCGCTCCACTTCTGGGCTGGGCCACTCGCCTGGCCGCTGCCGCGAACCGTGCCCGCCGCGTTGTCGACAAACTCATCTTCGGTCAGCACTTTCACCCCCGTGCCGCGCAGCTCCCAAGCCAGGCCATCTTCGCTGCGGCCGAGCGGTTGGTAATTGCAGGCCATCCACCAACGGGGCATCATGTTGTCGACTCGAGCTGGAGCCATATCGATATAACTGGCCAGCCCCTTCACCGGCGAAGCTTCCAGCTTCATGCCAATCCGCTTCATCTTGTAGTCGGCAGCCACCAGCACGCGAGCAAAGTGCGAAGTCGCCGGCACGCCGCTGACCGTGATCGCTTGATCGCCGAAGGCCTTTTCAATGGCCGGCACGATTGCGGCGTTGAAGGTCTTTTGGGTCTTCATCAGTTGCTCGAAGCGTTGGCGACCTTCTGCGGTCGGATCGATCGAGCACGACAGTTGACCTTGGCGGGCGGCTTCGACAGTGCGAAAAGCAACGAGCAGATCTTCCAGATTCAACACGGGGCGGCCAGTGGTCACACCAACCATGTTTCCTTTGCCGTCCAGTTTCCAACCTTCGCCGGGGCCGGCGATGACAATGTCGTTGTTCTCAGGATACAGCAGCACGAACTGAATTCGCTGAATGCCGGCCAGGTATCGCAACTCGTCGGGCAACGCATCGAGCGTATGCCGCCCGTTGTCGCGGAGCGCTTGCTCGATGGCCTTCAGCGAAACTTTTCGCAGTTCGACCGGCTTTTTCAAAGCCGCAGCCGGCGGCGAAAACGCTTCCATCCGCAATTCGTTCAGTTTTGCTTTTTCATCGTCCGGCACGCTGGCGAGTTGCCCCTCGGGGTTCACCCATACGCCGCCGACCTGATTGCCGAAACCGTTGCCGTTATTAAAACCGCCTGCGTACACCCCGCCGATTGAACCAGCCACCAGGCCCATCAGCAACGCTGCCGACCAAATACCAATGCGTCGAACCACGTGATCTCTCCTGCTGTGCGAAAAGCATTACCGCCTGGCCCCGCGGGACAGCGGCAATGAACTGAGGTGCAGTCAGAGAACCCCTGATTCTGCCTGCAAACCTTATCGTCCCCATCTAGGATAATCATCGCTGCCACCGGACGCAAACAATGTGACGGTGCTGAATTCGGTAGAATTCAGCGGGTTGCGTCGCGTTGCTCTCGTCGCATACTGGTGAATTCAGTGACTCGCAAGTCCCTGCAAGGAATAGCTTCCTCCTAGCTGACTGACGCTTGACCCCCGGCCGACTTTTCGATAGGTAATATCACTGGCAACCGGCTGCCCGCAGAAAGTTGGGCGAGCTGCCCGCAGAACCGGTGCAAACCGAACAACGTATCTCTCGCCCACCCCCAAGGATTGTGATTGTGACCATTACTCGCCTCGGATCGAACCCCAAACTGGCCGAAGGTTGGGACGCTGCATTCGGCGGCAAGAAGGCCCCTGCTGGCAAAAAAGAAGCCGGCAAGAAACCAGAACCCAGCAAAAAGGCCGCAGCCAAGAAAGCCCCGGCAAAAAAGGCCAAGGGAAAGAAGTAGTTTTTGCTGCTTCCCAAATCCGCCGAAATTTCAACTCGGGCTCCGTTGCCTCGGCAACGTGGCCCATTTTCGTTGGCTGTTTATCCGTTGAATGCGTTTGTAACAACTTATTTTATTTGCCGAAAACATGGTTACTTCGGTGACGGCGGGGCCGGTGTCGATATGACGCCGAAGCGGATACTTGTCGGCTGCTTGGCGGAGCGGTAAATCCGCTGCGTGGCTTTCTGGAAATCTTCTTGCTGGGCGAAGTGAATGTTCGGCACGAACTTTTGCGGATTGCGGTCAACGAGCGGGAACCAGGTGCTTTGCACTTGAATCATCAAGCGGTGCCCCTTTTTGAATCGATGCAGCACATCCAGTAACTCAAGTTTGATCCGCGCGGGCTCGCCGGGAACAAACGCTGCGGGTTTTTCAAAGCTGTGGCGATAGCGGCCGCGGATCACTTCGCTGCGAACCATCATTTGAAAACCAGGTTGATCGGCGGCGTTCATCGAATCGGGAAAGACATCGATCAGCTTCACGATAAAATCGGAATCGGTGCCGGTCGTGGAGCACCACAGATCGACTTCCAGCGGTCCGGCAATCAGCAAATCTTCGGTGAGCGCTGGAGTTTGATAGGCCAGCACATCGGGCCGCCGCGCGGCGAATCGCTGATCGTCGACCATGTACTCGATGGCCATCGTTGGCGTAATCTTTTCGCTGAACGGCACCGGCTTGTTGGGATCGCTGATGTATTCGTCAAAGGCCTGATCGGCTTTCGGCGGGTCGTAGCTCAGCCCGCCGTGGTCGCTTAGGAAGAGTTGCTTTGGCTGTCGACTTTTCGGCGGCCAGGTGTCGAATGTTCGCCAAGCGTTCGCACCGGTTTCGAACACGGTTGCTTCCGCCAGCGGCGGCAGTTTTTGATCTTTTAAGTATCGTTCAAAAAATGGCAATTCAATTTCGGCGCGATAGAACGCAGCTGTTTTCGAGCCAAAGGAAATCGGCCCGAGCTTTTCACCGTCGGTCGAAGACCAGCCGCCGTGATGCCAAGGGCCGACAACCAGCACGTTGTTGACGTTGGGATTCTGCGTTTCAACAGCTTGATAGGTTTTGAATGAACCGTACAAGTCCTCGGCGTCGTACCAACCAGTGACGACCATCACGGCCGGCGCGACCTTTTTCAAATGCGGCAGAATCGCCCGCTTCTTCCAGAATTCATCGCGATTGGGATGTGCCATCATCTCGTCCCAAAACGCCACATCCGCTTTGAGGTGCTGCTTGCGAACGTTGTCGGTGGTGATGGCATCGAGAAATAACTGATAGCCATCGAGCGTCGGGTAAGCGACCCGCGGCGCGCGTTCGGCCGTCGGCTTTGTGCGCTCGACCGCATTGTCGCCTAGCCATTTGTAAGCATGGGCGAGAAAGAACGCACCGTTGTGGATGAAGTCATCAAAGTACCAATCGCCGACCGGCGCTTGCGGCGAAACGGCGACGAGCGCGGGATGGGCATCGATCATTCCCGCCGAGCAATAAAAGCCCGGATACGAAATGCCATACATGCCGACGCGACCGTTGTGGTTGGCGACGTTTTTCAGCAGCCACGCGATCGTGTCGTGCGTGTCGCTGCTTTCATCGACATCTTTCGCTGTCTTCTTGGCGGGGATGTGGGGCGTGACTTGCTCGAAAGTTCCTTCGGACATGAACCGCCCGCGGACATCTTGATTGACAAAGATGTAGCCCGCCTTCACGAAGTGTTCGCTGGGCCCCAGTTTTTCGGCGTACTTGTCGACGCCATAAGGTCCGACCGAGTACGGCGTCCGCTTCATCAGCAGCGGATGTTTCTTGGAAGTGTCTCGTGGCGAATAGATCGACGTGAACAGCTTCACGCCGTCTCGCATTGGGATCGAAACTTCCTGCTTGACGTAGTGCAGGCGGATGTAGCTTTCGAGCGCGGTGGGCTCTTGAGCTGGTGCGTGAAGAAAAGTGATGGTGCAGAGAATCAACACAGAAAATGCAGGTGCGGTGCGCATGAGTAGTCTCGGCGATAAGCGAAGCAGCAAGGTTCGCCCAGTGTAAGCTAAGCGGCGCTCAGCATGCGAGCGAATCCGCGCTGGTTACGTTGCTGGCTGAACGCCAGCAACGGACATCTCGCGGAGCGAGATGAGTACCGATTAAAACAGATCGCCGAAGGCCTTCGTTGTCGCTTCCACACCGCGGCGGAGCAGCACTGCATCGATGCCGAAGCTGAGCATGCGGCAGCCCATATCGTATGTCCGCTTGGCAAAGGCCGGGTTCACCGCGATGGTGCCCCAGTTCTTGCCGTGCTTTTTGCAGGCCGCGGCGACTTTGGCGTAGGCGTTCCAGAGCTTTTCGCTTTCCCATTGCGCGAGCACCCCCAGCTCCTGCGAGAGATCGCTCGGGCCGACAAAGAGGAGGTCCACGCCATCGATCGCAGCAATCGCGTCACACTCTTCGAGTGCGCCAAGCGTTTCGATCTGAATGGCGACAAACGAATCGCGGTTCGCGTCATGGGCCAGTTGCGGCAGGGTCTTGCCGCCGTAATCGGCATCGAAGCCGCTGGTGTTCAAGCCGCGAATCCCGCGCGGCGCGAACTTCGCCCACTGCATGAACTCTTCGGCGTGTTTGGCCGATTCGATGCGGGCCGCCATCAAGCCGCCGGCGCCTGCTTCAAGATTGGCCGTGGCCATTGCGTAGTTGGTCATCGGCATGCGAACGAAATTGTCCATGCCGTTCGCCCTCCCGCAGGCCGACGCGAGGACGATCTGCTCGTAGCTGACCGTCGCATGTTCCTGATCGATCCAAAATCCGTGAAAGCCGCCGACCATGCCGATGACGTCGAACATCACCGGGTGAATGATGCGGCCGGAGCAGAAGATGCGGCAGAGCGTCCCTTCGGCGAGCAGGGTTTTGAACGATTTCATGATGGCACGGGGGAGGGAAAGAGGTGGAGGGAGTTCAGGCAGTCGCCATGAGATTACTGTGTTTTCACTTCCCAAACCACTCGCCAGACGGCGTTACCCCCCGGCAACCTCGTCATTTTGGGAAAAAAGCGGCGGTTCCTCCTAGACAGGCATTCCAGGCAATTGCGGCTTTGGGGGGGATCAATTACTCTAGCAATTCGTAAAGTCTAGTTCTGAACGTGTATTTCGCTCGCCGCGCGGCTCTCCCCTCCCGCTCGATTGCCGAACCTGGCTTGCTCACATCCCCACCGATTCCTTCAGCTTTTGTTTGCGTCCTGGAGCCCCTCTCATGACGACTTCGTTTTCTCGTAAACCCTTCGCAAACGAATCATCAAGCCGCCGAACCAGGCAAAAGGCTCAAGGTGACAAGGCCACTCGGCGCCAACGCAAGGTGTTTTTCGAGCAACTCGAAGACCGCCGAGTGATGGCAACGCTCAACGCATCGCTGGACGGACTGGGGCAATTGCTAATCACCGATGCAACGAGTCAAAACAACGACCTGACCATCAGCGCGAGCGGCGCTAATCTGGTCATTACCGATTCCGTAGAAGCATTTACAGGCACTGGTGGAATTGCCGGCGCGGTCCTGAGCAATGCCGACAGGACGTTGACCATTCCGGTTGCTTCCATCACCGGCGGCCAGGTGATTGTGAATGGCGGTAATGGCAACGACACGCTCACGGTGAATCTGGCGCCTGGCAATGCAATTCCCGCGAATGGCATCACGTTCAACGGCGGCGGGCCGCTCACCAATCCGGGTGACAAGCTGAACATCATCGGCGGTACGCCGGGGAGCGTCACTTATAACTACACCAACGCCAGCGATGGCAGCGTGGTGCTGAGCGCGTATGGCACGGTGAATTACACGGGCCTCGAGCCGGTGCTGGTCGACAGCGACGTTTCGCCGACCGATGTGACTTTCAATTTGCCTGCCGGCGCTGGCGTGGCGATTTTGGAAGACGACACCGCCGCAACGGTGGGACAATTGCAACTCCGCGCCGTGAGTGGCTCAGCTTTTGAAACGACGAGTTTTACGGTACCCACAGGCAACCTGATCATCAACGCCACCGATGGCGACACGCTGCAGATTGCGGCCTCACAGGCAACTGATCTGGCCGCGGCGGCTGGCTTATCCTTCGCGGGAAATGGCGTCGGCGCGAATGTAATGCAGCTGAACGCGGCGAATATTCTGCCGAACTTGCTGGATGTAACCGTAAACGCAGCAACGTTCGATCTGGCGAGCTTCAGTGAAACGATCGACGGCTTGAATGGCACCGGCACCGTGCAAACTACCGGTGGTACACCGACATTGACGGTGGGCGCGGGGAATGCGGCGACGGCCGATTTCAGCGGTGTGCTGCAGAACGGCACCGGAACGTTGGGATTCACTAAAACGGGAACCGGCACGCAGACCCTCAGCGGTGGCGTTTCGAATAGTCACACCGGCACCACGACGCTCGATAACGGCATTCTGTTCTTCTCGAAAACAGGCGGTGCTGTTGCGGTCGCTGGTCTGTTGAATTTGGGCGGCGGGAATGCGAATCAGCCCTACTTGCGGATGGGGCAACCGAACCAATTTGCAGCCTCCGCCGTTGTCAACACGATCAATGTGCAGAACAACTGGGTCCGCTTTGACCTGCTCGGCAACAACCAAACGTTGACCAACATCAGTGATACCGTGGGTGGTCTGGTGCTGCAGAACAGCGGCCTGGGTTTGCCCGTCGCAACCAATGCCACCATTACCATTAACAACACGGCGAACCTCACGCTCCGCAGCCATATTCGCAATGCTGATTCGTCGGGCGCAGGAACATTGGGTTTGACCAAGCAAGGCAGCGGCATTTTGACGCTGCGCAATTTGCCATCCGGCGCACCGCGAGTGACTTATACCGGCCCGACGCTGGTCAGCAGCGGCGAGTTGATTTTGATGGATCTGGGCGACGGCACACCCACGAATTCCTACAAGAGCCCCACGACGATCGAAACGGGCACCACCTTGCGGACGCAGGGTGCGTCGACCGTGCAAACTCCAGGTGGCACGTCGTTGACCTTTAATGGTGGAACGTACTCGCACGAACAATCGCAATGGTTCGTCTGGTCGGGCGCTTGGAATATCAACACAAACTCTGTGGTGAATGTGGTCAACAGCGGTGCCAGCAATCAGGTCTTTGTGGATGGCGGCATCAACGGCCCGAACCGGACGCTGACGATCAACAACACCGGCACGGCGACAACCGGCGTCCATTTCCGCAACGGCGGGCTGGGAAACTATTCAGGATCGCTGGTTGTCAACAACGGCCAGATCGCGATCGGCAATGCAGCGCCGCTTTGGTTTGCGAATACCGATCTCACACTGAACAGCGCGACGCTTCAACTGGGTAACGCTGCCTTCGCGATGTCGGCGAGTGGCGCTCAACTAAAGAGTTTGAACGGCAACGGCACCGTGACAGCCGCGGGCAGCAACACGACTCTCACGCTCGGCACGAACAACGGCAGTGGCACTTTCACCGGCAGTCTAATCAGCGGTGCCGGTGGCACGCTGAATTTGATGAAGACGGGCACGGGAACGCAGTCGCTGACCGGTACTGCGCATAACTACACCGGCACAACTACGGTGAGCGGCGGCGTGCTGGAAGTCACGCACGCAACGGCACTCGGCAATTCGACGGCGGCGACCGTTCTCACGAACAGCGCGACGCTGCGAATCAACGGCAATATCACGACCGCCGAACCAGTGTCGCTGGCCGGAGACGGGATCATCGCTAACAACACCGCCGGTTCGTTGGTCACGATGACCGGCAACATCACGACGAACAATTACTCGTTACAAACGTCGGGCGCCGGCGATCTGACCATTAACGGCAACCTGATCGGTGCGCCGACGAACTACAACTCGCAGGTGCTGGCGAATTCGCCGGTCGCTTACTGGCGGCTCGATGAATCGAGCGGGGCGAACCCGGCGGTGGACGTAATTGGCGGCCGCAACGGCGCTTATACTAACTTCGACAGTTGGGCTTTCCAGCACGGCGGCGCGCTTACCGACAATTCGAATGCGGCGGTGCAGTTCGATGGTGTGAATGACATTATCACTGTGCCGAGCGACGCTGGCTTGAATACGCTGATCGGCGGCGATTACACGATCCAATTCTGGATGTACAAGGATGCCGAAGCGGGCGATTGGCAGCGATTGGTGGGCAAGGGAAACGGTGCGGGGCGGCAAACCGGTGTTTGGGAAGAAGCCGGCGCAGGGAAACGCCTGTTGTTCCAAATCTACAACAATGTTGGCGGCGTGCCGATCAACATGATGAGCACTTCAACGATTGAAATCGGCCAGTGGTATCACGTCGCTGCCGTCAAACAAGGAAGCACCGCGAGCATCTATATCAATGGCACGCTCGATTCGTCGGTTACGGCAGCGCCGTTTACTCCACAAACTGTTGGCAACGATCCACTGACGTTCGGCAAGTTGCCGACTGAACACACGTTTTTTCCCGGACGTTTGGACGAAATCGCGATCTTTGGCAGCGCACTTAGTGGTTCGACCATTAGTCAATTGTCGGTTGCCGGCGGCGCTACTGGCAACGTAACGAAACTAGGCACGGGGACACTCACGCTGGGTGGGACCAACACGCATGTAGGCAGTGTGTCCGTGCAGGCAGGCATGCTGGTGGCTGCGAACAGCAGCGCCCTCGGAACTGCAGCCCAAGGGACCACTGTGTTTCCCGGAGCAACGCTGGGACTTTCAGGCGGGATCACTATCAGTAATGAAGACATCGTGTTGCAAGGAAGCGGCGTTGCGGGGCAACCCGGTGCGCTCGTCAACCTCTACGGCAACAACTCGATTGACGCGGCCAGTACTGTTGTGGCCATGGGGGGGGTGGGGAGCGCGTTGACGATTGGATCGACAAACGACGGCGGTACGGCCTTTGTGGATACGCTGACCATCGACGCCCCCATCAATCTGCAGACTTCGAATCTAGTTTTCAACGGAACGGGCAACGTCTCAGTGACAAGCACGATCTCGTCGAGCATGGCCGCGCCGACGCTGGCAACGCTCGATAACTTTGCCACGGGAAACTACAACCTGCTGGCCAGCGGCGACAGCATTCCGGTGCGGATCGTTAACGACGGTTCAGACTCTTGGCTGCTCATCGGCCGGGGCCGACAAGGTTGGCAGTTCGATACGGATGGTCAGCGCCGCGCCGAAGAAGTGAATGGCTTCCTGGGTACGATTGGAGCCTTTGGTCCCGCGGCATTCAGCGATGCACTGGTCAATGAATTGCTGGCGCAGGCGGGAATCACGAACACCAATGTCGAAATCCGGCTGCGTCGAGCAACAGACGTTGCTGGCACAACCTATCAGGAGTCACGGTGGCGTAATTTCACGAATCCCAGCTTTACCTTCGACTTTAATTTGAACGGCACGCCGACAGTCGATGATGCGGATGGCTACCCAGTGCTGTACCAAATTGTGTCAGGCACCGGTGCCCCATTCACCGATAATGACAGCAACACTAATGATACGTTAACCACCCCCAATGCTGACTCTGGCAACGATGCCACGCGCGTGTTTACGTGGCCTTGGGCTGGTCACGGTAATCAACAAGGCTTCAGCTACGGTGGATCCGTACAGGGAGTGGACAACAACAGCCAAACTTCATTCTTGTGGGAAGCAGCGAATGAAGGGCATGCTATTCCGTACACCGAAGTTTACATCCGCAGCTTGACGACCAACGTCGTCGCTCCAACAGCGAATACGCTGACTAAGCAAGGAACCGGCACCGTCAACCTCACTGGCACGAGCAGTTACACTGGCGCTACGACGGTGACCGCTGGAACGTTGCTGGTGAACGGTTCGATCAGTGGCAGCCCGGTCACCGTGCAGAGTGGCGGCACGCTCGGTGGCACGGGAACGACCGGCCCGCTGACGATCAACAGCGGCGGCACGCATTCGCCGGGGAATAGCCCGGGCATCACGACGGTCGTCGGCAATTACATCGAGAATGGTTTGCTCGTTGCCGAGATTGGAACTCCCAGCGGCAGCGTGCCTGGCGTCGATTACGACCAGGTGCAAGTGACCGCTGGCGGCAGCGTCACGATTGGCGGCACGGCGACGCTCAACGTTCCTTACCTGGGTGTGGCGGGAACATTTGCACCCGCGTTTGCTCAGGTTTACACGGTCATTGATAACGACGGGGCAACTCAAGCCGATACTACCGGCACATTCACGGGACTCGCTGAAGGCGCGTTGGTGACGGTCGATGGCCGGCCGCTGCGGATTTATTATCACGGCGGCGATGGCAACAACGTGGTGCTGGTTTCGGCGAACAATCCGAACGGCAACACGCTGTATGTCGATGATTCGTTCACTGCACCGGGGCCAGTTGACGGCGACCTGGAAGCAGCAGGCGTGCAGACTGCGTATGTTGGCGTGAATGCATTTGCCTCGGTTGCTGATTTGCTCACTGCGTATCCTGCCTTTGCTGGCACCGTGATTTTGAACGGTGGTACCTATGCGAATGTAAACCTCGCGGGGGGCGGCGCGATCACGCTGCAATTGGTGCGCGATCTGACCGCTGCCACTCCGGATGTGACCATTCAGAATTTGGCCGGTGATGCGACGGATGCGATTGTCACTCGCTTTTACAACGTGTCGGGCGGCAATTTGACCGTCGAGCAAGGTTCGTTTGCCGGCCTGATTTCGGGAGCAGGTTCGCTGACCAAGAACACGGCGGGAACGTTTACGCTCACGAGCGCGGTTGCGAATACCTACGCGGGCGGCACGACGGTGAACGGCGGTATTCTCAGCCTGGGAACAGGCGGCGTTGGTCCAAATACCTCGCATCAAGGTGCGCTTGGCGCCGGCGCGGTGACGGTTAATTCCGGCGCTCAGGTTCGGCTGTGGATTCAAAACGCCAGTTCCTTCACCGTGAGCAACGCCTTCAACCTGAATGGTGGCACGATTCACGATGAAGATGGCACCTATAATCTGACGGGAGTGGTTACGCTTGGCACTGGTGGTGGCACGCTCTCGGCGAAGTGGAACAACAAGACGCTGACGGTCTCGGGGCAGATCACGGGCACGACTGGCTTGACCATTGCCAATGCCAACGGCGCTGGCGATGGCGGCAGTACCGTGATTCTGTCGAATAACGCCAACAACTACGCAGGCGGCACGACGATCAACAATCTGCTGCGCTTGGGCGCCGCGAATGTCATCCCCAACGGCGCTGCTGCGGGCAATGTGACGATCGCCGGGACGCTCGATCTGCGGGGATTTGCCGAAACGATCAACGGTTTGATCGCGGCTTCGGCTACGGCTTCGGTCACCAGTGGCGTAGCCGGCGCGGTGACGCTGACCGTTGGCGATAACAACGCGACGGGAAACACGTTCAATGGCGTGATTTCCAATGGCAGCGGCACCGTGTCGCTGACGAAGATCGGCACCGGCACGCAAACGTTGTCGAACAAGAATACGTACACCGGCGGAACGCTGGTGAGTGCAGGCACGTTGAGCTTGACCAGCACTGCGAATAATGGTTTTAGCACGGTGGGCACTGGCGATCTGACGATCAGCAGTGGCGCCACCGTGATTGCGCAATCGGGCGACAACCAATTGGGCAGCGGCGTGGCTGCGAATATTCCCAATGTCATTATCAACGGCGGCACGTTCACGGCGTCATCGCCGTTCGCGGGCGGCATGTGGTTCAAGGGAATCACGATGACGGCCGGCACACTCAATGGTACGACGGGCTTGAATCCGCAAACATCGGTAGGCTCGTCGCTTACCACGCTGGCGTCGGCGACGACGGCTACGGTGAGCGCACCAATTTCGAATAGCCACAGCAACTTCATCATTACCGTGGCGAATGGCGCTGCAGCCAATGATCTGACGTTGTCCAGCGCCGTATCGGGTGCCGCGGCGACGGGCATTACGAAGTCTGGCCCTGGCCTGTTGCATCAGACGGGCAATTTGCACAACTTCGCGGGCACCTTGACCGTGAACGGCGGTACGTGGAACACCGGTGGCACGAATCTGTTCACCCCTAACCATGGAACGGGCAAGCAGAATACTTTCCAGATGATCGTCGATGGTGCGACTTGGACGAACACCAGCGGGGTCGTCAATCGCATCGGTAATGTCACGCTTCGCAATGCCGCTACCTGGTCGTTGACCGGTGTCAGCAACGACTGGGGCACTTACTTTGTGGGCCCGCTCAGCGATAGCAGCCAACCGACGATCACGGTCGATGGCGTGGGTGCATCGATCATCAACGGCAACGGCAATCTCCGCTTGGGTGTGACGCCGACGTTCAATGTCGCCGATGTAACGAGCAGTGCGGCCACCGATCTGACTGTAGATGTGGAACTCGAGAATCAAACCAACGCGCAAGGCTTTGCCGCGGCGAACGTCATCAAATCGGGCACGGGGACGATGCTGTTCTCGGCACCGAATACTTACACCGGCACCACGGCGGTGAATGCCGGCGTGTTGAGTTTGACGGGCGGAGCGGCCATTGCCAATGCTGCGGGTGCGGTGAGTGTAGCCAACTTGGCAACACTACAGCTGCTGGCGAGCGAGACAATTTCGTCGTACGTCGGGGCCGATGACGGCGCCAACGAAAATGATTCGTTGCTGGCGATCGCTGGCTTCACGCTCACCACGACCGGCAACGCGACGATTGCCAATGTGACAAGCGCGAACGGCAGCATCGTGGCGGGTGGTTCGATTCTCGACGGAGATGCTGACAACAACCTCAGCGGCAGCGGCATTTTCCTGCAAGCGGGCGCGAGCGTCGGCGCTGCCGCCAATCCGCTGGAAGCGACGATCACGAACTTGGAAGGCAACGGCGGGACTGGCTTCTTTGTGGCAAACATCGGAAATCTTACGATCGGCGGCGTCACTGCTGCGAACGGAGTTATCTCCGGCGGCGACGTCGTGGTCAGTGCAGCCGGTTCACTGACGGTCAACGAAAATGTTGCCGCCGCAGGAGCAGGAAGCGACGTCACTTTGTCGACGATCGATGCCCTCGGCGGCGGCCAGGATTTGAACGTGGCCACTGGTGTGATCATCAGCAGCGCTGCCGCAACGGTGACATTGAATGCTGGGGACAACGCGACGATTCCGCTGGGGTCGCGCCTAACCGCTGCCGGAAATGTCACGGTTCAAGTCGATGCCGGGAACGCGGACGGCGGCCTGGCTGGAAGCTTGAGCTTTGCCGGAGATGTCGATGCCTTGCTCGCCATATTCAACGGCACGACAGACTCCGTGGGCGATTCGTTCAACACGATTCGGCCGGATCAAGACGTCGGCGACATGCTCACGCCGATTCAGGTGTTTGGCTTTGATCCGCCTGCGAACCCCAACGGCGACACACTGGTACTTGATATCACGGGCTTGGGCATTCCGACGCTCACGCTTGGGCCCGGACCACGCAATGGCTCGTTCAGCTTCGGGGCCCTCGCGGCGCCGCTAACTTACAACAACATCGAGAACGTCTCGACGAGCCCGGCGCTGCCTTATCACCTGGTACTCGACATGCGGTTCTCAGGCTTTGAGAACGGCGCGGCCGATACGATTCTCGCGCAACTCGACGCCACCGGCACGAACTTGATTTTGGATGTGAACGCAGGCAATGTGTTCACGGGGCTGGATAACGTCATTCAGTCACTGACGATCATTGGTTCCAACGATAACGATGCGCTAACGATTCAGGAAACGGCCGGCGGTTTGCCGAAGTTCTTGGGCGGCGCGCCGGTCGTGAACAACACGGGCATCGGCGGCGGGGTGAGTGCGGGTTCACATCTCAACAGCAGCGCGGATCTGACGCTGGAGACGCTGCGGGGCGTTGATACTCCGTGGG
Source organism: uncultured Pirellulaceae bacterium (assembly GCA_964394305.1). Lineage (GTDB taxonomy): Bacteria > Planctomycetota > Planctomycetia > Pirellulales > Pirellulaceae > Anatilimnocola. The sequence continues at coordinate 29,810 of CAYMWL010000041.1, forward strand.
ACGGCAACGATGTGACGATTCATTTCGACGGCGGCGCGGCCGGCACGGATTCGCTTACGGTCAATTACACGACGCTCAATAACACCGGCTATTTCAGCGACACCAGCGATGCGGGCAACAGCGGCAATCTGCTGTCGGCGCCTGGCGCATTCCCGGTGATTGGTGTGCCGACACTGGTTCTTTCCTTCGCGAACCTCGAACCGCTGACCGTCAGCGGTGCTGGTGGTGCATTGCTCGCCGATGCGACCGGAACTGCGGCCACGGCGAATCTCACGATTACCAATCTGGGCGCGAACTCGCAAATCACCGGCGACGGCGGCTTCGCAGCGACGACCTTCAGCGGCTACAGCAACGTCGCGGTGATCGGTGGCGGCGGCGCGGAGTTGATCGATGTTGTCAGCATTAACAGCGCCGTGCTCACGAGCCTTAATCTCCTCGGTGGCAACACAAACAACCTGTTGGGATTACCCGGCGGAGACATCGCCGACGATACGTTGCGAGTTCGCTCGCTGCCGGCAACAGCGACGGCCACGTTGCAAGGCAACGCGGGGAGCGATTTGTTTCAGCTTTATGATGCGTCGAACACCGTCGACAACATTGCAGGGCCAGTGATCATCGATGGCAACGATGGCAACGTCGGCGGCAACACCGACACGCTGACGATCATCGACAGCGGCGACCTGAGCGGCGATTCGAACGTCGTGATCTCGGCTGTCAGCGCTGGTAGCTCGCAGGATTATGCCGTTGAAGGCATCACTTCCACCCTCGGCAACGATGTTGTGCTGCGAAATATCGATGTGCTGAACTACACCAGCACGGCGGACAACGATCAGATCGACGGCCGGTTTGAAAGTACTGTTCCTGCGCATGATCTCAACACCGTCAACCTCAGTGGTTGGACCGGCGCTGATCAATTCCTGCTGTTCACCTCCGATCAAATCGGCGGCAGCGGTGCGTTCAACACACCGACTGGAACGCCCAGCGGCGTGGCCAACATCAATCTGTTCGGCGATGCACTTGGCAATCCCAACGCCGGCGACATCAGCGATAGGTTCGGCTTGACTCCAGCCGGCGTCACCGGCACCGGCGCGATGAACGTCGGCCTGGTGGTTGCGGATTCGACGCGCATGATTCGCCCCAGCGCGAGCACTTCGATTGCCATCAACGGCGGCACGCCGACGGGGCTCGCAGCGCCGCTGGGAGACGTCGCTGGCGATGTACTCAATCTCGATATCAGCGCGCTGCCTAATACGACCCCCGTGATCGTTTCGACGTTTGGCCCGGGCACCGTGGCTGCGACCGGCATTCAGCCTTTGACTTGGGTCGAGATCGAAGACATCAACCTTGTCGATCAAGGGAAGTTGACCAACGTGCAGATGGGCGACCTGTTCGCGCGGACGACTCCCGGCCAGGATCTGGTGCAAATCACACGCAATCCGACCGCGCTCAACCCCAACCAGGTCCGCCTGCGGATCACTTCGACCATCGGCAACTACAGCGCGAGCAACAAAACCATCATTTATGCCGGCGGCATGAACGACACGCTCACGCAAGCGAACCTCACCATTCCTGCCGAGTTTTACGGCGAAGGTGGCGATGACTATATCTCCGGCGCCACGAACAACGATTGGCTCGTTGGTGGTGAAGGCAATGACCGCATCAATGGCAGCCAGGGTGACAATGTGATTTGGGGCGACAATGCTCCGACCTTGCCCACCGACCCGCAGCCGCAAGATCTTGTCGCCGGTGGCGATGATCAACTCAGCGGCCTCAGCGGCAACGACGTGTTCTACGGCGGCGGCGGCAACGACAGCGTGAGCGCCGGCGGCGGCAATGATTATGCTTACGGCGGCGAAGGGAACGATACGCTGGACGGCAACGACGGCGACGATCGCTTGTACGGCGGCGCGGGGAACGACATCATCGGTGGGCATTCCGGCGGCGATCTCCTCAGCGGCGGCGCCGGCAACGATAAATTATATGGCGACAGCGGCAACGACGTATTGTTCGGCGGCACGGGCGCCGATTTGCTGGATGCAGGCGCGGGGAATGACTTGCTCGTCAGCGGCAGCGTGGCCGGTGAGTCGAGCAGCTGGACCAGCGTGGCGAGCACCTCGACATATAACGCAGCGACCTACACGTTGCCGAGTGACAACGATGCCGCCTTGCTGACGCTGTTGGCTCAATGGGCGACGCTTGGCAACCGCGGCAGCCTTGGCACGAGCCCGGCGATTACGCACGACGGCGCGAACGACGATCTGTTCGGCAGCGCGGGTGACGACGACTTCTGCTGGGAGACGGCCGACGTCATTGAACACATCCCGGGCACCTCTCCGCCTGACTACAACGCACTCGGCTTGGGGATGGACGAGCGCTTCGGCCCCACGTAAGTTTCGGGAGGTTGATTCTGCCCCAGTCGTGTTACGGAATTGCAGATGACATCCTCTCCGAAGTTCTGCGCCCTGTTTGCTTTGCTTTTGATTCTTGCGGTCCAGGCCGTCGCGGTTGAACTGCCGACGGCGAAGGAGATCACGAACTCCGTCGGCATGCGCATGCTGCGCATCGAAGCGGGTGAGTTCCGGATGGGCACGGAGCAATCGCCGCCGAAGGACAAGAAAGAATGGGAACTGCGCGATGCCGACGAGTCGCCGGTTCATGCGGTGAAGATCACCGCGAGCTTCTACTTGGGTGCCCACGAAGTCACCAATCAACAGTTCGAAGTGTTCGATGCGGAACACAAGAAGCAGCGAGGCGTTCACGGTGCTTCGAAGAGCGATCATGAACCGGCGACGCTGGTCACCTGGCAACAGGCGATGGATTTTTGCGAATGGTTGTCGAAAAAAGAAAGGCTGCCGTATCGCTTGCCCACCGAAGCCGAGTGGGAATTTGCCTGCCGTGCGGGGACGACGAGCCGCTTTCATACCGGCGATGAGCTGACAGCGGAGCAGGCGAATCTTGGCAAGCACGCGAATGGCAAGTCGATCGCATCGCTTGCCGGGGGAAGCTACCCGCCCAATGCCTGGGGCCTGTTTGACATGCACGGCAATGTCGCCGAATGGTGTCACGATTGGTACGGCGCCTACGAGCCGAGTGTGCAGGTTGATCCAGTTGGTCGCGCAGCGGGGATTGCGCGCGTCGTACGCGGTTGGAGTTGGCTGTCGGCCGGCTATCAGCCTACGGCTCGCTTTGCTCGCTCCGCGAATCGCGCGGGGCATTTGCCGGAAGACGCCAATTGCTACACGGGCTTTCGCGTGGCGCTTGGCGAACTCCCCAAGACCCAGCCGTTGCCAGTTGACGAACCACCACTGCATCAGCAAAAAGTGAAGCAGTCGCCGGCATCGAAAGTGGATCTCGATCCAGCGAAACCGTTCTTTATTGACTTCGCCACTGGCAAAAAGAATCCAGCGCTTCTTCCCAATACCTTCGGCCCTATTTTCAGCCAGCACAATCACTTCAGTGCCTGCTGCGTTTGTCCCAACGGCGACGTCTTGGCCGCGTGGTACAGTTGCGTGGGTGAATCGGATCGTCAACTTGCGCAGGCCGCCAGTCGCTTGCGAGCTGGATCGGATACTTGGGAGCCAGCGACGTTTTTCTTCGGTGTTCCCGATGTCAACACCCATGCGCCGGTACTGCTGCGCGCCGGCTCGCGGATCTATCACTTCTGCACACAATCGCTGCATGGCTGGGATTACGCGTCGAACATCGTCCGCTGGTCAGACGACAACGGCGCCACCTGGTCGAAGCCGCGGATCATGCTCCCACGAACAGCACCGGATCGCTTAAGCCAACCTTGTTCCGCTTTCGTCGCCGCGGATGGCACGCTCGTGCTGGCCTGCGACGGCGACAATCACAAAGACGAGCGCCTGATCGTGAGCCGCGACAACGGACTTACCTGGCAAGTGGCAAAAGGCGACATGCGGAAAACCGTGGGAAAATACGCCATTCATCCGACAATCGTCCCGCGCACGGATGGGAGTATTCTGTCTTTCCTCCGCGGACCTGATCCGATGCCGATGTTGCTGTCGAAAGATCGTGGCGAGACCTGGGAGCGGCAAGACTCGCCGTTTCCGGGCATCAGCGTTGGACAAAAGGCTGCCGCTTTGCGATTAACCAGCGGTGCCATCTTATTGCTCACGAACGACAAATCAAAACGCTTCGGGGGCAACCCGATCGTCGCGCTCTCGCTCGACGACGGCCAAACCTGGCCGCACGTCCGTAAGGTCGAAGCCCCGATCGGTGGCTACATGTCGCTGGCTCAAGCGGACAGCGGAGTGATCTATATTGTCGGTTCGAGCTTCAAGTCCGCGGCTTGCAACGAGTCCTGGATCAAGCAAGGCAAACCTTGGTAGGATTCAGTTCGTCGGTTGTTAGCGCAGAAATACCTCTCTCGGAGAATACCCATGGTTCGCAAGTTTGTTTGGTCCCTCTTTCTAGGCCTCGTCGCTGCGCCGTTTGCCACGGCGCAGGTCACCGCGCCTCCCGAAGGGGAAGGGATGAAGGTGATTTTCAACGGCAAGGATCTCACCGGTTGGGACGGTGATCCTCGGCTGTGGAGCGTGAAGGACGGCGTGATTCACGGTGAGACGACGGCCGAAAATGTGGCCAAGGGGAATACCTTCATCATTTGGAAGGACGGCACGACGAAGGACTTTGAGTTGCGGTTGTCGTTCCGCTGTAACGCCACGAACAACTCCGGCATTCAGTATCGCTCGAAGCACATCACCGAAAAGGTCGGCAATCAGTGGGTGGTGCGCGGCTATCAACACGAGTTGCGGAACGAAATCAAATTCCCGAACACCTCTTCGTTCATCTACGACGAAGGTGGCAAGCGCGGCCGCATCTGCCTGGTCGGCGAAGAAGCGACTTGGGAAGCGGACGGCAAGAAGGTGAAGAAGTCTGACCTGATCAATCAAGCCGAATTTGAAAAGCTCTTTAAGCTCGACGACTGGAACGATGTGGTCATCATCGGCAAGGGGAAGCAAATTCGGCATTACCTGAACGGCCGGCTGATTTTGGATTTCACCGATAATCATCCCGAGCTGGCGCTCAGCGAAGGTGTTCTCGCGCTGCAGTTGCACGCCGGGAAACCGATGTGGGTGGAGTTCAAGAACATCCGCATTCGTGAAATCAAATAGCCAACGGTAAATCCGATGAATCGAATCGCATTGCTCGCTGTCTTGTTGTCTTTGCCGTTCGCTGTCCGGGCTGCCGATCCGCCTGCCTACCGCGATCCTGCCGCGAAACGCTATGACTTAAACGCGCGCGCGAGTCAAATCGACGCGCGAGCCAAAGCGCACCCAGAGATCAACTTTCTTTTTGAAAAGGATGGCAAGCCGCAGGATGTGCAGCACGCGTGTGTCGATACGCGCGTGCCGCCGCAAGGCAAGCTTGTCATCTGGTTGATGGGGCACAGTCAGCCGTTGTTCGAACGCGTTTCTGGTTACGGCCTGCATGCGATTCGTGTTCATTATGCGAACGGATGGTTCGGCCAATTCGGCAAGGAACCGCCGCCAGCCGACGACAAGTTTTTGGGCAAGATCCGCCTCGAAGCCGCAACCGGCGAGGACTTCAGCGACGTCGTCAACATTCCCAAACCGGACGGCATGCAGGAACGGGCCGTGCAGTTTGTGAAATGGCTGGCCAAGGAACATCCGGTCGGGCAGTGGCATCAGTTTCTCACCGCCGATGGCAACGATCTCCGCTGGGACCGCGTGGTTATGGCCGGCAGTTCGCATGGCTCCACCACGGCAGCTCGTTTTGCCAAGCATCAAAAGGTCGACCGTGTCGTGATGTTCTGCGGGCCGCGCGATCAATACGAGACGTGGCAATCACTGCCATCTGCGACTCCGGCCAATCGCTACTTCGGTTTCAGCCACGTGCTCGACGGCGGTTGGAGCGGCGATCATTACTGCCGCTCTTGGGAACTGCTGGGGCTCGGTGAATTTGGCCCGATTGTCGATGTGGACAAGGAGCAGCCACCGTTTCACAACACCCGCCGGCTGATCACCGCTGCCGATGTGAAGAAGGACGCCAATCGCGCGCACAGCTCGGTCGTGCCAGGAGGCGCGGCAGTGAAAGATGCGGCTGGGAAATTCATTCACGAAGAAGTTTGGAAATATCTCTTCCTGCATCCGGTCACAGAAGTTGGCCAGCCAACAGCGCACGACACCGAGTGTCGCCTGAATCTGCGCAAGCTGGAATCAAAATAGAACGATGCGATTGAGCTTTTGGTCTTTCCTAGATCGCACGATCCGAACAGTTTGAAATTTTGCCGCGAATCTTTCTCTGATTCCGTTGCCGGCAGAAATAATAGCCCTCGACTATTTTTCAATCGGAGGATAATTAGAAATCATCGCTACCCTGCCCGTGACGAACTAGCGACCGCATCGAGTTCTAGGAAGTTTGTATGTGGGCAAATCGGACACTTCTGCAGGAAAAATGGCCCCAGCTCGAAGGTCAGGTCAGCACCTCGCGAACGAGCGCCGGGCTGCTGATGTACCGCCGCGTCGACGGCAAGGTGCAATTCTTTCTCGTCCACCCCAGCGGTCCTTACCTACGTAATCAGGATCTGGGAACTTGGACCATTCCGAAGGGCGAGATCAAGCCCGGCGAAGTGGCGTTGAGTGCCGCCTGCCGCCGCTTCGCCGAGGACATCGGTCTGCCGGCCTTTGGTCCCTTCATTCCGCTGAGAGCGGTCCGCGACCGCAGCGGTAATCTCGTGCATGGCTGGGCTTTTGAAGTTGCTGATGATACGGCGACACGGGCCGCAGAATTGCAGATGGCAGCTGCCGATCGCGCGGAATGGCTGACTCCGCAGGCTGCAAAATTTCGCATCGATCCTGCTCAGTCGCATTGGATCGACGAATTGGTGGCGCAGCTGCAATCGAGAAGCTAAGCGCCGTGTCCAAAAAGAAGTCGCCGCGCGCAGGCGAGGCCAAAGTACTGCCGAGCAGGATCCTGTTCATCGGCAACAGTTTTACGCAGCGGAACAATCTGCCCGGCCTGTTGGCCGAGATGGCCGAGATGGCCGCCGAATTGGGCATGACCGTCGCTCACGAATTGATCTCCGTGGTCATCATCAAAGTATTCACGAAGCGGGTATTCATACAAATGTCCCTTGAAGAGAAGAACGAATCAAAGAGGTCATTGCGTTTGCTGAAACCATGATGCCACGTGTCCTGCGCGAACGGAAATGGAACTGACGAAGGCCTATTCTTTTGCCATCGCGGCCAAATACTTCGCCAGCGGTGGCCGTTTCAAGTTTGCACCGCTGGCTTGTTGATAAGCATGCGCGAGTGCGAGGAGTTTCGCTTCGCCGAAGAGTACACCGGTGAAGGTGATAGTTCCGGGTTGGCCGCTTACGCTGTCGGCGCGTTCGCCATCGGGGAGGATCACCGTGGGATGACCGGTAAAGTTGGTGAGCACCAGATCATCGCCGCCGACATAAGCATCTACACCTTGAATGACGTTCGCCATCTCTTGCATCACGAGCGTGCGAATGCGACAGGCGCGTAAGTACTCCACCGCGGGCACAAATTGACCTTGGCGAAACGTGGTGCCCCATTTGCCGATCCCTGCGCGCACATCGGCCCGCGTCAAGTCGTCAAAGGCCGCCGCCGCTTCGGTGTTGAGAATCAGCGTGAGGGGCCCGACCGGGTATTTTTCAGGCAGCTTCAGCGGCACGAGCGTGACGCCCAGGTCTTTCAAAATGTCGAGCGCCCGCTTCTCTTCCGGTGGCCGATCGTTTTCGAAATAACCGATCTTCAGTGACTTTACATCCTGGTTGGTCGGCCAGGCGAAAGGGCGATCGACAGCAGTGATATCCCGCGAATCACTGCCGTGGATCGCGCCGAAAATGAGGGCGCAATCCTCCATAGAGCGTGCGATGGGGCCGATCTTGTCCATGCTCCAGGAAAGAGTCATGCAGCCCGCGCGACTGACGCGGCCGAATGTTGGTCGCAATCCTGAAGCGCTGCAGCGACGACAGGGCGAGATGATGCTGCCGAGTGTTTCGCTGCCAATCGCAAAGCCGACCAGTCCCGCGACGACGGCCGAGGTGGAGCCAGCCGACGAACCACTGGAGCCTTCCTCCGGATTCCAAGGATTGCGCGTCATGCCGCCGAACCACTCGTCGCCGAGCGCGAGCGAGCCCACCGTCAACTTCGCCACGAGCACCGCGCCGGCTTCTTCCAACCGCTGAACCACGGTCGCCTTGGTGGCCAGCGATTGATCCTGATAGTGGCCCGCTCCCCACGTGGTTTTGTAACCGGGCACCGCGATGATGTCTTTTGCACCCCAAGGAATGCCGTGCAGCGGTCCGCGATATTTGCCCGCCGCGATCTCTTCATCCGCGCGCTGGGCCTGCTGCAGGGCCAATTCTTCGGTCAGCGTGACGACACACTTCAGCAGCCGATCGAACTTTTTCAGCCGAGCGAGAGAGAGCTTCGTCAATTCGGTGGAGGTTACTTTTTTCGCTTTGAGCAAAGCAGCCAGCTTCGACACGGGTAGAAAGGCGAGATCTTCATCGTCCAGCGGTCGTTCGCTTGCCTCTTTGTTGGGAATTGGCTGAATCGCCTGGCGATCGATGGTGGTCGTTGTGGGCGGTGGAGGCGCGGCGAAAAAAGAAAGCGCTGGGGGCACACTGTTGGCCAGATCGACCTGGCGGAGTGCTTCGAATTTGCGCTGATCGCGCTGCACCGCGGCGGCGACGGCCTGGCGATCTTCGTCCGCGAGCTTGATGCCGGCGATCCATTCCGCTTGCTCAATGAGCTCCGGCGTCACCTTTCCTGCCTGACCGGCTTGCGCGGCGAGTGCACGCTGAAAGGCCGCGGTGCCGATGCCGATTCCTGCCAATGCTGCGAGCACGTGACGGCGCGACAGCGCCCTGTCCGAAACATCGAAAGACAAATCTTCGGTTGACATCGTTGCCATCTCGCGTTGAAAGGGGCACATCCATCCCGTCTGTAAGATAGCGAGCGGCGTGACCACATGGTACTCATCTCGCTCCGACGAGATGCCCGTTGTTGGCGTTCAGCCAGAAAGGCAACCGAGGTGGAACCTTGCAAGAACCATCCACTCTAGACATTTAGTCGCATTGCCGATTAGATCCACTCGCACTTCCCGCCGCGTCGCTGGAGGCTCGCGGCGTTCATCTCAGCGGAGCGAGATGAGTGCTCTTTTCGTGCTTACCGCTTCCTCCCCATGAAGACGTAGTACGGCATGCGGGCCAGCGGCACGTAGGGGACTTTGGCTCTTTCTTCTTCGAAGCGGAGGGGTTCGAAGTGGCGGTGCAGGAATGGCACGTGGTCGGGCGATGGGTAGACATTGTCCATGCCGAACCAGGTGGGCCAGAAAGTGCGTGTGAACCAGCCGTGGCGCTTCAGGCCGTCGCGCGGGTATTTGCGACTGACATAAAAGTCGACCACGCCAAGGATGCCGCCGGGCTTGAGCATGGCCAGCGCGTTTTCGATCGCCGCGAACCAATCGGGGATCATCGTCAGCGAGTAAGAAAACGTCACGACATCGGCAGGGCCATCGGCGGGCTGAAAGGTTGTGGCGTCGGCTTCGATCGTTTCGACATTCTTCCACTCGCGGGCTGCGATTCGCTTCTGAGCGACCGACAGGAGCGAGGGCGACAAATCGAGAATGTACGCCTTCCGCAGTTTGGGAATGCTCTCAGCGATGTATTCCAAGTTCGCGCCAGTGCCGCCCCCCATGTCGACCCACAGGCCGTTTTCGGGAATGGGAATGCCGGTGTACATTTCGCGCCGGCCCTTGAGCAGCCGTTTGCGAAAATCGTCGTAGGCTTCGGCCTGGCCGGAGTAAAAGCTTTCGAGCCGGGCAGCGTGGTCCTTGCCGCGCACGGGTTTGAGTGCGAGGTGATAGAGAATTTTCAGATCGGACCACAGGCCCATGGTTCCTCCCCATGTCGACTTTCGCGCGTTGCCGGCCGAAAGTTGACGCGTTCTTTCGCGGAGCAAAAGACGACTCTAAGCTGCCAAATCGGTGATGTAGAAACTGCCGTACGTGTGCACGCGATCTTTCTCGTGCAACTCGGCCGCGAGTTCGGGATGGTACTTCAGAAATTCCGACAGCATGCGCTGTTGGCCATTCTTGGTAACGCTCACCTTGTCGATGAAATCGGTCTTCAAGCCGCCGCTTCGCCAAATGATGCGCGTGCCGGGCGCCGCCCGTTCGAGGATCGATTGCCATTCGAGTTCGAGGAGCGGGAAAAACTTGTCGCTAAGCCAATCCATGTGATCGAGCAGCACGAAGCGCGAGATCTGCCCGTTGTGCCGCTCCAAAAAGCCCTGCACCGAATCGGTGTGCGTCGTCACGCGATCGACGAGGCCACCCTTCAGCTTTTGAAAGTTGTCGGGCTTCAGATATTCGGGGCAGCAAGTCGGCGAGTAGCTCCCCTTCATATAGACGCGCCAGAAATAGTTGTCGTGCAGCGGCAGATCGCGGAAGACGGCTTCAACGCTGTCTTGCACGAACTTCAGAATGCCACCTTCGTATTGTTTTTCGACTTGCCGTCGCTGAGCCTTGGGCACGCCGACCATCGACAGCGTAGTGTCGCGGTTCATGGCGAACTTCATGGGCTTCGACCAGAACTTGGCCTTCAGCTGCTTGTCGTAAATCTCGCGTTGCTCTTCGATCGACTTAGCGTCGAGGGCGGCGTCGATGAGCGGCCGAACGCGAATCACGCGGTCGGTGTAGATCTTGATCGCGCGGGCAAATTGACCGCTCGTGCCGCGGAAATAAAAGCTGCGGTTCTTGTCGGCGAAAAACTTGATCCAGCGATCCCAATAATTGCGCGACCATTGCGGCAACGCGGTCCGCATTTTGTCCTGATACACCTTGCGAGCGTTGGGGTGATAACCCTGGCCGAAGAACTGAAAGAAGTCTTCGTACTCCAGGTGCTGGATGCCGGATTTTTTCAGATCGAGGAGGGCATTTTGCCGCGGGTTCATGTCGACCGCGTGGACGTGGTTCGGCCCGCAAATGGCGTAATCGAGGGCATTGCAGCCGGCCGAAGTGATGACCAGCACGTTGTCCTGCGGGCCCAGGTTGAGGGCAACCCGATCAAGCCGCGGGTCTTCCCAACAGGTGTTGTACACCAGGTTGTTGCCGTGGACGAACTTAAAGACGCGCCCGCTGACCCAATCCAAGAGCCCCATCGTCCATCCCCGCCCGTGTGCTTCCGTGGTGAATTCTGCAAACGGCCCATTGTAAAGTTGTGGCCGCAGGTGCGAAAGGACGCAGTAGGTCGCGCGAACGGGACTGCCAATTGGGAGGGCGGAATTCCCGGCAAAAAACGATTCTGGGGGCGAAACCGTCATAAGGTACAGTTGAATCGGCACCGGGTACGCCCGGCAGAAAACCGGGTACGCCCGGCAGAAACACGGGCATGAATTTTTGGCGGGAGTGTCGCTATGAAGATGAGTCGCAAGCTCATAAGTGCTTATTTGGCTTTGATTTGCGGAGTTTCGTGCGTCACCGCCGCCTGGGGCCAGGCGGACGACAAGGCTGCCAAAGATGCCCCGATTCCGGTCAAGCGGATCGTTATGTTCAGCTCGGGCGTCGCCTTTTACGAGCGAAACGGCGAAGTCACGGGCGACGCGACCATCGACCTGAAGTTCAACACCCGCGACATCAACGACCTGCTCAAGAGTATGGTGCTGCAGGATGAAGGTGGCGGCCGCGTTGCGACCGTCTCCTACGGTTCGAAAGATCCGATTACTCGCGCGCTGCGGACCTTTTCGATCGATCTGACCACCAACCCGACCCTGGCCGATCTGCTCGCGCAGGTCCGCGGCGAAAAAATCGAAATCGATTCTCCCTCGGCAATTACTGGCACGATCGTCGGCATCGAAAAACGGACCAAACCCGTCGGCGACAAACAGTCGGTGGAAGTTTCGTATTTGAACCTACTGACCGAAGAAGGGCTTCGCAGCGTGCCGCTCGATAGCGTCGGGCGCATCAAACTGAGCAATCCAAAGCTCGACGCCGAACTGCGGCAAGCGCTGATGGTGCTCGCGATGGGGAATACCAAGGATAAGAAGAGTGTCACGCTGAACTTTACCGGCGCGGGGAAACGGCCGGTGCGCGTTGGCTACATCCAGGAATCGCCGATCTGGAAGACGAGCTACCGCCTGGTGCTCGGCGAAGACAAGCCATTGCTGCAAGGCTGGGCGATTGTCGAGAATACGACCGAAGAAGATTGGCAGAATGTGAACCTGACGCTGATCAGCGGCCGGCCCATTTCGTTTGTGATGGACCTGTATCAGCCATTGTACATCGACCGGCCGGAAGTGAAGCAGGAACTGTACGCTTCGCTGCGGCCGCGAACTTATGAACAAGACCTGGCGGGCTCTAATCTTGATTTCAAACGAGCTGCCGAGCAGATGGATGACCGCTTCAAGCACCTCGCCGACGCCAAAGGGGAGGGAGAGAGCTTGGCCCGTCGGCAGTTGGCGGCGAACGGTGCACCTGCTGGTGGTGGATTTGGTGCTCGCTCACGCGGCGCTTATGTCGAACAAGGTGGCGAACGACAAATGGACAAAGCCCGCCTCGCCGAAAGTTTGCAGACCGCGGCCCAAGCCAGCGACGTCGGTGAGATGTTTCAGTATCGCATCGCGACGCCCGTGACGGTTGCGCGGCAGAAGAGTGCGATGTTGCCGATCGTGAATGAGTCGGTCGCGGCCGACAAAATTTCGATCTACAACCCTGCCGTCCATGCCAAGCATCCGCTGAATGGTTTGAAACTAACGAACAGCACCGACCTGCATTTGATGCAAGGTCCGATCACGGTTTTTGACGATGGCTCTTACGCGGGAGATGCGCAGATTCAAGATCTGCCGCCGAAGACCGAGCGGATCATTAGCTATGCGATGGATCTCGATACGGAAGTTGCCCCCACATCGAGCGGCGATCCAGAACAACTGGTGAGCGTGAAGATCGTGAAGGGAACGCTGCATGCGACGCGCAAGTACGGCCGCAAGCAAAGCTACGTTGTGAAAAACAGCGGCAAGAAAGAGAAGAAGGTGCTGATCGAATATCCGCTCGATACGAACTGGACGCTCATCGAACCGAAGGAAGCGACCGAGAAAACCCGCGATCAATATCGCTTTGCGGTGAAGGCCGAGCCAGGCAAGCCGACGAACCTGGAGATTCGCGAAGAGCGAACTGCGACGCAGCAGATCTATGTGAACAACATGGACGACGGCTCGATTCAATATTACATCAATGCCAAAGTCGTCAGCGACAAGGTGAAGGCCGGCCTCGCGGAAGTCATCAAGCGGAAACAAGCGCTCGGTCTGCTCACGGCCAAGCGGGCGGAACTCGAACGGCAAGTGACCGTGATCTTCGACGAACAAAATCGCGTCCGCCAGAACATGGCCCAGTTGCCCAAGGATTCTGATCTCTTCCGCCGTTACGTCACCAAGTTCAACGAGCAAGAAGACAAAGTCGAACAGCTCCGCGAACAAATCAAGACGGCGCTGGCCGATGAGCAAGTGGGGCGGCAGGCGCTGGATAAGTTCATCGTTGAGCTGGAGCTATCGTAGTCGCAACGCTCTCCCTTTACTCCCCTCGCCCCGCCGCGGGGAGAGGGGAGTAGAAAGCTGCGGGCAATCTTTCGCGGAGCGAAAGACGACTATACATTACGCGGCATGAACTGCACTCAAGAAGACATCCTCGAAGCAACCGCCGACCACATTCGCAACCTCGTGGCCGGTGACAGCTCGGGGCATGATTGGCATCACATCGAACGCGTCTGGAAAACTGCCGTGACGATCGGCCGCGGCGAAGGGGCCGATTTGTTCGTCGTTCAGCTCGCTGCTCTCTTGCATGACATTGCCGATTGGAAGTTCCACGGAGGGGACGACACCGCCGGACCACGGGCCGCCCGCGCTTGGCTCGAAGGTTTCAAAGTCGACGAGCAGACCATCGCGCACGTTTGTGAAATCATCGCCACGCTCTCCTTCAAAGGCGCCGGTGTCGCTACACCGATGCGGACCATCGAAGGACAGGCGGTGCAAGATGCCGACCGCCTCGATGCGATCGGCGCCGTTGGTATCGGCCGGGCTTTTGCTTACGGCGGCCACAAAGGTCGCGCGATGTACGACCCTGCGGTGCCACCGACTCCCCATGAGTCGTTCAGCGCGTACAAGAAGAATGCCGGCCCGACGATCAATCACTTCTACGAAAAACTACTCCTGCTCAAAGACCGGATGAACACCAACGTCGGTCGGCAGTTAGCCGCGGACCGTCATCGGTTTATGGAACAATTCCTGGAACAGTTTTTTTCGGAATGGTCTGGGCAGCGGTAAGTCGCCGTTTCGCTCTGCGAACGGTGAATCGGGCAGGGCCAGCAATGGTGCGCCTGCTTTGCAGCTCCCCCGATTTCTCGCCAAACGCTGAAACGCCGCGGAGTACCGCTGGTTTCAGCAATCCATGTTGTTCGACCTCCATTCATCGTTCGACGGAGCGAACGACGACGAACAATTCGACGCAAGTCCGTTACGCCAGCCAAGGTGGGGTGTCCATTAATTCGATCGTCAGAATATTGTTTTTCTAGGCGATTACGCACAAAAACAACCCGAAATAGGGGTCATTTAGTGTACACTTAGGGTGAAACTGCCCCTGCGCCGAGTGCCACTTACGTCGACTGCGGGTCGACAGGTTAGTTCAGCAGGATGGCAGCGGCGAGCCAAACCTCGCTTCCCTCGAACCGGGCCCCCCGCTACACTCCGCGACGATTGTGCCGGAAAGAACGGCAAATCAACGTAAGTCAAAGTCTTGAAACGGAATTTGGGGCGTTTAACATAGATAGATCGGCCCTATCTTCCGCGAGCCTTGCAAGGAGTCAGCAATGCGTGGAGCTTGGATGGGGTTCGGGCTTGTCAGTTTGGTGTTGCTCGTCGCAATGGCGATTTATCCGGAGGCGCAGGCTCAGCGACCCGTCGGGGTTGCTGAGCGGGGCCAACCGGGAGAGTTGCTCGCGTTGTCGATGGATGTTGAGGGGCGGCAGCAGGTCACCGTGGTGGATCCGCGGCGGCAGGTGATGGCCGTTTATCATATCGACAGGAATACTGGCGGCATCAACTTACGAAGTGTTCGGAATGTGCAGTGGGATCTGGTCATGGAGGACTTTAACAGCGGCAGCCCCACGCCGCGCGAAATTCGATCGATCGCAGATCAGCGCTGACCGGCCGCCACGCCGGTTCCATTCAAGCCGCGGACGATAGTCCGCTGCGGAGAGTTAAACGAAATGGCCGGAAAGATTTTGGATAGCAAAGAAGCTGCTGCGATGTTGGGTGTGAGCGAAGACCAACTGATGGAAATGCGTCAGCGGGGCGATATCTTTGCCCGTCGCGACGGCACTAACTGGACTTACAAGTCGGAAGAAGTTGAACGCGTTCTGGCCGAGCGGGGTGGTGGCAGCGGCGTGATCGGTGGCGAAGAGTTTGATAATCTGCTCGCCGATCTCTCGTCCCCCACGAACAAAGCCGACGGCCCGCTGCTGATCAGCGAAGAAGAACTGGGCCGCTCGCCCGAAGGCACGAGCAGCACCATCATTGGCAAAAAGGACATTGACCGCCTGGCCGGCGAGAGCGATTTGCAACTCGCACCCGAAGGAGATTTGGCCGGGTCGGGCATTAAGCCTGCATCGGGAATTTTCGGTGGTTCCGATCTGAAGCTGGGCGGCAGCGGCACAGGCACCGGATCGGGCAAAAAGGGCGGCAGCGATATTGAACTCGGCGATGGCCTGGAGTTGGGCGACGACGAATTGTCCTTGGCTTCGGATTCGAACAAGCCAGTCGGTTCTGCGAAGGTTGTCGATGACGATGATTCGGACGAAATCGATCTCGATTCCGACAGCGTGGGCATGGCCAGCGGCAGCGTGATTGGCAGCGGCATCGGCAGCGACATAACGCTTCGCGGCGGCGATTCGGGCATCAATCTCAAGCCCACGGACAGCGGCTTGTCGCTCGAAGAAGAGCCGCTCGATCTCGGTGGTTCGGCAGTGGATTCGCTGGAATTGCCGGAAGATGACGATGTCATCGCGCTCGACGAAGACTCGGCCGACCCCGATCAAGCCACACAGCTCAAACAAGATGATCAGTTCCTCCTCTCGCCCACCGATGCGCTCAGCGATGACGAGTCGGACAGCGGCTCGCAGGTGATCGCACTCGAAGACAGTGAGTCGTTCGACGCTGACGCAGCCACGATGTTGCGTTCGGCCGGTGCTGCTCCACTGCAACCGCTCGCCGACGATGCGTTCGGCGGGGCTCCGATGATGGATGCCTTCAGCGAAGTTTCGCCGATGGGTGCCGCAATGCCGATGGGCGGCATGCCCATGGGTGCTGCTCCGGGTATGGCTGGCCAGCCGGTTTACGTGCAAGTACCCGTTGTTGAAACGCCCTATTCCGTGTGGAACGTTCTCGGCCTGTTCTTTGTGACCATCATGATGGTTTGCTGCGGCATGCTGACCGTCGATATTCTGCTCAACATGTGGGTCTTCGAAGGTCAGTCGTCGATGTCGATGGCCCTCATGGATCTGGCGATCGACACGTTCAACTTGAAATAACGCGGCCTTTCCAGCGCTGATTCGAAGGGAGTCGAATCATGAAAACCATAACTCAGATCTCATTAGGCAGGACCAAGCGTACTCGCGTGGTTCCGGCTGTTGCTGCGTTCATCTTGGCCATTTGCATCGGCCTGATCGGCTGCGCCAGTCCCAACGCGCAGGTCCGCCGCATCGAAGGCGAAAAAGACGAACTGAAGGCCGCGTTGCGGATGCAACGCGATCAGAACCGCGCAATGCAAACGCAAGTCGCTGCGCTCGAGAAAAAGCTCGACGAAGCGGAAACCATCCTCGCTGGCGGCAAACCGCGCACGTTGTCGCAGAACTCGCCGTCGTCGACTGTAAGCACCAATCTGGCTGCGAACACTCGGGCCCGCCCCAAGCCGCAGGCAGCCGAGGAACCACTCCCTTGGCGACCGCATCGCGGCGCCACGCCAGCCAACACCGCGCTCCCCGCCATCGCACAACTCGCGCGGCAAGACGAGCGGATCGTCGTCGATCCGGAAACGGGCGCCGGCGTCTGGAACGCCGGCGTAACGTTTGAACCGAATAAAGCAGCATTGACGCCTGAAGGCCGCCAGCAGCTGCAGGACCTGGCCAAAGTGCTGCAGAAGTCGCCGGCAAACAAGTTCCGCGTGCTCGTGGCAACCTCTGCGGAGCGTACCGGATCTCGCAGCCGTGAAGCCGCGGCGAAAAGTGGCCGGCAACTGGCGACGTCGCGAGCCCAAAGTGTTGCTGATTACCTTGATGGCCACGGCATTGCTGAAGACCGGCTGGCGATCGCCAGCACCGGTGTTCGCAAGAGCAACCGCGAGCAGCACGGCTTTCCCGCCGACGGGACGGACGACGTGCGAATCTATTTGGTTGATCCTGAGCAACCGGTGCTCGGTTGGTTGTCGCCCGACACCATTCGCCGCTGATGCCTCGGATGTAAAAAAATCCGAGCAGCCGATTGTAAAGATGTACGGATTAAGAAACACTTTTCGGCTGCAAAATCTTTAGCAGCTTCGAGTTGCACGCTCGTGACGATCTTACCGAGATGCCTGTGAAATTTTCGCAAGTTCACTTGCGTTTTTCCGCAAGTTTGCGTTGGAGAGTGCAACAACTCTGGCTAAAGTCGAAAGCACTCCTGCTCGCGGCGTCTCCCCCTTTACCGCTGCGACAGGCTCCCTGATTGCGAGGAAAGCCGCGTCATGTCTCCCCAAAGCCGCATGGAAGAAGTCGACCAATTGATCCTCAACGCCCGGCTCCGCGACGAGCTGGAGCCCTTTCTGGATGAATCGGTCGACGTTCTCTCCTGCAAGCAACTCCCCACCTCCGATGAGAACGAATTCCTGGCCTCGATGTTGGCTTGGGAACGTGCTCCCGCGTTGCCGATTAGCCACTGGTTCAACCCGCCGCTGCAACTCGTTTCACCAGAGCGATTGAACGACGCCGAGCTGCATGCCGTGCTGCACGCCGTGATTGAGCAACTGAGCAGCCAGCGAATCTATTTGGAATTCACGGACCACTTGTCCGACCGCCAGCTGTATTGCCTGGTCATGCGCGACATCCTGCCGTCGCACGAAAAGAAGCTCGATCTGCCGAGCAACTACCTCAATTGGCGTTGCCTCGATGTGGACCTGGATCCTGAAACCTGGCTCGCCTACTACGCCACGGACGAAGAGCGAGAAAGCTGGGCGCAAGAAACGAATTCGCCGTTGCCGCGGATGCTGCCGCCGCCGCATCCGCGCGATTTGCCGCGGCGAAAAGACCTGCCGCGGTAACTAACCCTCGACATACCAAACTCGCACCACTTGGTGCCATTGGCTGGGCGATTCACCGCTGGTGCCCAGTGCAGGATCGCTGGGGCCTTCTTCGTAACGGCTCCAAATGTTGGGTAGCAACAGCGTCTCGATATTCAGCACGTGCACGCCGTCTTGCTTGATCCAAACGTTCGCGGCATCGACGGCAACTTGCAGCGGCTCGTAAGTCGCGTGCGTTAAAAAGCCCGGCGGCGTCAGCATCTGCGGTGTAAAATCTTTGTAGCGGATCATGCTGGTTATTCTAACCGCAGCGGCGGCGAAGTGAGGTCGAATCCTGTCGCCCGCCGACGCGCCTGAATCAGTCCCGGGCGGCGAACGGCAATGACTTCGTCGGGTCGGAGCTCGAATCCGGCGACAGCAACTCGTTCTTGATCGACTGTCACTTCATATGGTTGCCCCGACAACGGACAAAGCGGCGGGGCGCCGAGCGGCAGTTCGCAAATGGTTGTCAGCACAATCAGCCAGGCTTCGCAGCGTGTGCGGTCTTCGGCCAATCGGCAATGCATGCCTCGAACTCCTGGTAGCAACAGCGAACCTGCGACAAGTGGAAATTCGCCTGCTTCGCTGCGAGTCTGCAATTCCACTTCCAATAAATCGAAGATTGCTTGCCGCTGCCAGAACGGCAGCCTGGCCGCAGCGATTTGTTGCTCCATCGCTCGCAAGTAAAACAACTCGTCACTGTCGACGTTTTTCAAAGCAGCTGTTTCCGTTGAAGTCTTCAAACCTTTGCGTTCGAGTTCGGCCTGCTGTTTTGCAGTGATCAGCGACGTAAAATTTCCCGCGCGGACCAGTTCGTAGGTCAGCAAGCCATGAGCCCGCTCCGCGATCCAAATACGCTCATCGCTGGGCCAGCCAGTTAATTGCGCTGCCATCAGCTTTTGCAGTTGTTGCAACGTCGGTAAGGTCACAGCGGGATGATTGGCGATCGCGTGCACAACTTGCGTAGCATCGGCCCTCAGCGTAGCAGCAGCGAGGCGGGCATTGAGATTCTGCTCGCTCGCTAGTTGGCGGCTGACTTGCAACATTTTGGCGAGCGGCGTGAGAGCCGCGGCGGGCTGATGTTCCGCCAGCATGTCCGCAGCCGCGAGGCCTTCGAGACGGCAGCCGGTTTCGATTGCATCGAGCCATTCGTCATCTGCGAGCACCGCATCGATCAAGCGCAACTGCGGTCGCGCTCCCGTCTCACGCAGGGCACGCTCGAATCGCTGGCGCGCCGCGGCTTGCTGCTGCAGCAACTCGCGCGATTTCTCTAACGCTCCTGGCTCCAGGCTCAGTGAAGTGCGAGGCCAAAGGGAGTTCACATCCTGCTGAATGGCAGGCCGCGAAAGTGCGGGATAGGCGGCGATAAACGGAGCATAGCCAGTGCTATTTGCGGCCACTTGCAATTGCTGCGGCAATTGACCTGCGGCTTCTATTTTCTGCAACTCAGCAGCGAGTTGCGGATGCGCTGAACCGCGAGATCCCGGCACCGACAACAGCCTTTGTGCCTGTTGCGCCAGAGCGTCGGCGGGCTGCTTGGTTTGACCGCAACCGAACAATGCCGCGCATGCCACCGCGCAGCAGGCGATCAATAGCCTTACTTGCGTTGTTTTGATCCAGCGGTCCATCGCTGCCTCGGCGCTTCGCTCAGGAATGCTAGCGAAATGTCTCTGGGATCCATCTTCGGTGGGTCTTACCAAAGTGTTGCCGATGGCTCAATGTCAGCCGGAGATCTACTTTGCTTCCGCTTGGGCTCGAATCACTGCTTTCGTCAGCAGCAAGTAGTTCGCGCCGCGAAACTCGGTCAGTGTGCCACTGACGGTCCACTCTTGCCGCGACCTGCTTTCGCTCAGCACCTGCGCAACACGTTCGAGCGAGAGATTCTCTAAGAGCCGATACGACTCGCGTCCTGCCGTGGGAAAAAAGGTGACTCGATCACCGGCGATTTCAAAACGCCCTGTGACATCGATCAAGCGCGTCCCTTCGCGTTGCCGATCGCCATTGCCGCGGTCTTCTGTTCGTCGATGCGCAACAGGCCGAGCCAAGGGAGAGGTGGGAACCTCATCCGCGGTGACCGTTACGGTGACAAACAGGGCCAGCAAAATCAGACGCGATCCGAGCATGACCGTGACTCAGCGAGGGATGGAATAATAGTCTTCCCCCAACAATAGGTCACAATCGGCAGCGCTGTCGGCAACCAACTGCGGATGTTGCCTTTTCGCCACATGAGGCTGCGGCGAAACAAGGATCCCGCGGCGTTCGACCAACAAGATCGCGCGCATTTCCGCGTAAGTCTTGATACGACGAGGACTTCGCGGAGATTTTTTCGGACAGTTTGCAGTTCGGTCCGCGGGTTGCGATTGACCACTAAAATGAACCACAGCACTGCTTCTATTGCCGCTGCCTTCTGCATGTTCGGAGTTTGTCATTTCGTCCACGCCCAAGCGCCGACGACCGTTTCGGTCGAACTCAACAACAGCCGACGTTGGGAAGGATTCATTGATGCTCGCTCCACGCCCAAGCAACTCGTGCTGCGTTTCGAACGCGGCAACACCGTGCTGTGGCGGCCGATCGCCTGGTCTGAGATTCGCGGCGCGGTCGTGCATGGCAAAGCGATGTCCTCAGCAGAATTGGCTCGTTCATACCAGCCGTGGATGACGGAAGCGAAACCTCAGGCGCGTCCGCCGGTCTCGCCGCATGAGAGTTCGCCCTCTGATCGTCGAGCGCGGGAAACAACTTCCGAGGAAAAGCCGCCGCTGCCACCTGCCAAAGTCATCTCCATCGCCTGCGACGCATTACTGGCGAACTGGGACGGCGATATCGAAGCCGATGGTCTGGTGATTCATCTGCAACCGCTCGATGCCTGGCAAGAAATCGTTGCAGCGAGCGGGACACTGGAAGTCGAACTTTACACGCTACAAGCCCGTGCGTTTCACCATGCCTCGAACAGTCGTGGCCGTTCGGTCGAGCCGATTGTCCGTTGGTCGCAAGCGGTGAACCTCAAGGACTATCGCTCGCGTGGCGCGCTAATACAGCTCCCCTTTCAAGCGGCTCACCCGGAATTCGACGACAGTCTGGGAGCTTATGGATTGGCGCACATTAAATTCTCGGTGCCAGGCAGCGGCGTCTTCGAACAGTCGATCGATGGAGTGCGAATTCGTCCCTGGTCTCCGCTGCGCGACTATCTGCAGTTGGACACCGGCTATCGCTTTCTGCCGCACGAAGGGACTGGCCGCGGTAAGGCATCGTGGTTTACGGACGACCAGTAGGGTGGTAACTAGTGCGCACCAATTACTCGGCAGGTTGTGTCTCAGCTCTTTGGCTTTCGGCCCAGTCCAGCGTCGAGAGGATGCCGCGTAGCGGAATGCGAGCCCAATTCGGACGTTCCCGCAGCTCCCCCTCGAGTTCATTCATCCATTTGTCGAGCAGCAAGCAAGTGATCAGCAGACGCTGGTCGGCAGGGCTCGGCGGCAGGATCGGAATGCCCGCGACGGTTGAAGCATACGCGGGCACAAAGCTCCCAGCGACCCAGTTAAACCACTGTCGACCCCATAGACCAAGCCGTTGACGATCTTCGGCACGGATGATGCCTTGAGGACGACCACGGCCTGTGCTTAGCCCATACAGTGTGGAGATCGCTGCACAGGCGAACGAAGCGAGCATATCGACGACATCTCGCAGCGGCGTGCGCTTGATCCGGCGTTCGCCGAGCGTGCTCGTTGGCGGTCCTTCGAAATCGATGAAGACGAAATCGCGCCCCGTGTGCAATATCTGCCCCAAATGACAATCGCCATGCACTCGCGTTCGCAGGATTGGCAATTTGATATCGATTAGCCGTTTGTAGCAGGCCAGAATCGCATCCTCTCGTTCCAGCACTTCTGCCACGAGAGGTTTCATGTCCTCCGGCAACGTTGGGTGCGCCTGCGAAAGCGCATACATCACATCGAGCGTTGTGGTCCGCATGGCTTGATACAGCGATCGTTGATATTGCGGCGAAAACTCCAGCGGCGCAAACGAAGGCCGATCGCTGGCGGCAGCGAGCGCTAGATGCAGGTCACCCAAGCGGCGACCAAGTTTCCGCACGTTATCGAGATAGCCACCGATCAATTCCTCAGCCAACTCGGGCATTTTCAAATGAGCAGCCAGCGGATCGATGGTCGCTGAGCGTGTCGCCTCATCCGGTTCCGGCAATGTGGCGACACGCTCGTAAAAGTCGCTCAACTGATCGAGCGTAAACTGCCATGCGTCCGATTCGTTGTTGATATATTGATGCACGATCGCCAACGTCATCGGCTCTTGCTTCCGCCGGCGATAGTCGAGGGTCGCGGCTAAGGGCGCGCTCGGGGTCGACATGCCCGATGCGCCGAGGACTTCGGCGATCTCCACTTCTGGATGGAGGCCCGAATCGACGCGGCGAAAGACTTTCAGTAGCCAGTTGGTCGCAAAACGATAGCAATGATTGAAATGCTCCGTTGCTACCGGGTCAGGAATGAGCGTTACATGATCGGAGGCCGTGAGTTGTTGCTTTTGGGTCGAGCTAAGCTCACCTCCCATGGAACCACGCACGGTTTGGCCGGACTGCATCAATTCCATGACGGCGTGCGCGAACGCGGGCTCTTCGGCAGCGGAATACAACACGCCTGTGACCGAGTCATGCTTGCCTCGCAGTCGGGCTATGAAACGTTGCTGCTGTCCGACCGGCCATTGATCAAGCTTATTCTGCGGCTCAAAGGCGATCGGCACGAGATGCGATTCGGGATCCCCTTCGTTGAATTCCAACTCCATGATCGCCAGATAGAATCGCCCTTCTGCCACCGCAAGCACGTCGCGCAGGTGCGTCGCGCGAATCCGCCGGGAACCACTTTCCGGCGGCATCGTGCGTTGCAGATAGCTGCGCAGCGCGCCAGCGAGTATCAAATCGCCCGTGCCTGAAAAGACCTGTTCCCAACTGGTGGCTTGCGTCTGCAGCACCACTTCGGGTAGACGATTGGGTTCGACATGCACGGTTTCACACTGCGGGCAGAGCGTGAACCAGTAGAACGAATGCGGACCGAGCGTCAGCAAATACGGCAGCTTGCCGATCTGTGGGAATGGCGTCTGCCCGAAGAGTTCGACCGGCGCGATGCCTTCGAACTTGCTCAAATCGAGTTCAACGTACTGCACAAAGCGCGACAGGTTCGCCACTACGAGCAGCGTTTCCTCTTCATGTTTGCGGACAAAAGCGAGAATCTTGCGATTTTGTGGATCGAGAAATTCGATGCTGCCGCGGCTAAACGCTTTGTATTGGCGGCGCAAACCGAGCAACCGTTTCGTCCACCAGAGCAGCGAGTGTGGATTCGCCTGTTGTGCTTCGACGTTGATTGCTTCGTAGTGATATTCGGGGTCGATGATGACAGGCAAATACAGTTTCTGCGGATTCGCACGGGAGAATCCCGCATTCCGGTCACCACTCCATTGCATGGGCGTGCGCACGCCATTGCGATCGCCCAAGTAAATGTTGTCCCCCATGCCGATTTCGTCGCCGTAATACAGCACCGGTGTGCCGGGCAGCGAAAACAGCAAACCGTTCATCAGTTCGATGCGCCGGCGATTGTTCGAAAGAAGGGGCGCGAGGCGGCGCCGAATGCCAAGGTTGATCCGAGCATCACGATCGTGGGCATACGCGCGATACATCGAGTCGCGCTCTTCGTCGGTTACCATCTCGAGCGTCAGTTCATCATGGTTGCGCAAGAACAAAGCCCATTGGCATGAATCGGGAATGGCCGGCGTTTGTTCGAGAATGTCGACAATCGGAAAGCGATCTTGCGTGTGCATCGCCATGAAGAGCCGCGGCATGAGCGGAAAGTGAAAGCACATGTGGCATTCGTCGCCGTCACCGAAATAGGCCACCGCATCTTCAGGCCACTGGTTGGCTTCGGCGATGAGCATGCGATCGGGATATTTGGGATCGATGTGTGCGCGCACGGCTTTCAAATATTGATGTGTCTCCGGCAGATTTTCGCAAATCGTTCCTTCGCGCTCGTATAAATACGGCACGGCATCCAGCCGCATGCCGTCCACGCCCATGTCCATCCAATAGTCGATGACGGGGAATAACGCATCCCAAACCGCTGGGTTCTCAAAATTCAAGTCAGGCTGATGCGAGTAAAAGCGATGCCAGAAGTACGACTTGGCAACGCGATCGTACGTCCAGTTCGAAACTTCGAAATCCTGAAAAATGATGCGGGCGTCTTTGTATTTCTCGGGCGAATCGCTCCAAACATAAAAGTTACGTTCGACGCTGCCAGGCGGAGCGCGCCGAGCGCGCTGGAACCAGGGATGCTGGTCGGATGTGTGATTGATGACCAGTTCCGTAATCACGCGCAGTCCGCGCGCGTGCGCCGCGGTCAGGAACTCGCGGAACATTTCTAAGTTGCCGTATTTCGGATGAATCGTCGTGTAGTCGGCGATGTCGTAGCCATCGTCGCGTAGCGGCGAAGGATAAAACGGGAGGAGCCAAATGGCGGTGACACCCAAATCCTGAAGATAATCGAGCTTCTGAGTCAGCCCGCGAAAGTCACCCGTGCCGTCGCCAACACTATCGTAAAAGGCGCGCACATGCAGTTCGTAAATGACTGCGTCTTTGAACCATTGTGGGTCGCTCATGATGTCGTCTCCTGGTCAGTGCTCTCGATCGCAATCGTAAGAGCAACTGAAGTGCCAAGTGCGAGTCATTCGCAACCTTGCGGTTCGATCCGCGTCATTCTCAATCTTTTCTTGATGCCGTTGCTAATGCGTCGGCCGAACGATCATAAATTCTGGTCATCTCAGCCAACTGCTGTTCGATATCTTCGGTCAATGCACCTGGCTTCATGCGCCACTGCCAATTACCTGTTCCGGTGCCGGGAAGATTCATGCGCGCACTCGAATCGAGGCCCAGCAGATCTTGCAGCGGGATGATCGCCGTATCGGCGACAGACGACAGTGCTGCGCGAATCATGTCCCAGTGAATGTGGCGGCCGTCGCTCCCTAAATAACGCAGCGCGAAGTTACGTTCGCGGGCCACCTGGTCTTCGTCCCGCGTGGTTCCTTCGCCGGCTTCGCTGCGAAACCAGCCGACCGTCGTGTCGTTATCATGCGTGCCGGTATAGACCACGCAATCGCGCGGATAGTTGTGCGGGCGATAGTCGAGCGACTTGGCGTCGTCACCAAAGGCAAATTGCAACACGCGCATGCCAGGCAACTGCAAGTCATCCCGCAGGGCTTCGACCGGCGGCGTAATCAAACCGAGGTCTTCCGCATAAATCGGCAGTCCGCCGAGTTCTTTTTCAAGGGCGTGAAATAACGCATGCGCCGGACCTGGCATCCAGCGACCGCCGATGGCCGTTGGTGACGAAGCAGGAATCTCCCAATAGGCTTCGAAGCCGCGGAAATGATCGAGACGCACAAAGTCGAACAACTGGAGAGCCGCCGCCATCCGCTGCCGCCACCAAAGGTAGTTGGTCGCTTGCATCCGATCCCAGCGATACAGCGGGTTGCCCCAGCGCTGGCCGGTCGCACTGAAATAGTCCGGCGGCACACCCGCAACGACCGTCGGCTGTCCAGCCGAGTCGAGATAAAACAGTTCCGGATTCGACCACACATCGGCGGAGTCGTGCGAAACAAAAATCGGCGCATCGCCAACGATCAGAATTCCCGCCTGATGGCAACGCTTTCGCAGCGTCTGCCACTGATGGTAAAACAAGAACTGAATAATCGCCTGCTGTTCGATCTGCTGACCGTATTGTTCCTTGGCCATTGCCATTGCCGCCGGTGCCCGTTTGGCAAAGGGCGTGTCCCAATGAGTCCAGGCGCTGCCGCCATGCGCACCTTTGAGCGCCATGAACAAGGTATAGTCATCCAGCCACGCAGCTTCCGCCGCCCGAAAGGAAGCCAGGTCCGCCTGCATTTTCGCAGATGCTCGTGAGGCGAAATTGCCGCACGCTCTTTCGAGCAACGCTGTATGCGCGGGCCGGACAAGGTCGAAGTCAACGCGGGTGGGATCCGCAGATTTTGGGAACACTTTTAAATCGGCTGCAGACAACAATCCATCACTTACCAACCGCTCCAAACTGATCAGCAGGGGATTGCCAGCGAAAGCTGAATAACATTGATAGGGCGAATCGCCGTAACCGGTGGGGCCCAGCGGCAGCACTTGCCAGCGCGTCTGTCCTGAACGCTGCAAAAAATCGATGAACTCGTCAGCGGCCGGCCCGAGATCACCGCACCCGTATTGGCCGGGCAGCGAGCTGATGTGGCACAGGACGCCGGCAACGCGGCGGGCCGAAATGGCAGGGCGGCTCATGGTGTCTCCTTACGCTTCAGAAATGTCATCGTCGGACCCACAATGATACCGGAAAATGGGCCAGCGCTTGGCCAACGTGCAAGCGGTCTCCGCTCAGCTCGCGCGAAACATTAGCCAGCACATCTTTCCAACCGCTGCCCCGTAGCTCTTCTGGCAGCAGCACTGCCGCATCCATCCAAACACTATCACTCACGGGAGCCTGGCCGCCGGGCACTAAACTGACCATAAGCCGCGGGACGACGACAATTGCCTGCATGTTGTTATGGATCCGCGCAAAAGCGAACACATGTTCGGATTGCGAGCCTGTGATTTGCAGAGGAATGTACTTGCCGAGCGTAAATAATTCGGGGCACTCGCGGCGAGTTTGCAACGCCTGCTGATGAAGAAGCATCTTGGCGTTGCCATCCGTCGCGCGCTCCACCAGATTCTTCAGCAGTGCAGTTCGCCCTGGATCCTGTGCACGCCGTTCCAGGGCCGCCAACTGCTGATCCAGTTGGGCAAAATTCACAGGCCGGCGATTATCCGGATCGACGAGCCGCAGGCTCCACACTTCGGTGCCAGGATAAGTATCAGGAACACCTGGACAAGTAAGTTTCAGCATCGTTTGCGATAGCGAGTTCCACCAACCCCAGCGCATTACCAAATCGGCAAACGGTTCGAAGTCCACTCGAAACGCGCTGGCAGGTTCCGCTGCCAGGATCGCACGGATGAAATCATGCGTGGCCTTTTCATACGGCTCATTAGGCGAAATCCAACTTGATTCCACCTTGGCTTCGCGCTGCGCCTTGGTCATGTACTGGCACAAGCGAGCGATGTACTCGTCGAGTGCAGCACCAGTGGGCGGCACCGCCGGCCAGGTGCCGACCAGCGTTTGATA
Source organism: uncultured Pirellulaceae bacterium (assembly GCA_964394305.1). Classification (GTDB taxonomy): domain Bacteria; phylum Planctomycetota; class Planctomycetia; order Pirellulales; family Pirellulaceae; genus Anatilimnocola. The sequence goes on from CAYMWL010000041.1 coordinate 57,385, forward strand.
AAGCAAGTATTCGTCGTTGCGGCTTGGCGCCAGATCGTTGTTTACCTTGATCTTTTTTCGTTTGTTCCAGCGCGCCCAGCGCAGCACACAATCCTTCCAGCGCGAGGGAATTTCGGAAAGTGCGTTGATCCGCGCGCGAACATCTTCACTGCGTTTGGTATCGTGCGTCGACAAGGCGATTAACGAATGCGGGTAGCGACTTTGTCGTTCCAAATTCTGCTGATGGAAGGCTGTGGGTGAAAGACCGAAACGCCGCGGATCGCCGCCAACTTCGTTGAGAGAAATGAGCCGCGCGTAGCGATAAAACGTTGTGTCTTCCACCGCCTTGGCCATCATCGGTCCCGTGAACTGTTGAAATCGGCCGACGAACTGCAGCCGCAGCTGCTTTTCTTTTTCGCTAGCCCGCTCCAGATTCTTCATCAGCAATACATCACGGATGAAGTCGTACACTTCCGGGCTGACGGCCGGGTTGCGCCGTTTGGCACGAGCAACGGCTTGCTCGATGTAAATCCGGTCGCGTTCCTGCACTTGTTCGCCAACGATGTAGGTGCGGTAGACGGGAAAGCAGGCGACAAGTTCACGCAGCGCGAGTGTCAGACCGTTGAGCGTAAAATCGTGTGACCAACGCTGACATTCGGAGATGCGATCGAGTTGATGTCCCAGCGCATGCGATTCGCTGGACATCGAGACCCGCATGATCAGCCGTTTGCACCGGTAGACCATCTCTTCCAGTGAGACCTTTTCGCCGATGAACTTTTCATAAATGGCCGTGAAAGCCTTTTCGTGCTGAGTATCGACGAACAGGCTGTTGACGTCGGCCAGGAAGTCGTAGCCCGACGTGCCGGCGACAGGCCAATCGAGCGGCAATTTTTCTTTTGGTTCGAGGATTTTCTCGACGACCACATACAGCGCCTTAGGCTCAGCGGTGGCATTACACGATTGATACTTGCTCGTCGCGTCTGCCCGCAACCGCGGTACGAACGATTCCCATGGCAGCATTGTGTCTGCTGGCGACTCGGACGCGATCCGCTGGTACTCCGCCCGGCAGAACTGCAACCAGCGTTCGACTTGCAGAGAACGCAGATAACCGGCCGGATCATACAAGCCGTCGGCATGATCGATGCGTAGGCCATCGAGTTGACCGTCGGCGATCAGTCTGCTGACGAGCGTGTGTGCCTTGGCGAAGACTTCCGGCTGCTCCATGCAAACGGCCGCGAGGCCGTTCACGTCGAAAAAGCGGCGATAGTTGATTTCATCCGACGCTACGCGCCAATGCGACAGTCGATAGGCTTGTTCATCGAGCAACTGTTCCAGCAGGTCGAAGCTCCGCGGATCGCCAGGCGTGCCGTTAAACAACTGAACGTTGCGCTGCACGAATTCCAGCACTTGCGGCGATTGCTCGCAGAGCGTGCGCAGGCGGCGTTTGACAATTTCTTTTTCCCGATCACGTTCGATCCGCTGGGCAGGATCGGTGGTTTCGCGCGGTGGGAGATGATGTAGAGCAGTAAGAATGCTCTGGTATTCAAGTACATCCGGGTTGTCCACTCCAGCAGTGGCTGTCAGTTCTTCCAGCCGATGAGCAAGTACCATCGAGTAGGTTCGTGGCGCGATCGGAAACTGCCGTTCATAGTACGAGAGAGTGAATGCTCCGTCGGCGAACTCCAATTTCAATTGCTGGTTTTCGAGCACGCGCCCAAACTGATCACCCAGCACCGGCAACAAGACCTTGTTCGTCAGATCGGACTTCAGCGGCGACCAATCGATATCGAAATAATTGGCAAATTGCGAACTGGGGCCGTTTTCGAGCACGTCTTGCCACCACAGGTTGTCGTTGCTGGCGACGCCCATATGATTTGGAACGAAATCCAGGATGTGCCCCATCGAATGCTGACGAAGCGCGGCGACAAACGTTTGAAAATCCTGTTCGCTGCCGACTTCAGGATTCAGCTGGCCGTGATCGACCAAATCATAACCATGTTCACTCCCTTTCACGGCTTTGAGATAGGGAGAGGCATAGCAATGGCTGATGCCCAGTCGATTCAAATAGGGAACGATGGCGGTGGCATCGGCAAAGCGAAAGCCATGATGCAGTTGCAGCCGATAAGTAGCAGCCGGGGCGTGCTGACTTGCTACTTGCTGTTCTGCGGCCCGCAGCAGTTGCGCGGCCAACTGGCCTGCGGTGTCCACTGCCTCGAGCGGTTTATCGTTCGGCACTACCGTGGATGTGAGAGTGTCAGTCACGATTGGCTCGGAAGGTTCTTCAATTTCAGCGACAGGCAGGTTCATTCTATCGAGCCTTCCATAACACGAGCGATATGTTACCCCAAGCTTCGCCCGCGCGGACTTAGCCGGTCACCGTAATGCAACATGCATGCCACTGCCAATGAAGAACGCGGCAGTTTCGCCCTAAGTCGCGTTCCAGTAGCGGCTTATTCGAATTAGAGGATTTCGGGAATCGCGTGCCGTTGGCTTGCCTGCGACCACACTGCCAGCAGCGAGATTCCTTCACTGGGTAAGACTTCACTACGCAAAGCTATTCTTTGCGAATTGTTACCGGGAAGAAGTGAGCTGCTTGGCAAATTTCGGACAGTGTAGTGGTTAAGGGGAGTGGTTCGGTTG
>CAYMWL010000042.1:0-58627 GCA_964394305.1 uncultured Pirellulaceae bacterium
TAGAGGTCGTCCATGTCTTTGTATTGCTGCTTCAGCCGGGCCAGTTTTGCTTTTAATTCAGTGAATTTGGTGGCAACGGCCGGCTGTTACGCATCATCCGGAGAATGCAACAGATTCCGCTGCTCATGCGGATCTGCGATAAGGTCGAACAGCTCGTACGCGTCCTGGTTCCAGTAATGGATCAGTTTGTGCGTGGCCGTCCGAACGCCGAGATGGGCCGCCGTGTTGTGGTGGCTGGGGTCGTGGTAATAGCGGTAATACATCGAAGTTCGCCAGTCCGCGGGCGACTCACCACGCAGCAGTGGAGCAATCGAGCGGCCTTGCATGAACTGCGGCACGGGAAGTCGCGCGAGATCCAGAAACGTCGGGGCTAAGTCGATATTCGCCACGAACTGCACCGGCACGCTTCCTTGCTTGACGCCGGGGCCGCGCACAATCAGCGGTACGTGCAAGCCGGGCTCGTACATGAACCGCTTGTCGTACAACCCCATGTCGCCCAAGTACCAGCCGTTGTCGGCGGAATAGATGACGATCGTGTTTTCCGTCACACCGGCCTCGTCGAGATAATCGAGCAACTTGCCCATGCCGTCGTCCACACCCTGCACGCAGCCCAGGTAGTCGCGCATGTATTTCTGATACTTCCACCGCACGAGCTCCTTGCCGGCGAGTGTCTTGCCATCTACTTCCAGTTCCATCGGGCTCGTGTTCAACCACTTTTGCAGCGAGGGACCCTTGAGATCCCAGGGCGGCGTGAGCTTTAAATCACGGCGAGTCAGATCGCGGGCGACGGTTTGCTGGTTCCTGGGCAACGCAGTCGGCCGCGTGGCGTAGTCGTCAAAGAGCGTCTCGGGTTCGGAGATGGTTTTGTCCTTGAACATCTCAATATGCCGTTTAGTAGGTTCCCACGCGCGATGCGGTGCCTTTTGATGCAGCATCAAGAAGAAGGGCTTGTCTGTTGGTCGCGTCTTCAGCCATTCGATGCCCAGGTCCGTCGTGATGTCGGTGCAGTGCCCTTCGATGGTGAGTTTCTTCTTCCCTGGCAGCAGGAACTGCGGATTCCAGTACGCCCCCTGGCCGGGCAGCACGATCCAGCGATCGAAGCCGGTGGGATCGCTCCCCAGGTGCCACTTGCCGACCATGCCCGTGTGGTAGCCCCCCGCCTGCAGACGCTTGCCGCATGGTCGCGGTCGCCATCGAAGCGATTAAAGACCGGGACGCCGTTGAGATGCGAATACTGACCCGTGAGCAGCGTCGCGCGGCTGGGCGTGCACATGGAATTGGTGACGAAGCTATTGGTAAAGCGCGCCCCGCCTTTGGCGAGCCGGTCCAAGTGCGGCGTCTGGTTCACCTTCGACCTATACGCAGAGATGGCGTGCTGCGCGTGATCGTCGGAGAAGATGAACAGTATGTTCGGCTTGTCTGAGGCAGCCAGAATTTGCCCGCTCAGCAGGCCCAAGAATGCAAAGAAAGGAATCGTCGATCTCACGGTTGTTCTCCCCTGGCATGAATCGAGAGGAAGGCAATCAGACCGTTGGGTGTTTTCGCGAGAAGCATCATAGCAGGAGGGGAGCGACGCGATGCACGTTCATGGCCGAGTTTGAAGGGCGCGGTGATTGCTGCACTGGCAACCTTTCTGCCTTGCTACTTCTTTACGATCATCCCCGCACCCTAGTTTAAGAAGCATGGCAAGCGACCCGGCATCGTAGTCTTCGTCGATGGCGTCACGGCAGCGGCCGTAGGCGCGATCGCGGGAGCTGTGATCGTGCTTGGTCGCCGCACATTGTTCGAGGGCTGGCTGCCGGAGACGCCCAAGTTGATCGTCTTTGCCGCGACGATCGCCCTGCTGCTATATTTCAAGAAGCTGCCGGAGCCTTTCGTGATTCTGGGCGCGGCGGTTGCCGGTCTCGTGCTGTACCCGCTCGTGCATCCGTAAGAGGACGTGGCGTGCGCTGGTTGTTGCTCACTTATCGAATTCCACGCGAGCCAACCGCGGGCCGAGTGTTTGTGTGGCGGAAGCTGCAATCCCTCGGCGCGGTCTCGCTCCAGGATGCCAGTTGGCTCCTGCCTTCCACGCCCCGAACACAGGAACTGTTTCAGTGGCTGGCCGCGGAGATTAAAGAGCGCGGTGGCGAAACCACGTTGTTTCATGCAGACGAAGTGTTGGTGGGCGACGAATCCTCGCTCGTTGAGCAATTTGTGTCGCCCGTTCGTGACGCCTTTGCGGCTCTTCTGGACGATCTCAAGCGACGAATACCGGATCTGGCGGCCCTCTCCAAACGCTAACAGGAAATTGCCAACCGCGATTACTTCCATTGCCCGCTGCGCGAGCAAGTCCGTGACAAGTTGCTCTCGGCTCAAGGAGGCAAAACATGAAATGGGTCACGTGGGAAAATGTCGGCATTGATCGCATCGGCTGCGCATGGCTGATTCGCAATTACATTGACTCCAAGGGCCGATTTTCCTTCATTGCCAAGGGAGCGCCCGTTCCCAAGAGTAGCGAGCCGTTCGACGTACCTGGCGTCCGACTGTCGCACCATCAGGGCCATTGTTCCTTTCATACCCTCTTAGACGAGTACAAGCTCACCGATCCGGTGCTGCACCGCATCGCCCGAATCATCGACGAAGCCGACACGGTGCAAGAAGTTCATGTCGATCCGGCTGCCGCGGGGCTCGACCTGGTCTGTGAAGGCATCCGGCTCACGGCTCCTGACGATCAAACGGCGCTTGAGCGCGGGGCGCTGGTCTACGATGCGATCTACGCTCGACTCGCTCAAGAGTGAAATACAGATTCAATAAAGGAGGACCGCAAATGAAGTGGATTACACGCGAACGCCCCAAGATCGACCGTGTCGCTTGTCCCTGGCTCATCACCAGATTCATCGACGAAGAGCCTGAGTTTCTGTATGTTCCTGCGAGCGACGTTCGCGCCCAGGCAGCAGCAACCGGTGCAATCGCTTATGACGTTCCCGACGTGGAACTTACCCATGATGGTCCGCTGTGCAGCTTCGACGCGGTTTTGAAGAAGTACCAACTTGCGGACCCGGCGCTGCACGCCCTTGCCGTCATCGTCCGCGGTGCAGACACCGCCCGCCCGGATTTAGCGCCGCAGTGCGCCGGCTTACTTGCAATATCGCTTGGCATCTCGAAAAACTTCCCAGACGACCATGTGATGCTACGCCACGGGTTCGTTGTTTACGATGCGCTCTATTCCTGGCTCAAGCACGTCCGTGAAGAAAAGCATGACTGGAACCCGCAGAAAGTGACGTAGCACATCATATTACATGGGTCTCCCCAACCTCCTGCGGGCGCTGTGCCGTCACAGGGAGTCGAACGGTGATCGTCGTGCCTTTCCCGTGAACGCTTTCCGCGTGAATGGTGCCGCCGTGGGCGCGCACGATCGACTGGCAGATCGAGAGTCCCAGCCCGGCCGCTGTGCCTGACTCGGCACGCGCCGCGTCGACTCGATAGAAGCGGTCAAATATTCGGGGAAGATGATCCGGCGCAATGCCGGGCCCGGTGTCTTGAACGGAGACAGAGCACTCGCCACTTCGCACGTGGATACGGACTTCGATAGTGCTGCCCGAATTGGAATACTTGATCGCGTTATCGAGCAGGTTGTAGAACACGCGCCGCAGATCCTCCGCCGCCGCAGTCACAACAGCAGGCGCAATTTCATCGGCCTTGATTTCAATCGCGTGCTCCTGAGCCAGCAAACGCATGTGCCCTACGACCTCGTCGACGAGATTATTGAGTTGGATCGTCGTTCGTTGGCGCGCATCGACGCCGGCATCCAGGCGGCACAGCAGCAGAAGGTGGTCCGCCAACCGGCGCAATCGCTCCACTTCTTCCAGTGTGCTTTCGAGCACGCAGCGGTACTCGTCGGCCGAGCGTGCCGAGCGCAGAGCCACCTCCGTCTCGTTGCGAATGATCGACAACGGCGTGCGCAATTCGTGGGCTGCATCCGCCGTGAACTGGCGCGTTTCCTGAAACGAACGCTCCAGGCGTTCGATCATGCCGTTGAGCGTCTGCGAAAGGGCGCCTAGCTCATCGCCAGCATTTGAGACCTCAATCCGCTCATTCAGCCGTTCCGCGGTAATACGCTTTGCGCTGTCTGTGATTCGTTGAACTGGTGCCAAGGCCCGCGATGCCAGAAAGTATCCGCCGCCGAGCGCGATCACTAGCGCTAGTGGGACGGTCAAGGCGAACACCGAAAGCAGTTCACCCATCTCATGTCTGAAGTCGGCCAGAGAGCGCGCGACTTGAACGGTGAGCAGCCCTTGCGGACCCTCCGCCACCACCGAGACGATTCGGAAACTGGCATCGCCATTGGGCTGCGCGTCGGTGAACAGTTCCGCTGTCGACAGGCCGCGGGGGATTGGAAGCAACCGCTCGCCAAGCCGCGGGTTGGCAAAGAACACAGAACCATCTTGGGTCCTGACTTGAAAATCGAATCCCTCATGCCGCGCAAATCGGCGATCGAGCCACTCGGTCAGATCATTGGTGCTTTTAGCCCGGCGCACCTCGAACAGCACGTCGGAAAGCTCTTCGCTGAGGCCCTTGTCGATGCGCTGAAGCAGGTGTTGGCGGATCATCAGATAGACGGCAACGCTGAACGCGAGCAGCACCAACCCCACCACGAGGCCGTACCAGAGCGTAAGTTTCCAGCGGATGCTGAGTGCCGTCATGTGCGCTCCCGTAAGGCGTAGCCCACTCCGCGTACCGTATGAATAAGTTGCCACTGCCCCGGTTGCTCGATTTTCTTCCGCAAGGCATTGATGTAGACCTCAATGATGTTCGTCCAAACACCGTCCGGTTCTTTCCAAATCTCGCGGCCGATCATCTCGCGCGTGACGGTCATATTGCGATGGCGAAGCAGGAACTCCAAAAGGTCGAACTCGCGTTTGCTCAGTTCGATTTCAACGCCGCCTCGGACTACCCGGCGGCCGACAATGTCCAGTTCGAGGGTATCAGCCCGCAGCACGAGTTCGCGATCGTCGAGGTTCCGACGCAACAGCGCCCTCAGTCGCGCCAGTAATTCTGCGAAAGCAAACGGTTTGACGAGATAGTCATCCGCTCCGCCATCGAGTCCCTGTACCCGGTCCTCGACTGTGTCCCTGGCGGTGAGCATCAAGATCGGTTTGGAAAAGCCTTTGGCCCGTAGGTCTTTAAGCACGTCGAGCACGACGGCGTCGAATGTCTGGGTGGTTGCGCTGTAAAAACCGTCCTCGCCATTGGCCGCGGTTTGGACCTCGTAGCCTTCCTCTTCCAGCCCGCGACGCAGGCTGACCAAGAGCTTCTTCTGATCCTCGATTACAAGCAGACGGGCCATCCAGCGTTCTCCGATTCTCGATTCTCCGCGGAGAACCGGCAGCGTCGCGATAGCGAAACAGAAGATTAAGCATTTCTAATCCTGCCTTAATTGCATCTTCTCCGCCAGTTCTGTCACGATCTGGTGAAGCCAGTTTCTCATGCCAAAGACAGGAGGTGGAGGATGATGATACGTTCGCTGGTGCTTGTGGCGATTGTCCTGCTCGCGGCCGACAAGCCTCAAGAGATCACTTTCGAGGATTCAAAAGGCGGCACGCTGCCGAAGGGCTGGTCAGCCGCCAAGACGGGCGAGGGGCCGGGCAGCATTTGGAAGGTCGTGGAGGATGACAGTTCGCCGCACGGCAAGCAGGTCCTGGCGCAAACGTCGTCGGAGGGTCCGAATCCTCTGTTCAACTTGTGCGTGCTGGAGGAACCGCAACTCGTCGACGTGGACCTAGAGGTATCGTTCAAAGCAGTTAGTGGAAAGACGGATCAGGGTGGCGGTCCTGTGTGGCGCTACCAGGATGCGAAGAACTATTACATCGCCCGCATGAACCCGCTGGAGAACAACTACCGCGTGTACAAGGTCATCGACGGCAAGCGAACCCAGTTGGGCACCGCCGCCGTGGAGGCCCCGACCGGCAAATGGCACAAGCTGCGAGTCGTGCAGCGCGGCGAACACATTCAGTGCTACCTCAACGACAAGCTGTATCTGGACGTGAAGGACGACACGTTCAAAGGCAAAGGCAGGATCGGCCTGTGGACCAAGGCCGACGCCGTTACCTCATTCGACGGACTGCGCGTGGGCGCGCCACAAGAGTGAGCCTCTGTTCCGCTAGTCACGTATTCACGGTAAAGGAGATTGCCATGTTTCGTTCCCTTATTCTTGGCTGCCTGGTGATGGCGAGTGGGCTCTCGGCATTCGCGGCGGATGAAGCGGATGTGAAGACCTCGCCTAAGCAGGTGCTAGTGGTGAATACCGGCGACGCGTCGGTTTCGCTGGTCGATCTCACCAAGCTCACCGAAGTGAAACGCTTCCCCGTTGGCGAGAAGCCTTACGGCATCGCCATCAGTCGCGACGGCAAAACCGTCGCGGTGGGCGTGGAAGATGAGAAGTGCGTCAAGTTCTTTACCTTCCCGGATTTTGAACTGAAGGGGAAGACGCCCATCGGCGAAATGCACAACGACCACATCATCCTCACGCACGACGGCCAGCACGTTCTGGTGGCAAATTTCTATAGCGACGACGTGGTGGGAATCGACATCGGCACCAGGAAGGAAGCCTTCCGCATTGAGGGGTGCAGCGCGCCGCACGTTGTTAAGTACGGCCCGCTTCGCAAGAACGCCTACGTCACCTGCAAGAAGATCACCGGCATCGCGATCATCGACCCAGCTGCGCGTAAGCTGGTCAAGTTCCACCAGCTCAACGTCAATCCCCGCAGCCTTACGTTTGCGCCCGATGAATCGAAACTGTATTTCGGCTCGTTCTGGGTGAATGGCTTCTTCGAGATGGACACCGCATCGGGCAAAGTAACGAAGTTGCTGGCGTTCGATCCTCCTGCCAAAAATGCCGACAACCAGGAGGTCACCTACCACGGCGTGGAAGCCATCGGCGACAACGTCGTCCTCGCCGCGAACGAAGGTCGATCTTATGTGGATGCCGTCGATGTCTCGACGGGCAAACAGCTCGATCGCCTTACGTCCGCCTCCAAACCCTGCTGCGTGGAACGCATCCCCGGCACGAATCCGCCCCGCGCCCTCGTGAGCAATTTGGGCGACGGCACGCTACAACTGATCGAGATCTCCGCCGAAGGCAAGTTCACAGACCTCGGACGCGCCAAGGTCGGGGCAGCGCCTAAGCGGGTTGCGTTTCTGCCCGCCGATTCCAAGTAATCACCAACCTCAACACCGCCCACTAGGAGCCTTGTTATGTCCATGCTTAAACCCCTCTCGCGCCGCGAGATCCTGCAAACTGCCACCCTGCTCGGAGTCAGCGCTGCCGCTGTGTCGTCAAACGCTCGGGCCGCCGAGCCGGGCGCAGGTGGACTTCAGTTTGCCAAGGACTCCGGTTTAGTGACTGGCAAGATGAAGGCGCTCAAATACGATGCGATTCCGGGCTTGCTCACCAAAGAGCAAGTGGCGCCGCACTACCAGGCGCACTACGGCGGCGCACTCAAGCGCTTCACGACTATCGAGCAACAACTCGACGGCCTCTACGCGGGCAAAGAACCGCTCGGCGGCGACGCCCTGACGTTTATCCACAAGGACAAGGTCAACCGGATGAACAGCGTGCTGCTGCATGAACTGTACTTCGACGGCCTCACACCCAAGCCAGGTGATCCCACCGAAGACATCCGCACTGCGCTGACGAAGCGATTCGGCTCTCTCGATCGCTGGATCGAGGACTTCAAAATCTGCTGCATGGCCGCCAACGGCTGGGGAATGCTGGTTCGAGACATCGTCAACGGCCGTTTGTACAACGTCTCCAGCGACCTCCACGAAGTCGGCGTCATTTGGCTGGGCCAACCGCTTATCGTCTGCGACGTGTACGAGCACGCCTTCTACGTCGACTACACCAACCGCAAGCAGGAGTATGTCAACAAGTTCGTGCAATTCGTCGATTGGGGCGAGATCAACTTGCGCTGGCAGTCCCTCTCTTAAGAGCTGGGTGATAAAAAGTGCCTTGCTCATATGTACAACGTGGAATACACCTTACCTGCGTTGGGTCAACACTCCGACCGCAAATCGGCCGATGTGACTGACCTGCAGGACAATGCCGTCGCATTCCCCACCCCCGAAAGACAAGTATTAATGCCGAAATTGACCGTGGACAGTCTTGGACAATTTGACGTTCCGCAAGGTAAGCGGCTGGTCCTGGCGCTAGCCCAGGATGCTGGAGTCGATCAGGTGCATGCTTGTGGCGGCAATGCGCGTTGCACGACGTGTCGCGTTGAATTTGTCGAAGGGGAGCCGGAACGCATGACTGTGGCCGAGCGTGACCTACTCGCTGCGCGAGGACTTTCAGGAATCCGGCTTAGTTGTCAAATCGCCTGTGATCAAGATATGACGGTGAGAGTCATCAGTCGGCTTGCGGGGAGCGGGCGCAAGGACGCAGGGAGTCCTACGGCTGCCAAAATCCAGCCCGCACCCGAGTGGGTCAGCAAGTAATCGGTCATTTCGCTACAGCGAACCCTTCTCAAATCGCGTTCGTCATGCAACCGCCAGCCAGCATCCTAGATCATCGGGCGATAAGCGGCAGGTATCTGTTCCCACAGCCACGCACCGTTGAAACCCCATTCCTGGTGCAAGTGGAAGGAGCTGAGCTGGCCTGTTATCGGCGAGTCATCGACTCTGCCAGGCTAACGATGGTTTATTTTCATGGAAACGGTGAGGCAGTCGCGGATTACCTTCCGTGGATGGCCGACGAATTTGCTGAACTCGGACTCAATTCACTGTTCGTTGAGTATCGGCAATACGGAGGTTCTACCGGCAAGACCCAACTGACTGCGATGCTGGGTGATGGCGAAGCAGCGATCGCCGCTGCTGGAATCGCGCCGGAGAAGGTTATTGCGTTTGGCCGCTCGCTTGGCTCTCTCTACGCGATCGAACTCGTTCATCGACACCGCAACATCGCCGGCTTGATTCTGGAAAGTGGAATCGCCGACCCGGCGGAGCGTTTTTTGGTCTACGGCGATCTGGCTGCCGCCGGCTTCACCCAGGCCGATGTCGTCGCCGAATCTTCGCGCAAATTCAACAACAAGCAAAAGCTGGCCGGTTACACGAAGCCTTTACTGGTGATGCACGCTGAACAAGACGGGCTGGTTGCGATTTCGCACGCCGAGCGGAATTACAAATGGGCTGCAAGCTCGCAAAAGCGCCTGCTGCGCCTTCCGCTCGGTGACCACAACACCATCTTGGAGCGAAATCGAGCTGAATACTTCAAGGCCCTGCGTGTGTTCGTAACGACGATCGCACGGGAATGAAGTTGCGGCGATGGCGTGTTCACTCAGCGGTCACCTTCCACTTGCCCCAGAGTCTGGGCGTGAGTTCCGCTTCGCTGGGCACGTCGGCGGTGATGGCAGTGGCTTTGTTCGACCAGTAGACGCGCTGCGTCGTCTGGCCGTTGGCGCCACGCAGCACTCCCAGATCCGCGCGATAAATTGCTCCCGGCTTGGGCTGCCAGTTGAGAACGCTCAACGGAATGCTGATTTCGAAATTGCCGGCGTTGTCGCTGGCGAGGCGGACTTGCTTTCTGACATCTTCGACGCGATCAACAGAAACGCTGCGCCACGGACTGCTGAAGGGAACCGGCTCTTTTGTGCCGGGAACTCTGGCGCGATAGAGCAGTGCCCGCGTCTCGCCTTTCACTTGCGTGATGAGCAGGCGTTGATCGCCGGGGACGGGAGTGGTTCGATCCGCGGCGGCGGTCGAATCGGTGGCGAGCATTACGTCGAGACAGCCGCCGTGCTTGAAAAGTGCTTTCGGCGTTTCGCCGCTGTTGTTCAGCAGCATCTTCTCGCTGGTCCGCCAGGCAGCATATAAATGTGTGTCCGTCACTGCGACCGCTGCGCTCACCTCATACGGCCGCGAGTTGCTATTGAAATTCGCTTTGGTGCCCCGGCGGTCGATAAAGGCCCATTCGGTCACTGTGGGCCAATCGTTGAGTTGGCCATCGACTTCCGGCGGCGTCTTGCGGAGCGGAACGGACAGAATGCCGTTGCCCCGCGCTTGCTGCCGGCGAGTTTCTGCTTTGGCATACCAGTCGCTCGCGCGCTGCAGGTCATTGGTGGTAACCGTGATCGTGCTTTCAGGAATCGGCGTTAGCGTTTCGAGGCCATCGACGCGGACGAGGCTGGTGCGACCGCCATCGACCAGAAACACTCGGCCATCGGCAGTCTGCGTGATGCTCGGCCAGAAGTTCTCGTCGTGCAACGAAACGTCGGTCACATCCATGTTGCGCGTGGCCACTGGCGCGGCCCAGTTCGGACGCAGGCGAATGTCGTTGAACAGCGTGCTGACGAACAGACCATCGGCGGTGATGAGATACATGTTCCCCATATTGCCATTGATGCAGAACATCGGTCCTGCCTTCCCTTGAATCCAGCCGCCGAGCAAACGCGTGTGCCCCACGACCATGCCCGGCCGATCGGGCACGGCCGCTTCGTGACTGGCATGCAGGCCGGGCCACGGGCTGGGATAACTCCAGCGCGGTTCTCCTCGGAATTTGCCGCCGAGACTGTAGGGGGAGAACGGCTCCGGCGCATTGGTGTTGATCGTCCAACCGCCTGCGTCCGTGAGCGATTGATTGCCGCCGCTCGAAGGCTGACGCCCCCCGGCTGGACCGAGGTCCTCCGGCTTCATCAGGTCGTAGCGAGGCAAACCAGCAGTATCGAATGCGGCAACAAACCGGACGTTCTTGTCGCCGAACTGTGACACAACAACGCAAAGGTCGTTCATCACGGTCACGCCGCGGCAGCGACTGCTGACAAACTCGACTTCAGCAGGCTGAGGCTTGCCATCGCCGTTCGCATCAGTCCAGGCAAAGGTGGCAAGCGCTTGCGGCTGCGGATTTTCTTCACCTGGCTTGCTACCCATCGGCCAGCGGCTATGGAATTCTTCCTTGCGCAGGATTGGCCAGGAATGGGCATTGCCAACGGCCGCGATCAGGCGAGCTTGCGAGTCTCCATCCTGCCACACGAATGCGATGTCATCTCCAGCCGTCGGATTGTGGGTGTAGCAGCTGGTGAAGTACCGCTGTCCTTTTTGCTGGGCGGGATACAGTGGCGTATCAGGCGAAAAGTGGCCGTAGTGTGCTTCGAGCAGATGATCGGGCCGCGCGAAGACGCGCACCAACTGATCGCTCCCCGCCTGCCAATCGAGTTTGAACTCCATTCCTTTGTAAAAGAACCGCGTGTGATCCTGCGGATCGAGCACGCCGCCGCCGCCATATTCGGTGGGACCATAAAAGGCCCGCACGAGTTTTCCATTCGACCAGAGCGAAACTCGCCGCGGGAAATTGTCCGCCTCGGCTACCCACAGCCGGCCCTGCGAGTCGACGGCCAGGCCGTTGGGGTTGTTCAAATGCAGCGGCTCGTACATGCCAATCGCTGGCTCGCCCGGTTTGCCGACGGCACCTAAGGCTTTGCCAGCGGTGGAAAACCTTTTCACCTGATGGGCCGCGCCCCGATCGGTGATCAGCAGATTGTCTTTTTCGTCAACCGTCACATGCCGCGGATCTTCGAGACCGCTCGCCACAATCGTCTCTGGCTTCGCCGCCAGCGTGGCGAAGCGAACCAACTGCTTGTTGCTGATCGCCAGGAGTCGCCCTTGAGCGTCGAAGGTGACGCCGCGCGGATTCTCCAGTTGAATGCGCGAAGTAATTTTCCCGCCGCGAATATCAACAACGAGCAATTCATTCTGCCGAACGAGCGAGCAAATCAACTGACCGTCTCGTGCCGCGATTCCGCCCAGCACGAAGATCTTGTCGCCGCCGTCGAACTCCGCGAGCGCAGCCGGTGCGGGCGGCGAGCTCTTTTTGCGTTTGTCGGTTTCTTCGCCCAATTTGTGTTTGAGAACTGGCAGATCCGTCAACCCGCGGGTCTTGGCAGTTAGGCGCAATTCACCTTCCCATACTGAGCCGACGTAGCAGAGATGATCGGCAACAGTCTGCGGACCAAGATCGACCGCGAGCGTCGGCGCGCCGGTCCAATTGCCACCGACCCAACCTTGTCCGCCGATCTTCGTGCCATCCTCACGCAACCATTGCAGACCGTGCCCACCCTCGGCGACGAATGCCCCCAGGAAGATCAGCGGTTGACCATCGGCGGTCTTGGAGCCGGGCACAAACGCCACACTGGTCGGCGGCGTGTGCGTCGTCAACCAGCAGCCAGTGTTGTCGGCAGTGACCCAGGCCGGCTTCCCCGCGTTGTAAATGCTGAACTCATACCGCAGCTTCAGCGGCTGATGCCACAGTCCGCGAACTTTGTACTTGCCCGGCGCAACGGGCCGAGCGGGTATGTGATACACCCCGTGGTTCGCGGCTTCTGGATCGCGGAGCAGGTCGTCGCTTCCATCCCACCAGGCAATGTTGTCACCAGCGGGGAACGGCGTTTCGCTGACCAGGTTTCGCACGCGGCGGTTTTGCTGATCTTCAATCACGAGCGTGACGATGCCCGCTTCCGGCAGGTGGAACTTCACCGGAATTGGCGGCGGCTCGTCGCTGGACTTGGGGAGAACTAGTCTCGCCAGCCCTGCATCACTCGGAAGCGCGCTGAGTGCCATGATTTCACCCAGCCAAATGCGTTTGCCCTGTTTGACCTTGTCGGCCAGATGCGGATGTCCCGATTTTGCCCCTTTAATAACGCGCAACCGCAGAGCGCGCGTTTTCTTCGCTCGGTCGAATGAAATCCATTGCGGGCCGAGCGCCAGCGGATAGAGCGAATCCATGTCGCTGCGGCGGGCAACGCGCTCCCAATTGGAGTTGGCCGACTCGCGGACATTTTCATCGTCCTTGCCGATGAACGCTTCCACTTCGACTTCGGCAAACCCGGTCCACAGCAGGCAGATGCCGTTCAATGAAACTGCTTGGGGCCAGGTCAGCGTGATGAATTCGGGATTCTCGGGCGAGATCGGCAGCGCGGCGCCTTGCTCGCCATTGCTCCAACTGCCCCAAGTGCGGTTGTTCGCTTCGTCGATCAGCTTGGCGCTCACATCGTCGCGCTCGACCGATTGCGCAAGGGCCTGCGGCGCGACATTTCCCAGTCGCGATTCGAGAATCCATACCCCGCCGAGCCAGCCCGCCAATTCACGATCCCCCGGATTCGGCACGTGGCTAAATCTCAATGCGCGGGTCGCGGTTCCTGGTGGCAGGAGCCAAAGTCCATAACCTTCGCCATCCACTTCCTGCTTCGAAATCTGTGCATCGACCAATCGCTCTGCCGCGATCCACTGCGAATCGTCCGCCAGATTACCCGGATAGGCGGCATTCGCCTTGAGCACGCTCAATACTCCGCCGCCACGAACGAGCACACTGCCAACGGCGACGCTTTCGGAAAAGCTAATCCGCAAATGCCGTACGCCAGTGGCGTGACCATCGCCAAACTTCACGCCGCGAAACTCCGGCTTGCTCTTTGCTGTCCAGGCGACCGCTGTCGCTCCTCCTTTCGCGTCAGCCTCGGAGATTGGCGTTTCCTTCCCATCGACCCACTGTGAGAACGCGCTATTATCGAGTAGTGAGCCGCCAACCGGCCGGAAGTCAGCGTCGGCAGCCAACGTGGTTTGCGACTTCAGCAACACGCAGGCAATGATTAGGGTGAGAAGTGAAGTTTTCATGTGTTGGTGCCGGGCTGATGGTCTGAATCAAGCATTCCGCCGAACGTGCGGTGCGATCCTACCTGATTCTAACCCCTCATAAATGAGTCGTACGAAGCATCATGCACTGCCGTTTGCTCGCGAAAGAGGACTGTTGGCCGGCATCGGAGAAGTGTCAAAATCAGCCGCATGCGACCCTCGTGGCAGCCGATGAGTCAATAATTAGAAATCGACTCTGGGAAATTGCTGATTATTGAGAATTGACATTCGGACAAACGACGTTAAACTGCGGGCAAGAAAGAGGCCGTTGAGTGTATCAATCTGTGGGTGCCTCTTCCTGACATACTCTGGCACGTCGGCACCTGCGACGTGCGTCTTAATTACCCGCAAGACCACATCTCGTCGGTCTCCCAAGCCAAGTAATATTGGCATCCATCTTAAAGTCGCGTACGCGGCGATGTTGCTCGTAAGCGACTTATTTCTGTTTTGTGGATGCTGCATGCAGCATCACGCCTGGACGCACAGATCGATCAAGGATCGTGTTGCTCGGGCGCGGATACGGGAGTTGTGTTGAGGGTCGGAAAATGTCTGTGAAAGAAAATTCGTTGGTGCTGTTGCGGCAATTTTTTCAAGTAGGCAAGGAGGCGCTGAAACTGGACGGGGATCGCCGAAAGAAAGATGCACTCGCGGAGCGGATGGGAATGGAGAGGCAGGAGCTGACGCGCGCGATGCGGTTTGCCAAACAATATTCCCAGAGTGAGTTCGATGAACTGGCGAACCTGCGTAAGCCGGATGGTCACTCCTTGAACACCGGTTATCTGGCAGGGAGCCTTCTCCAGTTGCCTTGGGAAACAGCTGCGGATCGCCGGCAGCGGAGCGCGTTTCAACGCGAAATAGCCGATAACGGCTGGACAGCGCCGCTGGCAGAAATTGAGAGGCATCGACGCTTCGGAAAAGGGGGTTCAACGGCAGGGAAAAAAGCGACCTGCGGCCGCAAACGCGATTTAAAAGATCCTGAGTTGGTGCGAAAGATGCTCATCGGCTGGCTCATCGACCTGAATGCAGCTCACGAAGTTGCCGTTGCTAATTCTCCCTTCGCTGCTGACGAAGTGGCCATGGCAATCGCGCTGTTGAACCGGTTGCGGCAAAACCCACTTAGGGCCATCGCCGCGTAGCATTCATTGGCGATAGGAATTTCACCGCGGGCAATCATCGGATTGCCCGCAACTCTCAGTTTCGACAGTTCACGACGAAATGCAGGGCTTGGAGTCGGATCCGTCCAGATGGCCATTCAATAATTAGAAATCCATGGAAGTACAGCGCTACGTGTGTACCACACAGCCCGACTTGCACTCAGCCACCTTGCTAGTCATCGGTTGCAACACCCCGTAGACGGGCCATCAGCAATTCGCGGAGGGTGCCTGGATCTTGAAGGCGAGCTTCCAGCATTATTTGGGCTAGGGCGACGGGAAGGCATCCTGGCGCGTAAAATCTGAAAAACTCCGCAATATGGCCGGTACCAGTTCGCCATGACCCTGGCCGGAGGCAATCACGATGGACCTACAGGCGTATCTTAAAACGCACTTCAGCGGCAATCGCACAATCCTGGTGGGTAACGCGCCGTTTTCGCGCAACTCCTCGGAACGGATCGATGGGTACGATCTCGTGATCCGCTTCAACCTGTTTGCCAAACCCTGGTTCCGCGAGGGCCGGTCCGGCAGCAAACTGGATTATTGGTTCACGAATCTGGATCGCTCGGCAGAGAGCTTGCCACAGCGTCGCAAACATGCCGAGTTAGCGGCTGAGCTCAACCCGGAGTGCGTGATCGGCACGGCGCACGAAAATGACAAGCATGGTCGTTTGCCGCCGGCGATTGAGTTCTACCTTCAGTACGGCAAATCCTTGGTGTATCCGGACTCGTCCTTGCCCACGCGCTTTCTGGGAACCAAACAACCTTCAACCGGTTTTTATGCCGCGTATCGCCTGGTTCAGGCGGGCGTTGCGGTCACCGTGATTGGCTTCACAGGAGGGGTTAACGATCGGTGGCACAACGGTCCCGCCGAAATCGAGTGGCTCCAAAGCCAGCCGGAGCTGGTGAACTTCGATGCGGACTTCTGAGTCGTCATTTTCTTGCTCTGCCGCAGGTTTTCCGCCAGCAGCTTCTTACGCACCTTGAGACTTGCCCGCGGGTTAAACTGCTTAATCTCCGGTGATTGGTTGTGACAAATGGCCAGCGAGCAATGACAGGTAGTTACGGCCTCGATCGAATCGTGCCACGGAAACTCTGGGTTTGCCGAAGTGATGCCGGCGATCGGCCCTATGCGGCCACAGTCGAACACGGATGCCGGGCCAAAGCCCGTATCGCCAACCTGGGCGCGGCCAGTGGGTCACTAGCAGCAATAGCTTGCGGGACTGAATCTGAATTCATAATCGCTTCGCTACGGCAGTGGTGTGAGCTGTCCCAATCCTTCAGGACACGTCTCCCAAGATGGGTTCATCGCTTCTGTGCGTCGATCAACTCACGTGGCTGGTTTCGCGGGAACCGGAAGGGGAGTAAGCGTGGGAAGTTTTCCGGCAAGCTGCTGTAGCAAGTCCTGGAGCTTGGACCGCGGAACCAACCGCGCCATGAAAGTCAGCACCTTGGTAAACCCCAGCGCAGTGAGCGCGGCTTCGCCATCAGTAAATTGTTGGATCCTGTTGAGCGGCAAAGCTATGTGGAATTGCCCCTGCTTGGATTCAATCACCACGCCAATGGGAACCGTGGGATGTTCGGAAATCAGGATGACACGCGGTTCATCTTCGGTCATCTTGACGAACTGGTAATCCTGGAGTTTCAGGGGCGCAATCGCCGCACGAGCGGCTGGGGTGTTCAGGTCCAAGTGCAACACGAAGCTGAATAGCTCCGCATGCCACCCATTCATCTGCTTCTTGCGAAGCAGGTAGATCTCTTGAACCCCATCCTTCTTGCGCAGCTCGCTGTCTTCGCAGTAGCCGATCACCTCCGAATACTTTACTAGTGCATCTCGCCAAGGCTCCAGACCCGCGCGCTCCCGAATAAGTTTCAGCAGTTGGGTAGCCAGATCGGCCTTCACATCGAGCCGATCCCAGAGGTTTTTCAGGATTCGGCGCTTGGGGGAACTGCCTGAGGTATTGCCGCGCAGAAATCTTTTCCAGCTGTCCCAGTTCCGCGCCGGGTTGGTCCCAAAGGAATAGTTAGACGACTTTGCGCTAAGATAGTCGCCGCAGACCAAGAGTCCGCGTTGCCAGAGGTATTCTTCCCCCGCCGAATTCAAAGCGATCAATCCGCTCGGTCCAAACATCTTCGCCGCTTTCTGAAAATAGTCGTCAAAGCGGTCCTGCAGCTGCAGGTGCAACGCCTCGGGCCAATCGGCGACCGCGTGCTTGCCAGCCTCGGCATGCGCCTCGCAGAAGTCGAGCAGAAACTCTATTTGCCCACGGAAGTAGCCATGTGCCTCGGCGGCTTCGATGCGTGCTCTCCAGCCGCAATGCGCAAGGATGAGATTAGCTTTGAGGGACTCCTCGCGGAGCTGCTGGGGACTGAAACCTGCATGCTCGGATTTGAGGCCGGCAAAGTAGGGGAGGATTTGGCGGGCCTGGGGCAAGAGCTTCTTAAGTCCCGCCAAGGCCCGACCATAATCTTCGGGACGCTCGATATTGCTGTTCTCAATCAAGTTAGACGTGACCCGCATCCACTCCTGAAATTCCAGGGGATCAATCGACCCTTCGTACGCCTTGAGGTAGGCGACGAACGCTGCGAACTGAGCAAGTTCGGCATATTCGAGGGTGGCTGGCGATGTGATCGCCCTTTGGAAGAAGACCGCTTCACCGAAGTAGCGGCTACTGGGCAATTGCGCCTGGAGGGAGCTGCCGCCGGCGGTCCAAGCCTCCAGCAGAGAAATGAAATTCTCGGCCAGTTCACGCGAGAGCCACCCGCGTTCGTGAAAGTTCGTGTAGTTGGCTGCGAGGTAAGGGCTTCGCAGCGATGACGTATCCTCCGAGAAGGATGCGATTTCCGGATCGAGACTGACGCGAATCAGCGCCCAAATCAGGTTCATCACCGCGCTGTCGAAGGTGTGGCTGGTCTTATCCCGGTGTTGCCAAAAAAAGTCGGTCCACCGAGTATCGATCCGCAGTTCGAAAAACTGCGGCACGGGGAGGTCCGCGCCGTCGATAGCTCGGGTTTCGACCGGAAACAATGTTTCCAGAAGGTGCTCGAAGCGGGCTTTGAACGTCTCGAAGTCTGTCAGTGGCTTACCCCGCGCATTCATCTTGATGTAGAGATCGTCCGACAATCCAAAATGCTCTAGCGGCAGCAGCTGAAAGGTGATCGCCGGCTGCTCCTCGTCGACCAGCCGCGCATACAATCCGCTGGTCGCGCCAAAACGCAGGTGGATTTCGTCGAGCATCGTAAGCGTGGACTGAATGGTCGGATCGAGGCGCCAGCGCAGGAAAAACCACGGCTGGTTTTCCAGCAGGGTGCGAATGACCGGGACAGTCTCCGGCTGGCCTGGCGGCACAAACGTCACCAAGGCATCGAAGAACTCCGTGCTGCTCGGTCGCACACCGTAGGCGAAACGGGAGTGTTTGCCTTGCCACACCAGCTCGCGGAACTCTGGCAGCCGATCGTCCCGCCAGGCTAAGTACCAGTGAAGCAGAAAGAGCGTCGTCAAACGCTGCTGGCCGTCCAGTGGTAGAAATGATTTCTCGTCGCGTCCTTCCATGCTGCCGTAGATGAAGTCCAGGTTGAGTGCCTTATCGCCGGGCGGCAACAGGAGCGCAGCATGCAGCGCGCTCAGAAAGGCGTTCCGTACATCCTTTTCGCCGTCGCGACCTTGCGCATAGTCGCGTTGGATTTGAGGAATGACGATCCGCTCGCAGTCGTCCAGGAGTTTGCTGAACGTAGTCAACTCAGGCATGGAGCCAATCTCCTCGGAAGAAAGTGCAGAGCGTGTCGATGATGGCTTCTCGGTAGCCTTCTCGGTCGTCGTCGGTCCAGAACATCGCGTGGTCGACGCGCGGGCTGTAGCACTTGAGAAACACGTTACGTGTGCAAAGCGGCACAAACACGCCGCCGCGGTCCAGGGAGAGAATGCGGTGGCGTTTTACGGCAAACACCGCGTTCTTGTAGCTGCGGTTGGTCGCCGAATCGAGCAACACGAGATTGGCCAGGGAGTGATCTGCATCGTCGCTGTCGTTTTCGTGGAACGCGCGCAAAATCATTTCGTAAAGCGACTCGAACAGGGCGTCGGTGGCGGGCACGGCCGGCAATTTGAGATGGGCCTCAATCTCCTTGACCAGATCGGGCCCGGTGTCCGTGGAGCGGAAGTAGCCCAAGCAGGCATCGAGCCATTCTTGCTGGCCCTTGCGGCTCCCCGGGCGGTCCGAGGCGACGGAGCGGACATGCTCGATATCCCAGGTGACCGTCTTGTAGCTCTCAAATTGAAAGCGGATGGTCGAATCTGGGTTTCGCAGCAACGTGGCCAGGTTGAACAGCAGCAGGATGGCGCGAATCCGAGGCCGATGTCGCCCGTACTCCAGGTCGTCGATGCGCTCGGTGATGTGGTCGCGAAGTTCGTCGGCGCTGAGCTTGCTGAATTCAGCGGCGTCGATGGTCCGCGCATAGATCCTCGCTCGCAGTTTCTCCTTGAATTCTCGCTTCGTGCAACCGCGGGCCAAGTCCCGGAGTTCATTGACCGTCAGGCGCTCACAGATCAGAAACCCAACCAAGTGGTACAGCCGCCGGTCATCAAACCACTCCTCCAGCAGCATGAAGGTCTTCTTCACTTCGAGCCACGCCGCTTCGGGATCCGCGTCCTTGGCGGTCAGCTTGGGACTGTAGTGATAGAACGTGGCGTAGGTATCGTTGCTGTCGGCCATCCCCTCAGCGCGGGCCACTAAGTCGAATAAGAAGCCGATGCGGTTACCTTGCTGGTTCACGTCGTTGCTGATGAAGTGCCAGAACTCGGGATTCTGCAGGGCCTTCTCGACGTAGTCCCATTCGTAGGCGATGCGAAGTCGGAGCGCGTCTCCTTCGGGATCGGCGTTTCCCGGGCGTTTGAGGAACAGAGCGCGAATCAGTTCTCCGTTTGTCAGGGGAATCTTGCCGACATTTAGGCGCGTGAACGCTTCGACAGCATTCTCCTCGGTAGCTAACTGATACCAAATCACCTTGGCTTTGTTGAGAAAGGCAGACTTGATGTCCTCGACTTCGCTGTCGTGCTGCTCAAACCATGCGGCGATGGTCTGGATGGCCTGGTGAATGTGAAAGTAGTCGATGTTTGTGGCGGCCAGTTCTGCGGACGGACTGGCCAGAAACGGGTCCAAGTCCTGCCGCGTGTCGTACTGCAGCAAATAGAGTTTTTGCTGAAAGCGTGCCGCAAGTCGTTCATTAAAGTGGCGGAGGATGAGCAGTAGCGTCGTAAGACGTTGCTGTCCGTCGACAACTTCGTAGGTGTCAGCATTGGGTCGCAGCACCAGCGGCTGCAGGCAATAGAAGTCATCTGGTTGCGGGTTCTCGCGGTGCGTAAAGTCGCGAATGTCTTCCAGCAGCTGAGTCACCTGCTTCGGCGTCCAGCGGAATCCTCGTTGATAGGAAGGAATGCGGTAGCGAATCGGCTGGTCGGCCCCGTCCAGGCGTAATTGGTAGACGGACTTCAAGGAGATCGGTTGTTCGTCCATAAGTGCAGGTCGTGTTCGTTGGTTGCGTTCGGCGAGAGCAGGACGGTAGGCGATGGCTTAGTAACAGAGATTTTAACGATGGCTCGGTCGCGTTTGCTCCTAGGGGTAGGTTTCGCCGACCAAATACGTCGGTGCGACTTCGCTTCCACTAGTCTGGACTTGCACTAGCGAACGCCCTTTCGATCGAATCGTAAGATTTCAATGTGTCGCGGGCTAATCCTCTTGTGGGATGCGTAAGACCACGATTATTTATTTGCCGCGATGTCTGGCCATTGCGGCACTAAGTGTTCCGCGGGTTACGGTCGGGCGACGGCTATGCGAGCGTGACAAAGGTTGTGCCGCTCCAATAGCTCAATCCCATTCCGAGGGATTTCACGAAGGAGACTTCGTCCTGATCAGGTTTCGTACTGATCACCATGATCAGCTTCGCATTAGCATCTAGGCGGTGACGGTGCTCCAGCAGCTGGCCGACCGCCACGCGAATGGCAAATCTCGGCGGCACAACCTCGGTCGGTTTGAGCTCCGCAAACACTATTGTTCCCTGGTCTGCATAGCGCACGTCGACGTAGTCCTGGTTCTCGGTCACCGCGAACTTTTGCGCTTTCAGAAAGCTCACATAGCGGGCCTGCAATTCGTGGTGCAGCGGCTCGTATTGACGCTCGCCATAGACCCAGTAATGGACTGCCCGACTGGCTGGCGAATTCCCTTTGCCGCGCGGCCCGGGATCCCCGCGGCCCTGTCGGGAGCGATTCTTGTTGGGACCAAAGAAATGCGGATCGAAGTCCGGTTCTTCGAACCAATCCACAATGTCTTGAGAGACCTTCCCGCGAATGAGGGCGGCGATCAGTTCAGGGCGCAGTGGCTGAAAAGTGCCGAAGTGGGTGCCTAGCCGCTGCTTACCGCTAAGTTTCTTTGCATCGAGCGGCAAGGGGCAATCAAACCAGTGGTAGAGCCGCGGCTCGACTTTCCAGCTCAGCCACTTGTGTTGGTCGGCCCAAAAGGCGAGGAACTTCTGTTGGTTGTTGCCGAATCGCTGGCGCACAAGCGGCAAGTCCCACAGCTCGCGCCAGCGCTCGTACATGCCGAGTTCCGCGGCGATAAGTTCCTGATCGTCTTCCGAATTGTCGAAGACCCCGGCCGCAATGCCCACCGCGAACTGCTTCTTCTCGCGGGATACCATCATCAGGATACCCAGTTCGCCCTGCCGCGAGTATTTCAGCAGTCGATTGGTGTGCTCGGTGTGGAAGATGCGATAGCCGCGCCACAGCATGGCAGGACTATTGTTCCACTCCTCGTGCCCAAACCCTCGCTTGGCAGGATAGCCTCCGGTGGCCGGATCTCCGGATGGTTGGATGTACCCCTCGGAGTTCCACGTAACGGCCTTGATGATGCTGGCTTTCATGTGTCGTAGGGTAACTCATCAGCCGACTGCCACCAACTGGCAGCGTGCAGCGACGGTCGCGGTCGGCGCTAGCGAAACAGGCTGCAGATCCAGCGCCACAGTCTCGTCCAGAAGCATTCGCGTTTCCCTTCCAGGTCATCGTAATACTCGCGCCTCCGCGCCTCCTCGGCGCGCCGGCCGGCTTCAATCTGCTCGATGGTCCAATGGCCGGACCAGACAATTTCACCTTGGCAGATCCAATAGTGCGACTGACAAGTAAGCTGCCAGTTTCCGACCGATGGCCGCAAGCTCGGGCCCACGGCGGTCTCCTGTAGCGCCCACTCGGTCGGCCCGAGCGGCGTGCTCACCTTGGCGCCGCACCCACAGGCACAGAGATGAACCGCAGCCCCGAATTCTTTGGCGACGTAGAGCATCCCCGGCTCCAACACCTTGGGAACGTAGTGCACTCGGACGAGCTGGATGTGGGTCAGTTTAGGCATCGCCCGCCACCTTGAGATCGCCCAGGCCCATGAGCAGGTGGCAGTAGGGCAACTCCTCGAAATAGAAGCCGCGGAGCTGCTTGTAGCGCAGAATCGCCAAGCCGGCATTCAGCGCGTTGAGTTCGCCGATTTGGATGTTGGTGCGGTATAGGTCGTCCGGCCGGTCCACTAGCTCCGCCAGACCTTGGTCGCGCAGTTCGCGCGCTCGCCCCGGCGGATAGTAGGTGACCCGCAACATGCCGCTCAGCAGCCCTTGCCGCCGGTCGAGCCCCATCCCCACATCGATAAAGGGGATCCCCAGCGCGATGAGCAGCTCGAAAATGCCGGCCCGCGCACTCCCCTTGTCGACGCAGACGAAGGCGAAGGTCACGCCGCGCAAGTCGGCGGCGCAGCTGGCGTCGAGATACTTCTGCTCCAGCTTGAGGCCAGAGCGAAAGTTCTCGTAGCGGGCCTGGTAGATTTCGGCCTTCGACTTGCCAAGCTCGCTCAGTTCGAGCTTGCCCGGCGAGCGAAAGGCATTGTGGACATAGTAGGCATCGGCGTCGAAGCCGCGAATCTCCCGCACCGGGGTTTTCACCAGGAAGTCGAGCAGATACCCGCCCGTGCCGCCGAGCCCGATCAGCGCCACGACCTCGTCGAGGAACTTGGTCGCGAGGTCGCCGATCTCGGCGCGGCTAGTGAGCGTATCGCGGACCTTAAACGGCGAGCGGCTGGGAGCGTCATCCACGGAGCGGAAGGTCAGCGGATTGGCGTGGTGGAGCTCGATGGCCGGACCCGAGATGATGCCCGCGTAGCTTTCGACCTTGTGGAAGAAGTCGTCAAACTTGCCGGTCCCCTTGGGCTTATTGGAGAAGGAGCGCTGCACTTGCACGTCCTTGCTCGACTCGCTGAGCGGCAGCGAGGCGGCGCTGTCGCCCAGGTTGGGAATCGGCTTGCCATCCAGACCGTGGGGCGAACTCCCCGCGAAATAGATCTGGTGGTTGTCTTGGACGACTCGGTCCTCGCCGGCGTCCACGAACTTCATGACGATCGCGCCGATCTGCAGCTTCCGCTCGTGATCGAGGTAGGGAATGTCGCGGACAACCAGATACTCGTTCGGGTCGGCCGCCAGCGCATATCCCTTCTCCACGAGCCGCCGCAGATCGTCGTTACGATTGACCAGTTGCGCAAACATTGAACACCATGCGGTCCTTGACCTTGATAGAGGCACCGGGCGAGAGAATCCCTTCTGGCTTGGAATGGGGGCCGTTCTTGAACTTCACCGAGTAGGTGATGTCCGGATGCTGCGGAAAATTAGGGTCGAACAGCGTGACCACTTCCGCATAGGTGATGGTGGGCTTGAGCCACTGGTGCGGAGTTCCCTCCACGATGATGGTAACTTCATGCGGCTTGCCCGGCCGCGTGATGTAGACCGGCCCCGCAGCGAACGCGACCTGCTCGTGATCGTCGATCGGTTCATCGTGCGGCGACTCGTGGTCGCGGAGCAGCACCAGCGACGGCGGCACATTGAGCAAGCCGCGCACGCTCTGGCCCGTTTGGTTGGGCTGCACGGTGATTTCCCACCGATCGTCGACGACGAAGGCCAACTTGGGCAGGGCATCCACCGTCACATGGCGCCGCCGCTCGCAACTCGTGCTGGTGCGAAAGACGTTGCCCTGCGCCAAGTCGAGCGGGGACTCCGGCTCGTATCCAACGTCGTTGGGCGAGTTGAAGTCGCGGATCAGGATGGCGTGCGGCGCAGCGCCCGCCTGCTGGAGAATAATGGCCGCGGTGAGCTGGCGGCGCGGCAGTGGAATCAAGCGGTCATCCACCAGCGCCGCCCACTTGGCATCGGCTTGAGGCGTAGTCGAAGTGTCAGTCATGGGAATCGGGCCTCCTGTTGAAGTGCGAGTGGCAAGCAGAGCCATGAGCGCAGCGCGGCTGCGGCACGTGGATGTCAGCCATCGATGCCAGGATGTTTTTTGCGATCGGCACCGGCCGATCATCCGTGGCGTTCTACAAAGACCTCGCACGAGCCCCGTGGATCGGAGCATGAGGCCGAGAAGATTTTTCTATTCGTCGGGGTCTTCGAGGGTCAGATAGGTGAGCACCGAGCCGGTGTTGCCCAGCGGCATCGCTTCTTCCCACAGGCGGCCGCGATAATGCGGATGGGGAAACCAGGCAGTGGCCTCGACGCTCCCTTCGATCGTCTCCCCGCAGCCGTCACCGATCATGTTCCAGAGTTTGTGGGTCTTGCTCTCCGCCGGCACGGGCTCGCCGAACTTCACGTACTTCATGTTGCGGTAGGACATGTCTTCCGAATACATCGCCCACGAAACGAGGCCGTCCTGCGAGAAGATCAAGGCGCAGGCTTCGATGTCGCACTGGCAATAGCGGCGGGCCGTGCTGGTGATCGACGTCTCGAATTTTTTGTCGGCCATGCTGCACAGTTCGCGCAACGTGCAGACGCGGTTGTAGTGCCGATGGACTTCCTGCACGAAGAGCTCTTTGGGCATTAACAGTGAGGCGGCAAATTCATCGGCTTCCTGCTCGCGGGGATCGCGTGAATGAAAATCCGCCACGGAGTTATGCAGCTTGCCGTGCAAGATGCACTCCCGGTGCTCGGGCAGGTAGTAATGGCCCAGTTCGTGCGCGACCGAAAACCGAATCCGCCCTGGCGAGCGGCCTACCTCGCGGTAATAGATGACGAATTTCTTCACGCTGGGAAGAAACTCGATGCGGGCGTCGAAGCGCTCCCCGTATTCTCCCGGCGCCAGTTCGATCTGCTCTTCCTTGGCGATGGCAAACGGATCGACCGGGATGCGCCATTTATCCAGCGCCACGAGGACTTCTTTGGCGCGGTCGGCGGGGCTACTCATCCGGCGTCTCTTTCTGCTGCATGTTC
This sequence comes from uncultured Pirellulaceae bacterium, assembly GCA_964394305.1. Lineage (GTDB taxonomy): Bacteria > Planctomycetota > Planctomycetia > Pirellulales > Pirellulaceae > Anatilimnocola. The sequence continues at coordinate 25,082 of CAYMWL010000042.1, forward strand.
TTTTTGATGATCTCTTGGCGCTTGCGATCGAGCTCGGTGAGGGTTTCCTCATCGATCCGCTCGGCGCGGTTGAGCCCGAAGGACATGCCGCCGGCGCAGAGCAGCTCCTCATTGGCTGACTCACAGGCCTCGCTAATCTTAGGCAAGCTGCCAGCTAGCAATCGCCCGATGAAGTCCGGGCCCAGCGAGTCGAGCGCCTCTTTCTCTTCCTTGGTCAGTTTGGGAAGGTGACCCACATCCACCTGGTCGCACGGTTCATGTCGGCGGAGTTGCGACACGAAGAGAGCGTCCAAGGCGCGTTGATCGCGTTCTTGCTTGCTCCGGTCGGTCATGCGTTCACTCCGATTCAAAGATGTTAAAGCCGCGACGCGTCATTTCCCTGATGATCTTCTGCTTGGCTTCATGCCAGGCACTTTTGACGGCTGCCACCGTCTCTTGCCCACCCGTCACCTCGCTCACCAACTCCGCCAGCGGCCCATAGGTATCGCGCTCGCGGAATTTCTCATAATTATCGACGAACACCCGGGCGACCGTGAGTTGCTTGCCGGGCAGCGCGGCGATCACTTCGTGGAGAGCTTGCTGAAAGTCCTTCCAGTGAAGATTGTCCGCGTATTTCCATCTGAAACCAAAGTCGGAGCCCGCATAGTCCTTGCCGACGTACTCGAGAATCGTATCGGGATCATCGTTGGGGTGGTGCTTCATGCGACGGAGCTTGTCTTTGATCCGCCGTTGCGCGATGGTGAACACCAGTGCCAGCGGCTTGTGGGGATCAAAGTCCGGCGCGCGCGCCTTCTCGATCAGCTCCAGCATGGTCTGCTGCAGCACGTCGAGCCAATCCGCACGCTGGAGTCCCCAGGCGTGCTTTTTGATGTATCGGAAGATGATCTCGCGGTAATCCTCGTAGAGGGCTTGGACCCCGAAATCGGGGTCGCCCTCGAAGGCTTCCTCTAACTCCTCTTCCGACACAGGGTTATGTGCTTCCATAGCCTCCCCTGTCGAATCGAGCGACGCCGTCCCAAGCCGCCGGCAAAGGAAACCTCGCACGAGGGTGCCATATCGCAGTACGGATTTTGGAAAAAAAATCCACATTCGCTTCCAGGACCAGTTTACCCCAATGTCGGATGCAAGGGACGCGCGTCAAACACCCGCGGGGACGTCAGATTGAGATTGAATAATTAGAAATCGGCCAGCTATGTTCTGCCGGTGAGTGCAAGGGAGCCGGATCCCTCCAACTGGCCATTCGATAATTAGAAATCAAGGTAGGACAGCGCATGTGTCGCGCGGCTTGGTTCGCCGTCATCAATCTCGCTAATCGACGGTTGCGACAACCCTCAAACGCGCTCTCAGCGATTCGCTGAGCGCGTCCTGATCTTGAAGGCGAGCTTCCAGCATTTGTTGGGCCAGGGCGACGGGCAGGCATTCGGAAAACTTCAGACCGTCGATTGCCTTTTCATCCACCGCTGGCCTCAGAGTCTCAACAGCTCTTGCTCGAAGTTCAGTAATGGCAGTTTGCAATTCCGTGGGTTGCTTGTTCGCAAACATCAGCGAAAGGCTGTCGTGGTCAACAGTGGTGCCCAGCAACTGCCCGACTTCATTGGCGAGCGCAGCATTGGCTCGAACACCGCCGAACGTCCACCAAGTCGAATGGCCGTCGGCGCCGCTCAGCAGGACCGTAGAATCCTGATCGATCCAGGGATAGTCTTGCCGCATAGCGTTAATCTGATCTTGGGCGCGGCGTGACCAGCATTCGCGCACACAATCACTAGCCAGAACCCGTTTGATCGCCTGCGCCAAGCTATAACCTAGGCCGTCTGGCGCGCCCTTCCATCGGCTTCGACCCTTGTCGTCGGTTGCCTCTACATAGGCAATCCGCCGCTGCCAGTCGATGTGATTCACGAGCCAACTGCGTCCGCCGAGGAGCAACACTCGGGGGCCCTCGACCTTGCCGAGGAATGTTGATTCGTCGACATAGCCCAATTCCTGCCGACCGTGCAGGATGGAGAACAACGGTGGCGACGTGAAGACTGAAAATAACTCCAGAAAGTTCTTCCGGCCGAAGGTCTTTTCCCCCTCGCGCCCGAGCCACAGGACGCCCCCGTCGTCCCACAAGATTTCCTTATCGAGCATCCAGCGAACCAACTGTTCCCGGTGCTCGGAGGGAATTGCTCCAAAACCGGGAACCCCTCGCAGCCAGGTGAACCAATCTCCCTTGCCGATACCGCCTTCCTGTAGAGCCAGGGCCATCAGTTGCTGGGAAAGAATATGGTAAGGAAGGGGAGGCGGCAAAATGGGTTCGATGTAACCTTCGCTCCAAAGGTCAATCAGCCCGGCAGCTTGTACCAGCGAATCTACTTTCGTTGCCAGGAACAGACAATTGCGGGTGGTATCGGCCCGGCGGCCGGTGCGTCCCATCCGCTGCAGAAAACTTGCTACGGTACGGGGCGAATCGATCTGAATCACACGATCAAGGTCACCGACGTCGATCCCCAGCTCCAACACGCTCGTGGCGACGATAACGCAGTCGGCACGCGTCGCAAACGCCTCCTCAGCATGGTGGCGCTGTTCCGGGCTTAGCGAGCTATGAGTGACGAACGTATTCGTTTGCAGACCGCGTAGCGCCGTACCGAGCTGCTCTGCCTGGGCGCGGCTATCCACAAACACCAGTCGCTTTTCACCGCGATGCATGCGTGAAATGACAACCGCGGCATTCTGCAGAGAACCGACGTAATCGAGTGCCACATTCGCTGCGGCCTGAGTGCCACTGGGCGGAAGATAGACGCTTCGATTCCCTGGGCTGGAGCCGGCCAGCCAATCCACCAAGGCTTCAGGATTGCCGACGGTCGCGGATAGGCCGATGCGCTGCAAAGTTCGTCCTGCGATCTTACCGATTCGCTCCAGCACTGAGAGCAAGTGCCAGCCCCGATCGTCTCCAGCGAACGCGTGAATCTCATCGACGATCACCACTCGCAAATTGCCTAGTAGCTTCTGGTCATCGACGTTTTGCGAAACCAGCATGACTTCCAAGGATTCAGGAGTCGTCAACAGGCAATCGGGCGGATCGCGCTGAATCTTCTTTCGCGTGGATTGCTTCACGTCGCCGTGCCAGAGGTTCGACGAGCGCCCCAGAAGCGTGCAATATCGCTGGAGCCGCACGTCCAGGTTATTGAGTAGCGCCTTAATCGGGCAGATGTAAAGCACGCTCAGGCCCGTCCAGCCTTCCGTCAGCATTCGCGACAGTGTGGGAAAGAGCGCTGCCTCGGTTTTGCCGCCCGCGGTCGGGGCCAGCACGATTAAATGTTCACCGCCGATGATCCGGGGGATCACTGCATCCTGAAATGGTCGCAATTCACGCCAACCAAAGCTGTTGACGATGTGGTGCTGCAGGGCCGGATGTAGTTGGTCGAATCCGCTCACAGGTCCAACTCGATTTCGTTGACGTCCCCGGCACCCATGGCTTGCCGTTCCACCGCTTTCAGTTCCACATCAACAATCGTAAGCGCGTAGTCCTTTTGCGGTTCAAACTCGGGATGCAAGTCGATACGGTCCAGTACGTCGGCCACCAGTTTCTTCAGGAAAATGCGGGGAGCGATGCCGACCTTGCCTCCCAGCTTGCCCGCCACTGCTTCCGCAAGCTGACGAACGTAGCGGTCGTCACACCGGGAGGCGATTCGGTCGGAGTTTGCACAGTGCTGCTGAAAGATGTCCCGCACTTTGCATCCCACCAGGCAAAGTCGTTCCAAGTCAAACGGTGGAAGCCGAATCTGCACTGCTCGGGGGTTGTCAAAGCGAACATCCGTCTGGAAATCAACGTGAAGCCTCTGGGCCAGCGGCTCTAAACGGCCGACGCCCTGCGGCCCCTCGAAGAATGCGGGAGTACCTGTGATCAGCACGTACAACCCGGGAAATCGCCCCGAATCAACCTCGTCGATGAGTTGGCGCAGTGCGTTTAAGCTCTTGTCGCGAACGTCGCTCCGGACTCGCTGAATGGTTTCGACTTCGTCGAGCACGACCAGGAGGCCGGCGCGGCCTGAGTCACGTAAGACGGTTAGTATTCCCTGCAGAAAGTTCAGAGCACCGAAGTGATCGATGTCACCCTTGACCCCGGCAAGGCGTTTGGCACTCGCAGCGACATTTGGCTGCCCGCCAAGCCATGCCAGAATACCGTCAGCTGTCGATTGATCTCCAGAGCGGTGTGCTTGTCGATAGCCTCGCAAGGCCGAACTGAACATGGGCGCTGTCTCACAGACTTTAGACAGTCGCTGTTCCAAGAGCTCGTTGGAGCGCGCCAGCAGGGCCGGTTCGTCATTCGCGTCAATTGTGCCTTCGGCCAGCACATCCTCCTCCAGCGTATAAAACCAGCCGTCGATGATGTTTCGCAATGCGCCCTGCGCTGTTTCAGCGGTGGCCAGTCGTTCCGTCAGTCTCCGGTAGACGGTTTCTAGTCGATGCAAGGGCGTTTCCGTCTCGGATACCTGCACCTCCGATGTGGCAAACCCGAGTTTGCGAGCTCGATCGCACAACCAGCGAGCAAAGAATGTCTTTCCGCAGCCGTAATCCCCACGGACCGCTTTGAAGACACTGCCGCTTGTGCTGACCTTTTTCAACTCCTCATCGAGCGCCGCTTCAAAACGGCCGAGCCCAACAGCGAACGCGTCGAGACTGCTACGAGGAACGGTACCTCGACGCAGTGCGTCAATAATCTCCTGTCTTCTCTGGGGACTGATGGACATGGCTTCCTCATTACACCAAATCAAACTGTCGACAAAGCAAAGCACGGTCGAGTTCAACCGTATCCGACGCTTCGTCGCGATTCAAAACCGGAAATCCATCGACATTGAGGATACGTTGAGCAACTGCGAGCAATCCCCGGAGCCGCATGGGGGAAAACTCAATGGCCCGGGCCAGGGCCAGCGAGGTAATCTTCCCTCCGCGCTCGTCGATCGCGTTTAACATCCGCGAGATGACCTCATTGCCGGGAACTGCGCGTCCTCCCAGCTGCTTTTGTTCTTCAAAGACGGGTGAAGAAAGCAAAGCCGAGATCCACTCTGGTTGCCTTTTGCTAACTTCGACAGCAACGGCTTGCGGTTTCGGCGGCGCAAGGTCTTCGTCGAGCGGAAACAGCGTGACCGCGGGCTTTTCCTTGCGCTTCTGCGGTTTGATCTCGGGCAGCGGTCGTGGTCGGTCACGGTTGCCTTGTGAGTCCAGATCCCACCAAACTGGAACATCAACCGTGGCTTCACTCCAACCTGCAGGAATATCCCCTGTCCCGCTCAAAACTGCGATCGGAATGACCATTTCCTGCGGCGAAATGCCGCCATGGTAGCCATTCTTCTTGATTCCATAACGAATCTCCTCGGTCCAGGGTGCGATGAGTCTCTTCGATGCTGGAATCGCGACGCGCGGACCACTGAGCGTAAGCTCACCTTCCACCTCATTGCCTTCGTCCGGGCGCCATCGCTCGCCGCAGTCTTTGAACGCCTTTTGCTTCGTATTGCAGTCAAGAATATGACCGTGGTCGCTCACCAGAATAACGGTTCGGCCGGCCGTCTTCGCCTCGTGCAGCAACACTGGCAGCACCTTGATCTCGTCACGCGACCATCGAGTGTCGATCTGCTCACCTTTGAGCAGATGATCGTCGACAGCATTGACGACAACTCCCACAATCTTCCGGTGGGTGGAGCCGATCTCCTTGCGAATTTCGGTCGCAAGACTACCGTCTTCCAATTCTTGGAGGGTGGCCTTGTGAAAGAGGACAGGCGAATACCCGCTACGACTAGCTCGGAGCAGCGCCGGATGTTCAGCAAACGCGGATTTCTCCGTGGCTGAATTTCCCTGAGTCAGGCGACCGCTTAGCAAGCTGGAGCGGCTAACCTCAGTCACACTCGGTACGACTGCCAGGGCAGGACGCATACCGACGGTATTCTCGGCCAAGAGAGACCAATCCTGGCCAAGAACATCTGCCATCAGTTCGCGGAAGACCGCCACGCTCATTCCATCGATCACGATCAACAGCACTGGTTTCTGCGCTGCGACGGGTGCCACTACGCGTTCGAGGACTTCTTCTACCGGAATGAACTTTTCGTCGGTGGTTTTTACCGCAGTCCAGTCCCGCAACAATTCCGCGAATCGGCGGGAACGTCGTTCACGAATGCTAGTGACATAATTAAAGAGCCGCGCGTAGGCTTCGGACAGCTCACGCACTGGGTCGCCTGAACGTAGGACCAGGCGGGCCCAATCGATAAAACCTCCTTCGCTTAGATACTCATTCGCGGCCTCCGCCAGGGACTTTGGCTCGTCAGCGTCGTGGTGCTCGTTGACCCACCGGATGAGCCGCAGTGCCATGTCAACGCGTTCTAATCGTCGTCGTTCGCGCGTATGCTTCTCGTGCTGTGAGATCGAACGACGCAAAGAAAACAGCGGCTCCAGGTTGCCGTGGCTTCCCGGCGCAAGCGACTCAGTCAGTCGCTTGCCAAACTCGGCCAGTCTGCGATCGAACCCCATTGGCGAGGTATCGCTGAGATGAGCGAAGGCCTCGGCCCCCACTTCGCACAGGATCTCGTCAGTACGCTGAAGTATCTGCTGCTTGAGTCGTGATTCGTTGAGCTGCAGACGCAATACCTCGGTTGAAGATCCCGCCCACCGTTCGATTACGTCCTGGGGCAAAGTAATGCCCCCCAGATACCGTTCTTCCAACTTAGCGGCCGCCTTCTCCAGTCTGCCCTTGGCCTCTTCATGGAATACCACGCCTACAGCGAGTCCGATCGACATTGCGTCTGGGCGTTCAGTATTGCTAACGCAACGAAGCACCGCTTCAATCGCTGGGCCAGCCGAAGACACGAGCCATTCCCCGGCGGCCGCTCGAAACGCAGACGTCGCGCTGTGGAATCGAGCGACGTTACTCGCGTCGGATGACCACTTGAGAAATGCGATCAGATCAGGGCGCTCGGCATCCAGCCCGACGACACGTTTAAGCAGGATTGCCCAGACCGTATCGGCGTCGAGGAAGCCGCTCGGTGCCGGCGGAAATCCCTCCGGCGGAATGAGCTCGATGAGCAGTTCTGCTACCCAGGCGTGGCAGGTAATTCGCGGGTCGATCGTTCGGGCCTGGAACATCGACTTCACAATCTGCCAGCTATCCAGCGGCACCACTTTACGCGGTCTTAACCGAACCAGAATGTCGTCGCCAATTTCACGATCGTCTAGGTCAGTGATGATGACCGTGGTTGCACTGGCGTCGTCGCCGCGTAGGGCCAAACGCATGGCCAGCGGTGAATCACACTGGTGGATCAAAAAAACGTCGTCGCCGTCTACCTGGCGGATATTTCCAGTCCACTTCGCCTTAGTACGCATCGCTATGCTACGCGCATTCGGAATCTTCTTGCGAATGGCTGAGAGCTGAGCTTTGATCTGTCGAAACGTCGGCGAAGTTGTCATGAAGCACCTCCCTCGCCTTCGATGATCCAGCTCACATTCAGTTTGACATCCTGCCCCGGCTGAAGCTCTTGATCCAGCTTTGCGAGCAGCGTTTTGGCCTCAACTAACGTGAGGTTTTCGTGGGTGGCGCGGTCGACGATTCGGCGGGAGGAAGTTGGCGGCGCGATGTCCGGCAACTGAACTGGCCGAGCGGAATCTGGTTGGATTTCCGGGTCGGGCGCGGGCTTCTGTGATTCGGTGAGCAGACGTACAGCCTTGGCCTGTGCATCCTTCAGCGCCGGCGCGAGCGCAATAACATGTTCGTCAGCTTTGAGCGCCTGCTGTACCGAGTCACGAATCTCGGCGGCTTTCGTTTGCCTATGGTCGGAGATCTTTGCGATCGCATCGAAAATGTCCCAATTCGTCCCGTCGATGATTCCGGCCAACTTTGCGCCCATTCTGTAGCACTCGCCCATGGCCGGCTCGGAAGTGCTGATGGCGGCCCTGGCCAGGATGCCAACGACGTCAGCCACATCCGCTGCATTCAGTCGGTCGACCAGGGCCTGAGTCGCTGACGCTGTCTTCATTCGATCCGCAGCAGCAAAATCAATCCCGAGCTTAGCCATCCGGTCCTTTAGCCGCTCACATAACGCCGCACAAGCCACGCGTGATTCAGTCGCTTTGCGTTTGACGGCATTCGAGAGAGTGGCAACCGTGCTGGCCTTTAGCAATGGAGACGTGTTCTCGCCAAAGATATGGCCGGCACGCGAACCTGCCGTTTCCCAATCGCCTTGCGGAGGAAGTCGCTGTTCCTGCAGAACCAGGTCGTCGGGAAGGCTGGTCAGCGAACCTTCGACAGCAACATTATGGCGGAGGAAGGTGCGGTTAGTTTGTTCGGCAAACACCAGGATCACGAGGTTCTGAACCTCTTTTGACAGCCCCATCGCGCGCGGCTGATCGATCCACTTGCGAAGTTGCCCGACGCTGATGACTGTCCCTGTCTCGGCGGCCTTCTTCCCGAAATGCGTCCGCCAGTGATGTCCGATCACAAAGTGCGTCTCGTCAGGCCCCATTTCGCCAAGCAGAAGCGGATTTGCGATATGCCGGACCAATGGCCGAAGCGACTTCTCGACCGCAGCCCGTCCGTCCGCAGCCTGGGTGGCTTCGCTGACCACCGCATACACCTTTCGCAAATTGCTGAGCTTTACCTCCGCCTGGAAATCCGGAGCTCCTGGAAATTCACTCGTTAGAGCCTGGCTCAACAGGTGAGTCATCGCGCTGCTCAGGTTCGACGCGACGGGCGGTTGAGGATCACAGCCATCCCACAGGGAAAGAAACTGCTCGTGCTGCTCTAGCTCGTGAGTCGTGTCCAAGGAGCCAGGCGTGATCGAGTCCAAGCCGTAGGCCGCGTCCAGGTGGTTTTGAACTCGCTGGCGCAGGACGCTCCGTTGATTTTCGAGCAAGGTCTTCGCCGCCTGACGATCCTGGGGAGACAGGTGGTTCGAGTATTGGCTGAAGCGTTCGCCCGTCAGGATGTGTTCCAGGATGACCAATAGCCCCAGATCCTTGCGGGCATCCTCGCTGAAGAACTGAGGGATCCAGCAGATCGTTTTGGCTCCTTCAGGATGCGTGGCTTTGAACTCCTGAATCTTGCTGATGTCGTCGCGAGGCCCATACCCAGCTTCATCGAAGGGAAAATCGATGATCAGTTTCCACGGCTCGTCATGGTTCTCAAACGAGGTCGGTGGCAACTCGCGGATGTTCTTGAACAGGACCACGCAAGACCGCTCGGTGTTCTTCCATACGAACTCGTGATACTGCTGAAACTCATCTTCGCCGCTGATTCCCAACTGCTCGAACAGCATCTGCCGAACCCGGCGCACGCGGTTCCCTTGGTTGTCCTCGCGCTCGGCCTGCTTGATGATCCCTTCGGTATCGACTCCGGAAAGCTGAACCGAGATCGAGGGATTGTTCCCGTCCTCGACCCGAATCTCACCGACGCTCGCTGCCCAGTTGCGGCAACGACGTAGTACCTCCTGTCCCTCGCGGCCGGGAATCGGGGTCTTGATGGTGCCGTGATTGAGCGCGGCTAGCCGGTCAGCGTTCAGGCCCCGCAGCGTTTCTACTTCTGGCACAAGCGCCGACAGTAACAATGTCTTCACGAGCCGGTCATCATTGCGAAACGCAACCCGCCGGGGTTCGTTCACCGGCAAGGTCTCCAGCTCCTCCCGCCGGCCGTGTTGCTTCTCTAGCATGGGCAGCAGTTTCTGGTGGTACAGCCGCTTGGCATTGTCGAAGTGAATGGCCATTTCGGGGCTGAAGGCCTCGCCGCCGTGTGCGATGACGTCGAACAGATCCCCCACGGGCACCAGATCGCCCACGGTTAGCACATCGCGCTGCTCGACCAGGAGCTGCATCATGACCCGAAGCGCAGTCCGCTCTCGCTGCAGGACGCTGGAGACGGCAATCAGAGTTTGCACGAGTGCTGGGCTGAAGGGGTAGACCTTGCGAAACATTTCGCGGTCCCCTTCCCCAGTCAGCAGTGTCGTCATCACCGCTTCGCGGACTTTCACCGTTTGCTCAAAGGCCGCATCGAGCTCCTCGCGGGCGGCCTTGCTATGGCACTTCAGAATGCGTTTCTCAGCCACTGCAGGCAGGTTTCTGTCCTCTAGTGTGATCTTGTGAAATCGACCTTCCCAATGCTTGAGCGCATCACCGAAGTTGAGCCGGTCAGCGCCAGGAACTGAATCGCCGATGAGCTCGCTCAAGTCCCGCTGCCGGGCAATGAAGCTGATGATAGGGATGGGACGGTCCGCCAGCTGGGCTTCCACCAGCTTGGCGAGCTTTTGCCCTTCCTGATGCACAAACTTGAGGTCCGCGGCCCGACTGGCAAGCCAGAGGATCAGTTCGTCCAGAAACAGAATGAGGGCGTCGTAGCCCAGGTTCTTCGCATGCCGGCTGATGACCGACATGCCCTTGTCGAGCGATACGAATGCTTCACCCTTGCCGCTAGCTTGCGTGTCGTAGGAACCAAAAAATTTACCTACCAGAGCGCTGATCAGCTGCGAGCGCTCCTCCGATCCCGGGTCGGCCTCCACCGCACTCTCGAAGCGGGCCGCACTCCAGCCGGCGTCCACGTCACCAAAATCGCTGTTACCGCTCGCTCCCTCACTGAGCGCGGAAAAGAACGCTTCATCACCCATTCGCTCACGCAGCGCCTGCGCGTCGCGAAACAGACCTTCGGCCAGGTACACGCCGGGAATCGGCGCATCGGGATGCGTCCGACGGATGAAGTCGACGTAGCCACCGAGGATTCCTGACTCGACGTCGTTCGCACCGATCATGTGATAGGGAACGAGCAGGAACTTTTTGCCCTCGATCCAGGGGTTGTGCTTCTGGATGGTGGCAGCCAGTTCAGGAATCCCGCGCGCGGCAGTGTTGCCGGAGAGAATTAGGTGCAAAATCGCCATGAAATGGCTTTTGCCGCTGCCGAAGCTCCCGTGCAGGTAGGTGGCCTTGCTCGTGTTGCCGGAAAGCGAACCGCGGACAAAGCTGAGCGCGTCGTCGAATGCCCGCACCAACTGGGGCGTTGGCACGTACGTGGCCACCGTCGCCTGCGGATCGGTCACACCTTCGGTCAGGCGCAGCACGAACTGCCCCTTGTCGATGTGATCCGGAATGTCGATCAGTTCTTTGAGAAGAGTCATCTTGGTCCCGCTGCCCTACTTAGACTTGACTGCCTTTTTTCGCCCCGCGCCCTTCGATGCGTTGCACGATGCACACGTCAGGGCGGCATTAGTGAGTTCCGTCTTGCCGCCTTTGCTGTAGGCCTTAATGTGGTCAACCTGGAAATTCGTCCAATCCAAGGCTTCGTCGCAAAGTGCACACGTCTTCTTCTCTTCGCTATTCCAGAGGAGCCGCCGCTGCTCGGGGCTGAAGATCCGCTTTTCATCCTTCCGCTCGAACAGGCCGTCGAGCAGGTGCTGAATCATCTCACCACGACGCTTGCGTGGGGTGATGGCGTCTGTGGATTGCTGCACAAGCAGTAGATAGTCCGCGAAGATCCGCTGATCTGGGCGTGCTCCGAGCGCCTTTCGTTGTTGTTCACGGACCTCATCTACGCCGCCCGAGAACTTTTGCAGCAGCTTCATAGCCACCTGGTTGCGGCGGCGATCGTTGAGCAGCAGCTTGTGTTGCTGAAGCCCCCACACGACCATGAACAGAGAGTAAAACTCCGCGGAGTTCCTGAATCGGGTCGTGCGCAACTCGGGGAACATTTGCTTCATCGCATGTAAAGTCGCTGAGTATTCGACGATGGCTTTCTTCAACGAGGCAGCATGAGTTGTCGTATTTCCGACCGCCTTGTCGACAGCTTGCTTCTTGTGAATCGGCCCGCCAGCCAGGATCGATGCGAGCAATTCGCAAACGAGCTCCACGTCACGCATCCGGTCGAGATCGCCCGATGAAAGTATCTGTTGCGTCGTGTAGTAGTCGTGTCCCTTGCGTGCAAGCCGCTCAGCTTCCTTGAGGAACGAACTCGTATAAAACTTGGCGTGGCGTTTTTCGCTTGTCGTCAGCGCTTTGCCGGTTGAGTTGATCCGTACGAACAGATCAACGATCTCGCCAATTTCGCCGCTCACTTCAGCGACTTGGACCTCGTACGTCAGGAACTGCCCAGCCCGCTGGTACTTCTGTAGGGCCTTCCAATCCCACCAGCCGGTCCATTCACTGGGATCATCGCCCGGAAAGTGATACCTCACGTCAAAGGCTTTTTTGTGAAACGGCTTCACGTGCGAGAACATGAAGATCGTTTCCAGCCGCTGCTTGCCGTCCAGAACGTCGTAGATGGGTACACCATTCGCCTCACGGCGATACAGGAAGATCGACGGCACAGGATAACCTTCCAGCACGGACTGAATCAGCTTGCGGCGATCGGTAAGCGTCCAGACACTCTTGCGCTGGAAACCTGGCTCCAGATTGAGGTGACCATTCTCTTGAAAGTTCCGCAGATCCAGTATGGTCATCGTGCGGTACTTGACCGTAATCCGTTCTTTCACACGTCACCTCCCGACGCTCGGCGATGTTCATCAATGTTGTCAGAGTGATTCACTAGGACCTCCGCCTTCCGCGCCCACTAGTCCTCGCCGGCGGTGTCCAGCCTTTGATTTCGGGAATGGTCTTGTTGAGCCCTCGGGCTTCTTCGGTGATGAAGCCGTCGAAGTAGTCTCCCATGCGCATGCCGTCGAAGGCGGCGCTGGGTTCGTTGTGCCATTGCTTGAGCCAGGGGAGGAGTTCGAGCAGGCATGCGAGCAGCGGGATCAGGCGCGGGTCGCCGGTGCCGCCGAGTTCGGTTTGCACGCGGACGTAATAGGCACTGATGGCTTGCGCCTGTTGCAGGTGGTCGTAGCCGGCCCAGGCGATCATGAGGGTGCCGTCGGGGCCTTCGCAGTGGGGGAAGCTGATCCAGCGTTCTTTGGGGACATCGAGTTTGCCGCGGAGGGACCAGTAGCGGGCACCGCCGCTGGAGATGAAGTCGGCGCTGGTATATTTCGGCGGGACGGGGATGTCTCCCACCTTCTCTCCTGCGTCTTCGCGACGCTGAAGATCCCAGGTCTGTTCCCATTCTGCTCGCTTGCGGAGGCCGCTCGGCTTGTAGCGGAGGATCGGCAGCAGCGGGACGCTTTCCGCTTCGACGAGCTCCGTCACGAGGCGGAGCACGTCGAACGCGACGTCTCCCTTCAGAATCGCGCCGACTTGGTGGAAATCGGCATCGCGGCCGGCCAAGTCCGCGAGCTGGGCGACAGAGATCAGGCCGATCTCGGTTTGGGCCGTGGGCGTGCCGGCAGCGTTCATGCGGCCATCGAAGTCGAAGTAGCTTTCCAGGCGATCGAGGAGCCAGTTGCGCAGAGCCCGCTCCTGCTGCTCTTCCCAGGGCTCGGTGTTCCAGCGGCGCTTGTATTCCGGTTTTTCGATCAGGCCGATGTTCTTGTCGCTCTCAATCAAGTCAATCCGTCGCTGCACGAGCGCGCGGTACTCGGCCGGCCAGTGGGCGGGAATTTCGGTGATCGGCGTTGAGCCATGGCGAGTGAACCAGGTGGTCTCGACCTCCCCCGCCGCCATCTGACGCGCCAGAACAATCTCAAACGCACGCTGACCGAGCTCGATGGCGATGTCGAGATTGGGATTGTGCAGCGATTCGTCGGCCAGGCCATAGAGGTGATAACACTGCCAGTCGAGTTCTTCCTGCAAGGCGATCATTTGGCCGCGAAAACCAACAGCCCGTTCGCGAGCCTGAGTTAGTGTAGCTGCGTTGGGAACTCCACTCCGGCAGACTGCGTCTGGCAATGTTTCAGCGAGCTTCCGTGCTATCGTGTCAATTCGACGCGATACCAAGAGTGGACGAATCTCGGGCAGGGGGAAACCTCTGAGCGGGGTAGCTGAGAACTCCAGAAAGCGTTCCCACGTTTCTGCGGCGATCCCTCCACCAATCCCGCCGCCACCTTTGTCATGAAGCACTTGTCGACACCAAAAGCAGGAAGTCGAACAGTTAAGCGTACCCAAGAGTCCTAGGTGCTCATCTTCCGTCGCGTTCGCTGGGAGTTTGATAATCGGTGCAGACTGTTTGAATACCTTGCCTCCACGGTCAAGCACGAAATGGTTATGCGTAGCGACAAAGCTGACAACGATTGAGAATGGAGTGCGAAGTTTGTCACTAGTCAGGCGCCCGTACTCATACCACTTAAGTCCTGTCTGAGTCTTCGTCTTGCCACCGAACATCATGTTATTCGCAAGTCCCGTTCGACCAATCCACAGATAACGCAAGATTGGATCGGTAGAATCCTCATCAATTGGCTGAAACGTCGCGTCGTATGGAAAAACGGCGACGTCAGTCGGACCGATTGTCCAATCGCGAACTACATCACCGACAATCATCACGCGAAGATACTCGCGTCGGAGGCGCTTAGTTCGTGCGGCAGATTCCGGAAGCAGAAACAGATCATCCTCGAGTGTGAATGAAGTAATTCCGGCTGAATCAATTACGGACTCAAGTTTTTCCGCTGTATTTGCTTCTAAGGTTTCCTTTAGTTCTGATGCTCCTCCACCTCCTATGCTCCAAGGATGAGTGCGAAAGGCGTCGCGCGGAGATTCATTGACGCTGATGTAACGGCTCTGACTGCCGGGCTGATCAACTTGGTCAAGTATTGCAGTCCAGTACAACCCTTCGGCTGCGTTGGTGGGTTCTGAGTTTTCTCGTTCGATTCCCATCACCGCGCGAATTGTACGAGCTAACGGTCTGCGCGAGCGGGCGAAGAGAATAACCGTCGGCGTGCCATGGCCAGGAATGAAGGCGAGACTCGTATCGATCACATGAGTGAGATCCCACTTAGGCAAATAGCTTTCGATGAGCTTCTTGCCAAACTCGCGCTTCATAAAGCTGTTTGAAGTAATCTGCCCCGTGAAACCGTTTGGGCAGGTGAGATCGACCAGCCGTTGGATGAACGGGACCGATAGCGAATACTTCATGTGGCAGACTTCGGGATACCGTTCCCGATATGCCTGGTTGAGAGCCTTGTCCTTTACGGTGATATATGGCGGATTGGCGACGACGGCGTGGTAGCGGCCGGGGGCGAGGATGCGGCGAAGGTCGGCGAGGTCTTCCGATTGGTAGACGTGGGCCAGTTCATGAAACTCCAGTACCTGTTGATCGCCGCCAGGAGAGCCGTGCATCAGGGAATCGCCGCAGACGAGATTCATTTCCCATTTCGGCACGCCCTTATCCAGCCGCGCGATGTCGCACGCCCGTAGCGCGGCCAGCAGCAGCCGAAACCGCGCAATCGCCACCGCATAGGGATTCACATCGACGCCGTGAATGCTGCTGAGCGTGCGTTGCACCAGTTCTCGTACGTTCGTTCCTGGCTCCTGCCGTTGCCAGCGCCCGAGGATCCGCGGGAACGTGCCGAGTAAGAAGTGTCCGGAGCCGCAGGCCGGGTCAATCATTTTGAAATCGGTCAGGCCGAACTCGTCGAGCGCCGGATTGAGCGTGCGGTCGAGAATGAACTCCTCGACGAACTCCGGCGTTTGCAGCAGGGCGTATTTCTTGCGAGCGGCTTCGGACAGGTCCTGGTACAAGTCCCCCAGGAAACGCGTGTCCCAGCCAGGATCGGTGAAGTCGTGGACGAGGTTGCCAGTGCCGGCATCGATTTTCTGAAAGAACGTCAGCAGTTCCCCCGCCGCGTCGCCGGAGAGCCAGTTGGGCAATTCGCGAATCGGATTGTGCGGGCCGAAGATGTCCCTGGTCCCCGGCAGTGTCGCCAGGTGGTCGAAAACGGCCAGCAGATACTCGCGGTCGGTATGCCGTGGATTGGTGCGAAAATAAAGCTCATGCTCATCCCGCGCCCGCGCCAGCCGTTCGCCGGGACCAGCGATCTTGGGCGGCTCCAGCAGTCGGTTGTCTTCAAGAAACCGAACAAAGACACACGACAGCACCCAGGCCGCGGCCGCCTGCGTGATCGCATCGGTCCGCCAATCCTCGTAGTTCTGCGCCGTCCGCTCCGCGGTCTTCGCCCGCTCGAACTCCGCGCGCAGCGTCTTCCCCACTTCCGGCACTTCGGCCGACTCGCTTCGTTCAAGCAGGTCAGCTTCGAGTCGCTGCAGCAGCTTTTGCAGATCGGAGAGGAGGGCAGGTCGGTCGATCATGTACCTATCTTTTCTGGGCTGAGGGCGCGATGTTCATTGCGAATCCACTTCTCGGGGATCCGAGCCCGTTGTCCGGGGCTGATGATCGGAATCGGTTTGCCTTCCAGCAGCGCCTGATGCTCACCGGGAATCAGCAGCCAGGCGCCAGGAATGCCATCCCGCCTGCCGACCTTTTCCCGTAATCGTTCCAGCAGCGGCATCTGGTCATAGCGAGCGAGCAGGCCGGAGTACGTGAGGAGCGTGGTCTTCTTTGCGGCCGTGAGTTTTTCCTCGACAGCGGGCATCGCGCGGTTCACGAGGACCATGAACTTCTTCCACGGCTCGGAGCCAGGAGTGGCATCGGCATTCACGACCGCGTCCCACTTCGCCCCCGCTTTATTCACAACGTCTCGCAATGCGTCGAGGATGAGGCCTTCGACATCGACGAGTTCAATTGGGAACCGCTTGCCTAGTTCCTCAGCCGCTCGCTCGTAATACTTGGGATGAACCACGAGCGCCAGGAAAGCCCCTTCTTTCACGGCACGCGCCAGTCGTTCCTCGAACTCGCGAGCATCGGCGATCTCGGGAGTGATTTCATTGAGCAGCTGCGGACCGGTAGAGGTCGCCAATCGAGATACTGATTCGCTGCCGCTGGTAATGGAGACGTTGTCGCGCGAGTGACTCGAATAGCCTCCTGCGCCTTCAATGGTGGTATTCCAAGTGAAATCATATCCAGCGGCCTCCAGATGCTGGTCGAGCAGGGGGCGATCCGGGAGCGGGGCGGCTTCCGGATACCGACTGCGAACGCGATCTTGAATTTGTTCGACGGTGAGGAACGGCACACCATAGAGGGCGCCTTGCGAGAGTTTGATGGCGCGGGCCGCGTCCATTCCCCGCGGGTAGAGTTCCTGCCGGCTGGAGACGGCCGCATTCTGCGAGGCCGCCGCGGCGAGACGCACGAGCCGGGCGTCAGTCAGCACGGTATTTTCAGGCGGTAGTGGAATCTCGCGAAGCCGCTGCAGCACACGGGCCGGCGGAACGAGGGGATCTTCCAGCGCCAGTTTGTCAGCTTCGTCGCCTAATTTGACGGCGTACCCGGCGAGTTCCTGCGAAAGTGCAATCAGGACGCGGCCGTGATCGCGACGGACGAGAAACCGCGGCTCGGACATCGTGCGTTCGACTTCGCAGCAAGCACGAGCGACCGCCGTCGCGACTGCCGTGCGACGTGGCTCATCCTGCACCGAGCCTCGGGCGACCAGGATTGCCTCGGCCAGTTCGGATACGGTCATCACGCCGCCGGCGCTAGCGAGGAGTTCCTTGATGTCCGCCCGCAATTTGGTGAGCGCTGAATCCTTCGCCCAGCGAGCCTGAAATTTCCCCACGAGTTGGCCGATGCGCCCGCGTGTTACGTTCGCGAGCGTCGCAATGTCAGTCTGACTAGGCCAGGCATCAGTCAGGCGAGGATCCAAGCCGAGCAGGGCTTGGAGCGTTTCCTTCGAGGTATCTCCTTCGCGACTGCCAGCCCGGGTGATGCGTAACAAAAGCTGATCGACACTCAGATTGCCAGCGGCGACTGGTTCTTCTGCCGCAGATGAGTCGCCGTCGTCTGTAGACGTTTCCGTTTGCTTCGGATTGCCGAGTCGCTCACGCAAAATCCGGACTGCGGCCCCGATTTCTCGCTTGGTCCGAAGGCCGACGCCCCTTTGCTTCCACAACACTTGCCAGGAAACGGTCAGAAGATCTTCCACGGTGATGATGTTGGCGCGATCGAGCGCGTTAGTTGCACGCGTACCCAGACCGAGCTCTCCAATGTGCGTATCGAACGTCGCCGACTCCAAGAGGCGCCGCAGCTCATCGTCATCTGCGTGGTCGGACAGCAATCCTGGCTCGTCGATGCCGATGAAACACTCACGCCAGGCATTGAGCATCTGCCGGGCGTTGTCAAACCGTTTCGCAGGATCGCGACGGAATGCCCTTTGGAAAAACTCGGTGAGGCTGTCGCGAAGGGAAGGATCGAACAAGTCGCCATCGATCGTGGCTTCGCAGTCGAGATGCGACGGATCGCTTGCGCCGTCGCCCCATTTCGGATAGTTATTTGGCCCCGCCGCCAGCTCGTAGAGAGTGACCGCGGCGGCATACCGCTCGGCATTCAGGTCCCAACGCTTGTGTTCCCGAACGGGCAGCAGCGGATCAAGGTAGCCGGTCGTACCCGCGCGGATGTTCTCGGCCGGAGCCCGGGAGAGGGAGAAATCAAACAGGAGCAGGTGCAGTTTGTCGCCGCGTTTAATCTGGCCGATGGCGATGTTGTCCGGTTTGATGTCGCGGTGCGGAATGCCAGCTTCCTCCTCCAGGTATTTGAGGACTTCCAGCAGGTCCTCGCCGAATCGCTGTAAGAGGTCGACGTGCAATCGTCCTTCCTGCCGCAAACGATCGCGCAGCGTCTCTACCGCTCTCGTTTCCTTATTGGCGAATGCGGGGACCATCAGGAACGCGAATCGGTCACCGATCTCCAGCGTTCCACATTGAGCCACAATGTGATTGTGCCGCAACTTTCCGAGGATCTCCGCCTCATCTCGAAGTCGTGGATTGTTGTCAGGACTATTCGCCACTTTCAGAACGAGTTGCTCACCATCCTTCTCAACAAGCAATACGACCGAAGAGCCACCTTTGCCGAGACGATGCACGACTCGGTAGCCGCCGGGAAGGAGATCATCTTTCTTCGCCCGATCGGGGTCATCGACATACGATTCCAGCTCTGGCGTCGCAGCTTCCTCTTCCACTTTTTCGAGCAGATCGAGGAAATCCTTAGCCGTGCTGACGAGCCCGGAGCGCATGGCAACATCGGAGTAGGTACTCCACTGCACCAGTTGCTGGAGAGCTTCACTTGCACCGTTGAGGACCGAGCTGATTTGAAGTCCCTTGGTCTCGCGCAGCTTGTTGCTCAGCTCCAGACCATTCGCTGCCGGCCGGATGCCAGAGAAGATGTGGTACGCGAGCGCGCCTAGGGAGAAGACGTCAAGATGCTCACCGACGATGTTTTCGTCAGCGATAACTTCCGGCGCCATGTACGCCGTGCTGCCGTCGTCGACTAACCGCTCGACATGGGATGTCGCGGAGACCACGGGCGATTGGCTGGACGTTGTCGTGCCTTCCGAGCGATAGCCCACCTGCCAATTGAAAACCTTGACCTGGAACTGCCCCGTGTCGTTCGTGTTCACTAGCACGCTTTGCGGACTAAGGGTCCGATGCACGACCCGCTTCTCATGGGCGAAGCGGACTACTTCCGCGATTTGGCGAAGTAGATCGAGCCGTTGGTCCACGGTCAGCTGTTCGTGGAACTGCGTAAGAAAATGATCGAGGCGAATCGCCTTCGGATCGTGCTCAAAGATCAGCGCCGGGCCTAGTTCATGCTCGGTGAACCCCTCGCGACGCAGGACGCCAGGATGCTGGAGCGATTCGAGCAGCTCGGCTTCCCGGCGAGCGGCACGCTCGATCGTCTGCCGTTCTTCGTGAGTGGCTCCAGTGCGTACGTTGTAGATGCGAACGCGGCGTCGGACGTTCTTTAATGTCGCATGAGTCGCCTGCCAGTCCTGGTAACCCGGACCTTCGTTGATCAGATTGTCCAGCTGGTAGTCGCTCACCTTGCGACTGCGCTGGGAGGGCCGAATGCCGGCCTGCTCCAACGCTTGTGAAACCAACTTTGCTGTGGGACGGTTGTACGTATCCTTTGGACAAGGTCCGAGGCCGTCGCACTCACGTCCTTTGATTGCTGCGATAATGCCGCGTCTTGCAGGCTTGTCACCATCGGCTGCTCGATCACGAAGGCAGATATGGTAACGAGCTGTTCCTTGTAGTTCGCAGCGCAGGTCCGGAGCGGAACAGAAAACGAGTGCTTCAATGTACGGAACCTGGCCAGCGCTCTTGCATGCCTTTTGCCGATTGAGCAACGTCCGGAGCTTTTTGGTTTTTGAATTGGCGAGGGGGTAGGGATTGTCGAGCGTAGTCAGCTTGCCGTCGGTTTCCCAAGTCCAGGTTCCAGCGTCACCGCGGAGCCGGCCTGGCTTGCTCTTGACTTCGATGAGGAAGAAGCCCTGTGGCGTGAAGACCAGCAGGTCGACTTCATTGACGCTGCCATCGTCGGCGATGAACTCGAAGTTACTCCAGGCTCGATACGGTTCGTGCGTCGGAAACTGGGCGCGTACGAAGTCGAGAGCTTCCCGTTCCCACGGGAAGCTCGATTCGGCGACGGTTGTCCAGTTCTTCATTACTGCCATCTGAAGATTCGCGGATGATTCCAGTTTTCGGAGATGCTTTACCGGGGTTTGTGCAACTGATTTGACTCCGCGGCGTCACCGGCCCGAACCCACGCGTCGACCTCGTCGCGTTTGAACTTCCACAGACTTCCGAGCTTGTGCGCAGGCATCTTCTTGCGTTCGATCCACTTGTAGACCGTGTCTTTCTTGATGCCCAAATAGCCCGCGATTTCTTCGACGGACAACCAGCGGTCCGCAGCTACATCGCTCATCTTTGACCTCAATGTACGGCTACCTGAACGGCGGCATGGAAACCCTACGAGCTGGGATGTGCTGTCCAGGCCATCCGGTAACAGGCGGGAGCATCATAACGGATGTGCTAGCGGACCGGAACCATCGAAATGCTAAGGATTTTTGAAGTCCTGCGTTTGGACTGAAGGCGAGAAGTGTTTTAACGGCTTAATTAGTACGTGATTTCGGGCATATCAGCTTGAGCTGGCTGGCTAACTGTTGGCCACACGATCTCAGTCAATTCAACGGAGGTGAGACTTGTCCCACATTGTTCAGATTCAGACTCAGGTACGCGACGCGACCGCCGCCGACGCGGCGTGTCGCCGGCTGGGCCTGCCGCCGCCGGTGCAACGGACGGCGAAGCTGTTTACGAGCACGGCAACGGGGTTGACCGTGCAGCTGCCGGGGTGGACGTACCCGGTGGTGTGTGATCTCAGCAGCGGACAGCTGCAATACGATAATTACGGCGGCAGGTGGGGCGCGCCGGAAAAATTGGCAGAGTTCCTCCAGGCGTATGCCGTAGAACGAGCCAAGATCGAGGCCCGGAAGAAAGGGCATTCAGTCAGCGAGCAGACGCTGGCCGATGGTTCGATCAAGCTCACCATCCAGGTTGCTGGAGGTGCTGCATGAAGATTATCGAGATCATTGTGTCACCCAAGGGGGAGACGAAGATCGAAACGAAGGGTTTTGCTGGCGGTGAGTGCCGGCATGCAAGCCGGTTCATGGAAGAAGCGCTCGGAGTTCACGCGAGCGAGAAGCTCACGGCGGAGTTTTACCAGCCGCAGTCGACTGGACAGTCGATCAAGGAGGGGCGGGCATGAGTCAGGTTCGTCGCCGCGAGCTGTTGTCGTTGCCGATCATGCCGGCGGGATTGCGCGGCATCGGCAATTGGTTCCGGTGCTGGGCGCAGCACCCGCCGAATAAGCTGTCGCTCCGCCGCTGGATGACCAGGCTCAAGCGGGCTTTCAACACCGTGGATCGGCTGCATACTCGCATCGCCCGCCTGGAACGGCAGCTTGCGGGCTAACCCGCGAACCAACTTGGGTTCTGCCTTTCGTTCTTAACTCACGCCGGCGAGAAACGCGTTGTCGTGCCCGCCGGCCTCTTCTTCACTCGAATTCTTTACCGAGGAGATCACTTATGTCGCTCACCGAGCGTCTGTCGGAGATGGTACGCGCTTGCTTTACCGGGCTGTGGATCGAATCACACGAGCATGACGATGCGCTTGCTGAAATTGCCCAGCTTTGTCGCAACGAGGAGTGGCGGCTGGCGACGTGGAATATCGAGGAGGGGCTCAAACTCTTGGGGCATGAGGCCGCCGTCGATACCGGTACGAACGACCCTCTGGCGGCAATACGTGCCCTTGCCTCGTTTCCCGCGTCGGAACAGCCCGCAATCTTGGTGCTCACGAACTTTCATCGGTTCCTGCAAAGTGCCGAAATTGTGCAAGCGCTCGCGAAGCAGATCGCGCATGGAAAACAGAATCGCACGTTCGTGGTCATCTTGTCACCGGTCGTGCAGGTGCCGACGGAACTCGACAAGCAGTTCGTCGTCATCGAACATGATCTGCCCGGTCGCGAGCAACTCGCAGACATTGCCCGCGGGATCGCAACCGAACGGGAGGAATTGCCGGCAGGCGCAGAGTTCGAGCGAATCTTGGATGCGGCGGTGGGACTGACCCGTTATGAAGCCGAGGGAGCTTTCAGCTTGTCATTGGTCCGCCACGGCAAGCTGCGCGCGGATGTGCTGTGGGAGCAGAAGACTCAGATGCTGAAGAAGAGCGGGCTGCTGTCGCTCCACCGTGGCGGCGAGACGTTCGCCGATCTCGGCGGCCTGGAGGCAGTGAAGGCATTCTGCAAGCGATCGCTGCGGAATCCGACGAACCGGGCGGCTACGGTCCGGCCACGCGGAATTCTGATGCTATCGCCGCCCGGCTGTGGCAAGTCGGCGTTTTGCAAGGCGCTCGGGAATGAAACCGGGCGGCCGACACTCGTGCTGGACGTAGGCAACCTCCTCGGTTCACTCGTCGGTCAGTCGGAAGCCAACATCCGGCAGGCTTTGCGGATCATCGACGCGATGGCACCGGCGGTACTCTTTCTTGATGAATGCGAAAAGGCGTTCAGCGGTGTTTCGGGGCAAGGCGACAGCGGCGTATCGGCGAGGTTGTTCGGATCGTTCCTCACGTGGCTCAACGATCACGAATCGGATGTCTTTGTCGTCGCGACGGCGAACGACGTCTCGAAGCTGCCTCCCGAATTTTCTCGCGCTGAACGCTTCGATGGGGTTTTCTTTCTTGACCTGCCGGACGCTCAACAGCGCCATTCGATCTGGCAGATCTACATCGGGAAGTACGCGCTCGATGCAACGCAAGGATTGCCGAAAGACGAAGGCTGGACTGGCGCTGAGATTAAGGCCTGCTGCCGTCTAGCAGCATTGCTCGATGTGCCGCTCGTTGCAGCGGCGCAGAACATCGTGCCGGTTTCGAGGACTTCGGCAGAGTCGGTGGAGAAACTGCGAACCTGGGCCAGCGGACGGTGCCTGAGCGCTGACAGACCGGGAATCTACCAAGGGGCAACCGTCACGACGACTGCAGCCCGGCGCAAAGTGACTCGCGATCCGTCGCAGAACTAACCACATTAGGCGTACAGAAGGGATTTGCTGCAGTTGTCCGGTGAGCGACAACTTGCAGCCGTACAACTAAGTGCATCACCCCAAACGAAGGTGCCGATTCGTTCGACGTGAAATGGGAGGGGCACTGTAGCCTGTGGCCAATATCGTCGTTCAGCGACTTGAGCAAGCGATTCAACGTAGTGACTTTTTCGTTCACCATTGTCCGCAAGCAGAGCCAGGGGCCATTCTGCTTATGGTTTCGCGGTGAGCTGTTCGTCTTGAGCTATTTGCGAAACAAGCGAACCGACTATTTCTCAAGCACAATCCGAAATCCCAGGTCAAAGGACCGGTAAGATGGAGTATTGTACTCACGCCAGGATGTTTCGCATTGCTCGACTTCGCTCATAAAAGAACCGCCCCTTGTAACAAGTGAAGAGCCTCCCTCGTGCTTTACCACTGGCTCAACGGGATCCTTACCCACTGGTCGAGAATGGACGTGGACATCTTGGCACCACTCTCGCACATTTCCCTGCATGTCGTATAAACCAAATTTGTTGGGCTTCTTCTGGGCCACTTCGTGAGCATAACGGGATTCAATTTTCGCGGCTGCATTTTTGAAATACCACGCAACTTCATTTAATTGCCTTTCGCCATGCGCTTCATCGGCCCGGCATGCCAATTCCCATTCTGCCTCGGTGGGAAGTCGATACTTTTTTCCATCCTTAGCACTGAGTTTCTTACAGAAGGCAATCGCGTCCAGCCAACTGACAAAAACTGCCGGGTAATTCTTGCCCTTCTTCGCGAGCTCGCGTGGGGTAGAAGCGGGTCCATTGTAGAAGGACTCGCTTTCCATCACCTTAGTCCACTGTTCTTGGGTAATCTCCGTCTCGCCTAGGTAGAACGACTTGGTTATCTCGATTTCGCCGTTCTCAACTCTGTATTTGCCCGCAGGTATTGGCATGAGCCGCAAGCCTATGCTGCTCGCCACAGATTCATCTCCGTCCTCGCGAACTTGGTCTAAAGCGCCAACTTTCCCTTTTTGGCCCTCTTTGAGTACCAGCGAGATACCGTATGTCCATGCGTCGTCAAAACTTCGTGTTTTCCCATCGGCTTTCACTTTGACGATCAATTCGCCGATACCGGAACGCTTGATGAACTCCTCCATCTCCCGCAGGTCAGGTCGTTTGAGGATGTTTTGAAATGCCTCGATGAGTTCGGCTTTGGTCCATTGCGACATTCCTTTGGAGCACATTACGACATCAACCATCGGCTCATTGAATTTCACGCGTTCCGTGCGCGACAGCGTAGCAGCCCAGCGAATCATGTTTGCCTTTACGAGATCATTGTGCTCCTCAATCTTGGCATCAATTTCCGCTTCTTTTGCGGCCTGTTGCGCTGCTGCTTGGCGGGCAGCAGCTTGCGCCGCCGCCAACTTCGCTGCCTGTTCGCGTTCCGCTTGCAATCTTCTTGCCTCATCTGCCTCGCGCCGCACTTCCTCTGCCTCACGCTGGCGTGCGATCGTCGCTTGCCGTTCGGCCTCAATGCGTTCTTCAGCAGCGACTTTCAATTCGGAACGACGTCGTATCTCAGCGACGAGGTGGCGCGCGATGATCTCGGCGCGTACGCGCTTCAGTGACGGATCGGTGACTTTGCCATCTGGAATCTCAGGGGCAAGAGAATTTCCCGGGCCAAGTGAATGGCCCGCTGCAGCTAACTGGTCATCCGTCATTGCCGCAATACTCTTCTGCGTCTCACCTTCCGATGTCGCAACTTCCGCTTCGTCGAGCAAGCGTTGGGCTTCGGGCTTCTTCGTGGCCCGTGGATCAACCACATACTTTCGCAGCAATGAGATGGCTTCTGAAGTATGCTCAACCTCAATAAGCTGCTTGGCCTGATCGAATACCGCATCAGCTTCCTTGGCGAGTGCTTGTTGTCCCAGTTGTTGTCGCCGCTCACGAACCTGATTCAACGCGACTTCCGCATCGGATCGCTTTGTTGTGAGTTGATTCTGGATAGATTCAGTTAACGCAGCTTCTACCGCCATCACATCGAGCTGCGAATTGCCGGCAATCCAGGTCCGCGCGTCGGCGATTGATTTTGATGCTTGCATGTCGGCCGTAGCGACTTCTGCTTGATGCCTTGAGCCGGAATGCCAGATGACGAAAGCGACTCCTGAAACGGCCAAAACGCCAACCAGCAACCATGCAGCAAGCATGGTTGGGCTGAAAGCGGCTTTCTTTGGCTCAGGCGTCGCCACTGATGGTGCGACCGCTGTCACCACTGCAACTTGAGGTTGCGGCATTACGATTGGCGGTTTGCGCACAATCGGCGGCGTGCCTTGCACTTCTGAGCGCGCCGTCGGAAGTTGATCGAACAACCCAGGCACACGACTGGCGGCTACCGGCGCTTGCATTCCGGTCGCAATGACCTGCATTTCTGGACGGAGCTTGCCGGCGTTAGCCAATTGACGCAATTGCTCGGAAGCGAATGGGCCGTGTTTTTGCCCGTTCGCAAAAACCCACCATTGTTGTTGAGACATCTCGAATTCCGTGGCAAGCGGCTCAAAGGGGTCGCAATTGTTTCGTAGCCAAAGCCTCGGGATCAGGCTTGCAAGTGACAAGCATAATCCAAACTCGCAGACAGGTCGACATTTTGAATTTGTGTCGGGTTCCTCGTTCAAGTTTTGGGACGTCGCCGTCAATGGCTGCAACGTCACCGTCAGCTTCGGTTGCATCGGCACTGGCGGACAGGAGCAAACGAAAGAGTTCGCCGACGCTACAGCGGCACGATGGCACGCGGACAAGCAGATCGCCGAGAAGCTGAGGAAAGGATACCTCGGAGCCACGCCGGCGTAGCGATTCCCGATTCGGCCGATACGACGACAGATCACCACGATTTCTATTTCTCAATTGGAGCATTGAATGACGACACTCTTGGATTCCCCGACCGCCCGCAACCAAGCTGCGCCCAGCGATCGACTTCGGGCGACGATGGCCGCGGTGCGGGTCATGTTCACATGGCTCGGCGCACGCAAGACGCTCACCCAGGAACAAAAGTCGCAAGCGGCCGACACATTCGGTGCCGAGCGAGCCTATTTGTCCGCCGGCAAGAAACTGCTCGATACCTCGCACCCGGCGTTTAAGGCAGTCACCTCCGTTCGGACGCGGGTGATCGCCTACTGGAAAGGGATCTCGCTTCCCTACCCGGAAAGCGGGATTCGCCTGATCCGCCAGGCCGACATCAGCTCGTTCACCGTGCAGATGACATCGCTGAAGGCTGAGCTTGACGAAGCGGTGATTGAGCTCGACGAACGATACGACGAGCTCAAGGCAGCGGCACGGCGGCGATTGGGGTCGCTTTACAGCGCTGGGGATTACCCGGCTACGTTGCGGGGGTGGTTCGACGTAGCCTGGGATTTTCCTAGCGTCGAACCGCCAGAGTATCTGCGGCAACTCAGCCCGCAGCTCTTCCAGCAAGAAGCTGATCGCGTTGCAGCCCGCTTCGACGAAGCTGTGCAGCTGGCAGAGCAGGCATTCACCGACGAACTGTCGAAGCTCGTGTCGCATCTCACCGAGCGGCTCAGCGGCGCGGAGGATGGCAAGCCGAAGATCTTCCGGGATTCCGCAGTCGAGAATCTCCGCGAGTTCTTCGATCGCTTCCGCCATTTGAACATCCGCTCGTGTGAGCAGCTGGATGAGCTGGTAGCCCAGGCCCAGCGGGTTGTTCGCGGCGTCGAACCGCAGCAACTGCGGGACAATCAGAATCTGCGCCAGCAAGTGGCTGCCCAGCTTTCCAGCGTTCAGTCCGTATTCGATGGCATGCTCGTCGATCGGCCGCGGCGAAACATCCTGCGACGCGGGAAGTGAGGGCTGACATTATATATGCAGCTCATCATCACTCCCGAGGGCCAGGCTCGCTGCATCTACGGTGAGGAAATCGACCTGGCACAACTTGGCGAGCTGACCATTCGCCGCGGTTCGCATGTGGAACCGGATTCTTCGGGCAGTTGGCTGTGTGATTTATCGCCGGTTTCGGGCCCCCAGCTCGGTCCATTTCCGTCACGCAGCTCGGCCCTTGCCGCTGAAGTCGCTTGGCTCGCTGACAACTGGCTTATGCCCGACTGCTAAGCCGTCTCCGTTCCGATCCCGATTGCAATTTTCTGGCCTGATCTGCGCGCGTGCGCAGGCGGGCCTTTCTCATTTTCCCATCAGGAGCAATACCGATGACCCAATCCGAACTCAATCAAGCCGTTGCCGACGCGACGGGCGAATCCGTGAGCACGATCCGCCGGCGAGGCTTCAGCGTCGTTGCCCCGCTAACCGTGTTTCAGCCTGACGATGCCGACGACTACGCCCTGCCGAGCGTTGTCGATTGGGACGCGCTCGAACGGCAGCAGCGGCGCAGCGCTGCGTAGCCAGGCCGATCACTGACAAGCATGGGCGGTAGCGTCGCTGCCGCCCATTTTCGATTTCTAATTATTCATCGATCGGAGGCCCTCTTGATTCAAATCACTCGTCAGCTTGCCAAAGTATTGCGTTCCGTCATCAAGCGGACGTTCAGTCGCCAAGTAAACTCGCTCCAAGTCCGCGCGAGCGATCAGGGCCTGTTCGTGGAGGTGCAGGGACCGAACCACGCCTTGCGCTACCATGATCCGTTCCCGCAGGACGCTGAACAGCTCGGGCTGCCGCTGCAGGTGTTTGATGACGTCCAGAACGCAAAAGCTGAACCGGTATTTCTGAACACCCGCCGCGACGGCGTCGTCGGCGCCAGCTGGCGGGAAAACGGTGTCTTTCGAGACCTTGAATACGATGCGCCAGTTTCCGCTTCGCCGGAAGCGAAGTTTCCAGACGTCCCGGCGAAATTCACTGACAATCCGCCCGAGTTGCTCACTGCGATTCGAGACGCATACGACACGACGGACATGGAGAGCAAGCGGTACGCACTCGGTTGCATTCAGCTCCGGCGCGATGGTGTGATCGCCGCGACCGATGGCCGGCAGATGCTCAGGCAATGCGGCTTTCAGTTCCCAGGCGAAGGTGAGGTGCTCGTTCAGCACACTCGGTTCTTCAGCTGCAAGGAATTGCCCGACGACCAACCGGTGCGCGTTGGCCGGGACGACAATCACGTTGTCTTTCAATTCGGCCCCTGGACGCACTGGGTTGCCATCCAGAAGGAGGGGCGGTTCCCCAACGTCGATCAGATCATTCCGTCCACACATTACGCGAAATGCACGTTGCAGATTGCGCCGCAGGACTCGAAGTTCTTGGTCGAGAACATGCACCGATTGCCCAATGGCACCACGCACCGGGAATTAACGCTCGACTTAAACGGCAGCGTGGTACTGCGTGCCGCGTCCGTGAACACGCCACGGCCGGCGGAAATGATCCTGCGAAACTCGACCAAGCGGGGTGATGACGTGCGCATCTGCACGGATCGCAAGTTCCTCGCCCGGGCCGCTGGGATGGGTTTTTCTGACTTCCACCTGCCCAATGACGCGTCGCCTGCGCTGGCCACCGACGCTACGCGCACCTACCTCTGGATGCTGCTTGACCAGAAGGAGGCGATCAAGCCCAGCGAAAACTGCCTGCGGATCGAGTCACCGCTGAGTAGTCATCCGTTCCATTCCCCGTCCGCCACACGAAAGGTAACACCCGTGAATCGAATTGCATCATCGCCCGGTCAGAACCCCGAATCGAGTCAGCCGACCGCGCATGCGGTCGCTCAACCGCCGACCACCAGCGACCAAGTTTCCCGCCGACGCAAGCGATCAGGCAGCTGCAAAGCGAGCAACTCGCTGGAGCAGGCGATTGCACTTCGCGATCAGTTGCGTAACGCGCTCACCAACAGCAAGGAATTGATCAGAACGCTCAAGACCGAAAAGCGGAACCAGAAGTCACTGAAGTTGGCCCTCGACTCGCTCAAGCAACTGCAAGCCGTGGCCTAGCAGCCGTTGCTGCCCAACTGCGGATTTCCAAACAGAAACTCTCAACCTTCACTCCGGAGCATTTCATGCCGCTCAAAGTCAATGTCGGCCTTAGCAAGAAAGTCGGGCTGCCTGATTACGGCAGTCTCGGTGCCTCGTGCCATGTCGAGTACGAGGCGGACGCGTCGCTGCTGCACACCGACCTGGAAGCCTTTCATCGCCAGGTCAAGAACGCGTTCATTGCCTGCAAACAGGCGGTGCAGGATGAACTGCACCGCCACCAGGCGGCGGAGCAAGCGTTGCAACCGGAGGCGAGCGAACAGAACGGCACTGGCCAGCCGCCGGGGCCAAATGGCAACGGCCACTATCGTGGCAATGGGAACGCTGGCGGTCCTACCCGAAACGGTCAGGCTGCGAACGCCCAGAACAATGGCCAGCGCCGCAGCATTGGTCGCAAGGCGACCGCCAGCCAAGTTCGGGCGTTGGAAGCCATCGGCAACCGCCTGCAGCTCAACATCGACCAATGGCTGCACGAGAAGTACGGCATCCGCGTGGCGTCGGAACTGTCCATCGCCGACGCCAGCGCCGCGATCGACGAATTGAATTCCACCACCTCGGGCAACGGAGCGAATCACTAACCCATGACTGCATTACTTTTTGATGCTCGCGGCGAAACGCCGAACACCCGCGCACCGCCTCAGCCGGCGAAACCTCCGCGTGATTACCTGTCCTATTCCGCGATTCGCGCTTATCAGCAGTGCCCGCTGAGGTATTTTTTTCATTACATCGCTGGTATCCCTGAAGAAGCCATCTCCGCTGCGCTGGTCTTTGGCAGCGCCATTCACCGGGCCCTTGAGTTTCATTTTAGCAGGTTGCTTGAAACGAATACGGCACCGAGTCTGGAAGAGCTGCTTTCTGCGTACCGGTCCGAATGGCAGGAGCAATCGCTTCCAATTCGGTTTAGCAAAGTCGAACAAGCGGAGTCGTTCGATGCTCTGGCCAAACGCATGCTGATCGCGTTCGCGGCGAGTGACCTTGCGAAACCAGAGGGCCGAATCCTGGCGGTTGAAGAAACGCTACGCGGTGAGATCATTCCTGGTTTGCCCGACCTGCTGGGCAAGGTAGATCTGATTATCGAAACACCCAGCGAGCTCCAAATTTCCGATTGGAAGACATCACGCGCGAAGTACACCCATGATCAGGTCGAGGAATCAGCGGCGCAGCTCCTGCTCTATGGAGAGCTTGTGCGTGACTTCGCTCAGGGCAAGAAACTCCGCCTGCAATTTGGTGTCCTCACCAAGACCAAGGAAGTCAGCATTGACGCACATCGCTTTCCGTTTGATCAACCTCAGCTCGATCGGACCAAGCGGATCGTCGAACGCGTCTGGCGCGCCATCCAGTCGGAGCACTTTTATCCGGCACCCTCGCAGATGAATTGCCCGGGCTGCCCGTATCGTGATCCCTGCCGCAAATGGCCCGGCTAACTCGCCCTAACTATTTCTTCCTCAAACCGAAGGAGACTCGATGCGCAACTCGCACCGAAACAAGCCGCCCGCAGCACAACTGAAATGGCTGGAAGACTACATCGACGCCCTGCTACGAACCCTGGCGCAGATCATCGGATCCCTGCTGCCAGGGCGCCGGTGATCACGTGCCCTTCGACGGAGCCCGGCACTTTGTGCATGTCGCGATCATCGTCGCCGTTGCCATGCTCTTGTCAGTGCCGGCATTAGGTTGCTGGCCCGCTGTGGGAGCGGCGGTCGGCCTTTACTATCTCATGGTGTTCTACAACGCCTTAGAACAACGCGATCTCGACGATTCTGCGAAACAGAACCCAAGACAAACAAATCAACGACGAAAGTGATCCTACTGGGCCGTCCTTCGGGACGGCCCAGTCTTTCTTTCTTTTAGATATGCCAACTTGAGCACGGACTAAACCGACTCAGCATTTTTCACACGTCGCGCAATCCTGAAATCTGGCACCGGCGGGGATCGTAACGCTTTGCGAGTGCCCGCGCGGCCGACCGCAGCTTGCAGCTCCCGACCAATTGAAGCCCCTAATGGCCCCAGCTTCGCCCTGACAGAATCGCCGTCGATTCTTCGGGACTGACTGCCTCTCACTCGTCGGCAGCGCCTGGAATGCGGCGGGCGCTGCGTTGAATTGGCGGCGTGGATATACACGATGATACCGGAGAGCGCGTGATCGGCAAACCAGTTTTGTAGGTGGCGCTGCGTCCATTTGTCAGGCAGGGAGTACCTTGCCTGACCTGCTCAACTAAAGGGCACCAGACCCCTCGGCGCTTTCAAGCGGCTGCGCCTTCTGGGAAGTTCTGGCATTACACACTTGATCTGCAAACCGCTCGATAAGTGATTTGAAATCGGCGTAGTGTTTACCAATGGTGCTGAGATGAACTTTCCGCTCCCAGTAACCATCCTTGAGCCTGACGCCCATCCCCAGGAGTTTAGCTGTGTCACGAAGGTAGTCGTATCCCAACTCGGCAGGTAGGCCGCAATTCGGCAACTGTCCAGTAAGCCAGTCGACGTAGGCTCGGCCGGACCGTTCGACAACAAGCATGGTGAGGCGATCGCTGGGATTGCCAGGGTCTCGCAGCTTGAGTTGGTAGCTGGATGAACCCCAGTCGATCTGGAAGCGACTGTCCTGGCTGAAGTCCTCATACAACCGTCGGGCGACGTCAACAGTTGGCGGATCAGCGGACTTTGAAAGCTCTTGGAAGAACTCGTCTAATCCGATCTTGGCACGTCTTTTGGTAGTGTCATCCGCGGTATCGTCCGCGATGTCCAGAGATACATCGACCTGAGCTGCCCCCGATATAACGACGACTGCCCGGATGATTTCGGTCGTTCGGGCAACGATTGACGGTATTACGAGCAAGCCGTCTTGGAGCTTGTAGAGCTGCAACTCAACCATAGCGAGCGTGAATCGGAGCTGATTGTTCTCCTGGAGGAATCGAGCGAGGGATTCCATTTCCTCCCGAATTCCGTCCCCAACGATCAGTAACAGGAAGGCCCCGCTTCGCATGTTGCGGGACACAGCGTCGATGAATCGCGGCTCGTCTAGATCGCTTTTGTCTCGGACCAATTCCCACAGCGATTTGCCGGCCGTCTCCTTTGCCCTCGCATCAATGTCATCATACGACCAGCGGCTGACTTCCTTGGCATAATCTAAGATCTGACCGATCACTTCCCGGCGCGATTGAGGATTCCGCCAGAGCTTGGCCTCGACAATCGTTAGCAATCCCTGAGGCGAGACGTACAGGTTGTCGATGGGCCCGACTGCGGTGCCAATTTCACGTCCAATCGGAATCAATGGACCGAAACTGGGATCAATTTCACCGATTGGCAACACCTCTGGGCACTGATGGAGGTGATTCTGCAGCCAGCCCTCATCAATGTTGCGGTCCAATAGGGGCAGTCTTTCGAGCACCTGAACTGCCCGATCTGCAGTGATGACAGTCGGTATTCCGTCGCGTCGTGAAGCCATCTGAACCCTTTCGGCGTAGCGTGGCACTGGCGAAGTCGTAAGGAGGTCCTGAGGTGTGCGACTTCTATGAAAAGTATCCGGCGTTCAAATGGCAGTTAGATTTTTGCGTATGGTTGTGATGGGAATTAGGCTGAGTGTAACCCAGGCAGAGGATAAGGCGAGTATGTCGGCAAGATCATGCAGGCACCCGCCGCTCAGGTCGCTCCTCAGCGTTGCGCGTGACCCCGTACCTGGGCGAAGCGGAATGTGAGTTTCCGGGGTTTGTTGAACCGGCTCAATGACGGCGGCATCACGCCTTCGATGTCCTGAATGGCGCGCTTCATCTTCTCCGCGGTTGAAAGCAGCGTGTCCAAATCAGCCAATCCCTCGCAGGCACGCACCTTACACGCATCACACATCACGCTTCGGTCCGACACTCGTCCGACACTCCGAGGTCATCAACGAAATGGATCGGGGAGTCACTCAGGAACGAGTTCCCAGCCCCGGACAGACTTGTCGCTCGGTCGGTGATGATGGCCAGCCCATTGCCGACTTCGCAGGGGTTTCAATTCGACCTTGCCGCGGCCGTCAGCGGTGAAATCGAGTCGTAGTTGTTGTCCATCCTGACGCCAGTGAGCGCTCACTCCAGTTTCCGTATCAATCTTCACCTCATGATTCGCGTCGAGCGTAATCAAGCCCCGCCGAGTGCGTTGCTTTGATCCCAGATCGGTTGTGAGTAACCGGTATCGCCCCGACGACCTACTTGGCGAAAGTCGCGGCGGGGGAATACGGCCGCCATTCGGTCTTGGATTCTGCGATACTTCTGGCAACTTTTTGATCTTCAGCTTAGAGCCTATCCCAAAACCCCTGCGGCGGCGTAGCAGATGAAGGCGCAGGCG
>CAYMWL010000043.1:0-57819 GCA_964394305.1 uncultured Pirellulaceae bacterium
GCTGCATCGAGATCAACTCGGGATCCGGCCCTTCCTCTGCCGTCGGCTGCATCGGCTCCAGCGCCATGCCGCACTTCGGGCATGTTCCGGGGCCAATTTGCACAATCTCCGGGTCCATCGGGCAGGTGTACTTTGCCGTCGCAGATCCGGCGTTGGCGGCTACCGGCATCGCTTCCTGGCGTTGCTCCCCGCTGGTGTAATACTCCGGCCGGGACTGAAACTTTTTGACGCAATGCTGGCTGCAAAAATGATAGGTCTGGCCGGCATGCGCAACGGAGCCGGCCGCATGAGCGGGCTCAACGGTCATGCCGCAAACTGGATCGATTGCGGCAGTTTGGACAATATTCAAACTCGGGCGGCGAGGTTCAGCAGGCATGAAATTACCTTGGAAGAGGCAACGAACCTTCATTAGTTATACTTGCACACACAACATCTTACGTGGCCGATCTTTGTTTTCGAAATTCCGTTACCAAGCTGCCGCGTCCGACGTCTAACAGCAGGACACACGCGTGCACAAAGTGCGAGGCCCCGGTTCTTCGCCGGGAAAACCCGGTGGATGACGACGAACTGCTCCGCCGTTGCCAGTTGGGAGACGATGCAGCCCTCACGCGGCTGATTCAGCGGTTTGAGGGGCGGATCTTTCGCCTGGCGTTTCGTGTGCTGAACGATGCAGCGCGAGCGGAAGATGCTACCGCCGATGCACTGGCTACGGTTTGGACGAAGTGCGAGAGTTGGCGCGGCGAAGCACAGGCGGGAACCTGGATCCAGCAAGTCGCCTGGCGCGTGGTGCTCGATCATCACCGCCGGCGAAAACGCTGGTGGCGATTTTGGGATAGTGACGAGATTGGGGAGCGAAGCATCGACGATCCTGCACAACAAGCTGCTGCGGTTGAAGAGCAAGTCAATTGTGAGCAGCAGTTGGCACGTGCGCTAGCTCAGTTGCCAGCGGAAGATCGGGCATTGGTTCACTTGCACTACATCGAACAGCAAAGCCTGGCAGAGATCGCGCGAGTGATGCAGGTTTCGCGTAATGCCCTAAAAATGCGGCTGAGCCGCGCGCGACAAAAACTGCGAGCGGTTTGGGGAGAAAATGATGAATCAAAATGAGGCCTTCAATGTTGACGACCTGCGTGATGCAGAGCTATCGGCCGCACTAGCAGCGCTACCTTTGCCAACCGCGGCCGAGTTGCAGCAACGGGTTCGCGCAAGGGTGCGTGCACAGTTTGCGCAGCGACAATCAATCGTCGGCCTGCGAGCAGCAGTCGTGGTTTTGGTCTTGGGGCTGTTTTTTCAGATCTGGGTTAACTCCGCCAGACAAGTCCCGCCGCCCGAGCTATCGGCGGCAGAACTCGAGTTTCTCTTTGCACCTCCGCCTGTTGATTCGCTCGCTTTGCTCGATCGGCAACAACAAATCGCGTATCGCATCATGCAGCGTTGGGAGCCCAATCGATGATCGCCTCACTACTTCTCATTTTTGGCGCACTGGCAGCAGATGATGCCGCGCCACCGCCACTCACGGCAGAGCAGTTGTCGGCCGTTCGCACGCTCCTACAGCGGACACAGGCCGAGCAAACGGAAGCGCGCCAGGCCCTCGTGGCAGCTCAAGATCAACTGGCTCGAACTTATGCGGAGTATGAGCTGAACATTCCGCAGGTCGAGAAGCTGCAAACAGAAGTCATCGCGCAGCAGCGCAAACTCCTTTCCTCGCACCATCGCATGCATGTCGAATTGCGCACGATCGTCAGTGGACCGCGATTTCAGATTCTCAGCCAACGCATCGAAAACGCGCTACGCAATCCCCCGTCGAGCGATAAAGATAAACCTGCTTCTCCGTCAAAATCAAATAGCAAATAGCTGGAGGTAACGATGATCCGCTTGATCGCAAATGCGATTTTGCTCTGCTTCTTTGTTGCAGTCGCATCTGGGGCTGATCCCGTGTACTCGGGACCACAGGTCGACGAAAAGCTCGCACCATTCAAGGTGCGGGGCGTGTTCGATGCCGACGCGGGCAAAGAGCTCGACTTCGTTACTGCTGCTGGTGACAAACCATTGGTGCTGATCTTTGTGCACGATGTGAACCGCCAGTCGATCAGTCTGGTTCGGGTCCTTTCGTCGTACACCGTCAGTCGGGCGAAAGACGACTTGCAAACCGGTGTGGTTTGGCTCGATGCCGACGCAACCGAAGCCGAGAATTCACTCAAACGAATCAAGCACGCGCTTACACCAAAAGCGCCAACCGGCATCTCGCTCGATGGCCGCGAAGGGCCCGGCGCATACGGCTTGAATCGTAATGTGCAAGTGACAGTCCTTGTGGCCAAAGCAGGCAAAGTGGCGGCCAATGTCGCGCTCGTGCAGCCGAGTCTGCAGGCCGATCTGCCGAAGATTCTCGCTGAAGTGGTGAAGGTCGCCGGTGGCAAGGTACCGAAGCTCGAAGAGATCGAAGGCATGCCAGCCATGGCAAGACCGATGGCGAATGCGCCGATGCAGGATCCCAATCTCCGCGGTTTGCTCGGCCCGGTGATCCGCTTGAACGCAGCGGCAGAAGATATCGAAAAAGCTGCGAAAGCTGTCGAAGAATACTGCGAGAAGAACGAAGCCATGCGTGCCGAAGTGGGGCGCATTGCCAACACGATTATCAATGCCGGCAAGTTGAAGGATTACGGCACCGAGCGGGCGCAAGAGTATCTACAAAAGTGGGCCAAAGATTACGGCGTGAAAAAATGATAGCTGCTGTGGTTGTTTGCTTTGCGATCATCGGCGCTCCACCGACGGCGAACATCGACTTTGCAACCGAGATCATGCCCGTCCTGACTAAAGCAGGCTGCAACACGGGCGCTTGTCATGGCGCCGCCGCAGGCCGCGGTGGCTTTCACTTGTCGTTGCTCGGCGGAGATGCTGCGGCCGATTACGAGTCGATCGTCCATGCCTTCGAAGGCCGCAGAATCAACCTGGACCAGCCGTCCGCAAGTCTGCTGCTCAAGAAGCCAACGGGTTATCTCGATCACGGCGGCGATATCGCGCTGCCCGAGGACAGCGCGGGCGCTGCGAAGATCTTGAGCTGGATTAAAGCGGGTGCGCCGCGGGGAGATGCTCGCCGATTAACCGCGTTCCGGGCTTCGCCCTCGCGGCAAGTCAGTGCCGTGGTGCCGACGACAACCAAATTTACTGCCAGTGCAAGATTCAACGATGGTCCTTGGATTGACGTGACGCCCTGGACGGTTTTCACCCCAGCTGATGCAGCTGCGATACGGATATACGAAGACGCTAACAACACAACCTGGGCAATTCAAGAGCAACGCGGACCCCATGTTGTGATCGCGAGATTTTTGGATCGTGTGGTGCCCTTGGAGTTGGTTGTGCCTCTGGCAGATAACCCGATCGATCTCGCTGCAGTGCCCCGAGTCAATTTCATCGATGAACTGATTCTGCAGCAGTTAGGCATCCTACGAATTCCAATCTCACCGCAGGCCGTCGATGCCGTTTTTTTGCGGCGAGTTCGGCTCGATCTCACGGGGCGTTTGCCGACTCCAGCCGAGGTGAAAACATTCCAAGAAGATAAAACTGCTGACAAGCGGGCGCAGCTCATCGACCGGCTGCTCGTCAGCGACGACTTTGCAGATTATTGGACTCTGCGCTTTGCCCGTCTACTTCGTCTGCATTCACTGCCGAACGAGAAAGAAGGTGCAGTGGCCTATGCGAAGTGGATTCGTCAGCAGCTCTCCACGAACCGCCCCTTCCGCGAATGGGCACATGAATTGTTGGTTGCAACCGGCGACACGCATCACGTTGGTGCTGCGAATTTCAGTTGCATGGTTGCCGATGCTCGTGGACAGGCGGAGTTGGTCGGGGAAATCTTTCTCGGGGCCCGGCTGGGATGTGCGAATTGCCATCACCATCCGCTCGATCGTTGGACGCAGGATGACTATCACGGATTCGCTGCCGTGTTTGCCAGGCTCGAAAGAAATCGCTATGTGCAGCAATCCGCGCGTGGTGACGTGACAAATCCGCGTACCGGCGAACCAGCGACGCCACGGATTCCGGGAGTACGGGATTTGCCGCGTGCAGGCGATTCGCTGGCAATGACTGCGGAGTGGTTGATTTCGAATGACAACAAATTGTTTGCTCGCGCCACGGTAAATCGTCTGTGGCAAGCGATGTTCGGCCACGGTCTGGTCGAGCCCGTCGATGATCTGCGGGAAACGAATCCAGCGTCGCATCCTGAATTGCTGACGCGACTTGCCGACGATTTTGTGCAGCACGGTTATGATCTGCGACACACCTTGCGGCTGATTGCTTCGAGCAGCACTTACGCTTGCGGTAGTGAGATTTTGCGAGGCAATGAATTCGACGACCGTTTTTGCTCGCGAATGCCTCGGCGGACTCTCGGACCCGAGGTGCTCGCCGATGCGATTGCGGATGTCACTGGCGTTCCCGACGAATTTGCAGGCCAACCGACGGGGACGCGTGCGGTGGCCGTGGTCGACCCGCTGAGTCCCGCGCCGGCGCTCGATACGCTAGGCCGCTGCTCGCGTGTTGCAGGCTGTGCTGACGCGAAGCCTGGTAATGGCCTTTCTACCCAACTCCATTTGCTCAACGGCGAACTGATCAATCGCAAGTTGATTGACAAGCGGGGACACTTGCAGCAATTGCTGGCGGCTGGCGCTGACGATGAGCAGATCGTGCGTGAATTCTACGTGCGCGGATTAAGTCGACAGCCTTCATCGAAGGAATTGCAACGGTGGGTAGAAGCTTTGAAGGCTGCTGACGCCACCGAACACCAGGAACGCTGCGAAGATTTTGTTTGGAGTCTGCTGAACAGTCGCGAGTTCACCGAAAACCACTAGGGCTATCGTCATGCATGTCATCACTCGCCGCGATTGCGTGCGGTTGGCGAGTTTGTTCGGATTCGGACTGGCCGAGTTTCTCCAATCGCGGCAGCTCGCTGCGAGCGACAAACCGCCCCAGGCGAAATCTTGCATTTTGCTCTGGCTCGATGGCGGCCCGAGTCACTTGGAAACGTTTGATCTCAAACCTGATGCCCCGGCAGAAGTACGCGGGCCGTTTCAGCCCGTCTCTACGAAAGTCGCTGGCATTCAGATCAGCGAGCTGCTGCCTCGAACCGCCGCGATTACGAATCAATTGGCAATCATTCGCTCGCTGACCTCGCCTCTCGGCGAGCACGGCTTGGCCAATCATTACCTGCTCACCGGCCACAAACCTTCGCCGGTGCTGACCTATCCCAGCTATGGCTCCGTCTTGTCGCATTTCAATTCCAACAGCAACAGCCCGTTGCCGCCTTACATTGCCATTCCTGATTCTCGCGCCACCGCGGGCGCCGGTTTTCTCGGCGCTGCACATGAACCGTTCACGACGGGCGGTGATCCATCGAAGCCCGGCTTTCAGGTGCGTGATTTGAGTTTCTTCCCTTCCGTGACCGAACGACGGATCGAGCGGCGGCGCGATTACCTTGCAGAGTTCGAACAAGCGCAGCGGCAATTGGAAACGAGCAATTCTCCAGCGAATCCAGGCTTTGAGCAGGCTTTTCGATTGATCACGTCCAAAGAGGCAAAGCAGGCGTTTGATCTGCATGCTGAACCGGCTGAGACTCGTACTCGCTATGGTCCACGCATGTTCGGACAGAGTTGCTTGCTTGCGCGGCGGTTGATTGAGCGCGGCGTACCGTTTGTTTCGGTGCTGAATACCGGTTGGGATACACATGACGGCCTCGCGCTGCACTTGCGCGATGGCTACAGCGGGGCCAAGGTTGGCGTTGGGCTGCTGCCCACATTCGACACGGCCTTTGCGGCCCTGATCTCCGACTTGCAGGACCGTGGCTTGCTCGACGAAACGCTCGTCATCGCGATGGGCGAATTCGGCCGCACGCCGAAGCTCAACAACCGGGCTGGACGGGATCATTGGCCGCGTGTCTTTAGCGCCGTGCTCGCGGGCGGTGGCGTTCGCGGCGGGCAGGTAATCGGCAGCAGTGATCGAGTCGGCGAAAGTCCGGCCGATAATCCGGTCACGCCTGCGGATCTCGCGCGCACGATTTACACGCTGCTGGGCGTCGATCCCGACCGCGAACTGCACACCAGCAATGGCCGTCCCGTGCAAATCAATCCAGGCGGCCAGTTGATTCGGGAGCTGACATGAGTCTGCGAAACTGTTTTTCATGCCTGCTCCTCTGCATATTGACTGCTCCCACCACGGCCGCGCCGCCAATCACGGCGGCCACATATACCCCCGATCGACGCGCGGCGTTAGTCGGTTCGCAGGCGGGAATCGAAGTTCGCAGCTGGCCAGAACTGAAGGTCGCCGGAAACATCAAAACCGAACTGATCAACGTGCACGACCTGTCATTCTCGCCCAACGGTAAGACGCTGCTCGCCGCGGGCGGTTCGCCAGGGGAAGCGGGAATTGTCGAAGTATTTTCCTGGCCTGACGCGGAACGATTGCAGTGCATCAGCCAACACCTCGATCTGGTTTATCGCGTTTGCTGGTCGCCGGATGGCAAGAACTTTGCAACTGCCGGCGCCGATGGCGTTTGCCGGGTATTCGATTTGGAAACAG
The DNA here is from genome assembly GCA_964394305.1 of uncultured Pirellulaceae bacterium. Classification (GTDB taxonomy): domain Bacteria; phylum Planctomycetota; class Planctomycetia; order Pirellulales; family Pirellulaceae; genus Anatilimnocola. The sequence continues at coordinate 6,568 of CAYMWL010000043.1, forward strand.
GGAAGTGCCTGGTCCGTTACGAGGGCCATTCGCGCGCCGTGCTGGCGATTGTTTATTTGCCGGATGGCAAAGGGATCGTTTCTGCGGGCGCCGATCAAACGCTGCAACTCTGGGACAGCGGCACCGGCAAGCACTTGCGAACTTTGAATAATCATCTCGCAGCGGTGAATGATCTCGCCGTGCAACCGGGAACCAAAATGGAGGTGCCGGTCGTAGTGACTGTCAGCGACGATCGCACCGTGCGCCTGTGGCAGCCGACCATCGGCCGGCTGATGCGCTTCGCGCGACTGGAATCACCTGCTCGTTGTGTCGCCTGGTCGGCAGATGGCCAGCAGATTCTGGTTGGCTGCAACGATGGGACCTTGCAGAGCATTGATGCGGCAACTGTGGTTACCACACAGAAGGACAAGTTCGCGGGCCGAATTCATGCTCTCGTCGCAAGGGATCAAGATCAATGGCTGGTCGGCGGCGGCTCAACCAATGGGCCCGGGGTGAAACGGTTCCGACTCACAAAGTAGCGCATAAGCCGTTCAACTTCCGGTACAGAGCTAGGGGCGGCTTTATGATTAACGTTCCGTCGGCGTCTTTTCTTCCGGCACAATCGACAGATCACCGGTCGAGCGCATGATCACGCGATAGGTCTTCCCCTTTTGCACCTTCATCGAAACAGCGCCGCCGTGCGCTGCGCGAATGCCCATTTCGTGGGCCATTTTTTCGTCGTTCGCGATGTTCCAAAAGTCGCCCCAGATTTTCTTTTCGAGATCGGTCATCTTGCCGCCACTCGCGTACGCTTTCGGCCGCGTTCCTTGTTCATCCAAGGGAAAGCCATCGGCAGGCTGCTGTTTGTCGCCGAAGATGCGATGGAACAGAATGAGCGAAGTGCCCCGCTCGAGATCGGCTTGCTCGACATATTTGTCTTCGAACTTGACGATCCAGTTATCGATGTAGACCAAATCGCCACGAACGCGGAACTCGCGCGGTGTGTCGAGCGGATTGCCATCGTCGTTCAATTCAACGAACTCGACGAGCGAAAAGGGCTGGCCGCTGCTTTGATCAATGCCTTGGTCGGTGACTGTCAGCTTCGCCAGACGATGATCGACTTTCACGAGCGCGAGCGACGTTTCGAGCCGCTCGACATCTTTGCTCAGCGCGGCGATCTGCACTTCTTTCTCTTGCAGCAACTGTGTCTTCTGCGCGATCTCGGCATTTTTGGCTTCGAGACTTTTCTTCGAAGCTTCGAGTTCCTTTGTGGCGGTTGCTAGTTCTTCCGCACTTTTGCGGGCCGCGATTTCGTTTTTGTTGTAGGTGGTGTAACCAAACCAACCGCCGACGCCAGCCACGCCGATCACGATCGTCGCGAGCAGCGTGCGCATGAAGCTGTTGATCGTCGAAATGTTTTCCATCGTCGATGGCATGATCAATTTCCCGTTCCGAGGAGTTGTCGGGTCGCTGCGGCAATATCCTGCTCGCGCATCAGGCTCTCACCTACCAGCATTGCATCGACGCCTGCCTGCTGCAAACGGAGTGCATCCTCGCGAGTGAAAATCCCGCTTTCACCGACAAACACACAATCGAGCGGCACACGCGAGCGCATCAGAATCGTGCGATTCAAATCAATTTCAAACGTCCGCAAATCGCGATTGTTCACACCGATGAGTTGAGCCCCTGCAGCGAGGACACGATCGAGGTTCTCTTCGTCATAAAACTCAACCAGCGGCGTGAGTCCGAGTTCGATCGCTTCGTTGTGCAGTTTTCGCAGGTTGCAATCGTCAAGACATTCGGCGATCAGCAGCACCGCATCGGCGCCGGCGAGCCGAGCTTCGAGTAACTGATACGTATCGAGGATGAAATCTTTCCGCAGCAACGGCAGCTTCACTGCAGCGCGGATCTGCGTGAGATAGTTGAGGTTCCCCTGAAAAAAATGTTCGTCGGTGAGGACACTCAAGCAAGTCGCGCCGGCCGATTCATAGGCTTTAGCAATTTCCACCGGATGAAAATCAGCACGGATCACACCTTTGCTGGGACTCGCTTTTTTGACTTCCGCGATGAGCTTGATCGGGCCGTCAGCGGCGAGGGGAGCGAAAAAATCTCGCGTTGGTGAAACATCCTTTAACCGCGCGCGCAACTCGGATTCAGCGAGCAGGGTTTTATTCGCTGCGATCTCGCTTCGTTTATGGGCGACGATTTTTTCCAGAACGTTCATGCAACTTCGTGGGGCAGCATCGGCATCGAAAGGGGGACTAAATGTAATACATTCCCTCGACCTGCTCTTTGAGCTGCATGACGAGGTCGGCAAACGTAATCTCGCTCAGCATTTCGCGCTCCTGGCGAGCGACGTCTTGCCAACGCTTCAGCAGCACTTGAGCGGTCTTCGTCGGATGTTCGGCGTATGAGCGAATCGCGTTGCTTTGGCTATCGACCACCGACATCACTTCGCCGAGCGTGATCTCGCTGGGATCGCGGGCCAATTGATAGCCGCCCGCAGCGCCACGGGTGCTGTTTACCAGCCCTGCACTTTTCAGCTGCAGCAGAATTTGCACGAGAAAGCGTGAAGGAATGCCGTGCGCATCGGCAATTTCGCGAATGCGCACCGGCTCGCCGCTGTCGTGACGCGTGGCCAACTCCAGGACTGCGATGCACGCGTATTCGGTCTTGGCTGAAATAATCACAGGGGGACAATCACTGCGTGTGCAGCCCGCATTCGGTTTTTGCAATGCCGCTCCAACGACCGGCCCGTTCGTCTTCGCCGATGCCCACCGCGCGGGTGCAGGGCCAGCAGCCGATGCTCGTATAACCTTGGTCGTGCAGCGGGTTGTAAGGGACGTTGTGCTTGGTCACAAAATTCCAAACCAGCTTCTTCGTCCAATTCGCCAGCGGGCTGATCTTTACGAGGCCGAACTTTTTATCCCAGCCCACAATCGGGGCCGTTGCGCGATCGGGGCTCTGATCGCGGCGGATCGCGCTCGACCAAGCATACATGTTCATGGCCGCATCTTGCAGCACTTTGATCTTTCGCTCGAAGCAGCAGCGATCGGGATCGGTCCGATAAACGGGTCCGCCGTTGGCTGCTTCAAATTGCTCGACCGTGAGCGCCGGTTTTCTCAGCTCAACTTCGATCCCATACCGCCGCTTGATCTCTTCCCGCAGTTCGAGGGTTTCTTTGAACTGATAGCCGGTATCGAGATTGAAGATCGGCGTTTCCGGCGCGATCTCGGCGAGCATGTGAATCAACACCATGCCTTCGGGGCCGAAGGCGGTCGCCATCGTGAACTTGGGAGCATAATGATCCACGGCCCAACGCAGGATTTCCTGCGGCGACGCCGTTTCCAACTGCTGGCTGGCGACCGCAAGCTCGGCTTGCAACTCGGGCGTGTAGAGCAGTTTCCCTTCGGCCGTCTCGGCTGGCGGCGAAACCACGCGCAGTTCCGGTGACGATGAAAGCGACATAGATAACGCAGATCGGGACAATGCATGACTCATTCAAGTAGGTCCCGGGGCTCGAGTCCTTAACCACCGTTGCAGAGCAATCTTACGAATGTTGCTAATATAAGTCAACAATCGTTTCGGCAATGTGCATCATCGGTTCCGGTCGTACCGATCCTGCAGGTTTGCCCCGGCAACTGTTACATTTTCTGTCCTCGCCTGGGCCTGCTTAGCGAATCGCGATCCACCCTTGTGGGGGTTGTGTTGCGATGCACACCGACAACAGTTTTTGCGCTCGCCCGAAATTCACAACCAATTGTGATTACAGTCTTTGCGTCAAATGGCATGGGTTCATTTGGGCCTGAAAGTGTTGCTTTCTGCACCTTTCTGCACCGTTTATCAACAGCACTGTTGCGTTATCAACAGCACTGTTGCGCGAATTCCATGCCCGCAAAACCGCAGGTTGCTGCCGATCAATGCAGCGCCAGAGCCTTGACTGAGAAGAGATTAGTCGCAAATGCCAAGCAAGAAATAGCCCATCATCGGCAGACAAACCGTTGCCGTCGTTTCCATACGGGTCTACCACATTTGCAAAGAACTGGATTTCAATCAGAGCAGTCATTTTATACAAATGATCACTGATTTCAAGCCGCTCCGCTGCGGCTCCGACGAAGTCCCATAAGGACCCATTAATGTCCGCTAACTCGAAATGCCGGTGGTTCAACTGCCGCTAAGGCCATCCGCCCGGCCGGCGATCATGATAAGGGCATTTGTCTCCACCTCAGCTGCTAATTTAGGCCCTTTGACGACGGTTTCGCTGCCGATAGAATCTGAGAGCATACACTCACAGTTTTTCTTGTCGTCTTGAGAGGAGAGTCGCATGGCGGTTCGCGTCGCAATCAATGGTTTTGGTCGGATCGGCCGCCTGGTGTTCCGGGCGATGGTCGAGCAAGGGATCGTGGGCAAGGATGTGGAAGTCGTCGCCGTCGGCGATATTGTTCCCGCAGACAACCTCGCTTACCTCCTCAAGTACGATTCGATCCAAGGCCGGTTTGCGGGCGAGTTCAGCTCGAAGAAATCGTCGGCCGACAAGGCCGAAGACGATGTGCTCGTCGTGAACGGCAAGGACATTGCCGTTGTCAGCGCGAAGAGCCCTGCCGAGTTGCCTTGGAAGGCCATGAACGTTGACGTCGTGATCGAATCGACGGGCCTCTTCACCGAAGCCGAAAAAGCCAAGGGGCACATCACCGCCGGGGCGAAGAAGGTGATCATCACTGCCCCTGCCAAGGGCGAAGACATCACGATCGTGATGGGTGTGAACTGCGACAAGTACGATGCCAAGGCCCACAACATCGTCAGCAACGCCAGCTGCACCACCAACTGCTTGGCCCCGCTCGTCCACGTGCTGCTGAAGGAAGGTTTCGGCATCGCCGAAGGCCTGATGACGACCGTGCACTCGTACACGGCGACGCAAAAGACCGTAGACGGTCCGAGCAAGAAGGACTGGAAGGGTGGCCGCGCTGCTGCTCAGAACATCATCCCGAGCACGACTGGCGCTGCTCGCGCTGTGGCTTTGGTTTGCCCCGAGGTGAAGGGCAAGCTCACGGGCATGGCCTTCCGCGTGCCGACCGCGACAGTCTCGGCCGTCGACCTCACCTTCAAGACCGTGAAGGCCACCAGCTACGCCGAAATCGCCGCTGCCTTCAAGAAGGCCAGCGAAACGTATCTCAAGGGCATTCTCGATTACACCGAAGACGAAGTGGTCAGCAGCGACTTCATCCACTGCAAGAGCTCGTCGATCTTCGACAAGGGCTCGGGCATCGAACTGAACCAGAACTTTTTCAAGCTCATCAGCTGGTACGACAATGAATGGGGCTACAGCAATCGCGTGTGCGACCTGCTCAGCCTGATGATCAAGAAGGGTCTGTAAGCAATTGCAGATTTGAGATTACAGATTGAAATACGAAAGCCCGGCGACAAACATCGCTGGGCTTTTTTCATGGTACTCATCTCGCTCTGCCAAGATGTCCGTTGCTGGCGTTCAGCCAGCAACGCAACCGACGTTAACGCTCACGCCCAACCGCTCCATTCACACTTCTTCGCCGCATCGCTGAGCGCGCGCGCCGTGACATCTCGGCTGAGCGAGATGACCACTCTTTTCTGGTTGACTTCATCAACCCAGGGCCCAGAATGACGGAGCAACACTTCTGCCGAAAAACTCCCGTCATTTTGGTGACTTATGCGTATATGGCTCGCGTTTCTTCTCAGTTCGTTCGTTGCCACTCCGGTTTGGGCGGAACTGGCCGATATCGCTCCGTATCTGCCCGAAAATGCGGACATTGTGCTCTCGATCAACTGCGAGAAAGTGCTCGCGGCAGAGGCGACGAAATTGTTGCTCGGTGACCAGAAGTTGGTGCCGCTGCTGCAGCAGTTGGACCAGGAAAAAGTGAAGAAGTCACAGGTCAAACCCAACCCGCCGGAGACGTACTTCGCGGTCGAGCAAATGTCGGCAGCCAGACATGTCACGCTCTCGCTCCAAATCTTCGATGCTTCGGCGGCCCTCGTCGAAGGTACTTTTGATCCTGGGCAACTCGCCCGCGAAGCGCGCGAGTTTGCCGAGAAGCACAAACGGGATTTCAGCACGGAAAAAGTAGCCGACAAAGAAATCGTCCGCGTCGGCCGGTTTGCATTTTGTGTCGTCAACAAATCGCTGCTGGCGATCAGCGATTCGCCAGCGCCGGGTTCGAAAGAAGGTGGCTTTCTTTCGGCGAGCCCCGGAGCAGCGGAAAAAGTTCTCAAGCAGATCCTGACCCATGCGGCCGAGAATACCAAATCAAAATTGAATGCCATCCTGACCGCGCAGATCGGGAAAGTGTCGCCGGAAACACCCATCGTGGTGCTGATGGGAGTTCCCGGCCCAGAAAATCCGGCAATGGTCAGCACCGTTCACTTCGCGGGGAAGGATCTGCAATTTCGGTCAGAGACCACTTATCCCGATCTGGAAAAGGCCAAGACCGGGGAAGCCGATGTGCGCGAAGGAGTGCAGTCGCTGATCAAAGAACTCGGCGATGCAGCCGTGACGAAAGCAGTTCGAGCCGCCAAAATCGAACGCCGCGACAAGCAAGTGATTGTGGAAGGGCTGGTCCCCGCGGTTGATTTGAAACCGTCGTTGTGGAAGTTGCTGCAGTTGTAAGGATTTTTCTCGGTTGGTATCCGCAGGTAGCCGGACGCGTAAGCGAGGGAATGGGGCATTTGGCAATGAGATGTAAAACCTCGTACAATCTCCTGTAGTCTTATCGGGCTGATTCTAGGAGGTCTGCGATGTTCTCCCAATCTGCTACCTTCGCCGTCGTATGCTGCGCCGTGTTCTGCTGGAGTTCGCTGGCAGTTGGTGAAGATGCTAACGACGAGGCGGCTAAAGCACGAATGGCGATGGTTCGTAAAATCGACGAACGAGTCGATGCGGCGATTGCTCGCGCTAAACTGACCGCGGCAGATCAGGCCGATGATGCGGAGTTTTTGCGGCGAGCCTATCTCGATTTGACGGGCTCGATTCCGCGTGTCGCCGATGTGCGGCGGTTCTTGGCGGATGAGCGGGCCGATAAGCGGGCGAGGTTGATTGATGAATTGCTGGCTTCACCCGCGCATGCGAATCACCTGGCGAATATTTGGCGGTCGATCATGTTGCCGGGCGGGGTGAATCTGGAGCAGATCAACAGCGTCGTGGGTGTGCAGAATTGGTTGCGGCAGCGGTTTGTCGAAAATCTGCGCTACGACAATCTGGTTTCGGAATTGCTCGTGGCGACTGCTGGCGACAACGCGGGGCCTGCTTTGTATTATACCTCGCTGGAACTGGCGCCGGAAAAACTTGCTTCGAGCACGGCGCGGATTTTTCTCGGCTTGCAGATCGAATGCGCAGAGTGTCACGATCATCCGTTTGATCAATGGAAGCAGCGCGACTTTTGGGGCTATGCGTCGTTCTTTGCGCAATTGCAGCGGCCTGAGAGTAATCCCGGCATGCAGGCGCGACTGATCGATCTCGATCGTGGCGACGTCAAGATTCCCAATAGCGAAGAAGTGGTGCCGCCGAAGTTTCCCAGCGGCGGTGCACCGGCCAGCGACGAGTTGGGCACGCGGCGGATGAAGCTCGCGGTGTGGATGGCGTCGCGCGACAATCCGTATCTGGCCCGGACAGCGACGAATCGGGCCTGGTCAATTCTGTTCGGCCGCGGCTTGGTGGAGCCTGTCGATGATCTGGGACCGCACAATCCGGCCTCGCATCCCGAATTGCTCGATGAACTGACTCGGTACTTTATCGATACGGGGTTTGATCTGCGGGAACTGCTGCGAACGCTCGCGCAGACACAAACGTATCAGCGCACCAGCCGGTGGACTTCCGAACCACCGCCGGTCGAGTTGTATGCTCACATGCCGGTGAAGGCCCTCAGTGCGGAACAGCTTTACGACTCACTCAATCGCGTTCTGGTTCGGCGCAGTGCGGGACAAATGCCCGGCGTGAATCAGCGGAGTTCCCTGCTCGATCCGCAGCGACAGCAGTTCCTCACCAAGATGCAAGGCCAAGGGCGATCGCCGCTCGATTATCAGGTCGGCGTGCTGCAAGCGCTCACGCTGATCAACGGCAGTGATCTGGCCGAAGCGACGACGGCAGAGCGAGGGCCGCTGTTGCTCGCGCTCGATGCGCCGCTGTTTGAAGATGGCGAGCGATTGGAAACGATGTTTCTCGCAACAGTCACGCGCATGCCGACGACCAGCGAGCGCGAATTGTTTCTAAAGCACATCGCCAGCCGTTCGCCTGCCGAAAAAGGAAAGGCTTGGAGCGATGTGCTGTGGGCCTTGCTCAACACGGCAGAATTTGCGACGAATCATTAGGAAGCCCGAGGCGTGAGCCGAGGGAGTGGGCGAGTCGACTGGAGATTCGCTATCGTGCGGTAGCACAACTCCCTCGCCAGTTCATGCGTGCTGCCGCACGGTTGCCAATGGTAGAGATTTCTCGCATAGCTGCCTCGGCTCACGCCTCGGGCTACCTTTCGAACCTCGCGAACCAAAGTCGAATTCAATGGCCCGCATTCTGATTACTTCTGGTCCGACTCGGCAATATCTAGATCCCGTTCGTTACCTCACCAACGGTTCCAGCGGCCGCATGGGCAAAGCGCTCGCGCAGGCGGCGCTCGATTTGGGCCATGAAGTGGTCATCATCAGCGGGCCAGTGAATGTCGATTATCCCGCCGCGGCGGAAGTGATTCCGATTATTTCGACGGAAGAATTGCTCAAAGCGTCACGCCAAGAATTTTCGCGATGTGAGGGCGTGATCGGGGCGGCGGCACCGTGTGACTATCGACCGATGCAAGTCGAGGAGCAGAAGATTGCGAAGAATGGTCAGCCGTTGCTGTTGCAGTTGGTAGAAACGCCGGACGTGATTGCGACGCTCGGCAGTGAGAAGCGACGGAATCAATGGGTGGTCGGCTTCGCGCTGGAGACCGACGATGCGCGGTTCAAGGCGATTACGAAGCTCGAGAAAAAGCATTGCGACTTGATTGTGCTTAACGGACCCACGGCGATGGATGCGGGGGACAACGAGGTTGAAATGTTCAACCAGGCAGGCGAAGTGGTGCTGTCGGCAAATGGCTCGAAGGACGAAGTTGCGAAACAGATTTTGCAAGTCATTCAGTCGCAACTGGTCGAAGTTTTTTCTGCGCGTGAATCGGCATAAGCGACAACTTTAGCGTTGCTGAACATGCTGCCGATTTTCAGCCCGCACGCTTCAAAATCTGCCGATAGTTGCTGTGAGATCGATTGGCGAAACACGAGGCTCGGCGGAACCTCACTCGCGGTCTTCTGCCGATTCTGTTATTTCACGCCAATCGCCACTGAAACTGCACGCTTGCGCTTGTCAGTTGGCATGACAATTGCCAAATTGGGGAAACCTGTGCTTTGCAACCTTGCGCCCAGCACTTCTGCTAACGAATTTGTCGTTGGCTGCACGAAAGTTGGGCAGTTCCTTCCCAGCACGCGTCCCAGCGGAGGGTCAGTGATGGATTTTAGTTCGTACCAAACGGACGAATTTTACGACGAAATGTTCGAGGCTTCGGGGGCCCCGCGCGAGCGGAGTCAGCACCTCGTGAGCCGGCTCTCCTCGCTCTCTGCGGGTGAGTTGCAGCGGCGCCAAAAGGCCGCGGAACTGGCGCTCCTCAACATGGGGATCACGTTTAACGTTTATGGTCACGAAGCCGGGACCGAAAAGGTCTGGCCGTTCGACCTGGTGCCGCGGATCATCGAAGGTGGCGAGTGGGACATGATTGAGCGCGGGCTCAAGCAGCGCATCACCGCGCTGAACATGTTCATAGATGACGTTTACAACGCTCAATATTGCGTACGCGATAAAGCCGTTCCCGAATGGCTGATTTCGTCAGCGAAAAATTTGCTCGGTCCTTGCCGCGGGATGACGCCGCCGAAGGGCATTTGGTGCCACATCACCGGCACCGATCTGGTCCGCGACACCAACGGCCAGATGTATGTGCTGGAAGACAACCTGCGCTGCCCGTCGGGCGTGTCGTATGTGCTGGAAAACCGCGAGATCATGAAGCGAACTTTTCCACAGGGTTTCGACGGTTTCAGCGTACTGCCCGTAGAAGATTATCCCGATCGGCTGCTCGACATGCTGCAGCACATCGCGCCGCAAGGTGTGACCGATCCGACCGTGGTGGTGCTCACACCCGGCATATACAACAGCGCGTACTTTGAACATTGCTTCCTTGCGCAGCGGATGGGCGTGGAACTGGTGCAAGGTTCCGACCTGTGCGTGCTCAACGGTCACGTGTGGATGCGGACGACGAAGGGGCTGGAGCGCGTTGATGTGATCTATCGTCGCATTGACGATGAGTTCCTCGATCCGAAAACATTCCGCCCCGATTCGACGCTCGGCGTGCCTGGGTTGATGGACGTTTATCGCGCGGGACGGGTGGCGCTCGCCAATGCACCGGGAACTGGCGTCGCAGACGACAAAGCGGTGTATGCCTTCGTGCCGCAGATCATCAAGTTCTATCTGGGCGAGGACGTCATCCTGCCGAATGTTCCCACGTTTGTTTGCGGCGAAGAAAAGCAATGCGAACACGTGTTGATGAACATGGAAAAGCTCGTCATCAAGCCCGCGAATGAATCAGGCGGCTACGGCATTCTGCTGGGCCCTCGCGCCAGCAAAGCCGAGATCGATAAATATCGCGACGTGATTCGCTCCAACCCGCGAAATTATGTTGCGCAGCCGATGCTTGGTCTGTCGCGCGTGCCGACGATTGTCGACGACCACTTCGAAGGGCGGCATGTCGATTTGCGGCCGTACATTCTCTACGGCAAGGACATTTTCGTTTTGCCTGGCGGCTTGACGCGAGTTGCTTTGCGCAAGAACTCCCTCGTGGTGAATTCATCGCAAGGCGGCGGCAGCAAAGATACGTGGGTGCTGCGAAACGGGTATAACGGCGGGCGTTTTCAAACGCAGCGGCAAACCATGAACGGCCAGTCGCAGTTTCAAACGAGTTAAGTAGCCGAATCCATCAAGCACGAGTAGAACCAGCAACGAAGCTAGACACAGGCGCTCGGGGGACATGCTAAGTCGCGTCGCAGATTCAATCTTTTGGATGAGCCGTTCGATCGAACGTGCGCAGAATGTTGCGCGGTTCATCAACGTCAATCTCAAGCTTTCCATCGAGTTGGGGACGGCGGCCCACAATCAATGGTCGCCGCTGATTTATACCACCGGTGACCAGGAAAAGTTCGAGGAACTATACGGAGAGTACAATCAGCGCAACGTGATCGACTTTCTTGCGTTTGATTCGAACAACGGCAACTCGATCATTTCCTGCCTCCGCGCCGCCCGTGAAAACGCCCGCACGGTGCGCGAGATGATTTCCTCGATGATGTGGGAGGAACTCAACAAGTTCTTTCTCAGCGTTCGCGCCGCGGCCAACGATCAATCGATTCTCGAATCCCCCTACGACTTTTTCAACCAGATCATCTTGGCAAGTCATCTGCTCGAAGGGATTACCGACGGCACGATGTCGCACGGCGAGCCCTGGCACTTTGCCCATCTCGGTCGAATGCTCGAACGCGCGGATAAAACGTCGCGGATTCTCGATGTGAAGTACTTCATCCTGCTGCCGAACGTGGGGGATGTCGGGACGAATATCGACACCATTCAATGGGGCGCGTTGCTCGAGTCGGCTAGTGCGTTAGAAATGTATCGCAAGCGGCATGGCCGGATCACACCCGAGGATGTCGCAGAGTTTTTGATTCTCGACCGCGAATTCCCCCGGGCGATGCATCACTGCCTGATCGAAGCCGAAAAGTCGCTGAACGCGATCTTCGGCCGCCGCGATGACCGGGTCTACAACACGGCCGAGCAGCGCCTGGGCCGGTTGCGGGCAGATGTCAACTATTCGCAAATTCGCGAGATCATCGACGGCGGATTACACGAGTTCATCGACGATTTTCAAGTCAAATTGAACGCCGTCGGGGCCGCCATTCACGAGACCTTTTTTGCGGAACCACCGGCATCTTCGCTCGAGGTTTCTGCCCAATGACCGCGGATCGGTCATTCTGGCCTTGTCTGCCGCTTGCCTGCACCTTTATGCTGGCAGCCTGTTTGGGATGAGTTCCTTTCGCGTTTGATCCCGCCTCTCGACTGTCTATGGTACCGGGCTTGGCAACCAGCGAGACACACGTGCAGCGCGACCTGCTGAACGGCTACGTTCCCTACTCGCAGGTGCACGACGAATTGTTGTCGACCGACGGGAGCCTCCGTGGGCAGTGGCAAAAATTCGTGCCTGCCCTCGCGCAACTCGGCAGCCCGGAAATTGCTCGCCGCTGGGAACAGTCGCGCAAACTGATCCGCGAAAACGGCGTCACGTACAACGTTCATGGCGATCCGGCCGGACTTGCCCGGCCTTGGGAACTCGACGCAGTTCCGCTCCTGTTGCCAACCTCCGAATGGAAGACGATTTCCGAAGGGCTGATTCAGCGGGCGACGCTGCTGAACATGGTGCTGGCCGATTTGTATGGTCCGCAACGATTGCTCAGCGAAGGGCTGTTGCCGCCGGAGTTGGTCTTTGCGCATCCGGGTTTTTTGCGATCTTGCAAAGACCTCCCCGTGCCGCGGAATCGCTACTTGTATTTGTCGGCCGCGCACCTGGCCCGCGATCGGAGTGGGCAATGGCTGGTGATTGCCGATCGCACGCGCGGTCCGACCGGGGCCGGTTACGCACTTGAGAATCGCCTAGTGATGTCGCGGATGATGCCCGATGTCTTTCGCGACTGCCAGGTCGAACGCCTCGCGCGTTTTTTCGCTTCGCTACGTGAAACCTTGCAATCGAGTGCCCGCCTTTCCGATCAGCCGCGGATCGTGCTGCTCAGCCCTGGTCCGACAAGCCCAACTTATTTCGAAGACGCGTATCTGTCTCGCTATCTGGGCTTCACGCTCGTGGAAGGAGGCGATCTCACCGTGCGTGAGAACCACGTCTACATGAAAACCCTCGGCGGGCTGATGCGCGTCGATGTGATTCTCCGCCGTGTGCGCGACGAACTCTGTGATCCGCTCGAACTCCACGGCGATTCTCTGCAAGGCGTTCCCGGCCTGACCCACGCGGCCCGCAGCGGCACCGTAGTCTTGGCGAATGCACTCGGTTGCAGCGTGGTGGAGTCTGCCGCGCTCGTCCCCTTTTTGCCGACGCTCGCTCATTTCTTTTTGCGTGAAGAACTGAAGCTGCCATCCGTGCGAACCTGGTGGTGCGGCGATGGTGAATCGCTGCAGTACGTCAGCGAGAATTTCGAAAAGCTGGTCGTGAAGCCTAGTTTTCCGACGGCGCGGCATACGGCGCTGTCTGGTGGCCTACTGGCGAAGGATCAGCGCGAAGAACTTCTCGCGCGCATCAAAGCCCGCCCGCAAGATTACGTTGCGCAGGAACTCATCACAGGCTCGTCGGCACCCATGTGGTCCGGCGGCACGTTGCGAGCTTGCCACGTGGCGGTGCGCACATTTGCCGTTGCGAGTGGTGATTCGTATGAAGTGATGCCGGGAGGTCTGGCCCGCGTTTCGACTTCGTCCGATCCTCTCGCAGAATCCGCGCTCGGGGGCCAAGGCAGCAAAGACGTGTGGGTGCTCGGTGATGGTCCGGTGGCCAATGTCTCGCTGCTGCATCCCGCTGGCACGATGATTTCGCTGCAGCGCAGCGGCAACGACTTGCCCAGCCGCGTCGCCGACCACTTGTTCTGGCTGGGGCGGCACGTCGAGCGGCTCGAAGGAACCGCCCGTGTTTTGCGCACCACGCTCACACGTTTGACCAGCGAAGCTTCGTTTGTTGGTTCGCAAAGCCTGGGGCCGCTGCTGAAGATGCTGGCCGATTTGATGGCGTTCCCCGCACCGCTGCGGCCGTCGACCACTGCGCCAGGGATGGCTGTGCTCGAAGTGGAGCTTGGTCGCTGGATCTCGGATCCCGCGCGCAACAGCCTGGCGAGTATGGTCAGTACCATGCGCGGCGCGGCAACCGTGGTGCGCGATCGCTTGTCGCTCGACAGCTGGCGAATTTTGAATCGGCTCGGCCAGGATCTGGTCATTCAAGGCAAAGACGCTGCGACGCAGCTCACCGATTCGTTGCCGATTTTGAATCGCTTGATCCTCGATCTTGCCGCGTTCAGCGGTATGGGAACCGAAAGCATGACCCGCGGTCCGGGTTGGCGGTTCCTCGATCTCGGACGCCGACTCGAACGCGCACTGCAAGCGATGACGGTGCTGAAAGTGGCGCTAGTCGAACCACCGGCCGACGAAGATCCGCTCTTCGAAGCGTTGCTCGAAATCGGCGATAGCTCGATGACCTATCGCAATCGCTATTTGACGATGTTGCAGTTGCCGCCCCTCCTTGATTTGTTGCTCACGGACGAAACGAATCCACGCTCGGTTGGTTTTCAAGTCGCCGCGTTGCTCGGACACGTCGATGCGCTGCCGCATTCGAATCGGCAGTTGCTCCGCAGCACCGAGCAGCGGTTGATCCTCGATACTTGCACGCAACTGCGGCTCGCCGATGTCTATGCATTGTCGCACCTCGATCGGCAAGGACGGCGTTCGGCGCTCGAACGCTTTTTGCTACGGCATAGTGAACAACTGCGGCAACTTTCGGATGAAATCAGCCGCAATTACTTGATCCACGCGGGCCCGGCGCGGCAGCTCACCGAAATTCGTCCTTCCTCGTAGCTCGAACGGAGTGGCTGATGAAATACAAAGTCACGCATACCACGATCTACGATTACAGCGATGCCGTGCCGGTCTGCCATAACGAGATTCGCCTCTGGCCGCGCGATCATCGCCGGCAAACTTGCCTGCAACATCGACTCCGAATTCGACCGGAGCCGGCGCACACCGATCATCGCACTGATTACTTCGGCAATCATGCAGGCCAGTTCGCGATCGAGCAGCCACACAATCGCTTGACCGTTACTGCGGTCAGCCAGGTACAAGTGACGCCTCCGGAAGTACCGGCGCCGAGCAGCACGCCCCCTTGGGAAGACATTCGCGACCGCTTTGCCATCGGCCAGCCGCCGTGGTGGCTCGAAGCGCGGCAGTTTGTGCTCGACTCTCCTCAAGTGCAGGCGAGCAACGCGTTGCGACAACTGGCCGAACCTTCGTTCACTCCAGGCAGGCCCTGGCTGGAAGCAGTGCTCGATCTCACGCGGCGGATTTACACCGATTTTAAGTACGACTCGACGGCGACAACGGTCAACACGCCGCTCGACACCGTGCTGCGGATTCGCCGCGGAGTGTGTCAGGACTTTGCTCACCTGCAAATCGGCTGCTTACGTTCGCTCGGCCTGCCGGCCCGTTATGTGAGTGGTTACTTGCTCACGCAGCCTCCACCCGGGCAACCACGACTCGTCGGCGCCGATGCTTCGCATGCTTGGGTTGCGGCATTTTGCCCAGAAGCTGGCTGGATTGATTTCGATCCCACCAACAACGTCATCCCCGGCGTCGGTCATGTGACGCTGGCCTGGGGCCGCGACTACGGCGATGTCTGTCCGATCAAAGGTGTGCTCGTCGGTGGCGGTCAACATCGCATGCGCGTGGCGGTCGATGTCGCACCGATTCCGGATTAATTCAGGAAGCCTGTCGCCCTAGCAAAGGCGATTCCTTCCTCACGCCGAATTGAATTGCCCTGTTGTTCCACCCGCACGCCCTCACTAACGTTACGGGCTTCCTGATGCGGGGCTCTGGCAAAATCGCGTGGCGATACCGATACTGGCGACTTCTGATTTGCCACGTACCGTTGAATCGAACCATGCCATACTCAAGTGTCACTGTCAGTCTGGTGCCCGAAGCCCGCGGCGGGCCGTTTGTTTTTTGGGACGATTTGCCCGCCGCTGCCCGCACTGCCGCGGAATTGGGCTTTGATGCCATTGAGATTTTTCCGCCGGGCCCCGAAGCTGTCGATGTTGCTGCGGTGAAAACACTGCTTGCCGAACATGGACTTAAGCTCGCGGCGATGGGGACCGGCGCGGGCTGGGTGAAACACAAATTACACTTGACTCATCCTGATGCCGCCATTCGCGTCAGAGCGAAGGATTTCATTCGTTCGATCATCGATACCGCTGGGCAGCTAGGTGCACCGGCGATCATCGGTTCCATGCAAGGCCGCTGGGGCGAAAGCGTCAGCCGCGACCAAGGTTTCGCCTGGTTAGGTGAAGCGCTGGTCGAACTCGGCAATTACGCGCGTCAATATAATGTGCCGCTCATTTACGAGCCGCTGAATCGGTATGAAACGAATTACTGCACGACGATGGAATCGGGCGTGAAGTTGCTCCGCGACTCCGGCGCGACAAATGCGGCGCTGCTCGCTGATTTGTTTCATATGAACATCGAAGAAGCCGACGTCGCCGCTGCCATTCGCACCGGCGGTCAGCACATCGGTCACATCCATCTCGTCGATAGCAACCGTCGCCCTGCAGGCTTGGGACATCTCGACTTCGCACCGATCGCCGCAGCGCTCTGCGAGATAAAATACGAAAAGTTCCTCTCTGCGGAAGCGCTGCCGTATCCTGATTCACTCGCTGCAGCGAAGCAGACTGTCGAAACGTATTCGAAGTATTTCAAATAGCCGCGGCTGCAATCCGTTCGGCTGTCTGCATTCATATTTAGCATCTAACAACGAAGAACTCCTCTCCATGCTTAACCACACGTTGATTCACCCGGACATCCTCGGTATTCTCGGTCGCGCCGGCCATCACTCGACGATCTTGATTGCCGACGGCAACTATCCGGCGGCCTCGAAGCGCGGCCCGCAGGCACAGGTAATTTCCCTGAATCTGATGCCCGGCGTGGTGAATTGCACGCAGGTGCTGGAAGCGATATTGTCGGCGATCCCGATCGAAGCCATCCACACGATGCAGTACGAAACGGAAGGACCTTACGCGTTGACGGAGGATCCGCCGGTGTGGGAAGAGTACCGAAAAACAATGTACGCGGCCGGTTCCAAGCTTCAGCTGGAGCCGATCGAGAAATGGAAATTTTACGACGCGGTGGTTACGCCCGACCATGTTTTGACCATCCAAACTGCGGACCAGCAGCGATATGCGAATCTTCTGCTGCATGTTGGGGTTAGGATGTGATGTGCAGGGATGAAGGGTTCAAGAGATTAGGAACCAGGTAAATACAATGAAGACTTTTTCGATATGCATTTGTGTGGCGGTTGGATTGTTCACACTGTGCGCGAATGGCGCCGAAGATAAACCAGCTTCCGAAGCCGAACTGGCCGTGCAAAAAGAACGGCTCGGCAAGATTCAAAAGTTAATCGGCGGCTGGAAGGGCGTGGGCCAGCCGCAGCGTGGCAGCACGAAGGATTCATGGACGGAGCAATCCGATTGGGCTTGGAAGTTCAGCCCGCAACAGACCACGATGTTTTCGCGTCCAGAGCAAAGCAAATATTTTTCCAAGGTAGAGATGAGCGCCGCTGGCAAAGCAGGCGAGTACACGCTGCAGGCCACTCCGAAAGATGGTGGCGAAGCGGTCGCCTACCGAGGCACACTCGATAAGGACGAACGGCTAGTTTTGGAAAACAAAGATGCACCGGCCGGGCTGCCGCAACGGATCTCATTGCGATTCGTGGCCGACGGCAAACGATTGCTGATGCTCTACGAAGGGAAAACGCAATTCAGCGATCAGCTGGTGCGTCTCGCGGAAGTCGGTTTCACCCGCGTGGGGAGCGGCTTTGGCCAAGGGGCGCAAGGGCCTGAGTGCGTCGTTACCGGCGGTGCTGGCACGATGGTCGTCGAATACCTGGGGCAAAAGTATTACGTCTGTTGCACCGGCTGCCGCGACTACTTCAACGCCGACCCTGCCAAAGCGCTCGCGGAATACAAGGAGCGCAAGGAAGTGGAGCGGAAAGAGAAGGAAGCGGCTGAGAAAAAGAGTTGAGCTTCTACGATGCAGCCGGAACCGCGCGAGAACGCTTGTTCCGGCCCACGCGCTTTGCAAAGCAGTAGTTGCTGAACTACTCAAATTTCGACAGCTTCTCGCGGAGCATATCAGCCGTGAAGGGCTTGACCAGGTAGTCGCTCACACCGGCTTGAATGGCTTCGAGGACGCGGGTTTTTTCCGCTTCGGTCGTGACCATGATGATCGGCACGGTGGCGTTGACCGCGCGAATTTCGCGGATCACATCCAAGCCGTTTTTCTTCGGCATGTTCCAGTCGGTCAGCACCAGGTCATAGGTGCCGGCATTGAACATGTTGACTGCTTCTTCGCCGTCGCCAGCTTCTGCGGCTTCGGGAACTCCCACTGCCTGCAGAGACCGGAGGATGATTTTACGCATGGTGCTGGAGTCGTCGGCGACGAGAACTTTCTTAGCCATTGTCGGTCTTTCACTCGCGAAATTGTCGTGATACTGCCCCGCTGAACGGACAGGCAAACGTAGGTCACCGATTGCGCAGTAGCAGACGGCGGATTCGCGCCAAATCAGCAGTTTTTCCTCAAGCACCCGACAACGATTGCATCGATTATGATGACCCGCATGAATGCCACGCTCACTTCCGCATCGAATTCAGGCTTCTCCGGCGGCAAGATCGTCGTCATCGGCATCTTCGGCGTGGCGCTGCTCGCGGCAGGGGCGGGATTGATCTACAAGTACTTCGCTAGCCAACGGCCCTTGGAAATGTGGGGGGCGGCGGGAGTGCAGGTCATCCAGAAAGCGCCGCAGGTGGAATTACTGTCACTGGAAGAGAATGCCGGCCGCACCGGTATTGCCCAAGAGAACCATTTATCCTTTGGCGGTCACCCCCTGTTGGTCAACCAGCGTCGCGATATCTCCAAAGCGCAGGGCCTGATCCATCACCGCCACTTTCTGACGGAGAGCGTCACCTATATCGATCTGCCGGTGGCAGCCAGCGAATCGAGGCCTTGGACACATGCAGTGGTTTTTCGAGACGGCGAGCAATCGGTAACTGTCCTTTTCGATTTGAAAAATGATCGTCTGGGAAACCTGCAAGCCGGGCGCGAAGTTCGCATCAATGCAAAGATCGCCGACAACTGGCAGCGGTTCATCGACCGCCAGAAATAACCTCTCTAACTCAGCGAGTGTAACCATGAGACGCTGGCTCTTCTTCGCAGGCTTGTTGACTCTGGTGGTGAATTCTTCCGCGTTTGCTCAAGAATTAAAGCCGCAGAAGTTTTTGCGCACTTATGCCGATGGGCCGGTGGATCCCTATTATCCGCATCGCGAATTTCCCAAGCTGATCACGCCGCAGTGGATTGGCGAGGAAGGTGTCGAATGCGTCGTCACGCTCGCCATCGACGACATGCGCGACAGCGCGAAGTACGAAGCCTATCTACGGCCGATTCTCGACCGGTTGAAGCGAATCGACGGCCGCGCGCCGGTCAGCATCATGAGTTGCTCCGTGAACCCTGCGGATCCGCAGTTGAAAAAGTGGCTTGCGGAGGGATTGAGCATCGAAGTGCACACCTTCGATCATCCTTGTCCCTGTTTGCAAGGGAGTGATTTCGCCAAGGCGAAAGCAACGTATGAAAAGTGCGTCGACTTGATGAACCTGATTCCCGGCAACAAACCAGTGGCGTTTCGCATGCCTTGTTGCGACAGCAAGAACACGCCTAGCCCGCGGTTCTGGCAGCATGTATTCAACGAAACGACACCCTACGGTAACTATCTGCAGGTCGACAGCAGCGTCTTCAACATTATTACCAAGGACGACGCGTCGCTGCCAAAGGAAATCACCCAACTCGACGACGGCAGCGAACGCTTTCGCCGCTACTTGCCGTTTACCAACTTTGTGAACACGATCAACGACTATCCGTACCCCTACGTGATCGGCGGCATGTGCTGGGAATTTCCTTGCGTCGTTCCCAGCGACTGGTCGGCGCAACATGTGCAAAAGCCAAACAATCCCGATACCGTTCGCGATTTAAAGATCGCTCTCGATGCAGCAGTCATCAAGCAAGGAACGTTCAATTTGGTCTTTCACCCACACGGCTGGATTCGCAACGATCAGGTTGTCGAATTGATCGAGCATGCGGTGACAAAGTATGGAAATAAGGTGAAGTTTCTCAATTTTCGAGAGTGCTTGGAGCGGTTGAATAAGAACCTGCTGCATGATCAGCCATTGCGAAATGCCGACGGAAAACAGGGGTCTTCCGTCCTTGCTGATTTGAATCTCGACGGCCTTTTGGATGTCTGCCAAAAGGATTTCAACCTGCGGATCTGGAATCGCGCGAGCCATGCCTGGGAGAAAAAGGGGCTGGGGCCGGACGTAAAAATCGATGTGATGGATTTGGTCCTGAGCCAGCAACACAAACTCTGTTTCGTACGGGATGTGGATGGTGACGGCGTATTGGAACGAATTTCAGGAACTCCCGTCTCGCCCATTTCAGTGAATGGGCAACAGCCGGCCCCCGCTGCCCCTGAGCAAAACGGTTATGTCTACCACGGGCTGAAGCTGTTACCGTTTGCATTGCCGCCGAATGTCGTGATGGAACACGGCAAAATCGACACCGGACTACGGTTCATCGACGTCGACAATGACGGCAAGCTTGATTGTCTCTACTCCAACGCCGAGCGTTATTCTCTGCACTTGTTCAAGGACCTGCAAACCGGCTGGTCGATCAAAGTGATTGAGGAAAAGCGCGGAGATCCCGCTGCGAAAGGTCCAGTGATTCCGCCGTTCATCCGCGCCGACGGGACGAACAATGGCGTGTGGTTCCACAGCGGCGCCATCTGGCTGCAGAACGAAGACACCGCGAAGTTGCCGGATTGCGTTGAGAAAGTTCTGCTGAAGGATCTGGTGAATCGCTCCACACAGCCGTAGCTATTTCGATGGCGCCGCGAGTGCGCTGGTGAGGGCTTTGCCATCGGCACCAGATAACTCAATATCAAGTAACCTGGCAATCGTCGGCGCAACGTCGATATTTTCGACGCCTTTCAGTTGCTCACCAGCACGAATGCCGGCGCCACTCAGTACCAGTAGCGCGTTCATCTTCGGCATACTCGCGATAAACCCATGCGAACCGAGTGATGACTTGACCTCCGTATTGGCCGCGACAAAGTTCTCGCCCAGCACCGTTCCCGAAACCGCGTAGCCATCCTTCGCGACAAGCACCGCATCAGGAGCTTGCGAATACTCACGCGGATGCGGCATGCCGAGTTCAGCAAAGCGATCCGGAAAGACCACCTCAGCGACTCCCTCCTTGTCTTTCATCAAATCGCGAAACTTCGCGCGATCGCTGGCAGCCTCGGCGGGATTGGTGCAGTAAACCAAACCAATGCCTCCTTCAGGAAACACGTGCACGCGAGCATCGGACATTTTCTCAGCCGTCACTTTCAGCAAACCCGCTTGCCGCAGAACGACGTTCGGACAAATAGCCTTGGGCGTCGTGGCGAAACCATGATCGGCAAGAATGATGAACGTTGTCTTGTCGTAAACGCCCGCTGCTTTCGTCGCCGCAATCATCTTGGCGAGACACATGTCCGCATAGGCATTGGCGGTGTAACCCGCCGGCGTTTGTGCACCCAGCAAATGGTGCGTCGAGTCACAGTTGAGCAAATGGACGAACAGCAAATTCGGTTTGCGGCGGCGAATCAGATGGCACGTCGCTTCGGTCCAGATTAGATCTTTACCAACGACACTATTCGCTGCAAACGAAGGTTGCGTTTCATCGGCGAGAACACCGATGCTCACCAATTCTTCCCGCAGCCGTGGCGTCATGTGCAGCACCTGGTCGGGCACATCCGGAAAGCTATCTTGCAATGACTTGGAACCACGCATGCACGGCCAATTGATCTCTGCGGTGGCGAGGCCGGCCGAATGGGCAGCGTCGATGATCGTCGGGACACGAATCAGATCGCGCTGATCGCGTTTGGGATCGACGACCGTCGGCACATCGATCGCCCCGCGAACGAGCACGCCGTTTGCGAGCACGCCGTGCTTCTCCGGCCGCACTCCAGTGATGACAGACGAGTGATTGGGCCAGGTGACGGAAGGATTCGAGACCTTCATGCCTCCCTCGGCGACGCTTCCTTCCCGCGCAAGTTGGCGAATCGTCGGCAGCGGTGCTTTCGGATCGTTGAGCAGAAAAGCAGCCAAACCATCAATGCTCACCACAATGACATGCCGATCGCGATTCGCCGCGACGACAGCATTTGTTGAAATCAACCAGCCGCTTAGTACAAAGAGGAAGAAGCAAGCGATGCGCATGGCAACTGTCGGTTTTCAAAAGGAAAGTAGATCGATCGGCAGAGCAGAAATGCTACGGTCTGCCAGCCTTACTTGGGAAGCGGGAGTTTGTATTTCACGAAGAGCGCGTCCACTTCCGCCCTCAGGGCCGGATCTTTTTGCACCTGCGCATAGTTTTCGCCGCTTAACGTCGGCAATCGTTCCCGCACTTCTTCTTCGTTGCCTTGACGATCGAGCACGACCGTTTCGCCAGCGAAGCCCTGAATGCGAAATTCGGTTTCCGACTCTTCGACATTGGCAAGCTCGTGATAGACCGCAGCCGACTCAGCCAGGCGATTCTGCTGCAGATAAAAGGCAGCTAGTTGGGCTTTCGCGATCCGCGTCTTTCGCAAGGCGACCGGGCTGTTCCCCGGCGGAAAATATTCCCAAACCGCTTTTAACGCTTGTTCGCGATTCTGCTGAGCCAGCAGCGCGGCCAGCATTTGCGCGTCGATGTTGGCATACTTCTTTACGACCGTCGTCGGCGCGGCATTCGTCGTGAGCAACGGCGGCTTCACTTGAGTCCAGGCGATGAAGGCTCCAAGCGGAAAGGCAATCACGAGCAGTGCGATTGCAATCAGCCAACTCCGATTCTGCTTCTGAGTGAGAGCTTGTTTCAGCATGGCCCGCGACAGCTGTTGCGTCGCTTCGTTAAGTCCGGGGGCCCCTACGGAACTGTCCAGTCCCCAGGCAGGCAGATCAGCCAGCCATTCGTCATCCAGGCCTTCAATCTTCAAACCCCGCAGTTCTTTGAGCAACTCCACGGGCCGCTGGTAGCGATCATCGGCGCGCTTTGCGAGCAAGCGATGCACGATGCGGCAGAGGCCGGAAGGGACATCGGGACGAATTGTCTCTAACCGCGCTGGTTCGTTTTTCAGATGTTGCACCGCCACTGCAAGTGCGGTGTCGCCATCAAAGGGAGGCCGCCCAGCCAGCACGTGGTAGGCAGTGACCCCCAATGAATAAAGATCACTGCGCGGGTCGACGGGTTTGCCTTCGACCTGCTCGGGGCTCATGTACAGCGGCGTGCCCATCGTCATGCCGATTTGGGTGAGTTCGAGTTTGTCGCTGCCCTGCGCAATGCGTGCCAGGCCAAAGTCCGCGACCTTCACCTCGCCGGAACTGGAGAGCATGATGTTCTCCGGCTTGATATCGCGATGGATGATCCCTTCGTCTGCGGCTTTTTGTAGTGCCGCCGCGGTCTGGCGCAGGATGAGGGCCACCTGTGGCGCGTCAAAGGGGCGGCCGCGATGGGCGAGCAACTGCTTCAGATTTCGGCCGGGGACATATTCCTGCACGATGTAATGCACGCCTTCAGCCTGCCCCACTTCGTGAATCTGTACGATGTTGGCATGCGTCAGCTTGGCCGCGGCCTGCGCTTCATGATGAAAGCGCCGCACATACGTTTCGTTGGCGGCCAGGCTTTGCCTGAGCACTTTGAAGGCGACTTGCCGTCCGAGCGACATTTGCTGGGCCAGATAAACTTCGGCCATGCCGCCGCGGCCGAGGCGGCGAAGCAATTGATAATCGCCCAACCGACGCCCCACCAAGTCGGGTTCGTTCGCGACATCGCCGGTGGATTCAGTCATGAATGGAATTGTGGAGGGACGGGATAGGGCGGGATCGGATCATTGTGGCACAAATCAGTATGAGTTGCCTGCCACCCGTCGGCAACAGAGCGCAGAAGCTCGATTTTTGTCAATCTGAAACGTTCAGGCGGTTTGGCCCAGATGCATTGCAATAGTTACACCTCCTAAAGCGGAAATGACGAAGCTGCGAAGGAGGGGGATCTATCCGCCTTTGCCGATTCTTGCTAGCTCGCAACGGAGTCAACGCAATGATATCCAACTGCCAGGCGGTGCCCGCTCCCGTAGCCGCGCGAAAACGTCCGGCAGTTTTAAGAGCGCTGGGCAATCGAGAATTGCCTGAGGTTGTCGAAGTCGATGGCCAGTCGTATCGCCTGGCCGAAACCTTCAAACACGATACCTGGGCCGCGACGGGTAGATATGCCGCGGGGTGTCAGCAGATTGTTTGCAAGTTCAACCGGGAACAACCCATCCTGGGGCTGCCCGCGCGTTGGACAGGACGATTCTTGGGGAACCGCGAACGAACTGCCTTGCAGCGGCTGGCGGGAATTCAAGGAATTCCGCGAGTGCTCGGTCCCGTTCACGTCAACGGCCAATGTCATCTCAATGCCGTCGCACGCGAATTCATTCCCGGTAAAGTTCTCAGTCGCCAACATGTTTCCAGGCCGTTCTTGGCCCGCTTGCGTACGCTGCTCTCCGAGATTCATGCTCACGACGTGGCCTATGTCGATCTGCATAAGCCCGAAAACGTGTTGATTGGCGACGATGGCCTGCCGTATCTGTTTGACTTTCAGATTTCGTATTCGCTCCCCACCGGGTCACTGGGCGCGTTGACGCCGCTGAGGTGGCTGCTCACTTGCTTGCAGCGCAGCGATGACTACCACTTGCTCAAACACAAAATGCGCTTGGGTGAATCCGCGGACGTGACGAAAAAAGAGATTCCCTGGTGGATTCAACTCCACCGCTTCGTCGCGGTTCCTTGGCGTCAATTTCGCCGCCGCTTGCTCGTGGCCCTGCAAGTCCGCACCGGTGAAGGCGCTGTCACCACCGAAGTGCAACCCGAAATGGCGTTTCAATCGCGCGGCTAAGCAGTTTTACTTCGCCTTCGTCGCCGCAGCATAAATCGACGGCACGGCGATCATCTGCCCGTAGCGCGCGAGCAGCAGCCGCGCCAGCGACTTCAGCTTGCCAAACAGGCCGCGGTCGCGAAACGAAACAAACGCCGTCCTGCGCAATTCGCGCACCACAAATATCGGTGCGAGTTCGTCGCGCAACCGTTCGAGCGTGAACGAAGCTTGATGGCCCCAGCGATGAAAGAGCGTGCCGCAGCAGGGGCAAACAACATCGCTTGCCCGGAGGTTCTCGTTGTATGGAACGGTGCAGAGGAGCAAGCCGCCTGCCTTGAGAACGCGAGCAATTTCCTGCAAGCCAGCTGCGCGCTGATCGTCACGTAAGTGTTCGAGCACTTCGGATGCAACGACCGCATCGAACTGTTCCGCTTCCAGCGACGTCTGCTCGATGTAACCGACATGGCCGCGGACGCCGGAGCCGATCAGTCGCTCAATTGCCACCGCATCGGGGTCGAGTGTATGCACTTCCCAGCCTTGAGCCAGCGCGGTTTGTTCGAAGTGTCCGCTTCCGACGCCGATGTTCAAAACTCTCGGCTGGGGCGTCTTCACGCTGCGGGCGATGACCTGCACCAGATATTCAAGCCGCGGTTTCGCTGCGGCAAACGATTCCGGGTCCGCATTTTGAAAATGCGACCAGATTTTGTCTTGAGAACCGCAGCCTGGGATTGATAACGAATCGCTCACCGCGTCGAAACCGTTTCGCTGGCATCGCGCGGCGTGAAACGAAAGCCCTGGCTTTGGCTGAAGAACTGCAGCGGGTTTTCGTAAACCACTTTGCGAATGAGACTTTCCGGATGCTTACGGCGGCGCATTTCCATAATGAAATCAGGGACTGCGGTCGGCTTGCTGGGCCCCCAATCGCCGGCCGAATTCACCATCAGCCGTTCAGGGCCATACATTTCGACCATGTCGACCGCGCGAGCGGGGGTGCATTTGCTCACGGGATACAACGTCATCCCGGCCCAAAAGCCTTCTTCCAACACATGCCGCACTGTGTGCTCTTCGACGTGATCGACCAGCACGCGACTGCGATCGATGCGCGAGTCACCGGTCAGCATGTCGAGAATCATTCGCGTCCCTTGGTATTTGTCTTCCAAGTGCGGCGTGTGAATCAAGATTTGCTGTTCGTATTGAATCGCCAGTTCCATGTGTTCGAGGAACACGATGGCTTCGTTACGCGTGTTTTTGTTGAGCCCAATTTCGCCGATGCCCAGCACGTTCGGCTTGTTGATGAACTCGGGAATCATCGCAATTACTTCACGCGACAGGCTGACGTTCTCCGCTTCCTTGGCGTTGATGCAGAGCCAGCAGTAATGCTGAATGCCATATTGGGCGGCCCGTTTGGGTTCGACTTCGGTCAATTGCCGGAAGTAATCGCGAAAGCCGTGTACCGTACCGCGATCGAAACCAGCCCAGAAGGCGGGTTCGCTGAGCGCGACGCAACCCATCCGCGCGAGCGTTTCGTAGTCGTCCGTAATCCGCGAGACCATGTGAATATGCGGGTCGATGTAGTCCATGTTTTTCAGTCGATGTGCGGGACGTGAACGGAATGATCGAGAGCAGAAAACCTTAGCGGGGTTTCACCTTCAATGTTTGTTGCCAGCCTTCGTCGTAGGGACGCGAGAAGGTGAGTTGCACTTGCTCTGCGCGGTCTTCGTGCACTTTCTTCAGCACGTCGAGAGCTTCGTGGATCCGCTTCAGCCGTGGATCGTCAGCGACCGTGTCGTCGGCGCGCTCCAACCGATCGAGCATGGCGGCGAGATCGAGGATGCGGCAACGAATTTCCAAGAATTCGCGATTGAGCGTTTCAGGAGCGGTGAGCGACATGGCCATCTCTTGCAAGCACGGCTGATTCATTGGTAACGAATCAGCCCGAAGAAAGAACGGGTGGAAAGGTAGGGGTGAAGGGGGCGCGGGCCGGCGTGCGCGCGGAAGCCGATCACATTTCTTAGTTTCGTGCCGCGCAGAAAGAAAATCAAGTTGCAGTGCGTGCGGATTGCAGCAACGTCATTCTCTCGCCGCGTCGTTCGGCACTGGTGGAGTTTCCCCCAGCGGCGTGCGTTCCCCCTCGCTTGGCTCGGGACGTTTCGGGCGTTCACTGCTACGTCCCGGTCCGCCTGGACCGTTTCCTGGGGCGGGTGGTCCGCCACCGGGGCCACCAGGTCCTGGCCGAGGGCCAGGGCCAAACCCTGAGCCCGGACCACGCCAGCCGCCCTCGCGACCAGGCCATTGTTTCCAATGGAACCGCCAGGTCAGCTCGCGTTTGACCTCTTCCGGTGTTTTTCGCTCGAGCCGTTCGCGCTGATCGGAGGGCAACTCATTGAAAACCTTGCGGAGATCTTCTTCGCTGGCTGCGGGCAACACTTTGCTGATCATGGCGCTAAAAATCCACTGCCGCGCGACTTGCTGTTTTTCCTCCGCCGTTTTGGCCGACTCGAGCGCTGCCCGTGTGGCGGCCGAAAGTGTGGGCACCAGCCGATCGAAATCTTCCCGCATCGGCATCGGAAAATCGTTCCGCGGGCCACGCATGATGATGCCCCGCATCAAGCTGCGCCGGCGACTTACTTCCTCCTGATCGAGCAGTTTCTTGCGATAGTCCTCCGGCAAGCGTTCGAGGTATTTGTCCTCATGTTGCTTCATGAACGCATCGAGCCAGTTAAAAATCGCATCGATGTCGATTTCCGGCAGTTGTTTCCCCCCGAGATCGCGCAGCCGGGCACGTTCCTGCTCAATCTTCAATTCCTTGATGCGCTCAATCCGTTTATCGGCTGGCAGTTCCAGCAAATCGGCCCGCTGTTTTGTCGACAGTGATTTGAGCCACTCGTGATAACGGTCGAGGGTGCTGTTCAACTGGTGACCGTGATCGGATGAGGTAATGGCGGTATTCAATTCGCGCAGGCGATTTTGCTCCTCGGCCGGCAGCGAATCGAAGCGGACCTTCTTCTCCAGCAACGCCTTCTTTTCCTCCGGAGAACGAGCTTCGATCGACTCGCGCGTGGGCGGATCGGCCTGTACTGATTTCGCAGCAAGCAATGTGGCAGCAAACAGCATCAGAGTAAGTTTAGATTGCATCTTCACCCTCTCCGGCAAACAGACCTTCCTGGCGAAGCCGTTCCAAGAACTCCACGCTTTCCGCGTGCCGCAGCTGATCGACGCGTTCGATCACCGGCATGTCTTGCAGAAGTTGTCGCTCGGGCGCTTGTAACTGGTACTGGGCCAAGAAGAAACCACCGGCCAGCGACAGCGCGATCGCGATCCCGCCGCCGACAAACCATGCGACCTGATTCCGTTTAAAGCTTGACTGCAGCAACTCCGCTTCTTTTTCCTGTTGAATGGCGACCATCTCGACGGTCGAACGGGTGAATTCGGCGCCGGGCTCCGACTTCTGCAGCATGTCGAGCAGATCCCAAGCTTTTTGCAGTTGGGCTAATTTGCGCTGGCAGGCAACATCGTCGGCCAGCCGCCTTTCGATGCGCGCGCGATCGGCATCGGGCAACTCGCCATCGAGATAGGCGACCAGCTCTTCTTCGAGGAGGTCAGCGTTGTTGGTCGTTCGTTCATTCATAACCATACCGCTACCATACATCTGCTACGTAAGATCATCGGCGTCGGCCGCGGCGAGTTCGCCAGGACGGACACCACTTTCAAAATAAGGCGACAAAATAACTCGCAAGTTTTCCCGCGCCCGCGACAACAGTGACTTGGTGGCTTGCACTGACATCTCCATCGACTCGGCAATATCCTGATAACTCATCTCTTCGAACTTGCTCAGGAGGAGCGCCATTCGTTGACGCGGATTCAATGATTCCAACGCCAATCGGACAACCTCGGCAGCTTCTGCTTTATCAAGCGCTCGCGTCGGCAACTGCCCACTCGCTGCAAGTGCCATTTGATCGAGCTGCATCGGAGTGGAGTCGCTCCCCAACCGATCCGGCACCCCCACTTCCTTTCGTCGCGATTTGGAACGAAGCGAATTGCTCGCCACGTTGTTGGCAATCGTGAATAGCCAAGTGCTGAATTTTGCACCGGGCTCATAGCGTTCACGCGCGCGAAACACACGCAGAAAAACTTCCTGCGCGAGATCCTCGGCCTGTTCGCGGTTGTTAACCAAATGTTCAAGCACCGTCAGCAGTCGCGCCTGATAGCGCAGCACCAACTCTTCGAAGGCAGCGGCACTGCCGGCGCGCACTTGCAGCATCAGCCGCACGTCGGGATCCGCCTGCTCGTAAGAGACAGGTGGCGCCGATCCAGTGGCTGCCTGATTGGGTGCGGAAGGATTTGACAAAGGACCTGGGGACAATGCCTACTCCTCGATGTCCAACGAAAGACTTTCAACCTGTGTACGGGCGTCCGTGGTTGTTGCACTCAGTTTACCGCACCGGACGCTCTTCGGAAGCGAAGTTTTAAGTCCTCGTACTCATTGAACCCCACGGTGGGCCTTGGGTTTCTCGTTCTGCCATTCTTCGAGGCACCCTGACAGGTTACTCCTTGCGAGCGGGCAAAAAGTTTGCAAGAATTTTGCGATTCCATGTACAAATGCTATTGAATATACACAAGTGTATACTACAATCTTCAAAGAGAGACCAAATCTCTTGAATTGTTCCTCCCGCTCGACCTGACAAAAGGATGCAGACCATGTCGATGACAGATCAACTGACAAAACGGCAGCTGGCCGTTTTTGAATTCATTCGCGAACAAGTGCAGACCCGCGGCTACGGCCCCACGGTGCGTGAAATCGGTGCGCACTTCGAAATCAGCTCGCCGAACGGTGTGATGTGCCACCTGAAGGCCCTGGAAAAAAAGGGCATTCTGCAGCGCGTCCGCAAGCAAGACCGGGCTGTGGCTCGCGCCATTGAATTAGCTCCCGAATGGATTGAGGAAACACGCGGCCTGCCGATGGTCGGGCAGGTTGCGGCTGGCCCCACCACGCTTTCGTGGGAACAAGCCGAGCGCGTCGACTTTGGCGAGATGTTTCAGCGCAAAAACGTATTCGTGCTAAAGGTCAAAGGCGAGTCGATGATCGATGCCCAAATTGCCGACGGCGATTATGTCGTCTGCAAAAAGGCCAAGACCGCCCAGCCCGGCCAGATGGTCGTGGCCCAAACGGGTGAAGACGAAGCAACGCTTAAGTACTGGCATCCGGAAGCGAATCGGATCCGCTTGCAACCGGCGAATTCGACGATGTCGCCTATCTATGTTCAACACGCCACGGTAATGGGTGTCGTCATTGGCGTTGTCCGGAATATGAACTAAGCTTTCAGTTCGACGATAGGCGACTGCGCAAAGTCGAGCTTGCGCAGTCGTAGTGTTTTCGTAGCGTGAGTCGAGCGTTAATGCGCGAGGCCCATCTTTTCGGTTAGCGCAAGCCGAACCAGTAAACGACAGCGACCCCCATCAGAATGCAATACCAGGCAAAGATTGCCAATTTGCCACTTTGCAGCCAGCGATTCAGCAGCCAGATTGCGCCCAGACCGACGACGAAGGAAACTGCAGCGCCGATCAGCAAATGATTGACAGGAACGGAAATCGGCTTGCCATCTTTCAGCAGATCGATCCCTTCTAATACACCTGCCCCCAAGATTGCCGGAATGGCGAGTAAGAACGAAAACGTGGCCGCCGACGCGCGATTCAAGCCACGGAATAGCCCGGCGGCAATGGTCGAACCGCTGCGCGAAAGTCCGGGCAGAATCGCCACGGCTTGACAACAGCCGATGAAGAGCGCGTCACTCCAACTCATCTTGCGATAGTCAACTTCGCCGGATGGTAAACGGAGCGTCAACAGGAGCACGATGCCCGTCACGGGAAAGAGCAAGCCAGCTACCAGCGGACTTTCGAGTACTTGCTCGAGCATCAACTTCAGCGGCAACCCGACGACAATCGCCGGCAGCGTGCCGATGAACATCAGCCAAATCACCCGGTGGTCATCCGTCAGCAATTTGAGCAGGCGTTTCCAATAGAACACGGCGATCGAACCCAGCGTGCCGAGGTGCAGCACGATGTTAACATCGTTCAAGTCAGGCAGTGCGCCGCTGCTCCCTCCCAGCCAGTTACCCAGCACGATCAAGTGGCCGCTGGAACTGATGGGCAGGAACTCGGCCACGCCTTGCACGAGAGCAAGCAGCATAAGAATGAAGAACGTCATTCCCAAGGTTACAACAGCGGGTTCGAAATGTAGCTGAAGTCGCCAGAATTCAGCTGCAGTCGCAAACGCCACAACCTGCAAATTCGCTATATTCGATAAGAATGTTCCATTACAACAACGGCCTGAAAATTACGGCCCTGGATCTTGCAGTCGACTATTGCCGCCGCCAACCGCGCGGATTTGTATCTCACGCGCACGCTGACCACATGGCTCGGCACGAGTTGGCCTTTTGCACGCCGGAAACCGCGGCTTTGTATCGCGTCCGCCTCGGTGAGCGGGGCATTCGCCGCATGCCGATTGGCGAAACGCTCGAATGGCGGGACCATCGCTTGACCACGTATGCCGCCGGCCATTGCCTCGGCTCGGCGATGTTGCATGTCGAATCCACTGTCGGAAGCATGCTGTACACCGGTGACTTTAAGTTGGCGCCCTCGGCAACAGCCGCGGCTGCCAATCCGCCTTGCGCCGATGTGCTGGTTATGGAGTCGACCTACGGCGATCCACGTTATCAATTACCGCCACGAGCAGAGGTCATTGAGCAACTGATTCGCACGGTACAACTCATTTTGAGCAGTGGTCGCACGCCGCTGATTCATGCCTATGTGATGGGTAAGTCGCAGGAAGTGACACGCATCCTCACGCTACACGGAATCCCGGTGCAGCAACACCCGCTTATCTACGAAATCAGCCAGGTGTACGAAGCGCAAGGTTGCACTCTGGGTGACTTCAAGTGCTACGAGGATCGCTACTTGTCGGGGCATGTGGTAATTGCCCCGCCGTTCATGCAAAAAGCCTCCTCGCTGCGAAACCTGGGGCGAACAGCGACGATCGTTGTCACGGGCTGGGCCCATGCTCCGCGTGGTCGTCAGGCAGC
Organism: uncultured Pirellulaceae bacterium; assembly: GCA_964394305.1. Classification (GTDB taxonomy): domain Bacteria; phylum Planctomycetota; class Planctomycetia; order Pirellulales; family Pirellulaceae; genus Anatilimnocola. Next base: position 38,494 of record CAYMWL010000043.1, read on the forward strand.
CGGCGCCGACTTCGCAGTGCCGTTGTCCGATCATGCCGATTACAACGAGTTGCTGGAATGTATCGAGCGAGTACAGCCGCGAATTGTTTATTGCACGCACGGCCCCGCGGCATTTGTTGATGATCTTCGTTGCCGCGGTTTCGATGCCCGACCGCTCGCTGCGTTACGCGGCGATCCTTTTCGTCCGTGCGGGATGTAGCAGCTTTTCCGCAAGTGGGCAGTTCGCATTGTTTCGGCTATGCGGGAACTACGCCCGCACTGCTGGCAGACTACCGCGACAAAGGTGCTTTGCTCGCAAGTCTGCCACTGTCCGCGGACGATTGGACCAGCGTAATGATTGCGCGCAAACTTCCCAAGTGGAGTCGCGCAAATATGGATTCTTGCCTGCCGCACGGATGTGCCCATGACTCGCTTCAGCCGAACTGCGTTTCTGCTTGCTTGCTGCACGCCGGCCGGGCTAATTCTGACGGGTTGCGGAGACTCGGCCGGACCACACCCGATCGCGCAATCACCAGTTCCATCCATCGCTAAACCTCTGCCGCCCCTCAGTGAACCTCGTATTTTCGCAGCCAAGGGTGAAGTTCGCCCCGTTGCCGGCGACTGGATGGACAGCTCGCCCGATGCGGCGCTCCGTCATTCCGAGCGGCATCAACGCAATGTTGTGGACGAACGGCCACAGTCCTTCGCGCCGCTAACTGCCAACTCTGCACAATCAAACCCTACAACCGATACGCGCCCCACATCAATCTCCCGGCCGCAACCAGGTCCACCTGTCCGCCCTGCGCAATCGGGCTTGTATTCGGTGGAAGGAATTCAACGTATCAGAGAGCCGGCGCCTTTCACGCCGCCGCCAACCGCTTTCGCAGCACCCAATTTCAACAACGCGAGCGTAGCGCCGGTTAATGAACCTGCACCAACTTTTCAACCACCGCTGCAGCCGCAGTTCATGGCACAACGCCCCACGCCCGTTATGGGACCACCGCGCGATCGCAGCGGCTTTCGCGCGGTGACGGAGCGAATCAATGCGCTCAACTATCAAGCGGTTGGCCTGGCCAACCGCGGAGCTTTGTTCGCAGCTCGCGAAGATCTGCTGCAATCACTGCGCATCGCCGCACAGTCGCTCGATGCTGCTGACGGAACGAGTGCCTATAGCCTGGCCCTTGAACAAGGCTTAACCGCACTCAGCGAAGCTGAAGATTTCGCTCTGCATGGCGCTGCTGGCACGGTGCCGATGCGCATCGAAGACATCGTCGCTGGCCATCGCACACCAGTGCTCCGCGACATTGCCGCGCAGGAAACTTCGCCGGTCATCGCCATGCAGCGGTATTACGGCTTTGCTGGCGAACGCTTGACGGCAGCCGCCGGCGAGTTGCCGGCCGCTGCTGATACGCTCTTTTGGCTCGGCAAGATCCACAACAGCCTTGCGCGGCAATCGCAACATGCCGATCGCCTGCAAGGTCCGCATGCCATGGTTTGCTTCCGCGCGGCGCTCAGTGTTGCTCCGCAACACTATCTCGCGGCCAACGAACTCGGCGTGCTGCTCGCTCGTTATGGCCAATTGCAAGATGCTAAAGCGCTGCTGCAGCAGAGTGTGACCACTCGTTCGCACGCAGAAGGATGGCAGAATCTGGCCATTGTTCACAAACGACTAGGCGAAAACGAATTGGCGACGCTCGCCGAGCAAGAACTGGCTTCGCTTGGCGGCCGCGGTGCGCTCGCTAACAACCCGGGCAGCTCGGCGGTGCGCTGGGTCGAACCCAAAACCTTTGCAGCAACTGGCGGGCAGGCCCAGAGCTGGGATCAACCGCCAAGTCCGGCCACCGCGCAATCCCGCGCGGTCGGCACTCGGAGATAACACCGCCATGAACAAGTACTTCGCCCTCATTGCCGCAACATCGATTGTCCTGATTGGCTTAGCCGCCGAAACGCGAGCTCAGCAACCCAGCGCTTACGCAGTCGCTTGCAACACTTGCAATACCGGCGTGTGCAACGGCAACGCGTGCGTCCGCCGCATCGACGGCGTCGATTGTGCAAAGGGCGATGGCTGCGGCGAACAACGGTGGCACAAAGACTGGGGCCCGATTCCTTGGGAAGCTTTTCAGCAAGGCGAATATATCGGCCCTTCGCGCCTGTCGCATGTTCCGCAGTATCATTTGCGAGTCGATGACCAGGTCGAATTCATCTATCGCATCACCCGTTCCGATTCGGCCAAGCCATACCGCCTGCAAACCGGCGATGTGCTGAAGATCGAATCGCTCATCGATACGACGCTCAACCGCGAAGTCACGATTCAGACCGACGGCATGATCATTCTGCCGCTTGTCGGCCAAATCAAAGTTTCGAAGCTCACGCTCGTCGACGTGCAGAAAGCTCTCGAAGAGCGATACAAAAAGTATTACAAGATTCCGGACATCACCGTCACGCCGGTAAAAACCAATACGCGGCTCGAAGATCTGAAAGCATCGGTCGACAACCGCTTTTTCTCCGGCGGCCAAGGTCGTAATTTGCGCGTGAACCCTGAAGGGACTGTTTCGCTCCCCGGCATCGACCAGGTTCCCGCGCAGGGCTTGTCGCTCGAAGAGATCAAGCGTGAAGTCAACGCCCGCTACGCCAACATCGTGGAAGGACTAGAGGTCACACCAAACCTTTTTCAACGCGCTCCACGGTCGATCTTCGTCGTAGGCGAAGTGCGCAACCCGGGCCGCTACTCGCTGGAAGGGCCGACCACGGCCATGCAAGCCATCGCTCTTGGCGGCGGTTGGTTGCAAGGCGCGAACCTGCGAACGATTGTCGTATTTCGCCGGGCCGAAGACTGGCGGCTGCTGGCTACCAAGCTTGATTTGCGCGGCGCGCTCTATGGCGAACGGCCCATGCCCTCGGACGAAATCTGGCTGCGTGATTCCGATATCGTGGTGGTGCCGAAATCTTCCCTGCAACGGGCTGATGAAATCATCGATATGGTCTTTACCCGCGGCATCTACGGCGTGATGCCGTTGAACTTCAACTATCAGTTTGGGCAGGGTGGCAGCACCGTCGTGGGACCGTAGTAGCCGGGAATTCGCGCTGTCGAATGACATTTGGTTGGGGCGGCAATTCTGCTAAATTGCTCCGCCAACCAACTACGTCCGCAACTCGCACGTGCTAGCAGGGCGAATTCCGCCGCGTTAGATCCTTCCCATGAATATCATCAGCCGCTCGATTCTGCTCGACCTGCTGAAGCTGTTCTGCTTTTGGCTGGTGATCATGACCCTGGTCATGATTCTGATCTTCATTGGCCAAGAAGCGGTGCGGATGAATTTGGGCATCGGGCCGACGCTCAAGCTCATTCCCTTCGCGATGCCAACCGCGCTCGCGTTCGCTGTTCCCGCCACAATTCTGTTCGCGACCTGTTTCGTGTATGGCCGCATGTCGGCCGAGAACGAAGTTGTTGCGTTTAAGTCCCTCGGCATTTCGCCGCTGGTGCTACTTTCGCCCGTGCTTGCGCTTTCCTTTTTGCTGAGCCTGGTGGGCGTGTGGCTGAATGATGTTTCCTATTCGTGGGGCCACGCCGGTACGCAACGAGTTGTCATCCAGTCGGTCGAAGAAATCGTCTACGGCATGCTGCGTACCCAGCGGTCGTACGCGAATCCGCGGTTCTCAATCATCGTCAAAGCCGTCGATGGCCGCCGGTTGATTCGGCCCATCATGAACTTTCAATCGAACAACGATATGCCCGCGTTCACGCTGACTGCGGCCGAAGCCGAACTGCAATCGAACTTGGAAGAGAACACGCTCAGCCTGATCTTGATCGACTGCAAAATGGACACCGACGAGGGGCTGACCTTCGACTGGCCTGGTCGTACGGTGCAGGACATTCCGCTGACCTATGCCGCGGCGAAAGACCTGGGCGAGAGCAACCCGGCGCACTTGTCGCTGCGAAAAATGGGGCAAGCCATCGAAACGCAAAAGCAAACGATCACGGAATTGGAACAATCCGTCGCTGCCGAAACGGGCCTGGCGCTGATGACCGGCGATTTCGATCTGCTCGAGCAGGCCACCTGGCAGAAACGGCAATCCAGCGTGAAAACCGCGCGGATGCGTCTCTATCGTCTGCAAAGCGAACCTTGGCGCCGCTGGGCGAGCGGCTTTTGTTGCCTGGCATTCGTGCTCGTCGGTGCACCGCTCGCAATTATGATGCGGAACAGCGATTACCTCACTACGTTCGGTGTCGCGTTCATCCCCGTGCTCTTCTACTGGGTGTTTCTCAGCCAAAGCCTGGCTCTGGTGAAGTCGGGGACCGCGCCGCCGATCGTCGTCTGGACGGCCAATGTCGTCTACATGGTCGTGGGCGTATTACTGATCCGGCGCATGTTGCGGAATTAGATTTCAGCCACGACCAGCTCAATCCTACGCAATCGCTTCTTTGATAATCGGCGCGTCTTCAGCAATCAACTTCACCGGCCGGCCGCTTTGCGCGCTGAGAACGGTTTCAGGATTGATCCCCAGCAGGTGATATAGCGTCGTGCCGAAGCTTTCGACTTTGTAGAAATTGTCGCTCACTTGCTCGCCGAGCTTGTCAGTCGCGCCGACGATGCAACCGCGCTTGAAACCACCGCCGGCCGCCAGGACGAATTGTGCATAGTCCCAATGATCGCGGCCAGCCTTCTTGTCGGTCCCGCATTTCGGTTTGCGTCCCATTTCGCCGAGCGCGAGCACAATCGTCGAATCGAGCAGACCTCGTTGATCGAGGTCTTCGAGCAATGCCGACAAACCAGCGTCAAACATCGGAATTTGCTGGCGACCGGCGATAAAATTCTCGCCGTGCCAGTCCCAATAGCCAAGGCTGAAATGCACGACCGGCGCACCTGCTTCAATCAAGCGACGGGCCAGCAAGAAGTGAAGCGGATCGCCCGAAGGGTAACGATATTTTTCCAAGTGATCCTGCTTATAGCGTTCGATGGTCTTCGGATCTTCTTTGGATAAATCGAGTGCCGCTCGCAACTTCGGCGAACGGAGCATATCGAATGCGGTTTGCTGATATTGATCGAGCCCAGCGATGAGCGGATCGGCAGCGTCCTGCCCGCGCAACCGCTGATCGAGTTGCTTCAGCAGTTCCGTGTTCTTGGCAAACGCCGGCAATTCCATTTGCGGTGTGAGCATTTTGGCGATGTCGTCCTTCGACGCCAGCGGATCGAATATGAACGGATTGAACGCCGGGCCGAGGTAGCTTCCCGCGATGCTATTGTTGATGTGATGGTCGATCTTGCCGAGCACCGTGAACGTCGGCAACTCTGCCGGGCCGGGGCGCAGCTTGCTGATTGTGCTGCCGTACATCGGGTATTTTTCCGTGCCGCTGGGGAGGCGTGGATTGCCGGTCAGCCAGTACATTGGCGCTCGGCTGTGATCGCCGGGCTTGTTCATCGTGGTGACGCTGCGGATGATCGTGTACTTATCCGCCATCTTCGCCAGTCGCGGCATGAGCTCGCAAACCTGCAGGCCTGGCAAGTTCGAGTTGATCGGCGAAAACTCACCCTTGTAATCGCTGGGCGAATCGGGCTTCATGTCGAACATGTCCGTGTGCGGCGGCCCGCCCGCGAGCCAACAGACGATCAACTGCTTCGCCTTGGCACCGGTGTTCTTGGCCGCTGCTTGTTGCGCCCGCAACAAATCGAGCAAGCCGATACCGCAAAGCGATGCGCCGCCGACTTGTAAGAAATTGCGACGCGTGGTTTGGCGGAAGGTGGAACATGAATTGTGCATGAGTGCGTCCTTGTTGGCGAGCGTATATCGCTGGCTGGGGTCAATGTTGCAGCAAAAACTCTTTCGTATTCAGCAAACACCACAGCACGGTCTGCAATCCCTTCTCAAGCGATTCTGCCTGCTGCAGATGAGCCAGGCAGAACTCGATCTCGGCCCGAGTTGGTTGGCGATTCACGGTGCTGAGATACAGTTCTTCAATCTGTTTCTCAGGAGCGGAAACGTTCTTCATCAACTTCGCCACTCGACCATTCGGATCGCTGATTTTCTTCCATACCTGCGGATGATTCGCCAAACTCAGCACTTGCAACAGCGAAGCTTCGCTTTGCCGCTGGCAGTCGCATTGCACCGACGAGTTCCGCTCGCTGCGGCCGAACTGCTCCAACACGAACGTGACGAACGCGTTCTTGGGCGTGTAGGGAACTTCGACCGTTTTCAAGTTTTCCGGCCAGTGAAAATACTTCATGTCCAGATCGTCGCGCGTGCCGGTGGCCTGGTTCAGAGCATCGAGAAATACTTCGGCCGGTAAGCGGCGGCGAGCAAAGTGGGAATAGTTGCTGCGATCGGCAGCGTTTGCTGGCGACGCTTCACTGCTTTGTTGATAAGTGCGGCTGAGCAAAATCTGCCGGTGCAGCCATTTCAAATCAAACTTTGCGGCGACGAATCCCTTGGTCAAATCATCGAGCAAGACTGGATGCGTGCTCGGATTGAACGGCGACAAATCATCGGGCGGATCGATCAAGCCGCGGTCGAAATAGTGAGCCCAGACGCGGTTGACGATTGCTTTCGCAAAGAACGGATTGTCAGGCTTGCGTAACCACGCGACGAGCTTTTCACGTGGATCTTCGTCGGCTGCAATGGCGAGCGGTTCGCGTTCACCGAGCAAGCGAAAATCCTTCGACGACTGCGATCCCAATGGACTCTCGACGCTGGCCCATTTGCCTTTGGAGTCACCGTCGGCACGATGAAAGATTTCCGCGTGCAAAATTCGCTTCGAAACATCATCACTGAGCAACTTGCTCTTCTTCTCCAGATCGCTGACCTCTTGTTGGGCGGCTTTGTGACCAGCGATAACTTGCTCAGCCGCCGCCAACTCGCTCTTTTTTGCTTCGAGGCCATCCGTTGAGTTAGCCTGCTCGAGTTTGGCGATCTCATTCTTCAAACGGTTCTTGTCACTCTCCGCCTGCTTGGCTTTCTCAGCCAGTTGCTTGACTTTGCCTTCTTTGAGTTTCTTTGCTTCCTCCGCGAGTCGCTTTCCTTCTTCATTCATCTGCTTGAAGAGCTTGGCCTGCTCGGGCAATTTCTTTTCGTTGTCTCCTTGAAAGCCAACGGTGCGAACGCGGACGAAAAAGTTGGCGAAGCTCAACACGTCATCCTGTTGCCAAACATCGTGCGGATGGCGATGACACTGCGCACACTGCAGACGCAGCCCGAGAAATGCATGTGCCACTTGCATAGCGCCGGGCACGCCGTTGGCATCGCGCCGTTGCCAGTAGGCATCGAGCGTCTTGCGTTGGGCATAAAGCTCGAGATCTTTTCGCGGCGTTGCGTAACCTTGCTGCAGGACGAGGACTTCTTGCGACCATTCTTCCAGGCTGCGCCCCTCGCGACTGGTGGCCAGCAGGATCCGAGCGGCAAATTCATCGTAAGGAACGTTCTCTTCCATCCGAGCGCGGACCCAGGCTTGGAACCGCGGTGCTTCGAATTGTTCCGCCAGACCATCGGCATAAATGCCGAAATCGGCAGCGCCGAGCAGATCGCACAACTTCAGCGTCCATAGTGCTGCATAACCCGGTTCGGCCAGTAATTGTTCGATTTTTTTGGTGCGTTTGTCGGCAGCAGTGTCTGCCAGAAACACGCGCACTTCATCGGCCGTCGGCAGTTGCCCCGTTACGTCCAGACGTACTCGCCGCAGGAACGTCGGGTCGTCACACAAATCTGCTGGCGGAAGACCGAGGTGGCGGAGTTTGTCGAGCACACGCTCGTCGACGAAATTATTGGGCTTCACCGCTGGAAATGGTGCGTGGGAGCCGCGCGTGACGAGAGCAGCCACCGAAGTCGGTTCATCGCGATAGCGCACCACCAGCGACACATCGCCGATATTTTCCGCCGTCACTTCACCGCGGCGATTCACCCTCGCGGTGTTTTCATCGAGCGAATGAAACGAACAAAGTTGGGTGACGTCCTCGGTCGAGCCATCGGCGAACTTCGCGATGGCAGTCAACTGGTACTTTTCCTGCAGCTTCAGCGTTTGTTCCTGTGGCGTCACTTTCAGCTCAACAACGCGCTGACTTTCGCCCGTTTCGCACTTCGCGCCGTTCGCAATCCAGTTTTGCAGGACGCGATATTCCAACGAGTCATGCTCGAGCAGCTTGCCGCCGCCGTGCGGCACGCGGCCGCTGGCTTTCTGCAGGATCAGACTTTGGTCCGGTGCTAGGAAATTGATGCGCCGACTGCTTACATCGCGAGTGAGTTGCAGATGATCCCATTCCGGCTTGGCGCCGAACAGCGACAACCGAAAGCCGTTCTTCCCTTGCACCGCGCCGTGGCAAGTGCCGCCGTTGCAACCGAGCTTGCTGAGTAGTGGAGTGACATGGCGGCCGAATTGAGGCCGCTCGATAGCGTCGGCTGCGTAGAGCAGCCGGCTGAACAGCAGCAACGCAATCACAGCAGCAGAAAGGGAACGCATGGGAAATTCCTAGGACAGGAAGTTCGCATCAATATATATGTTGATGCTCAGTTGCTTCCAATCGATTTACGTTCGTTTGGCAGAGATCCGCCGAGCATCATCGTTACGCAATCAGTGGCCGTAGCACATGTCCGCTGACATCGGTTAAACGATAATCGCGCCCATTGACGCGATACGTCAGCCGCGTGTGATCGAGGCCGAGCAAATGCAAACAGGTTGCATGCAAATCGGGAACGGAAACGGGATTGGCGACGACGTTGTAGCCGAACTCGTCGGTCTCGCCATATGTCACGCCACCTTTGATCCCGCCGCCGGCCATCCACATGGTGAATGCTTTGGCGTGATGGTCGCGCCCCTTGCCGTCTTCGGCAAATGGCGTGCGGCCGAACTCGCCGCCCCAGACGATGAGCGTCGAATCGAGCAAGCCACGACGTTTCAAGTCTTGAATCAAACCGGCAATCGGCAGATCGGTCTCGCCACAGTGTAAATCGTGATTCTTCTTGATATCGTCGTGCGCGTCCCAAGCTTTCGGCCCTTCGTTGCCACCGCTGTAAATCTGCACAAATCGCACGCCGCGCTCAATCAGCCGCCGCGCGAGCAAACAGTTGCGGCCGAAGTGTTCCGTTACCTTATTATCGAGCCCATACATCTGCCGAATGTACTCGGGCTCTTGCGCGATTTCGACGGCTTCGGACGCTTCCGATTGCATGCGATAGGCAAGCTCATATGAAGCAATCCGGGCCGCGAGCGCCGTCTCGTGCGGATTCTCGGCCAGATGCTGGCCGTTCCACTTCGCGAGCAGATCAAGTCGCGCGCGTTGTTGCTCGCGCGAGACACCGGCCGGTGGACTGAGGTATGCAATTGGATCGCCCGTCGGCCGAAACGGCACGCCTTGATACGCTGCCGGCATGAAGCCATTGCCCCAGTTCAGCGCGCCGTTGACCGGCGCTCCGTCGCGATCCATGAGCACGACAAAGCCTGGCAGATTTTCATTCTCGGAACCGAGGCCGTAGTTTACCCAGGAACCAATGCTCGGCCGCCCCGAGAGGCGATCGCCCGTTTGAATTTGAAACAGCGCCGGGCCGTGGTTGTTGCTCTCGGCATGCATCGAGCGAATGACGCACAACTCATCGCTGAGCTTGGCGAGGTGCGGAAACGTCTCGGCGATTTCCATGCCCGATTCGCCGTGCTTCGCAAACTTATAGGGACTCGGTAACGCGGCGTTTTTGCTTCCCTTGCGGAATACATCGTTCTGATCAAAGACGGGAATGGGCTGCCCGTTCCATTTTTCCAAACCCGGCTTCGGGTCGAACAAATCGATATGGCTCGGGCCGCCGTACATGAACAAGAAGATGACGGCCTTCGCTTTACCGGCAAAATGTGGTTGGCGAACCGCGAGTGGATTTTGCGCGGCGACCGATGCTTCGGCGGCGTGCGCATCTTTTTCGAGCAAGCCACGCAGCGCGAGCGTGCCGAAACCGGCGCCAAAACTGGCGAGCATTTCTCGACGACTGATGATGGGCATCGTAAACCTCAATCGACGTACAAAAGTTCGTTGCAATTCAGCAGCACGTGGCACAAGTCGACCAAGGCCGCTTCGCTGGCATCGGCCGACTTCTGACCGGCAGTTTGATAAACCTGCTGTTGGACGCGTAAAAAGTCCGCCGCTTCGGTAATCCTTGTCGCACTTGGCTCGCGACTAAGTGCGAGCAGCAGGGCGTGTTTGGCCTGCGAGTCCATTGAATGCGTTTCTGCAGACCAACGAACACGCCGCGCAAACCAAGCAGCTTGCTCTTGTGTGAAGTTGTCGTTCATCAGCACGAGCGCTTGCGTGGGAATAGTACTGTCTTGTCGTCGATCGCACGTGTGCGCCGTGCTGGGAATGTCGAACAATTCCAGAAGCGGAAAGGGCATCTGACGTTTCACATAAATGTAAACGCTCCGCCGCCAATGTTCGGGGCCTTCTTGTTTGACGAGCGGCCATTTGTTCCGCTGGCTGGCGGTGAGCAACTCCGCAGGAATGCGAGGCTTGATGCCGGGGCCGCCGTGCTGCGTCTTTAACGTCCCAGCGATGGCGAGGACGTTGTCGCGAATCGCTTCGGCTTCGAGTCGCCGCTTATTCATTCGCCACAGCAGCAAGTTCTGCGGATCCACTTCGGCGCCGCGGCCGGTGCTTTGCGACGCTTGTTGATACGTGGCCGAGGTCATCAGCTGCCGATGCATCTTTTTCCAATGGCCGCCGTCTGCTGCCATTTCGAGCGACAGCCAATCGAGCAACTCCGGATGCGTCGGCAAGCTGCCAGTCAAACCAAAGTTGCTGGGCGTCGCGACCAGGCCGCGGCCGAAGTGATGATGCCACAAACGATTCGCAATTACCCGCCAGGTCAGTGGATTTTCGGGCGAACCGATCCACTCGGCAAAGGCGAGCCGTTGCCCGGTGGTCCGCTCGTTTTTCTGCGGCACAAAGGGCGCTGCCGAGTTTGCGAACACCCGCGGCACGCCCGCGTTCACTTGCGGCCCGCGGTTGTTCAAGTCGCCGCGGAACAGCACGTACGTTTCGCGTGGCTTGTTGCTCACGTCGATGATTGCCATGACGGCCGGCTTCCCTTTTTCGGCCGATTTCGCGTAGGGCGCTGGCTTGCCCTGTTCATCGAGCGGCACATCCTTGCGCGTCACGTTGTTGAAGATCGCCAGCAGTTGGTAATAGTCTGACTGCGGAATCGGGTCAAACTTGTGATCGTGGCAACGAGCACAACCGACGGTCAGCCCCAAATAAACGGAGGAGGTCGTGGAAATCACATCATCGAGAAGATCGAGCCGATACTTCTCGCGATCGGTCGCGTTGTTCCCCATGTTGTCGTCGTTGGTCGGACCATTGCGACAAAAGGCCGTTGCGGCGAGCGAATCGGCCGTGCAGTCTTTCAATTCATCGCCGGCGAGTTGCTCGCGCACGAACTGCGCGTAGGGCTTGTCTTCATTCAAACTGCGAATGACATAGTCGCGATATCGCCAAGCATGCGGCCGATCGAGATCGTCATGAAAGCCGCCGCTGTCGGCGTAACGAGCCAGATCCAACCAATGCCGTCCCCAACGTTCGCCATACGCGGGTGAAGCGAGCAGCTCATCGAGCCGTTGTTCATAAGCATCGGGCGCAGCATCGTTGACAAAACCCTGCACATCGGCCGGCAAAGGTGGCAGGCCGATGAGATCAATAAACGCGCGACGCAGCAACAATTCGCGCGAGGCGGCGGGCGTTGGTTCAATGCCCGCAGTCATTAATTTTGCACCAATGAAGCGATCGACCGGCGAAGTTGCCCAGCCATTGATCTCGTCACTCGTCAGTTCTGGCGGCGGCGCTTTCGTCGGTGGTAGAAATGCCCAATGGTTCCGCCCCTTCCCGAGCAAAGGTCGATCGGGCAGCGAATCGGCCGGGAGCGAATCGATCCAACTGCTGATGGTGACAATCTCGTCGTCCGAAAGTTGCCCTTCGGGCGGCATGTGCGGCTTCGAACCTTTCGCCAGCAACTGCGTCAGCAAACTGGCGTTGGCTTTACCAGGCGTGACGATGTAGCCCGAGCGAGCGCCACGGAGCAATGTCGCCGGCACGGTCAAGTCGAGCTCGGCTTCGGGCTCTTCGCTGCCGTGACAATCGGCGCAGTGCTTGGTCAGAATCGGCAGCACTTTTTGTTGGAACGCTGGTTCAAACGCAGATTCTGCCGACATCGCGGCGGTACAAAACAGCGACGTTGCGCACCACAGCGCAAGGACATTCCAAACAGGTGGGAGAGATTTCATGCGGGGAGGTTGTTCTAGAACTGCTTTTCGAGAGCCAAAGCCGTCCGAATGGAGCTCCCATTCTAAGCCGAAGTCGCACAGCAATGCCAGCATTTGCCGCCAACCTTGCTTGGGGGCTTAGGGTAACCGGATAGGCTACACCTAGTCACTCGCTGGACCTGCGATTTCTAGCCGGACTTTTTAGAGCGAGAGTGAAATGGGGCAATACGATTTTCCATGCAAGACATGTTTGCGATCATTTTTATTGCAGCCATCGTTCTTGGCGTAGGAGGGGCTGCAACCGCCGCTGAAGTGGAACTGACGAAAAATCGCCCAACTTGCCAAAGATAACCCTTCAGGATGCCGGCAAGCTCACTCCTTCGCCAGACTCGCGCAGACAATTTCTTTGTCGTTCCTCGCAAAGATATGCTTATTCGCAAACGCCGGATGCGACCAGCACACCCCGCCGCGCTGCCGCAGTTGATCAAGCGTTGGCTCCAGCAATTTCGCCCGGCTGATTTCCCCAAACCCCTGCGGCGAAAGGTTCGCGATGATCAATTCGCCCCGTTCGTTGAACAAGAAGTAGCGATCGCCATTCTTTACGAAGTGAATCGTGCTCCAGCGCGCCTTCGGAACTGCGGTCGTATCTTCCCACACGCGCTCGCCAGTTTTCGCATTGAGGCAACGAAGTTCACCGTAACTATCGACTCCATAGATGTAGTTCTTGTCAAACACCGGTGTGCTGATGATCGAATGAATGGCATCGGTATTGCGTTCGTCCCGGCCGACGACGAGCCAGAGTTTTTCGAAGGCTGTTTGCTCGCGGTCGAGTTTGAGCAACAGCGATCCGTCGTAAAACGAAGTGAAGAAGACTCGATCACCTTCAATCACCGGCGTAGCCACACCAATTGGCATGTTTCTCGGCTTCCACGGTTGGCTCCACAGTTTTTCGCCCGTCGAAACTTCGAGGCCCGTGACGCTGTCGCCCGTCCAACAAATGGCCACGCGCTTGCCGGCCTGATTCACAACCAGGGGTGTCGAATATTGGCCACGATCATCAAGGGCCTTCCAAACGTCGACGCCGGTCTCTTTGTTCACCGCAATAATGCAGGCGCCATCGCGGCCGCCGATGTGCAACAGCAGCAAATTCCCTTCGACCAGGGGTGACGCAGTAACGCCCCAGATCGGCATCGCAATTTTGTGCTCCGTTTCCAGATCTCGCTTCCACAGAATCTTGCCGCTCGCGGCATCGAGGCAATGGAGCCAACCCGTCGCACCAAGGGTATAGGCTTTGCCCGCGTTGATTGTCACGCAAGCCCGCGGCCCGGCCGGATAGCCAACGCGGCCGTACGCACACGCATAGGCGATCGACCACAGTTCGGCGCCGGTTTGTTCGTCGAAGCAGAGGACTCGCTCCTGTGGATTCTCTCGATCAGCCAGGCGATCCATCACGTACACTTTGCCAGCGGCAACGGTTGGGCCTGTGTAGCCCGCGCTGATCTTCGCCCGCCACTTGATTGGCAGTTCGGCGGCGGCAAACTTCTCGACAATTCCCGTCTCGCGCCAGACACCATCGCGCTGCGGTCCCCGCCATTCGGGCCAGTCTTCACCCCGGACAGCATTGGCGCCAGCTACCAACCACAACAGCAAAATCCACCGGTTGCAAAACATTGCGATCCTTCTCCATAAAACCATGCGAACTGCGCAGCATTCTATCGCGTGGCGTTGAGCAGTGCTCTCTCCCACGAAACTTGTCGTCGAATTTGCAGCCTTTTTTGCCGATACGTTTACGTGGGCCTGCCAGCCAAGGGGATTTTTCTCAGAGCCAGCAACCGCAAAGAACTAATGATCCGCTACCATTGGACGGAGCCCAACGGCTCGCCCCCGCGTATCGAACTGATCGACGATTTCACCCTGGCTCAAGTCGCCGTGATCCTGGGCGACCGAAGCGGAAAATGGCACTGGAGCCGCTACACGAATTTGGCTCTGCACGGCGCACTGCCACAGTATGGAACGACAACCACTCTCGATGAAGCGAAGCGTGCCGTCGTAACCGACTTGCCAAATGCACCCAAGAACTAAAGTGGAATGCATCAGTGAGGGATTTACGGGCGCACGCAATGCCAGCGGTCGCCAATTGTCGCGCGATCAAGTTGTAACGGCGCATCGATTGCGCGATCAGCGGATGTCGATGATGACCGGCCGGTGATCGGAGCCGAGCTTCGGGCCAACGCGGCGGTCAATCACTTCGAGCGATGGTGAGACCAGGCAATGATCGATCGGGATGCTGAACAGCAGTGGGATCCGCGGCGACCAACTGGCTTGCACGCCGAAGCCCTGCCGGCTGTCGCGCAGGTTCGCCTCCCGCAGCAGGTCGTGGAAAAACGGCGAGTAACTGGTGATGTTCAGGTCGCCGGCAACAATCAGTCGACTCGGCTCTCCATCGCGGGTTGCGGCTTCGTTCTGCTGCTGACAGTATTTGCCGATGGCTCGCAGTTGATCGTTTCGCATTTCGGCGATCCTGCGACTGCCGGGCGGCAACGGATGGGTGCCGATCAGGGTGCCGAGCGAAGGGAACTTCGCGACGATCGATGGTGCGCCCGCCGGCCCCCATTCGATTGCTTCCGCCGATTGCCACGGCACGCGGCTGATGAGGGCGATGCCGAAATTGTTGCGCTGCGGCAGCAGGTGCTGATGCGGATACTTGTCCCGCAATGTTTCGCACTGCCGAGCCCAGGCATGACTCACTTCGTACAGCAGCACGACATCAGCGTCTTCCTTCCGCAGCATTTCCAGCACTTCGTCATAGCGGTCGTTACTGGAGAGGACGTTGTACGAAACCAACCGCCAAGGTTTTTTCGCAATATCGCCGGGTTGCGTAAGCCAATAGATCGGCAGCACGAAGGCGAAATTCACCAGTGCGCCGAAAACCGCCACCAGCGCGAACCGCTGCTGCCGTGCGATCATCAATACCATCGCAGCAATGACCAGCAGCCAACCGTACTGCAAACGAAAATGGCAGAACTGTTCCGCGCGCCACCAATAGCGAGCGAAGAAGCTGGCAAAGGTCAGCAGCAAGACAAACAGGGTCGGCGTTTGAATCAGCAGCAACAAGAATCGCTGGAGCGAGAATTGTGGTGCGCTAGATTCGGGGCTGGCAGGTTCAGGCATTTCGACGAACACGACAGAGGATTACGGCTTCACTAAAAACTCACCCAGGTTGGTATCGCCAGCGATCGTGACATCGATGCGGCCACTTTTCCATTCGGTTACTTTTTTGTTCTGCCTCCCTTGTTTGATGAACCCACCTTTTTCGTGCCACATCACGAAGGTGTAAATACCGTCGGGTATATGTGGAATGGTGAGCGTGCCTTTGGAATTACTGATTCCAAAATAAGGATGATTTTGAATCAGGACCCAGCCATTCATCCAGCTGTGAATGGTGCAAGCGACGGGCATAGGCCGCTTTTCGGTTTTCTTGAAATTAAAACTCACCTTCTCGCCGGTGGGAATCAATTCATTGAACGACGGATTGTAGAACAGATCACCCTTGATGTTGTGCCCGAAAAGATCGCCATTGGCGGCGACCAGCGTCTGCGAGGTGTGCATCAGCGCGATGTGAGGCTCAAAGCGGCAGTCCTTGTTGTCGATGGTCACTTCCTTGGCGAGCGCTTTGAGGCCGCAGGATTGTCGGGTGCTTTGCTCGTGGTGGTTGTGTACATGAACATCACGATGTTCTGGACGCCGCCGTTCGGGCCGACCACCAGCGATTCGTCGGTTACGCCGCCAGGGCCGCAGAAGCCGGGAACGCCAGCAACGGCCTTCGGTTTCTGAGCCGTGCCGTCGTATTTGAAACTGATCTTCAGCGTGCCATCGGCAGCGGTTGCGTTCCGTGGTAAAAGAATTGCAATCAAAAGAACCAGCGCTGCGATTCGGCAGAACATGTGAGGCTCCTGGCAGAGATGTTGGTAGGCATCTTACAAGAGCGGTATTGGGAATACCAATCTCGGATAGCGGAAGTGGTTCGCAGCACTTCCTCGCTTACGCGTCGGACTTCCTTTTCAGACCACGAGTCGTTGCCGAAACGCTTCACACAATTGCTGGATTTGTTCGATCGACAATTGTTCGGCGCGGACGTCGACGGGATAGTTGAACGGCGCGAGTACTTCGTCGACGCCCGGCTTGTCGAGATGTTCCTGCATCGAAGCCACCAGGCCGCTGCGAAGGAATTTACGGCGATGGAGGAACAGGCCGCGGACAAAGGTGTGGAAGAAGTCGAGATCGGGAATCAAGGCCCGTTTCTCGGCGTTGGGTACGATATGAATGATGGCCGAGTGAACCCGGGGCCGCGGCCAAAAGACTTGAGGCGGCAAGATACGGGCGATGTGCATGTCGCAAAGCGATTGCATCCACACGCTCAGTGCGCTGTAGTCCTTCACACCGGCCGGCGCGATCATGCGATCGGCGAGTTCCTTTTGAATGGTGGCGGTAAGCGAAACGGGAGTCGGATCGCTGGTAAGCAAGTTCGAGAGAATCGGCGTGGCAACGTTGTACGGCAAGTTCGCCGCGAGCTTGAATTGCCGGCCGGGCGCTGCGGCGATGTGTTTGCGGACCTCTTCCAGCACACTTTCGGCGATGTTGTTCTTGTTCCGCAGCGCGTCTTGCAACAGCATGGTGATGTTGCTGTAGCTTTCGAGCTCTTCCGAGGCCATTTGATGCAGGCGGGCGTCGATTTCGACCGTCACGACGTGCGCTGCATGATCGGCGAGCATCGACGTCAGCGAACCCATGCCCGTGCCGATTTCCAGTATCACATCGTTTTCGCAGGGAGCGGCAGTTTCAATCAGCACGTCGAGCAGATTGAGATCGATCAAGAAATTCTGGCCATGTCGCACCTCGGGCCGAATCCCCGCCTCTTGAAAGCGGCGAGTGAGATAGGAAACAGTTTGGCGAGCGGAAGGCATGGGGGAATGCAGAAGTTAGAAGGCAAAATGCAGAAGTAAAAATTTGGTTACGTCGAACGCGGGCTCGAAACAAATTCCAGCTGTCGTTGCACGTATTTGGCGAGCAAGTCGGTTTCGAGATTGACGGTGTCGCCGATTTTCAGCGCGCCGAGAGTTGTTACCGACAGCGTGTGCGGGATCAACGCGACGCTGAAGCGGTCGTGTGTGACTTCCACCAGTGTCAGGCTCACACCGTCGACAGCAATCGAGCCCTTCGAGGCCAGCTGTCGCGCGAGTTCGCCGGGAACACGAAACCACAGAAAGGCCCAGGGGCCTTCATCGCGCCGTTCGTCGAGCGTGCCGAGTCCGTCGATATGTCCGCTGACATAGTGTCCGCCGAGACGATCACCCACTCGCAACGAGCGTTCGAGATTTACCGGGCTGCCGGTTTGCAGTTTTCCCAAGTTGGTGCGCGAGAGCGTTTCGCTGCCGGCTTCGAACGTGAGGAGGTCGCCATTGTGGCGAACCACCGTCAGGCAACAGCCGTTCACGGCAATGCTGGCTCCGAGTGTGGCGTCGCTGGCGACCAGCGGCGCGCGGAGAGTGAGCGCCACCGCGGCACCTTGAGGCTCGATGGCTGCGATCGTTCCCAATTCTTCGACAAGTCCCGTGAACATCGCTGTATGGTAGCAAAATTGTTGCCCGCTGGCTGGGATGAACCTCTGGCCAGCGATCGGCTTGACTTCACCGAAGCTTCGTGCACAGCAGGCCGCGGCGTTTGTCAGTTGTGAATAGGCTATCAATGACGACCGGCGGCCTGCGAATCACTGATGGGGGGGCGGAGGATCTCTATTGGGGATTGAAGTTGGGGCTGACTCCGCAACAGGGCATCTTGTAAGAGATGTCGTTGATGCCGCAAACGACGGTGCCCGTGGGTGGTCCCTTCACTGCCGGGCGGGTGCTACTTGGTGTGAACTGGTTAGGAGATCAACGACTTTCTGACTACCGCAGATAGCACACAGATCAACACCTCGGTCGATCCAACTATAGGGGGAACGAATACAATGAGATGTCCAATCGTGAACGATTGGCTATTCGCTGGCAGTGAATCTCGGTGCTTATACCGAATGGTTTGTCTTGTCGCCGTCGGGAGTAGATACTACGCGAACCGAGCACTATCTCGATGCGGGTTTGACCTGCAACTTCAGCAACAAATTGCAGGTGGATGTGCGTATCGGCAAGGGCGTGAGCGGCGCGGCGATCGATATGTTTGCAGGGACCGGGTTGGTTCCACGGTTTTAGCTGTAGCGAGTTTGCAACTGGGAGTGAGAAACTCATGAAACGCTTTTGGCTCGGCGCACTTGCACTTCTGGCAGTTTGCATTGGCTGCGGCCCGCAAGCACCTGTCGGCAATCAAAGTCAGGTTCTTAAGAACGATCGAGTTTCCGAGTCACCAAAGGAATCCGAAATTGGAGTCGTCAGCAAGAAACTCGTTCCACCCGAGGAGTCTTTCGAAGTTACCCTGCCGACGGGTTCAAATTGGAAAATTCAGCAAGGCGCGATCGGCAAACTCCCCAACACTTTCCTAGTCGCGGCTAGTGATTTGGAGCGGAAGTTCGCACTTTCGCTCACTGTGATGCCAAGTCCCAACAATGGCCCCGACTTGTCGTCTGCGAAAACTGGTTGGGAACGAGGTTTTTTTGAAGAACGCGACTCGCAAAAAGTCATCCGAAGACATCACTCTTGCGGGCCGACCGGCATTTCGTGTTACCGCAGAAGTTGACCTTCCCAGTGGTGATTCGTTCGAGATCACTGGCATTCTTATTGTGAACGAAGGCCGAAGTTTCTCTTTGACAATCGCCAAGCCTGGTGAAAATGCTCTTGAAGAACCTGAGGCACGGCAATTCTTGGAAACATTCAAGATTATTGATTGAATGACCAATCGGCAGGCAGTACTCGAGCAGAATCGCCGCACGGTGCGCCCGGGCACCTGAACTTGAAGGCCTCTCCCTCCCCCAAATTCAGATGCCGGGCAGCAACGGGCGATGCTGAAAGGACCGGTTATTCGACATCCTGTCGATTCATCAGTCCGAAGGCTCAATTCGTTCGAGCCAGGATTCAACCTTTGACTTAGAGCCTATCCCAAAACCCCTGCGGCGGCGTAGCAGATGAAGGCGCAGGCGA
>CAYMWL010000044.1:0-5943 GCA_964394305.1 uncultured Pirellulaceae bacterium
CGGCCCGTAGAGAACTCTCATCTCCGAGAAACACAACATGCCAGGCACACAAAAACAAAAGCCCGGCACATCAATGTACCGGGCCTTCGTGTTTTCAGTCGCCAATTCTCAGTATCAATTAGTACCGATAGTGCTCCGGCTTATAAGGACCTTCCGCTGCAACGCCCAGGTATTCGGCTTGCTTCGGCGTCAGCGTGGTCAGCTTCACACCGATGTGTTCGAGGTGCAATCGAGCCACTTCTTCGTCCAGCTTCTTCGGCAAACGATAGAGGCTCACCTCGTACTTGTCGGTATTCTGCCACAACTCCAGCTGGGCGAGCACCTGGTTCGTGAAGCTATTGCTCATCACAAACGCTGGGTGACCCGTCGCGCAGCCGAGGTTCACCAGGCGGCCTTCAGCGAGCAACAGCACGCTATTGCCGGTCGACTTGAAGGTGTACTTATCAACCTTGCCCAGTTCGGCAGGCTTGATGTTGACCTTGGTGGCCTTGCCGGCCTTCACTTGAGCTTCCATCCAAGCAACATCGATTTCGATATCGAAGTGGCCGATGTTGCAAATGACCGCGTCGTTCTTCATCACGCTGATGTGCTCGCCGCGGAGAATATCGCAGCAGCCGGTGGTGGTGACAAAGATGTTGCCCTGAGCGGCAGCCTCTTCCATCGTGGTAACTTCGAAACCTTCCATCGCCGCTTGCAAGGCATTGATGGGATCGATTTCAGTGACTAGCACGCGGGCTCCGTAGCTACGCATGCTGTGAGCACAACCTTTGCCCACATCGCCGTAACCTGCCACGACGCAGACCTTGCCGGCGATCATCACGTCCGTGGCCCGCTTGATGCCGTCGGCCAGCGACTCACGGCAACCATAGAGGTTGTCGAACTTGCTCTTGGTAACCGAGTCATTGATGTTGATGGCCGGAACCTTCAGCGTTCCCTGTTCGAGCCGCTGAGCCAGGCGATGCACACCGGTCGTCGTTTCTTCCGACAGCCCCTTGATGCCGCCGAGCAGTTCGGGGTACTTGTCGTGAACCATGTTCGTCAAGTCACCGCCATCGTCGAGAATCAAATTGAGCGGCTGACCATCGGGGAAGAACAGCGTCTGTTCGATGCACCAATCAAACTCTTCGTTATTCATGCCCTTCCAGGCGTAAACCGGCACACCAGCGGCAGCGATCGCGGCAGCCGCTTCGTCCTGGGTGCTGAAAATATTGCAACTGCTCCAGGTCACTTTGGCACCGAGCTCGACCAGCGTTTCAATCAGCACGGCCGTCTCGATGGTCATGTGCAAGCAACCGGCAATGCGAGCACCGGTCAGCGGTTTGGTCTTGCCATATTTACGGCGCAAAGCCATCAGGCCGGGCATTTCATTTTCGGCGAGTTGGATCTTTTTCCGGCCCAGCTCGGCCAGGCTCATATCCTTGACTTTGTACGGCAGACGCTGAACAGCGGCGGTAGACACTTGCGAACTCCTGCGAATGAAAAAACCAGAACGCCCCATGATAGGGATCGAGGTGCCAAATCGGCAACCCTAGACGAACCGCGGACCGCCCCCTTTCATCACCGAAATTTAACCAGAACACGGCGCTCCCAGCCCAGCTGCGGGCGACTTGTTCGCGCCGACCTGAACACCCCCACTACGAAGGGTCTCGATAACACATTCGTGATTGATTTAATTGCCGCAAAGCATTTCTGAAATTCAACTTGCGAGGTTATCACGCGCAATCGTGATAACAGCGCCGAGGCATGGCTGAACAGTCGCTGCTTTTCAATGCTTTCGCTGTCGACGGCCTTCGCTGATAACGATGTTTGGCATCGGCGTTTTGGATCAACCTCCTGGGACTTCCCGCGCAACCGTGATCCGCAACGGCGGTAAGTTCGGTCCGTTCATGACGCTGCGACTTCGTGGAAGGCCGCCTGCGCTGCGGCAATAAAATCCCGCACCTTGGCCGGATCCTTTTTGCCCGGCGAACTCTCGACGCCGCTCGCAACATCCACCGCATCGGGCCGCGCCGTGCGGATCGCTTCGGCGACGTTGTCGGGGTTCAGGCCACCCGCGAGAATCACCGGCACGCCGTGCAGTTGATCGCGATTCTGGCGTACCGCATGCCAGTCGACTACTTTTCCCGTGCCGCCGAATGCCTCTGGTGCATAGGCATCCAAGAGTGCCGCATTGGGCAAATACCAGTTGCTGCGGCACTCCTTCAAATAGCCGGCAACGTCGGACAAATTCGCTTCACGGCAGCGAAAAGCCCGCCAAACCTGAAAGGGCTGGGAACGTGCAGCGGGTAACGCCGACGCCATTTTAAGCGTCGATACCAATTCACCCGTTTGCTGCGGCGTTTCATCGCCATGCAATTGAACTGCATCGAGGGCGCCCAGTTCGGCGATCTTTAGCAGTTCCGGGTTCGTAGAATTTACAAACACACCGGCCACGGTGATGTCTGCCAGCTGCGCACGCAACTCGTGCGAGGCCTGCAATTCTCGCATCGTCTCGAGCGAGACACAGCGGGGACTTTGCGGATAAAAGTTGAACCCCAGCGCATCAGCGCCCGCGTCGATCGCCTGCAGCGCGTCGGCGACGTTCGTAATTCCACAGATCTTGATGCGCACCAATTTCGGGCTCCTTATTGCCTCATTCTAATGAGATCCTGTCACCCGTGCGGATATGTGCGAAACGAAATGTCCAGCGAATCGTCTTCCTTAGGTAGGAAACATGTCCGACGAGAGTGAACCCGTGGCTACCACCCGCAGCAATCTCCTGACGTTTCGCTCTGCGCTATCAACGACGACGCTTTGGCTGCAGCGCGCACTGTTGACGACTTTGACCCTGGCTCACTTGTCCGTACCGTTCCTTTTTGCCCTGGGTCATCAGGGCGATCTAATCCGTGACGTGGCGCTCTACGGCCAACTCTCGCTGTTGCTCATTTCGCTCACTTTGCTCGGTCTGCGCTGGCCGGGAATCATCCTGCTGCTGATCGGCGGCGTGCTGCACTTCGGCGTGTGGTTCGTGATCTACGCCGAGGCGGCGCAGAGCTACGTGTACGATGCACTCGCGCTTCCTGCGGTGGTGCTGACCATTTCTTTGGTCGGCCTGCGGCTGTGGGGTTGGCAAGGCATTTGGAATGTGAATCCAGCAGGCACGACGCCACCCTGGCAGGTCTCGATCCGGCAACTCCTCATTGTCACCACCGCGATCGCGGTCGCGTTTGCCGGTGGCAGCTGGTTGCGGCAGTTTCCTGGCTTGGAAACTTCGCTCTATTGGCTGGTCGTTACGGCCGACGGTTTGGGATCAGCCGCGCTCTGCCTGACGGCAGTCTGGGCTTTTGGAACACAGGGCTCGGCGGTCCTTAAATTCGGCGCCTTATTGCTGGTTGCAACCGCGCTCGCTGCCTGTCAGATCTTCGCGTTTCGCATGGAGGAATTTTGGCACCTCTCGACCATCATCTCGCTGGCTTACTCACTCCTGTTGGCAGGCACACTCGCGATCTGGCGGTTGTGTGGCTGGCGAATTGTCAAGTGCCAACCACTCAGCCCAAAAACTTTGTAGGGGTTATTGCATGTTCGCTGCCAAGACTCCATCACTCGAATTGATCCAAATCGCTTCGCCTTGCACGGCGAATTGGGAGGAGATGAAAGGTGATGAACGGACGCGGCACTGTGGACAATGCAAACTCGATGTCTTCAACATTTCCGCTATGACCCGTGACGAGGCCACCGCCTTTCTCGCCGAGCGCACTGGCCGGACGTGCGTGCGGATGTTCAAACGCGCGGATGGCACGGTCATCACGCGCGATTGTCCCGTCGGCCTGGCAGCACTCCGAGCGCGCTTCGTGCGTCTCACGCTGGCAACGGTTGCGTTGTTCCTGACCTGCGCTGCGACCGCACTGACTGCGTTTGGCAAGGTGCCGTACCTCAGCAGCTATTTGGCGGAGGGGAAACTCGCGCGATTTCGTCAGCCGGATGCGCTGATGTTCATGGGCGATATCTGTCCAGCCGGACCAATCATGCCGATTCCGACGCCAGCTCAACCTCCGAGCGCACCATCGAAGTAGGCCGGATCAAGCTTTGCTCAGCGCCGATCCGGCCAACGTTTCACGCCTGCCATCTGTGACGGTCCTGACACGTGCTGGCATCTGGCTAAGCGCCATCGCTGCGAGCGTCGATGAAACGCGAGGAAGCGTTGCTATTGAATCGACCAAGCCAGGATGCGCTTGCTATGCACGATGGATCGACAGCACGGAGAGATTCGGGAAATAGTCCCGCCGGCGCTGTTGCGCATCCGCTCGTGCCGATTTTGCTGGTAGCGGCAGCCATCTTTCTGATGGTGCTGATTCTCGCTCGCACTCCGCTGCAGGGTTTTGTCATCAGCCAGCGCGTACAAGCAGCCGCCGATCGGGCTGCCACCAACACTCCGCTTGCGGCTGAGCAGGTCGCTGCCTGGCTCAAAGCCGATGCGGTGCTAGCATCGACCGTGCAGCAAGTTTGCCCGCGCGACTCCTTGGCAGCCCAAACCGAATTGATCACCGAACTCGCACGTGCGCTCGATGTGCAACCACACGAGAGTCGAGGGAATCGCACGGGCTATCAACTGAATCTGCAACTGCACGATCGCCAACTCGCGGGTCGCCTGCTCGGCAAGCTGAGCGAATCGTTGACGTCGCAGCTCAAACATCTCGATCTCGCCGAGACACAATTGCTGGTCCAACATTATCAAAAGTTGCTCGCGCAAGCTCGGGACGAAGAAGATGCCAGTCGTTTGGCGCTCGAACGAGCGCGGCATGAAGAACTGACCCTGGCGATGCAAAACAAGGAACGTGCACCAGTTCCCAATGCGGCGCTCCCCACCAGCCAGCCGGCGGACAAGACCAATCCCGCCTGGCTCGAATTGCAACAAAAGGTGACTGTGGCGCAAGCGCGGCTCGATCAGTTGCTCGCGGCCCGCACTTCACAGCATCCGCAAGTGATCGAAGCGCAAACGACGCTTACGAACTTGCTCGAGCAACTCGATCAAACGCCGCGTGAGCCGGCGCGAGTCGAGGAGAAAACCGAACCCACACCCGCGCTGCGTGGCCCCGAATTACCAGAATCGGCGCAACGTAAATCGCGCGTCACCGTGCGGCTGATCAGTTCCTCGGGTGAAACCGCGCCGAACGCTGAACATGCGATTGCCAAACAAATTCAAAATCTCACCGCGCAATGGACCGCAGCGACGACCCGTCGCTCGGGGCTCGAACGCTCCTACAACGACGCCCAACAACAATGGGTTCGCGGCTTGAATGCAACGGGCTGGGAGTCGTCGGCCGTTTGGACCCATGCCCAGCAAGGTGGCCGCGCCACTTCCTTTCAACTGTTGCTCGCGGGTTTGCTCGCAACTGCTGGCGGTTTGGGGACGTGGCGACTCGTGCAACTCGCCAGCCGCGTGGGCTTGCTGAGCAGCGTGTCACAACTGCAGGACTCACTGCCACTCCCGGTACTCGGCGAAGTGCCGCTTTCGACGACCGCACCACAGCGGATGCCTGCTCACCTCAACAAGCAAGTGCTGTGGATTTCTCAGCTCAGTCTGGCGATCGTCATCGCCGTATTCATCGTCTGCGTGTGGGCCACGAGCAACGATGCGAACCTGAGCCATCAATGGAGCAGCGATCCCCTGAGTGCACTCGGCCAGGCTTTTGATCTGCTGCATCAACGGGTGGTCGGTTAGTCGTCGCTTCGCTCCGCGGACGATGACACACCATTGCCCGGAATTCTTTCCTTGTCGCTGCAGTCTGCCACGTGGGCGTGCCGATGCAAATGGTGATTCGGTTGAACGCGAGCGGCGGCTGTGCGCTGCCGGGTGACAGCTAGCAAATCGTTGCCAGCAGTTGCCACTCGCGTCGCAGGCGTCTCTCCGACCTGAGCACCGTTGAATTCGGCGGTCGTCCGCCACTTGAATCCGGCGGTCGT
>CAYMWL010000044.1:6043-55266 GCA_964394305.1 uncultured Pirellulaceae bacterium
CCGCCCATTAAACGCGGTCGTCCGCCCATTAAACGCGGTCGTCCGCCCATTAAACGCGGTCGTCCGCCCATTAAACACAGTTACGCCTGACCACTTGCTTGCAGGATCGCCGATGTACGAAAACTCGTTCCAATTGGCTCAGCGCCCCTTCGCCTCGGCGCCAACTGCCGCCGCCTATGTGCGCACCAGCACACACCAGGCCGCCATCGAAAACCTCGTCCGCTGCATCGAGCGGGCAGAAGGTGTGGGCTTGGTCGTCGGCCCTGCGGGTTCGGGCAAGTCGCTGCTGCTGCAACTGCTGGCCGCCGGTTTTTGCGGCAAGTTTCACGTGGCGATGCTGAATAGCGCGCAGCTGTGCACCCGTAAAGCGTTGCTGCAGAGCATTCTGTTCGAACTAAAACTTCCCTATCGCGACATGGACGAAGGTGAACTGCGGCTGTCATTGCTGCAACATCTCGAGCCGCGCGAAGGTGGACCGCTGGGTCTGCTGTTGCTGGTGGACGAAGCGCATACGTTGCCGCTGCGACTGCTTGAAGAGATTCGCCAGTTGACCAATGTGGTCCGCAACGGCCAGCCGCGCGTCCGCTTGATTCTCGCCGGCAGTTCGGTGCTGGAGGAGCGACTTGCCAGTCCGAAGCTGGAATCGTTTCAGCAGCGCTTGACTACGCGCTGTTATTTGCAACCACTCAATCGCGAAGAAACGTTTCACTACATCCGCGAACAGATTCAACAAACGGGCGGCCGGCCCGATGCGCTGTTTAGCCAATCTGCCTTGGAAGCGATCTACACGGCGACCGACGGTGTGCCGCGGCTGATCAACCAATTATGTGATCACGCATTAGTGCTCGCCGCCCTTGGCGGCCATAAGCAACTGCAAGCGGCCGGCATCGAAGAGGCCTGGGCCGATCTGCAGCAACTGCCGCTGCCGTGGAATGAAAAGAGCATCCCTGCCGCGCTGGAAACGGGCAGCATCATCGAATTCGGCGAACTCGATGAAGTGGGGCACAGCGAGCCAGGTCTGCAAGTCACGGCGCCGCTGCCGGACATGATCAGCCGCAGCGCAGCAAGCAATGCCACGCGGCTGCTCGACCAAATCGATGATGAAATTGCTTCGCTCGATCTACCCGACGGCGATCTCGACCGCGAGTTGAATCGCAATCGTTACGCGACCGAATACTCGGCGATTTCGGCCCGCGGCACGGAAGTGGAAGTGTCTTTCAGTGATCCATTTGGTCAGGGTTTCGACGAAGAAGAAGTCGTGATCGACCGCTATGCATCGCTCGAAGCGGCCGCACTGCGAAATCGGCCGCGCGTGCAAAGCACCGAGGGGCACGAGATCGCAGTGGCGCTGTTCGGCGCCGACGAAATGCGAGCCGTCGTGCCGCCCCAAGTCGCGCGGACCGAAAGTGCGACGCTCGTGCAACCCATCGTAGTGAAGTCAGAGCCCGTCGAGATTCGCGAAGAATGGCTACTCGAACCGGAGCCGATCGCGGCCAAGGCTGCGCCCGGTGAATTGCCACAGCGTTCCGCCGCAGCTGCCGATCCTGTTTATCCAGCACCCGTACATGACGAGTTGCCAACGGGCCGTCGCGCGACGATTCCGTTGCAGGATCTCGGCACGGATGATCGTGACATGATCATCATCGAAGAAGAAGCCCCTCGGCGGAAGTCGCATGTGGCCGCGGGTAAGCCGAAGCGACAGGACTACAAGCAGTTGTTCAGCAATTTGCGCCGCAGTTAAGTTTCGCGGAAATTGAGTAAAGGCGAGGTTGAATCATGAGTCGCATGCGGCAAGCGCTGAAGAATCTGGAAGCGCGCTTTCCGAGCGCAAACGCGCCGACTCCGCTCGCATTTCCCACCGAGATGACACCGGCCAGCGTGCCGACATATTTCGGTCCATTGCAAGCGCTGGTCGACTCCTCGTGCGCTCAAGTCGTAGTGCAGCCCGTCGTTGTCGAACCGGTGCGCGTCGCGCTCGCGCAGCCGATCGCGCGGCCGCCGCAGCCGACACTTGCCGACTATCTCGAACAACGAACCGCGCCGCGGCCCGAAGTGAACGAAGCGCCGCTGCCACCTGCGGCGGCGCCTGCTGCCGCCCCGGTCGCCTCTGCGCCGCAAGTGACCGACGCCGATGCACCAGCCTGGAAGCGAAATTCACCGAAGTCAGAAACGACTACGCTTGAACAAACCATTCAGCGCTTGCTTGCTGATCCGAAATACGCTGATGCGTATGGCGAATTGATCGATCGGCTCGAACAGGACATCACGCAACGGCATGTGAATAATTTCGCGCTTGCAGCCATTGAGTCTTGGCGCGGCCAGGCCGAATTGACCCTCGGCATCGCGGGCATGCTCGCGGAGCGGGGCGGCGATGTGCTGCTGATCGACGGCGGTGGACCCGGCGCGACGTTATCGTTTGAACTCGGTCACGCGCGCTCGCCCGGGCTGTCGCAATGGTTGGCAGCACCGAGCAGTTGGTCAAAATGGATTCAGCCCACTAGTCTGCGAAATTTGTTTTTCCTGCCAGCCGGAACGGGTGAATTGCAAGCTGACGCCGATTGGCCCCAAGCGTTGCAGTCACTCCGCGGTACATTTCGGCAAGTGGTGATCAACGCCATCGAAGCCCCGGCGCCAAGGTTGGAATTGCTCACTCGCTCGGCAACGGCCACTTATTTGACCGTGCCGCTGGGCCTGGCTGAGACGCTCCCTGCACAACAGACACTGGCCCGCCTTCGCAGCAAGGGGGCGCGAGTGTTAGGCTGTATCGCAGCCCAAGCTGCCAGTTCGTAAGTCGCTCGCCGGGAGCGAAACGCTGGCCTGGAATTACGCCAGCATTCTGATCATGACAACAGTTCTCGTGACCGGCGGTTGCGGATTCATCGGTTCGCACCTCGCTCGCAATTTGCTCGCGCGCGGTGATTGCGTGCGCGTGCTCGATTCGCTGGTCTCCGGCAATTCGACGAACCTGGGGGACGAATTGCCACGCGTCGAGTTTTTTGCCGGTGATTTAAACGATCGAACGTTATTGAATCGCGCGCTCGCCGGTGTCGAAGTTGTTTTTCATCAAGCAGCGCTTGCATCCGTGCCGCGGAGCATTGAAGATCCGTTGGCCACCCACGCTGCGTGCGTAACGGGCACGCTCAATCTGCTGCACGCCGCGCGGCAAGCGGGCGTGCGCCGCGTGGTGTATGCCGCGTCCAGCAGTGCCTATGGCAATCAGCCGACGCCGCTGAAGAGCGAGCAAGATTTGCCGTCGCCGCTATCTCCCTATGCAGCTGCCAAGTTAGCCGCGGAGCACTACTGCCACGCGTTCTTTCACAGCTACGGTTTGGAAACCGTCTGCTTGCGTTATTTCAACGTCTTTGGACCGCGACAAGATCCGAACGGACCCTATGCCGCGGTAGTGCCGCTCTTCGCCCGAAAATTGCTCGCCGGTGAATCACCGATCATTTACGGCGACGGGCTGCAAACTCGCGATTTCACGTACATCGATAATGTGGTGCAAGCGAACTTGCTCGCTGCGACTGTTCCCGCCGCGGCCGGATCGACGTTCAACGTCGGCAGCGGCCAGGCGACGAGTCTGCTCGATATGCTCGCGCAGCTGCAGCAGATTTTGGGAACCAAACTACCTCCGATTTTCGCACCGGCCCGCACCGGCGATGTGCGCGACAGCCTCGCGGATATTTCACGAGCGCGCGAAGTGCTGGGCTATCAGCCCGCGGTTGATTTGTCAGAAGGATTGCGCCGTACGGTTGCTGCGATGACCCACAATGCAAGTTAAGGATGATGTGCATGAATCTCGTCGCGCGGTGGCTTGCTGCGTGCCAAAAAGCCGCCCGCGATAAACGATTCGCGATTCCCGAGCACTAGATTGATCACCGGCGTTATCGTTTCCGTCTTTTGAATGCGCAACACACGCGATTGTCGCACCTCGTAGTCACCGACTTCGCTCGTATGCCAGCTCAGAATGATGTCGCCTGTTTGCAGTTTGCCGGCTTCGACCATCGATTCGAGTTCCGTGCAAAGAGGCTGTGTTTCGGTGGTTCGCAATGGTCCCCGGTCCGTTTCAACGATCAAGATTTGATTGTCGGTCCGAAAAATCGAAGTGACTGGGAGCAATACACGTTGTCCCTCTTTGGTGATGCTGATGACTTCATCACCGACGGCCACGATTTCGATTCGACGGGGGCCTGCTGCGGTTCCACTAGTGTACCGTGGGGAAAACAACCGGGATGACACGGCTCGTTGGGTCGTTGTTGTTCCTGAAGATCTGATTCCGGAAAATTTCGCTGGAGCGTGCGGACCTCATCAGCATTCAAACTGTCTTCGAAATAGCCAATCGATTGAATGGCCTGATCGCCCAGCCAGCGACGGACGATGGGCACTGTCGCCGCCTCGCTGAGTTTGATTCCGCGACGGGTCCGATATTCGTCAGCCGTTGTGACGAACAGGTAGTAATGCTTCTCGCGCAGCTGCTTCAGCAGTTGCTCGCGGCCACGGACGACGCTCATTTGATAGGCAAAGTAAATGCAAAGGGCCGTCATCACGGCGAACAACTGCCATAGGCTGAAATGGAACCAACCGCGACGAGTTCCATCAAGACGAGGTTCAGCCGGCATGACGTTGCTCTGATCACCGCCACGGCATGATTGCTCGCAATCGCGGCTCGCGCAGGAATATCCCCAGCCAGGCAAGGATGCCAATGATCAACGGCGCCGCGATGTTTTGATTTTCCATCACGTGCACCAAGATCGCGCCGCCGAGATAGCCATTCAATAACGCTGCGCCCAACACCGCAGTTCGAGGAAAAAGGTAGATCAGCGCGCAAGCCACTTCAACAATCGCGATCCACGTCATCACTTCGACGCTAAAACCTTGCTCTTTCAGCATTGCGGCCATCTTCTCGTGGTCGCCAATTTTCAGCGGCACTGTGAATTTGAAGCCCGCGCTGGCGAGCATGGCCAATGCGATCAACACCGTGAGCACCCAGCCCGAAATCGTCATCCACTTCGGTTGTTCGCTACTTGCCGGCGATAGACCTTGATCGATCGACATACACTTACTCCGTGAACGCGTGGCCGTGAACTAGTTTGCTGTGAGCTGACTTTCCACGATCGCTTTGAAACCGCCATAGGCCATTCGCTTGCAATCGAAGGGCATGTTGTTGGGATCACAACTAGCCGCCAACCGCGGATCGGCCATCACCTTTTCGTTAACTTCATCGCGATGTTTCCGCGACTTATAGATAATGAACGAAAAAATCACGACCTCGCCCGCCTTGGGCTTGGCGACTTTGTTGAACGACAGCATGCCAGGCTTATCAAGATCATCCCCTTGGCATTCGTAGTAACCCAGCGCGCCGTGTTCCTTCCAGATCTTACTGGCCTTCCTGGCAATCTTGATGTAGTCCTTCAATCTGGCTTCGGGCACGCTCAACAAAAAACCGTCGACGTAACTCATCGCTTGCAACTCGCTGAGATGAAGTAAAGCTGAGAAGAAACAAGGTGGATTAGTTGCTGCCACTGTGGAGCGAGTTCCAGTGTAGCGATACGATGTCTCCAGACAACCTGAGATAATTCTTTGCTAGCGCCGATTGGAGACACGCATGAAACCCTATCTATTCGTTCCTATTGCCTTCCTGGCGCTGGTTACCAGCGCATTCGCCGAAGATCCCGCCGTCCCCGCGCCACGAATCAAGGAATATGGCTGGATGAGCGTAGCCACTTGGAACGCGCGGCATGAGCAATACTTGAAGCGGGCGAAAGAAGGAAAATGTGATCTCCTCTTTCTCGGCGACTCCATTACCGAAGGTTGGGGCAACAACGAAACGTGGAAGAAGCATTACGCGCCGCGGAATGCCGTGAATTTCGGGATCGGCGGCGATACGACACAAAACGTTCATTGGCGGATCACCAACGGCGAACTCGAAGGCCTGGCGCCAAAAGGAATCGTGCTGATGATCGGCACGAATAACTTTGGCTTGCACAACGACAAGCCAGAGGATGTTGCCCGCGGAGTCGAAGCGCTCGTCAAAACACTGCGCAGGAAGTTGCCAGAGACCAAGATTCTGTTGCTCGGCATGTTCCCGCGTGATCCCAAGCCCGACACCGAATTCCGCAAGCGGATCAAAGCCGGCAACCAGCAAATCGCCAAGTTGGCCGACGACAAGTTCATTTACTTTCTCGATATCGGCAGCAAATTCCTCGCCGACGATGGCACACTTCCCAAGGAAATCATGCCGGACTTTTTGCACCTTTCGCCCAAAGGTTATGAGATTTGGGCGGAAGCGATGGAACCCGGTTTGAAGAAGGTTTTGGAGTAGTCCAACCGAAACTCTCTCGCTTCGGCACTCCGAAGAGAGGCCCGGGTTGAGGGGCTGAACTGCAACGAGGCGCTCGATCAGAAAATATTTGAGTTCGATCCCTATCATCGCCATATTAGTGCCTATGTTGAACGCCAGGCATATCGCGGTGCTCTTACCAATGCTGCTGACCGCCGGCTGCGGACCTGCGGGCCCCACGCGCGCCGAAGTTTCCGGCATTGTTTTGCTGAACGGCGACCCCGTCAGCGAAGGCTCGATCAATTTCTTTCCCACCGAAGGGAACAAAGGCCCCGAAGCGGGCGGCGCGATTCGCGACGGCAAATACCACATTCCGCGATCGCAAGGGCCCGTGATCGGCAAGAACCGTGTGGAACTCCGCTCGTTTCAAAAATCGGGCCGGCAGATCCAAGATCCCACCGCGCCGCCCGGCACGCTGATCGAAGAAATTACGAACGTCTTTCCTGCGGAATTCAATACGGACAGCATGCTCGTGCGTGAGGTGTTGAAGGGAAAGAACGAAATGGCGTTCGAGATTAAGACGAATTAGGAATGGTTCGTCCACCTGCAAGTCCAGCGCCTCTCCACGGAGGTACCGAGGCCAGGGTACAGGAGTTTTTATGTCCGCCTTCAAATACCAGCGCGCCTTCACGCTCGTAGAACTCCTCGTCGTCATCGCCATCATCGGCGTGTTGGTCGCGCTGTTGTTGCCAGCTGTACAGGCCGCCCGCGAAGCCGCGCGGCGGGCGCAGTGCGTCAACAATCTCAAACAGCTAACGCTCGGTTTGCACAACCGGCACGATGTCTATTTAAAACTGCCGCAGGGCTGCGTGTGGAACAACGGCAACTATTACGACACGCCGCGAACGGGTTGGAATTACTCGATCTTTCCATACATCGAGCAAAAAAACATCGCAGACATGCTGCCGCAATCCGCGCTCAGCCAGCAGTGGATGCCCTGGTGGTCGGCCGAAGCAACCAGCGCCACGGGTCCGACGCGCGTGGTGATCAAGAGTTGGCTTTGCCCAACCGATGGCAGCGGCAAATTCCTGAATTCACAAGGCTGGGGCGTTTTTTCACTCGGTAACTATCACGCGGTGTTCGGCGGCTTCGAATTGCAAGGTGCGAAAGCGAACCTCCCCGAGCAGCGGGCCGCGATGGGTGTGAACCACGGCGCGAAGTTCGCCGAGATTCGCGACGGCACGTCGAATACGATGATCCTCAGCGAGTATCTGCGCTCGCGCGGAGCGTCGAACGATCAGCGTGGCATGCCCTGGGGCGATCAGCCCGGTTATGGGCAAGTTTATACGCAGTTGTCGCCCAACAGCGGCAGTCCGGATCGCGTGTATGTGGGCTGGTGCGACAATCTGCCGTTGCAGAATTTGCCGTGCATTAACGGTGACAGCGGCGCTAACAATACGGTGGCAGCCCGCAGTTTGCATCCGGGTGGAGTGAACTCCGGCATGGCCGATGGCAGCGTGCGCTTTGTGACAAGCAACGTCGATTTGGTCGGCGTGTGGCGGGCCCTAGCGACGATTGATGGCGGAGAAGTGATTCCAAATTTTTAGGAAGCCCGCGGCGTGAGCCGTGGACGTGGCTGGTGGCCAGCCAGCCATACCACCGACTATCTGCCGCGATTCTCCGCGTAAATCTTCATCGCCTCCGGCATCCATTCAGTAAGATCGCTGATCCGCGTGCCGTGGCTCGGATGGGTCGACATGAACTCCGGAGGTTTTGGACCGTTGCCGGTTGCCTTGGACATCCGTTCCCAAAATTGAACCGATTGATGCGGATCAAAACCCGCTGCAGCCATCAGCAGCAGCCCCATGTGATCCGCTTCGGATTCGTGGCTGCGACTGTAACTGAGGATGCCATATTTCGCGCCAGCGTTTAGCGCCTGCAAAATCCCTTGCCGCTGCGCGGGATCAAGATCACTCAGCGAACCATTGGCAGAGCTGATGGCGATGTTCGCCATTTTGGCGTGTGCCATTCGCTCCGAGCCGTGACGGCCGAGCGCATGCGCGATTTCATGCCCCAGCACTGTCGCGAGCCCCGCTTCGTTTTCGGCGACGGGCAAGATGCCGGTATACACCACCATTTTTCCACCCGGCAAGCAAAAGGCATTGATTTCGTTGCTTTCGACGACTTCCACGGCCCATTTCATTGGCGGCGGCTTGATCTCAATCGCAGCCACGAACTCCGGATTGTCGATCGCCGCGATCAGACGCTGCGCTACGGCCTTCACTTCCGCGACATCCATGCCACTCTTCACGACTTCCGCGCCACTCAACGTCTCCTGAAAGGCTTGCAGACCCAAGGCCTCTTCCTCTTGGACGTTCATGCCAACAATTTGCTGGCGGCCAAATGGTCCCTGTTGGCAACCTTTGATCGCAATCCAGCCAATCGCAGCTAACCCCATCAGGATCGGCAGGAGTCGCGCTGCCATCGGCATCGAACGACGCTGGCGAGGATCGTAGTTCTGAGAGTAGTCGCTCGACATGAGAATTCTCGGAAGGCAGAAGTTAGAAGGCAGAACGCAGAAGTGAAGCATTGCCAAACCTGATTATGCCAACTACCTCGCGAAACTGGTATGGTATGGGAAACATGGCCGACCTCCCCATTGGCCAACCACCTCTGTTTTCTGCCTTCCTGGAGCTCACCACCATGACCCACGCCGCTTCACGTCGTACCTTCCTCAAAGCCGCCGCAGCATCCGCACTCACGGTTCCGTTTTATGTGCGCTCGTTGCGTTCGGCGCCGCCGAGCGAAACCGTTCGACATGCCAGCTTCGGTGCTTCGGGTATGGCCGGCGCCGATTTAAACGCCATTGCGAAAACTCCCAACGTGAAATTGGTTTGCGTGGCCGATGTCGATCTCGAGCGCGCTGCAGCGATCAAGAGTCAATCGCCCGACTGCCGCGTGTATCAAGATTGGCGCGAGATGCTCGAAAAGGAACACAAAAACCTCGACAGCGTGAACGTTTCGACGCCCGATCACATGCATGCACCGATGGGCCTTTCGGCGATGAATTTTGGCCTGGCCGTGTACGGACAGAAACCTCTCGCGCACAACGTGAGCGAATGCCGCCAACTGGCTGAGAAGGCAAAAGACAAGAAGCTCGTCACCCAGATGGGAATTCAAGTTCACTCGAGCAACGAATATCGCATGGCCGTGCATCTGGTGCAGGCCGGCGCCATCGGCCTGGTGAAAGATGTGCACACTTGGAGCAACAAGAAGTGGGGCGACGGGTCAACTCTCCCCGAGCGCACCGACACGCCGCCGGCATCATTCAACTGGGATCAATGGCTGGGCGTCGCTGCCGAGCGGCCGTTCATCGGCGGCGGCTATTACCATCCTGGCAACTGGCGAAAGCGACTCGACTTCGGCACCGGTACATTCGGCGACATGGGTTGCCACATCTATGATCCGGTGTTTGCCGCTCTGGCGCTCACCGCGCCGCTATCGGTCAAGTCGGAAGGGCCAGTGCCGACCGCAACCAACTGGGCCAACGATGCGAAGGTGCTTTACACTTTCCCTGGCACCAAGTTCACCGAAGGAAAAACTGTCACCGTTACCTGGTACGACGGCGATGCCAAGCCGCCGGCAGAGATTGCCCAAATGATCGGCGGCAACTTGCCGGGCCAGGGAAGCGTTTTCATCGGCTCCAAAGGGCTGATGGTGCTGCCGCACGTTGGCGCGCCGATCTTGCTCGAGCTCGATTCGAAAAAGGAACTCGCCTTCGAACGACCGAAGCTCGCACCGACCAATCACTGGCAGCAATTCGTCGAAGCCGTCCGCGGCAAGGGAGAAAGCTCGGCGCCTTTCAGCTACTCCGGTCTACTCACCGAGTCGGTGTTGCTCGGCGGTGTAGCGTCGCGTTTCAAAGGCGAAACTTTGGAATGGAATGCCGACAAACTGCAATTCACGAACAAGCCCGAAGCAAATCAGTACTTGAGCCGCACTTATCGGAAGGGCTGGGAAGTGCTCAAAGGGTAAGCAATGAAGGATCTGAGCGATCAAGAGTTGGCCGCGGTCCAGGCGTTGCTTGGACCGGAACGCTATTCGTATTTCGTGCGGCGTGTGGCCGATCGCGAAGATTTGTGGACGTTGCGCAACGAAGAAGGCTTCGTGCTCTATGCGAATGAAGAAGGCCAGGAAGTTGTTCCAGTCTGGCCCGATCGCCGCTTTGCCGAAGCCTGTAGCCAAGCCAGTTGGGACGATACGCAGCCGTTCAAAATCGATCTCGACCGCTGGCTGGCCGCGTGGACGCCAGGCATGGAGACCGACGGTCGGCTGATCGCTGTCTTTCCGCTGCCGAGCGATCAGGGCGTGGTTGTTCCGCCCGCGCAACTGGCTGACGATTTGTCAGCCGAAGCAGAGCAGTACGAATAGCTCCACTGACGAGACTTTAATTTGAGCGCTCGTGCAGCGAAGTTGCCAGTCGCTTTGTTTTCGCACTGATTATCTTCGATCGGCCTTTCCGGGGGCCTCGGCAGTCGCCACGCCGGTGCTCGGTTCTTCGGTAAAGCGGGCCAGAAACTCCATTCGGCTGTCGGCGCCGTTAAAGCCGATCACGGTCTCGGTCATGTCGAGCTGCTTGTTGAGCAAATGCCCGGCATCGAGATCAAACTTGATGGTGCCGCGCTGCAGCCGTTGTACGAGTTCCGAGCGGAGTTTGGGGTCATTCAGCGGCGTAATCACCTGGGTTTCAAGCGTGATTGTCGCTACGCCCGTCTCGACCTTCTCGAGCCGATAGACCTGCAGTGTTTCGATCTTTTTCACTTGCCCGTTGTCTTGCTTCAATTTCACTTCATCTGGAATTGACCACTTGGTGCCGACTTTCACTTTTTGCTGCGGCAGCGGAATGGTGAGTTCGCCAATGCCGGGATTGAATTGCGAATGCGTGTCCTTGCGTTCCAGCACGCGGCCGTGCCGATCCATGGTGACCGTGGCAAGCGGAACACCGACCGAAGCAGCGACTAACTCGTAACCATTCGGCGGCTTCTTGTCCGTCAAGCTGTTGTATTTCACTTCCTGTCGGCCCGTCACGCTCTGAGACATGTCGACATGGTCGACCGAATGCACAAACGTGATATTGCCGTTCTCGGCGACTTTGAGAATTTTCCAGGTCTTCGTCGACAGACTGCGCGTCGTAGCGACTTGCGTCGAACCCTTGATGGTCGTTTCGACGGTGACTAGATGCAGCACCTTCGTGTGAAACGTTTGTCCCGCCGCAAATTTGTACGCCAGGTCAAAGGTCTCGGCTTCGTTCTGGGCGAATGCGAAAGTGCACTGCGCGAGCGCAAAGCAGATGGAGGCAATCAGGTAAGTGCGAAACATCAGCGCGTCCTTGCGAGATGGAACGAATCGAAGGGCCGTAGTCTACTTCCGATAGATATTTCCCGCCCAGCCCAATTTGTCTCGCAGGGTGTGATAGTAACTGTGCCCGCGCGTGGCGATCAGCTTAAAGGTGCTATCAGCCCGCTCCACGCGGACTCGGTCACCGGGCAGCAAGTGACTGACGACGCGGCCATCGACGACCAGTGACGTGCCCGGATTCGGCTGTAGAACTTCCATTTCATAGACCCGATCGGCTGTGTCGACCACAGGCCGCACCGTCATCGTATGCGGACTGATCGGTACGATCACGAATCCTGCTAGCGTGCTCCGCAAAATGGGCCCACCGGCCGACAAGCTGTGAGCTGTTGAACCAACCGGCGTGCTGATAATCAAACCGTCGCAGGCGTAGGTTGTCGCCAATTCATCGTCGACGTAAAGATGCACATTGAGCATCGTGAAGGGATGGCCTGTCGCAATAACGGCCTCATTCAGCCCCAAGTGCGATTCCGTTACCTTGCCTTGGCGGACGAGCGAACAGCGAAACATAAGGTGTTCGACAATGCGACAGTCACCCGCGGCCACAGCAGGGAGCGTCGTGCCGAATTCTTCCGGGCTATGCCAGGCCAGAAATCCCAGGCGTCCCATGTTCACTCCGAGAATGGGCAACTGCACTTTGCCCATCAACTTTGCAGCGCGGAGAATCGACCCATCCCCACCCAGCACCACTGCGAAATCCGCGGCCGGCAATGGGGGTTCAGGAACAAATGCGAGATCTTCGTGAACGAGATGGCAAAGCCTTTCAATGTGGGGTCGCAGTTCCCGAGCGCCTTCGGGAACGTTGGGCCGCTCACCAGAACCGAGAAGGATCACGCGCGGGCGATCGGTGCGAGACCACGAGGGCGTTTCATCAGCGGGAAGAGCAGGTTGCATTCGACTATCTTACCACTTCCTCGCTTACGTTTCGCGAGGACTTATCCACTCTTCGTCGTCGGTGGTAACGTCGCTTCGATCTTGATCGCTTTCTGCCCCTTGAACGCCCCGGGACTCGCGTGAAACTTCGTCAAATCTTGTACCGCGACTTGCAGCGGGCTGCGGATGTCGTGATCGGTGGTAATAATGTCGCCGACACGCAACCCAATCAGGTCTTCGGTGGTGATTTTCGTTTCGGCCATCGTGACGACCACATCGACCAGCGCCCGATCGATCTGCCGGCTGATTTGTGCGACCTGCGCCGGCGACATGTTTTGCTTGCCGTAACTCGACCAGGTGTTCGACGTCAACTTGCTGCCGATGCGCTCAATCGAGTTATACGGAATGCACAAGTTGATCATGCCGCGAATTTCGCCGAGCATCAGTTCAAAGCTGATTAGCACCACCACTTCGTTCGGTGGCACGATCTGTACGAGTTGTGGGTTGCTTTCGACTCGCTCGACTGAGAGCTTCAGCGTGAGGACGTTTTCCCATGCGCGCTTCAGCTCGTTCAAAAACAACTGCGTAATGCGCGAAACCAACCGAAGTTCAATTTCCGTCAGCGGCCGGCGGGCAGTCGGCGTCACTTCTTTGCCGCCGCCGAGCAAGCGATCGATGATTGGATAAAGGATCGACGGGTTAATATCGAGGATCAAGTTTCCTTCGAGCGGTTCGGCGCGGAGGACGTTGAAGTAGGTCGGATTCTCGAGGCTGAAGACAAATTCGCTATAAGTCAGCTGATCGACGCTGGTCAGCTTCACGTCAACGATGCTGCGCAAGAGCGCCGACATCGCCGCGCCAAAGTTGCGGCCGAACCCTTCGTGCAGGGACTGCAGCGCCCGCATTTGTTCTTTGCCAACGCGCTCGGGGCGTTTGAAGTCGTAAGGGGTCACCTTTTCGCGTGGCCGAGGAGCTTTGCCCGCTGCGATCGCGCCGGCAATTGGTGAGGGTGCGACGGGCGCCGCGACTGCGCGGTTGCCGCCAGCCTCCATCTGGCTGAGCAGACTTTCGACTTCGGCCTGGCTGAGAACTTCGTCTGCCACAATGACTCCTTTCAAACTCGTCTTTCGCTCCGCGAAAGGCGTCTACTCCCGCACCTGTCCATCACCCCAACAAACATACTTGTAAGTCGTCAGTTCCTTCAGCCCGCAGGGGCCGCGCGCATGAAACTTGTCGGTGCTGATGCCAATTTCGGCGCCGAGCCCGAACTGAAATCCATCGTTAAATCGCGTGCTGGCGTTAACCATCACGGCAGAACTGTCAATGCGGGCCGTAAAAGTACGAGCCGCAGCGAGATCGCCGGTAATAATCGCCTCGGTGTGTTTGCTGCTGTACCGGTTGATGTGCTCGATTGCTTCGGCGAGCGAATCGACAACCTTGCACGAAATGATCGGGCCTAGATATTCCGTGCCGTAATCGGCCTCCGTCGCCGGCTTCGCTTGAATCAACTTCTGTGTTGCCTCATCGCCGCGAATTTCGATGCCTTGCGCCCGCAGAGCAGCGGCGATGCCCGGCAGCAACTTCGCAGCCACGGCACGATGCACCACGAGCGATTCCGCTGCATTGCAAACTCCCAAGCGATGGCATTTTGAGTTCACCACCACGCGCTCGGCGATTTCCGGATCGGCAAATTGATCGATATAAACGTGGCAATTGCCATCGAAGTGCTTGATGACGGGCATCTTGGCTTCGGCTGTCACGCGGCGAATCAAACTCTCGCCGCCGCGGGGAATGGCCACGTCGATGTACTGCGGTAACGCGAGAAAATGCCCGACAGCTGCTCGATCAGCAGTCTCGACCAGATGCAAAGCATCGGCCGGCAAACCAAATTCCGCCGCACAACCAGTCAGCACATCGATAATCGCACGACTGGAGTGAGCCGCCTCTTTGCCGCCGCGGAGAATCACGCCGTTGCCGCTCTTCAAACAAATGGCTGCTGCATCAGCAGTCACATTCGGCCGCGATTCGTAAATGAAGAACACGACTCCCAGCGGCACCCGCGTTTTCAGTACCTGTAAACCATTCGGCCGGACCGAAGACTCCATAACTTCGCCAACCGGATCAGGCAACGCTGCGACTTCTTCGAGGCCGACAGCAATTTCTTCGATCCGTTTAGGATTGAGACGCAGGCGATCGATCGCTGCATCGGTTAATCCAAAGCCGGGCGCAGCAGCGAGATCAAGCTCATTGGCCGCGAGGATTTCCTTCGTCGCCTTTCGCAACGCAGCCGCACTCGCCCGGAGCCATCCATTCTTCTGAGCTCCGGTGCAAACCGCCAAATCGGCAGCAGCCCGCTGCACGCGCGCGGCGGTCTGCTGGCAGTAGCTGGCGAGGTCAACGGATTCGGCAACGGCAGACATTGGACGGAGTCCTGAGAGAATGAGTCGAGCGGAGTATCGTGCAAGGCAGCGGTTTCGGTCAATGCGAGCTTATTCGGCTGCATGCTAGCTTACGTCGTCGCCCCGGGCGCTGGCGGCTTTGGCACCACGCGAACTTGCACTTCGTCACCCTCCACGCGTGTTTCAAAGGCGTCGATTTTGATCCGCGGATTGTCGGCCCATTTGCCGTCGTGAATGCAGAATCGCCAGGCATGCCACGGACAGCTGACCAGCCCTTTTTCCACATAGCCCCCCGCCAAAGACGCACCCATGTGCGGGCAAAAGTCGTCGATGGCGAAATATTTGCCGTCTTCACAAAAAACGGCCACCATTCGGCCTCCCACCGGGTAGGCAGCTCCCTGTCCCTCGGGGATTTCGCCGACTTTGGCGACGGTGGTGAACGGAGTTTCGGCGGCGGCGGTTGGCTCGGTCATGTTCGCAGGGAGCAGAATGGTTTAGGCTGCCAAGGGATGGATTTGCAGCATCATCATTGGCTCCACAGGTCACCTATGTGCTCCGCTAGCCACTCCTTCCATATTACGTTCGCAGCCCCTGTGGGAGTAAGGGGGCTCTTCGCTGTGCTGCCATGTTCCAAGCTGCTCGCATTGGCATTTCTTACCCTTGCCAGCCTCGCCGCCACCGCGACTGCCGCCGATTTATCCGCTGCGCAAACGCTGTTGCTGAAAGGCCGTTATGAAGAAGCCCGCGAAGGCTTCGCTGCCGAAAGCGACTCGAATCCTGCCGCATCTATTGGTCTGATGCGTTGCCACGAAGAAGTAGGCAAACGCGAACGAGCCGCCGAAGAAATTGCGGCCGCGGTGAAACAGTTTCCCCAGGACGCCAGAGTTGCCGCGGAGCAAGCCCGGCTCGCACTTGATCAGGGTGAATTGAAGCTGGCCGCCATGGCTGCCGTTCGGGCGCGTGAGCTCGATGATGCTTCGCTATCTGCCCGGTTCGTCCAAGCGGAAATGATGCGAATTGACGGCAAACTAGCAGACGCCCAGCAGGCCTATCTCAAAATCATCGCGGCAATGAATCAACTCTCAGCAGTGAAAGATCCCTACGAACTGCGAGTCATCGCCCAAGCTGCTGCCCGCTACGCTCGCTACGGCAAGAGCAGTGCGCTGTTCGGACGGCTCGTGAACGATGTCTATCCCGCTGCGCTCGCTCGCAACGCAAATTTCTGGCCCTCGCATTTCGACAGCTGCCTGCTGTTTCAAGAAAAGTACAACGAAGCTGACGCTGCGGAACAACTGCAAGCCGGTCTCGCAATTCATCCCCGCGCGGCCGAATTACATGCGGCCCAAGCGAGTCTGCTGATCGACAAGTTCGATTTGCCGCGGGCTCGCGCTGCCATTCAGCGCGCCCTTGCAGCAAGGGACGATCTGCTTTTGGCTCGGCAATTAGAGGCCGACACCTTTATCGCCGAGCAGAATCCGACGGCGGCGATTCTGCTGCTTGAGAAAGCGTTGAAACTGCAAGCGCATTCGCTCGAAACCAAAGGCAGGCTTGTAGCCTGCTTCGCATACCTCGATGGCGCGACTGCGGCCACGCCTTCACCCCGAATGCTAGAGATTCTGAAGCCGCTCGACGAAAAGCGAACGTGTCTCGGCGAAGTTTACCTCGTCGCTGGCGAAGCTTGCGATCGAATGCGGCACTTCGTGCTCGCTGAAGCGTTCTTCTCTGCTGCGCTCGAGCATTTGCCGCAGCACATTTATGTCCGCGGCAATCTCGGCCTGTCGCTCATGCGATTGGGCGACGAGCCGAATGCGGCGAAGCTGCTTGAAGAATCATTCCAACTCGATCCATTCAATGTCCGCGTGAAAAATACGCTCGAAGTACTTGACCTGCTGCAAGGATACGCGGTGCTCGAGACCGAGCACTTCGTGCTGAAGTTCGATCGCGGGCAGAATGAAATGCTGGCAACTTACGCCGCAGAGGTTCTGGAAGAGGAGATCTATCCGCAGATCACCAAGGAGCTCGGCTATGCGCCAAAAGGCAAAACGCTGATTGAGTTTTTCAGCCGGGCTAAGTACACCAAGGGGCATGGCTGGTTCAGCGCCCGCATGGTTGGCCTGCCTTTCATCGGCACCGTTGGCGCCTGTGCAGGAAAAATGGTCGCGCTCGTTTCACCCGACGAATTAGCGGACAAATTCAACTGGGCGCGCGTGCTACGGCATGAGTATGTGCACGTCGTAAACTTGCAGCAAACCGACTTTCGCATCCCGCACTGGCTCACCGAAGGCCTGGCAGTCCATCTCGAAAATCAGCCGCGGCCAGCGGACTGGAACAAGCTGCTGTTGAAGCGGGCCGACGCAGGGAAGTTGTTCAAACTCGATGACATTACCTTCGGCTTCATCCGTCCGTCGAATCACGATGACTGGACGCTCGCATATTGCCAGTCAGAAATCTACGTCGATTACATCCGGTCGCGATTCGGGA
Organism: uncultured Pirellulaceae bacterium; assembly: GCA_964394305.1. GTDB lineage: Bacteria > Planctomycetota > Planctomycetia > Pirellulales > Pirellulaceae > Anatilimnocola. Next base: position 23,492 of record CAYMWL010000044.1, read on the forward strand.
TGGAGTCAATTGCCAAGTTGCTGTCCGCCATCGCAGAGCGAAAGAGCCTGCCCATTGCGATTCAGCAAGCACTCGGCGTTGACCAGGTTGACTTTGAAGCTGGCTACGACAGGTTCCTCGCCGCGGAAGTAGAGAAGGTTCGCATGCCGATTCCGCCGCATGCGTTGCCACTGGCTCTATTGAAGCAGAGTGCGGAAGAGAAAGCCGACGATGCCCGGGCTGCGGCTTTGCTGGCCCGGGCCTATTTCGAAAAAGACGAAAGGCAACTCGCTCGCCGGTGGGCAAAGACTGCTCAGGCACTCAACAACGAGGAAATGCAGGCCGCGTATGTCTTGGCGCGCTTCGCCCGTCTTGTCGGCGATGACGACGAAGCTTTGCAATTGCTTCGCCCCGCCCTCGAAGTCGAACCAACTGACGCCGACGCCCTCGCGTTGCTCGCCGACTTGCTGACTGCGGCCGATGACCAGCAGACCGCCGAACGTTGCTACGAACGCGGACGCAAATCGTTTCCCGCCGATGATCGCTGGCTCAAAGGGCTCGCACGGATTTATTTGACGAACAAAGACGACGCAAAGCTGGCGCCAATTCTCACGGAGCTGGCCGCCAAAGATAGCGACAATTTGAACTTGCGAAAGAAGCTGGCTCAATTGTCCCTGGCTGCCAAGGATTCCGCCAGCGCTTTTCGCTGGGCCAGCGAGGCGCTGCATTTGAATCTGCGCGACGCGACCGCCCATGCGCTGCGAGGGTCTTCAGCACTAGCGCTCGACAACCCGGAGCTGGCCGAGCGGGAACTGAGATTGGCTGTGTCGCTCGACGGATCACAACCTTCGTGGCGAGCCGATCAAGTGCGTGCTTTGTTAAAGTTAAAGAAAACCGCCGCAGCCGAATCGGCCTGGAACGAACTCGCTAAGAAATCGCCGGAATTCGCCGAATTGCAGGAACTCCGGCGAGCAATCAAGGAACAACAACCATGACCCAAACAAACGCACATCCACCGGCCAATATCTCCCTGGCTGATCTGCAAGCGCTCATCAAAGAAATGTACTTCGAAAAGGATCAGGCCCGCGGCTTGGAAGGAACATTCCTCTGGTTTGCCGAAGAAGTGGGCGAACTCGCAACCTCGCTGCGCAACGGTTCGCACGAAGAACGCCTCGGCGAATTCGCCGATGTGCTCGCCTGGCTGACGACAATGGCAAACGTGGCAGGAATCGATCTCAGCGAAGCGATCGCCAAAAAATACGGCAGCGGTTGTCCGGGCTGCCGAAAGTTTGTGTGCACGTGTCCGAATAGCGAGAAGCCCTAGTAGTCTTTTGCTCTGCGAACTAATTCGTCTTCTCAATGTCGGCAGCGCCCCTTCGCGGAGCGAAAAGCGACGATCAGCGATTACGCATGGCGCGAGCAATGTCGCGTTTGGCATCGTTCTGCTTCAACGTCTCGCGCTTGTCGTGCAATTTTTTACCACGGCAGAGGCCGAGCAGCACTTTCGCGATGCCTCTCGCATTGAAATAGACTTTGAGGGGGACCATCGTCAGCCCCTTTTCGTGCGCCAGGCCGGCGAACTTCTCTTTTTCGATGGCTTTCATCAAGAGTTTGCGAGGCCGCTTCGGCGCGTGGTTCCAAATGCTGGCCTGTTTGTATTCGGCGATATCAGCGCCGACGAGCCAGACTTCGCCATCCTTCACGCGGGCATAAGCTTCTTCGAGCGACAGTTTACCGTCGCGCAAGCTCTTTACTTCGCTTCCCAACAGCTGCACGCCGCATTCAAGCGAATCAATGATCTCGAAGCGGAACCTTGCTTTGCGATTATCCGATACGAGCTTGCCCTCGGGCTCTTTCGGCGGAGCTTTTTTGCCTGTGGCTTTGGCAGCTTTCGCCTTGGTCGGCGGTGGCTTCGTCGGTTTTGGTTGGCCTTTGCCCATAGCATTCTATCAAATTGGGAGAGCGAGGCTCCTGTCGAGCCGCCGCGGGGACAAAGTCGCTAGTCTTTGATGCAATATACCGTCAACGACCGAGGCCCGTGAGCGCCGATCACGAGCGATTGCTCAATGTCCGCCGTTTTCGACGGTCCGGCAATGAACGCGCCGAACTTCACTTCCCCGAACGACAATCGTTCATAAGCATGGTGCATGGTCGGCACGATTTGGTTCGCCGAAATCACCAGCACCAAATGCTGCGTGATGAATAACAGCACGCGGTTGCAGAAGGCGGAATCCCACAACCAAATCGCGCCGTTCTCGGCGACTCCGAATTCGCCGCGGGCGATAGCGAAGTCGAGCGCTTCTAACTGATGCGGATCGTCACACGCTTTTTCATCAACGTTGCCGGCGATCAACTCCGGTACAAGTGAAGTAATTTGCTTGGCCACTTGAAACGTCGGTAGGCACTGCAAATGTTCGCGGGCCTGTTCCAGCGAATCGACAAAATGGCAACTGCCGCCGATCCCTTGCAGCGTCTTGGCGAACTGCTCGGCGAGATTCTCGTAGGAGATCCATGGCCCAGCTAGGTCAGGTAGTTCCTGCTCGGGAAGCGTCTGCGAGCGCAACTGCGCGAGGATGTTCTCACGACTTCCCATGGTCGCCCTCGCGTTTTCGTTGAGCGAGCATCTCGCGAAAGCTCTCCTTCGGCATCTCCGGCATTTCGCGCTGCTTACCCCAGGGGTTCAGCCAGTTGTAGATCATGAAGCGGGGTAGCCACGGCATCACTTTCCGCGCGAGCCAACCGGCCAGTTTGTACAGCCAGGTGCGGCCTAGGACGGCAGCGGCGAACTTCATCTGCAGCACCTTGTCGAGCGGCAATTGTTTCCGCTTGCCAAGTTCACCACGCCAAGTGAGTAATTGCGAATGCAGATCGATCTTCACAGGGCAAACATCGCTGCACGAACCGCACAAGCTGCACGCGAATGGCAGGCTGTAATGTTTGCTGCTGTCCATCGCCGGCGAAAGAATCGAGCCAATGGGGCCCGGCACGGTGCTGTTGTAGCTATATCCGCCGCTGCGGCGATAAACCGGGCAGGTGTTCATGCATGCGCCGCAGCGAATGCAATTGAGCGAACGGCGATAATCGCTGCTGGCGCGAATGTTTGACCGGCCGTTGTCCACCAGCACGATGTGCAACTCGCCTCCAGCGCGCGGGCCGTGAAAGTGCGAAGAGTAAGTAGTGATCGGCTGTCCCGTTGCAGATCTCGCAAGCAAACGCAAAAACACTCCGAGGTCTTTCGGCCGCGGAATCAACTTCTCGATGCCCATGCAGGCAATGTGCAGTTTCGGCAGTGACACGCCGAGGTCGGCATTGCCTTCGTTCGTACAAATCACGATGCCGCCCGTTTCGGCGATGCCAAAGTTGACACCGGTCAGTCCTGCATCGGCTCGCATGAATTTGTCGCGCAAATGCTGCCGCGCGGCTTCGGCGAGATACTTGGGATCTGACGCGCCGGCTTCGGTATGCAGTTCTTTGTGAAACAGCTCGCCGATGTCTTGTTTTTTCAGATGGATCGCCGGCAGCACGATATGACTCGGCGGTTTGCCCAGCATCTGCACGATTCGTTCGCCCAGATCCGTATCGATCACTTCGATGTCGTTCTCTTCCAGATGCTGATTGAGGTGGCATTCCTCAGTGAGCATGCTTTTGCTTTTAACCAGGCGCTTCACACCATGGCTCTGCAAAATCTCGAGCACAATCTTGTTGTGCTCCGCAGCATCAGCGGCCCAATGTACTTTGGCGCCCAGCGCGGTCGCTTGTCGTTCGAACAGCTCCAAATAGTCGGCCAGTTTCTGCTGCGTGTGCATCTTAATGGCCGATGCTGCCGTGCGCAGCGTTTCCCATTCGGGCAGCGACTTCGCAGCGAGGTCGCGCTTGTGACGCACAAACCAAAGTGTTTGATCGTGCCAGCGGGCTCGCTCTTTGTCTTGGACAAAACCAGCCGCGAGCGTGGGATGGTTCGGGCTCATGTGGCGGCTCCTGCGAGAATCTCGGCCACATGTAACACGCGGATCGGCTTTTTCTGGCGGCGGATAATACCGTCAAGGTGCATTAGGCAACTCATATCGTTCGCGGTCAACACTTCAGCCCCGGCCTGTTCGTGATCGGCCACGCGGTCTTCGCCCATCAGGCACGAGACGGCTTCTTCGCTCACGGCAAACGTGCCGCCAAACCCACAGCACTCATCGGGTCGTTGCAGATCGACAAAGTTAATGCCATCGATCAGTTCCAGCACCTGCCGCACTTTGCTGAACCGCGGCCCCATCACTTCGCTGCAACTGCCGAGTCGCAACTCACGGAGGCCGTGGCAACTTTGATGCAGACCTACCCGATGCGGAAACCGGCCCGGTAACTTGTCGACCTTCAGTACATCCGTGAGAAACTCGCAGAGTTCGAACGTCTTCCCCTTGATTTCTTCCAGTAGCGGGTCGTCGTGCAGCAGATGATCGTAGTGATGCCGCACCATAGCCACGCAACTGCCCGACGGCGCCACGATGTAATCGTAAGGCTGAAAGATCTGCAGAAACCGCCGGGCAAACGGCTCCGCTTCTTTCAGGCAGCCGGTGTTGGCCATGGGCTGGCCGCAGCAGGTTTGCGCGGTGGGAAACTCCACGGTCTGGCCGAGTTGTTCCAACAGATTCAGCGTCGCGAAGCCAACTTTGGGAAAGAGTTGATCGACGTAACAGGGAATGAAGAGGCCGATGGTGGGCATGTGCAGCGAGGCAATAGATAACAACGTTGGATGACAATATTGTAGCAAGAGGGCTAGCACTCGGGAGCCGATATACGCAAAACCTTGGCAATCTGTAACGCTAGTGCCACTTCTAACGACAGTGCGGACTCTGCCGCCGCCGAAGAAAGATCAGCCCAGATGCGCGATTGAACTGCGCGCGATTGATCTTTCCTACGTGAGCCACTGCCAGCATGAATCCGCAGGCACCGCGACCGACAGCTGTTTCACCCGCTCAAACCAACGAGCCCGTTGATCCTACGTTGCTGCAAGATACTCGCAACGAAATCCGACAGCTCGTGGGCGAAGTGGCCCAGCTCGCGGCCAGTGATGTTTCACCAGTCGAGTTTTACGAGGGCTTCCTCTCGCGCGTGCTGGCAGCGATGGCAGCTGTCGGCGGCGCAGTTTGGCTGAAACAGCAGGATGGCTCGCTGCAGTTGGCCTTTCATGCCAACTTGCCTTCCACAGGCATGCCCACAGATGGCGACTTGCCGGCGCATCGCGGGCTGTTGTTGCGCGTCGCGGAGACGAAACACGCACTGGTGGTGCCGCCACATGCGGGTGCCGCGGCGAACTTGCAGAGCCAGGATAATCCCACGCAGCATCTGCTCGTGCTGGCACCGTTGATGCTCGAGGGCGAAACGCAGGCGATCGTTGAAGTGTTTCAGCGGCCGGGGGGCGGACCGACGACGCAACGTGGCTATCTACGCTTCCTCGTGCAGATGGCCGATCTGGCCAGCGACTTTTTGAAGACGCAAAATCTAAAGCAACTACGTGATCGGCAAGCGCTGTGGCAACAAGTCGAGCAGTTTGTTCTCACCGTGCATCGCTCATTGGATTTGATGCCGACCGCGTATGCCATTGCCAACGAAGGGCGACGGATTGTCGGCTGCGAGCGCGTTTCACTCGTTTTGTGGAAACGCGGTCGCTGCGAAGTGCTTGCGGTGAGTGGTCTCGATTCGCTCGACCGTCGCGCGTCCCAAGTGAAGCGATTGGCTGAACTTACACGCTGCGTGCTGAAAGCTCGCGAGCCATTTTGGCATACGCATGCGACCGCCGATGTGCCCCCGCAAATCGAAGCGGCGTTGAATGCGTATCTCGATCAATCGCACGCCCGCTTGCTCGGCGTGATTCCGCTGACCATCGCTCCGGTCAACAGCGATAAGCCGGTTCGTGCCAGCGAGTTGCCACTGATCGGGGCCCTGGTTATCGAGCAACTTTCCGACGATCGACCGACCAGTGATCTGGCGACGAGAGTAGGGCTCGTCGCGCAGCACAGCGCGTCTGCTCTTGCGGCGGTGCAGTCGCATCAGAGTGTATTCTTGCTGCCTGTCTGGAAGGCCGTCGGCAATCTCGGCGTGATTGGCACGTTGCGAGCTTTGCCGAAAACAGCGGCCGTCGTAATTTTGCTTGCCTTGGCGATCGCGGCACTCGTGCTGGTGCCGGCCGACTTCGAAGTGGCCGCCCGAGGCAAGTTGCAGCCCGCGGAACGCCGCGAAGTCTTTGCCCAAATCGCCGGCGTGGTTGATTCGCTGCATGTTCGCCACGGCGAATTCGTGCAAGCCCAACAGCCTTTGATGCAGTTATCGAGTCACGATCTAGAAGAAGAACTCACCACGCTGCTGGGCGAACAAAGCACCGTGGGTGAGCAGCAAGCCGCGACACAGCGGGCTTTGCTCGATAACCGCAACAATGGCGGCGTGCGATTGTCGACCGCCGATGAAAACCGACTGAATGCCGAACTGCTGGAACTGAATCAACGACTGCGGAATATCGAGCGCGAGCTGACGTTGTTTCGCGAAAAGCAAAAGCAGCTGCAGGTCTTATCACCGACTGCCGGACATGTGGTGACGTGGAAAGTCGAACAACTGCTGCTGCATCGCCCCGTGGAACGAGGGCAAGCTCTCCTGTCAATTGCCGATCCTGCGGGACCATGGGAACTGGAACTCTATGTTCCGGAGCGCCGGCTGAAACACCTGGCTGCCGCGCGACAAATGCAAGCAGGATCCGCGCCGCGCGAGCCACTCGAAGTGACCTTCACGCTGGCCAGCCATCCCGGACAGACGTTTGTCGGCAAGGTCGTCGAAGTGGAACAAACTGCGCAAGTCCGCGGCGAGGAAGGGAACACGATTCTCGTGCGCGTGCAAGTCGACAAGACACAATTGCCTGAGTTGCACGATCAGGTGACCGTCACCGGCAAGTTGTATTGCGGCGAGAAGCCGCTGGGGTTTGTGTGGTTCGTCGATCTGCTGGAAACGGTGCAGACGAAAATCTTGTTTTGGTTGTAACTGCAATTCCCAGGCTCGGCCGGAGCCTCGCCCTCCCAGAAAACGCATGCAAACGTCACTCCAAGAACTGTACGCTTCTAGCACCAGCCGTGCGCTCGACTTGCGGATGCGCAGCGACTTGGAGTTGGTGCAGCAGATCTGGCAGGGACGCTCATGTTGGGTCATCAAGGATCCGCTGGCGCTCAAGTACTATCGCTTTGAGGAAGAAGAGTACACGCTCCTGTCGTGGCTCGATGGCCAGACCAGCTTGGACGAACTACGAACTCGTTTCGAAGCACAATTTGCGCCGCAGAAATTGTCGATCTCGGCGCTCACGCAATTGCTGACGATGTTGCATCGCAGCAATCTGCTTGTATCGCTCGCGCCCGGACAAGGTGAGGCGCTTCGTGAACGGCAGCAACAGCGCTCCAGACAAAAGTTCTGGGCTTCGGTGAGCAATCCGTTGGCCATGCGGTTTCGCGGCATCGATCCCGATGCGTTGCTGACATTGCTCGAGCAGCAATTTGGCTTGATCTTCGCGCCGCTGGCAATTGTGCTCGGAATTTGTTTCGGCCTCTCGGCGTTGCTGCTGATTGGCGTGCAGTGGCAGGATTTTTCCAACCGGTTGCCGCAGTTTCGCGAGTTTTTCGCGGCCAGCAATTGGCTGCTGCTGGCTGTGATCATGTCGCTGGTGAAGGTGCTGCATGAATTTGGCCATGGCGTCTCCTGCCGGCGGTACGGCGGCCAGTGTCATGAACTGGGGCTGATGCTGCTCGTCTTTACGCCCTGTTTGTATTGCAACGTGACCGATGCGTGGGTCATTCCTGGCAAATGGCAACGGGCCATGATCGGCGCAGCTGGCATGTATGTTGAGTTGCTGCTCGCGGCAGCATGCACCTGGGTGTGGTGGTTCACCGAACCGGGGCTGATCAATCATTTGTGTATCAACACGATGTTTGTCTGTTCGGTCAGCACGCTGATGTTCAACGCCAACCCGCTGATGCGGTATGACGGTTACTACATCCTGTGCGACTTGCTCGAGATCCCGAACCTGCGGCAAAAAGCCGGTTCGCTGGTAAAGAGCAAAGCGGCGGCCTGGTTGCTGGGGATGAAGGAAAACGTCGATCCGTTTCTGCCCGCCCGCGGCCGCATTTGGTTTGTGTTGTTCTCGCTCGCCTCAACCCTCTATGGTTGGTTCGTGACGTTCTCGGTCCTGTGGTTTCTCACACAGGTCTTCAAGCCTTACGGCCTGGCGGTGCTCGGTCATGGGCTGGTCGTGGTATCGCTGGCTATGATGGCCATCATGCCGCTGTGGCGATTGGTGCAATCTTTTCGAATTCCCGGTAGGAGGCAGCGGATGAAACCCACGCGCGTTTTGATTAGCGGCGCTCTCGCGGCCGGAACCGTTGCTGCGATCCTGTGCGTACCGCTGCCGCATTTCATTTCCGCGCCAGTGCTGCTGCAGCCACGGGGGGCAGAAGCACTTTATGTAGAAGTGCCGGGCGAAGTGATCGAAGTTTGGCAGACGCAAGGATTCGTTCAGGCCGGGCAACCGCTCGCCCGGCTGATGGACATCGACTCGGAAATTGCCGCGCAAAAACTGCGTGCTCGACGAGATCAGTTCATCGCAAAAATCGAAGGGCTGCGACAGCGCTCGCTGACCGACAACCGCGCTTTACTCGAACTCTCACAAACCGAAGAAGCCCTCACTGCTTTAAACGAACAACTCCAGCAGCGTGAAACCGAGTTGCGCAAGTTGACAATCGTGGCGCCATTTGCTGGGCAATTCGTACCGCCTCCAGAGCGAACGAATTCGCAAGGCGATCGCGTCACGCTCGTCAGTTGGGAAGGGCGGCCCCTCGCTGCAAAAAACCGCGGTGCGTTTCTCGACAAAGGAACGCTGCTGGGAAAAGTCGCTGCCGCGGGACAGTTCGAAGCAGTGCTCGCTGTTGATCAGAATGCGATGGAATTTGTGCGGCCGGGCCAACCCGTCGAGATCGTGCTCGATCAATGGCCGGGAAAAAAACTTCGCGGCACGATCGAGCACCTTTCGGAACAGCCCTGGAATGCGGTGCCGCCCAGTTTGTCGACCAAGTCAGGCGGCCGCATCACAACGCACACGGGAAGTGACGGCGGGGAACATCCGCTTTCGGAAACCTATCAAGCGAGCGTGCCGTTGCTCGAAGATGTCGATGATCGCTGGGTTGCGGACGGGACGGGTGAAGCCTGGATTCACGCCGGCTCACTGACGATCGCGCAATATGCCTGGCGAATGATTTGCCGGACGTTCCGGTTCGAACTGTAACGAAGCAAGAACACCTGCCGCTCAGATTGTCGGCGAAGAACTCGAAACTCGCCGATCCGTGGCACAGGTTTTTGCTTCTCCCCGTAGCACTAATTGCGCATTCTGCAACAACGCCGATGCATCGCGGAACTTCGGGTCGATTCGCGTGAGTTCGCGCAAGTATCGCACGGCGTTTTTCAACAACTTCATCCGCAGCGACAGGACCGATGCTTGATATAGCGCGTGCTTGCGGCATGTCGCTTGTTCAGTCAGCGCGGTCTCTGCTGACAGGCGGTAGTGACGCATAGCCTGAGGCACGTCGCCGAGTTGTAAATGACATTCGCCTAATTCGAATGCAGCAAGCGCTCGCACGCTGAGTTCACCTAAGGCAAGCTCCAGGTGCTTCATCGCGTCGTGCAACCTGGCAGAACGTTTGAGACGGACACCAAGTTCGTACTGCAGCGCGAGATTGCCGGGTTCACGCTGCAACCGGGAAGTGTAAACCGCTGTCTCCAACCGATCTCGTTCGCGCAGGATTTGCGCAAGCATCGTTTGCGTGTTGGCGGATGGGTCTGTCGCGGCATCGCGGCGGGCCTGGGCGACGCGGTCTTCGTAGACCTTTACTGCCACTTCTTCCCAGAGCTTAACGACGCGCACATCATTCGCCGTGGCAGAGCGCCCCTTGTTGAGCAACCGTTCGGCGTCCTGATCGCGACCTCGTTCCAAATACAGCGGCGCGAGTTGCAAATAGTTATCGGCGTGCGAAGGAAATTCACGGACGGCGAGTTCCAGTTCTTGCAACAAAGTCCGCTGCACCGGCGCGGTCACTGAAACAACAGGCGTGGCGAGCGAACCATAGACTTTGTCAGCTGCTGCTGGCTGCGGCTGCACGCGAACACGCGGCTTGGGTTCGACGGCCCAAAAATCCTCGCTGCGGCGTTTGAAGCCATTTCGCCGCCGACTTCGCTCGATCGCCAGCGAGGCGATCGCACCGGCTGCTCCGGTATCTTCGGGCGACACACGTTCCAGTTGCATCCAAGTGGCTAGGGCTTCGTCGTAACGACGCAACTGGGCGAGCAATTTCGCGCGTTGCCGGAGCAACTCCGGTTGCTCAGCGGCGAACTGCAACGCAGTGGCCAGATAACAATCAGCCGCCTCGAAATAACCGAGCGAAGCAGAAGCAGTAGCCAACGTTTGCAGCAACGAAACTCGGCGGGGAAAGTCGCGCAGCAGCAGTTGTCCCTGCTGCAGCACTTCATCCCAATGCTCTTCCTGGCTCAGTTGCGCAAGGGTGGCAAAGGCGGCCGGACGATCTTCAACTTCCGTAGTCGGACTCTGTGCGAGTGCGGTCAACCAGGTGTCAACAAAGTCCACTCGTCCAGGTTCGCCAGCGGCACATTCGGCCAAAAGATTGAGAGCCTCTGGCAATTTGCCTGCTTCAATCAAGCGGCAACCTTGCGCAAAGCGATCGGCCAGAAGCGTTGCCTCCGTCGCAGAGTTGCCTGTCGGATTGTGCCTTGTTGCTTGCATTGCCAAAACACTTCCTGGGGGAGCTAAGGGCCGAAATCTCGGGTCGGCAATCCCCTCAACTTACACCCCTTCACCTTTATCCATTGTTAACCCCTTAAACGGGCGTGCCAAGTAAAAGGACTCGCAGGGGCGAAAAAATCGCCCAAGTTCTTGCCGTGGCTAGCGTTTTAGCGATTTTCCCATCCCGTGTTGGGACGAGGTGATTTCGCTGGCGCAACGAAAAAGCCCGCGACAACCAGAGGGGACCGGCTGTCACGGGCTAATGTTACTGCTGAAGTTTAGTCTGATTGGGCTTTTGGGAAAAGCAACCGTAAAAATTTGATCGGTCGTGCTTCTGCCCTCACTCCGGCGAAGCACCGAGGCGAGGGAGTGTAAGCAGAACTAGGCAAACAATCCAGCGATGGGCGTGCCGTTGTCGACCAGCTTCATCGGGCGACGGAGCGGTGTCATGACTTCCTTGTTGTGATCGATGCCCAAAGCGTGGCAGACCGTGGCGTGGATGTCTTGAACCTTGACCGGGTTGTCCTTGGCATGAGCGCCGTCTTCGTCCGACGAGCCATACACCGTACCACCCTTGATGCCGCCGCCAGCGATGAACACGCTGAAGACCGAGGCCCAGTGATCGCGTCCGGCGTCTTTGTTAATGACCGGAGTGCGGCCGAATTCGCTGACCATCAGCACCAGCGTCTTCGACAGCTGGCCCGATTCCGCGAGATCTTGGATCAGCGAGGCCATGCCCGGATCCATGATTTCGCCGTGAGCTCGCATGGCGGGGAAGTTGTTCATGTGGGTGTCGTAGCCACCACGATTGATCTGCACAAACCGCACACCCTTGTCAATCAAGCGTTTTGCCAGCAAGCAACCGCGACCAAACGCATTGTTGCCGTACTTCTCAATCGTTTCGGGCTTCACCTTGCTGAACTCGAAGGCCTCGAGAGCCGGGCTGCGCATCAGCTTCACAGCTTCGTCGATACTGGTTTTGGTCGAGGTCAACCGCTCGTCCTTGTTGCTCCCTTGGAAGCGCGTGTTGAAGCGCTCGAGTGTTTCGAGCCGCTTGTTGCCACGCAGTTCGGCAATGCCTTCGGGGAAGGCTAGGTAGGGATCCTTGTCGCCCGGTTGCGGCACGAAGTAAGCTTCGCACTTCTGACCGAGGTAGCCAGCGCGGTGAGCATTGCCGCTGATCGTGATGAACGCCGGCAAATCGCCCAGGTTCGGCAGCTCGTGCGTCACGACCGAGCCGATGCCTGGATAGATCAAGTTCGGGAACGGCAAGTAGCTGGTGGCCACGTGGTGATAAGCCCGGCCGTGATCGCCTTGTGTGCCGGCCACCGAGCGGATGATCGAGCAGTGATGCATCTGCTTGGCGAGTTGCGGAAAGATTTCCGAGATCTGCACACCGTCAGCCGTGGTGTTGATCGGAGCGAGTTCGCCGCCGGTCGGACGACCTGGCTTGGGATCGAAAGTATCGATGTGCGACATACCGCCGCCATTCGAAAACAGAATGACGTGTTCAGCCTTGGCGAGTGCATCTTTGCCAGCTGCAGCAAGCAGGCTGGGGACGTTCATGCCCAGGAGCGAAGCAGAAGCAGCACCACTCGCGGCCAACATGGCACGGCGCGACAGTCGATAATCACGGCAACCAGTCATGCAAAACTCCTTCGGGAAACGAACAAATTTGAAATTCGAAATTGGTAGTTTGTAATCAGGCCCAGCAACTCACAAATACAAATTGCAAATTGAATTATTAGGGCAGGAAGCGGAACTCATTGCAGTTCAGCAACACCCACCGCAGATCGGCCATGCCGTCGAGCGGTGAAGTACCTCCTGCGATGATTTCCTTGGCTTCCAGCATTTCGTCGGCGGTCGGTCGACGAGTCATGATTTCGAGGTAGGCGAGCTTAATGGCCGCGTCAATGTCCGGCGCTTTGCCAGTCAGCAACTTGTACACCGGTTCCAGATCGCCGACGCGCGAAGCCTCGTGCGAAAACTTGCCGTTAAGCATCATCAAAGCTTGCCGCATGTTCGCCGTGTCATCGCGCAGATCGCCCAGATCGCTGCGGTTCGGTTGACCGAACACTTGCAGGAAGTGACCATTTGGCGCCGGTGACTGCATCCGCAGCGAGGTGTTGTAAACCGGGTTATCGTCGATGATCTTCGAGACGGTTTTTTCTTCGTATTGCATCCGCTGGCCACGTTCGGTTTGCATCCGCATCGCTTCGATTTCTTCGCGTGACTGTGCCTGCATCGCTTCGACTTCCACTTCGTCCTTGGCTGCTTCTCGCAGCACGGCGCCGAAGTCGACTTCGATCGCATTCTCCAGGGCATATCCGCCACCAACCATTGCCATCGGAGCAGCCATGCCGGCCATTCCTGCCATCGCAGGATTGCCGCCAGCGACGAGCGAACCGGGCTTGGCGAGTTCACCGGGCTTGCCGGTCTTCGCCACGCGAATCTTTTCGTAGATGGTCTTTTCGTTCTTGCCTGGCGAGTGCTTCTGCTGGAACAAATGACCGGCCGTGATTACGCTGTCGAACAATGCCTCGGCAATCATGCGACGCATCGGTGTGGCCAGCATGTTGGTTTCCATTTCCATGCGGGTCAGTTCGTCGACCTCTTTTGGAGCATGGGCTCGTTGATAAGCGTCGCTGGTCACCACTAACCGAACCAACGTTCGCAGATCGTAGTCGCTGGCGACAAACTCATCAGCCAGGTGATCCATCGCCGCGGGATGAACCGGCAAGTTGTCGTCGCGGAAGTCATCGACGGGTTCGACAAAGCCCCGACCGACGAGAGTCTTCCACACACGGTTCACAAACGAGCGACTGAAGTAGCGATTGCTTGGATCCGTGATCGATGCCGCGAGCTGTTCGCGGTAATCGCTTTTCTTATACAGGCTTCCTTGGATATCGATGCTGCGGATATCTTTTTTCACTTCCTTGGTGGCAGCACCTTCGCCGGTTCGGCCGCTGGCCACTTGATTGGCATTCAGCGAGGATTCCGCCAGCAGGTCATCAATCGTTGGGCCCTTCTTGGCAGCAGCGATTGCATCGGCCTTGGCTTTGCGAACCGCTTCCAACCGCGAAACGAACTGCGGCTTGGCGGTATATTTTTCCATCGCAAACGGAAACCGCGGATTCAGCGGCTTGCGATCCTTGGCAGGGACTTCCCCTTCGGGCGGCCAGAGGATTTGCGTTTGATCCATTTCCGTGGAATAAACAACGCGGGTCAGCTGACTTTCGTAACGGCGGGTCTTGCCGAAGAACGCAGCCAGATCGTAGAAATCTTTGCGAGTCCACACATCAAATGGATGATCGTGGCACTGGGCACAGGCGATTCGCACGCCGAGGAAAACTTGCGAAGTGATGCTGGCCATCGCGAGCGGATCGGCATCATCGGAAAGGACGAACCCCGCTTCTGGAATCTTGCCAGCCTTGCCGTTGATCGAAATCAGCCGACGAGCCAGTTCGTCGTAGGGCATTCCTTGATCAATGGCTTGATGCACATAAGCGATCATCGCCTGGCCGCCGCTTGCGTTCGAACGCATGCGGAGCATATCGGCGAAAAAGATGGTCCAGCGGTCGGTAAAACGGCCGTCCTTGAGCAGTTTGTCGATCAGCTTTTCGCGGCGGCCTTGAGCGGGCATCGCGGCGAATTCGCGAACTTCGTCAGCCGTCGGAATGCGGCCGATCATATCTACATAAATGCGGCGAAGAAACGTCGCATCATCGACCAGCGGTTGCATGGGCAATTTCAGCCCGGCCGACTTATTGGCCTCGGCAATCAATTCATCCACGCGACCGGCCGCCTGGGCAGACAAAGCGAGCGAAGCCAGCACCAGCAGAGAGAAACAGACAAAGCCAAGACGCTTCACTTTCAGCTCCTTAAAACTCATCAGCAGAGGGCGTTGGCCGAGAATGCGTTGCGCTTCAAATGCGGCAGGACGGAGAGGCAAGCAAGTCAAACTACGGTTGCCCGTCACGGGAAACCGCAATCACGGGATCATAACCATCAAATCGGCTTGATGTCAACTTTTTAAAAGCCAACTGCCAAAGAATGGCTTGACCCATCAAAAATGTTACACGGGACCAGAAAAAGGAAATGAAATTGCCCCCTCGCGGGGCGAGGCTGTCGGTCCTCGGTTTGGAGACATACGAAGAGCCCAAACCTGCAGTTGCCAAGTGGAAGTTGATAACATCGTTTCTTGGCGACGAAAATCCCGTAATCTGTTTTACTAATGCAACTTAAGAGGAACGCGACCAAATCTTTGATAACAGTTTTGCCGCTTTGATAACAGCTGTCCGAAATCCCCCGAGAGCCATTCGTCTGAATTACCGGCTGCAGAGGGAATTCGACCACTCCCGGCAGCGGCTCGGAGGAGCCTCGCCCTCCCAGTTTGATAGCCCATTTGGAACACTGTTTGCGTTCTCCCCTCTCCGGCCACAGAACTCTGTCATTCTGTGATTTCCCCCTCGTTCCCCGCCCTCATCCCCCATCTCTTCCTACCCATGCCATTTCGCTTCGACAAACTGACCATTAAGGCTCAAGAAGCTGTCGCCGGCGCTCAAACACTGGCCAGCGAACGGGGCAATCCTGAAATCGACTCGCTCCACTTGCTCAGTTCTTTGCTGAACGAGAAGGACGGGCTTGTGCGCCCGGTGCTCGAAAAGATCGGCGTCCGCCTGCCGCAATTGGCCGAACTGGTGCACGGCGAACTCAATCGCTTGCCCAAAGCGAGTGGCGGTTCGCAGCCCAATCCTAATCGCGCGCTGACGCAAGTCCTCGAAGGCTCCGCCAAGGAGGCCGAGCAGATGCAGGATGAGTTTGTCTCGACCGAGCATTTGCTCCTCGCCCTGACCAAGAATAGCTCGACGGCGAAGAATCTGCTGCAAGTTAACGGCGTGCGCGAAAATGACATCCTGAACGCGCTCAAAGATGTGCGGGGGAGCGCGCGCGTGACGGACCAGAATCCGGAAGACAAATTCCAAGCCCTGAAAAAGTACGCCATCGACCTGGTCGAAAAAGCCCGTGGCGGCAAGATCGATCCCGTCATCGGCCGTGACAACGAAATCCGCCGCGTCATTCAGGTTCTCTCGCGCCGCAGCAAAAACAACCCCGTCCTCATCGGCGAACCGGGCGTTGGCAAAACGGCCATCGCCGAAGGTCTGGCGCAGCGGATCGTGCAGGGCGATGTGCCGCAGAGCTTGAAAAACCGCCGCGTGATGGCCCTCGATCTCGGTCAACTCATCGCCGGCGCAAAGTATCGCGGTGAATTCGAAGACCGCCTGAAAGCCGTGCTCCGCGAAGTGCAAGAAAGCGCCGGCCAGGTGATTCTCTTTATCGACGAACTCCACACCGTCATCGGCGCTGGCGCCGCCGAAGGTGCTGCCGACGCCGCAAACCTCTTAAAGCCAGCCCTCGCCCGCGGCGAACTCCGCTGCATCGGCGCCACGACGCTGGATGAATATCGCAAGCATGTGGAAAAGGACGCGGCCCTCGAGCGGCGGTTTCAACCCGTTTACATCGGCGAGCCCTCGGTCGAAGACACGATCGGCATTTTGCGCGGTTTGAAGCCTCGGTATGAAGCGCATCACGGCGTGAAGATCAAGGACAGCGCGCTCATCGCCGCCGCGAAACTGTCGCATCGCTACATCACCGAGCGGTTCCTCCCTGACAAAGCCATCGACCTGGTCGACGAAGCAGCCAGCAAGCTCGCGATTGAGCTCGACAGCGTGCCGACCGAAATCGACGAAGTGCAACGGCGGCAGCGGCAACTGGAACTCGCGCTGCGACAGCTCGCCGAAGAAAGCGAAGAGTCTGCCCTCGAGCAAAAGGCCGAAGTCGAAGCCGAACTGGCCGAAGTGAAACAGAAGCTCGCTTCCTTGCGCGAACAATGGGAAGCCGAGAAGCTCAGTGTTTCGGACGTGCAATCGGTGCGCATCGAGCTCGAAAAAGCACAGCTGGAGTACTCGCAACTCGAAGCGGCCATTAATCAAAAACAGTCCTATGGCATCGTTCCCAGCGAAAGCGATTTTCAGAAGCTGATGCAATTGCACAAGCAGCGCGAAGTGCTGCGTAAGCAAGTCGAAGCACAAGACAAAGCGATCGACGATCGCGAAGAGGCTCCCGAAAAACAAGCCAAGAAGTCCGAACGCCGCCTGCTCCGCCGCGAAGTGACCGACGACGAAATCGCTTCGGTCGTGAGCGCGTGGACCGGCATTCCCGTCACGCGCATGCTCGAAACCGAACGGGCCAAGTTGCTCGTGATGGAAGAACGGCTGCATCAGCGCGTCATCGGTCAGGAAGAGGCCGTCGTTGCCGTTTCGAATGCCGTTCGCCGCAGTCGCAGCGGATTGCAAGATCCGAATCGGCCGATTGGCTCGTTCATTTTCCTCGGCCCCACGGGCGTCGGCAAAACGGAACTTTGCAAAGCGCTCGCCGAAGTGATGTTCGACGACGAGCATGCGATGGTCCGCATCGACATGAGCGAATTCGGCGAAAAGCATAACGTGAGTCGTCTTATCGGCGCCCCGCCGGGCTACGTCGGTTACGAAGAAGGTGGCAAACTGACCGAAGCCGTTCGCCGCCGGCCGTATTGCGTCGTGCTGCTCGACGAAATCGAAAAGGCGCATCGCGACGTCTTCAACGTGCTGCTGCAAGTGCTCGACGACGGCCGCCTGACCGATGGCCAGGGGAATGTCGTCGATTTCACGAACACGATCATCGTGATGACGAGCAACATCGGCAGCCAGTTGATTCAGGAGATCACGCGCGAGGGTGGCTCGCTCGACGAGATCAAGCAGGGCGTGAGGGAAGCGATGCAGGCCAAGTTCGCGCCGGAGTTTCTCAACCGCATCGATGAAACCATCGTGTTCCATCCGCTGCAGCGCGAGGACCTCGGCAAGATCGTCGAAATCCAACTCGACCGCCTGCGCAAGCAACTCGCCGCGCAAGAGATCGACATGGAAATCACGGATGCCGCCAAACTGGCCCTCGCCGAAGAAGGCTACGACCCACTCTACGGCGCACGTCCCTTAAAGCGAGTCATCCAACAGAGGATCCAGAACGCGCTCGCCAGCGAAATCCTGCGTGGCAGTGTGAACCCAAAGAGCGGTGTGCGGATTGATTACCGCGGTGATGAGTTTGTGTTTGCGGCGTTGAAGTAGGGTGACGTTGCCTTGCTCGAAGCATGGCGTCGAGCTATCGGACGCGATAACATCCTGCGCATGACCACCCCCGAACACACGCTCGTCGGCATTCACCTCGTGCTCGCCGCGGGCTGCCACAGATATTGGGGTTGGCCGGCGGTGGCGCTCGCGGGCGTTGCTTCGAACGTGCCCGATTGGGATGGATTGCCGATGCTGGTGGATATGCAGCGGTTCGAGTGCGGGCATCGTGTGTGGGGGCACAATCTACTGGCGATTTTGCTTTCCTCACTGGTCTTGGGTTGGTCGCAGGCGAGGTTTCGTTTGCCGGAGTTGATCGCTGAGCGAGTTCGCCGCTTTTTGCCGGCGCATGGAACCAAGACGCCAACGTCGCTGGCCTTTTTCCACGGTCTGCTGGTCTTCACGCTGATCGCCTTCGTCGCGCAACTCGTGCATCTCCCTTGCGACATGGTTGTTTCCGGCGGCAGCGGATTGACCGATTGGCTGGTGCGGCCGTTTTGGCCCTTCGCGAATGTGGGCTATGTGTTTCCGCTCATCCCGTGGGGCGACGTGGGACCGACCGTCATCCTGATGGCTGGTGCCATTGCCCTGGCGAAGTTGCCGTCGCGCGTCACGGCGGTTTCGGCGTTCACGCTTGCCGTGCTCGTTCTCTATTTGCTGGTGCGCGGTTGGACGCGGGGATAATTAGAGAAGTCATGCGTGGAAGTTTTGGTCCGCGCGCAGGCACTTCTCACGGCGGCGGGCTTCCTGGGGAATGCGATTGACGCGGACCAGTGTGACCGACGATCATATCAACAGGTTTGATTGGATTGAATGCCAGGCGGAGGCGGTCATGCTGAAGGTTGTGGGCGGAAAATATCGGCATTGCGACGGCGTGACGCGGCGCGACTTTGTGCGCGCGGGGGCGCTCGCGTTTGGCGGCCTGGCGATTGCGCCGTTTTCGTTGCCGCAACTGCTGCGAGCTGAAGCGGCCGCGGGCATTCGTCAATCGCAGAAAGCCGTCATCATCGTGCATCTCGATGGTGGTCCGCCACAGCAGGACATGATCGATCTGAAGCCGGAAGCGCCTGTCGAAATCCGCGGCGAGTTCACGAGCATTCCGACGAAGTTGCCGGGCTTTCAAGTTTGCGAGTTGCTGCCGTTGCTGGCCGCTCAGGCTGACAAGTTCGCGTTCATTCGCTCGCTGGTGGGCTCGGCCGGGGCGCACGATGCATTTCAATGCCAATCAGGTTTTCCGGCCAAGGACATGAACAACGTCGGCGGCCGGCCGGCGCTTGGTAGTGTGATTGCCAAATTGCAAGGTTCAACTCGCGATGCGGCGCCGTCGTTTGTTGACATGATGCAAGGTCGCCCGCTGGTGCGCAACAGTGCTCGGCCCGGTTTTCTCGGGCCATCGTATCAAGCCTTTCGTCCCGACATGTCGCAGCTGTTTGCCCGCGAACTCGAAGAAGGAATGAAGGGCGAATTGGCCCGCCGCGGCGAAAATCATGCGACCAGTTTGTCGCTGAATGAAGCGCTGTCGCTCGGCCGGATCGATGACCGCCGGCAACTGCTCGCCAGCCTCGATCGTTACCGCCGCGAGATCGACCGCAGCGGCATGATGGGAGCCATCGACAATTTTTCGCAGCAAGCCGTCGGCATTCTTACCTCGGGGCGATTTGCCAAAGCGCTCGATCTGCACGACGAGCCGGCTGCCGGTTTGAAGCGCTACGAACTTGAAACAGCCGTCGATCAGGTTGGCACGAGCGACACGGGCTTTGCCACGAATAAGTTCTTGCTCGCGCGGCGGTTGATTGAAGCGGGCGTGCGCTGCGTGAGCCTGACTCTCGCCGATTACGATACGCACAGCGGCAATTTTGCCCGCCTGCGGCGGTTGTTGCCCGTGCTCGATAAGGGACTGGCCGCGCTGGTCAGCGATTTGGAAGAACGCGGCATGCTCGACGACGTGACGATTGTCGTCTGGGGCGAATTCGGCCGCACACCCAAGATCAACAAATCGGCCGGCCGCGATCACTGGCCGGGCGTTGGTCCAGCCATTCTCGCGGGCGGCGGTTTGCAAGTTGGCCAGGTGATCGGCAAAACCGACAAGACAGCCAGCGCGGCCATCGAACGGCCGGTGCACTATCAGGATGTGATGGCCACGGTTTATCAACGCCTGGGCATCGATCCGCTGCACACCACCGTGCAAGATCCCTCGGGCCGGCCGCAGTATTTGGCCGGCGAAGGAAAAGTGATCGGCGAGCTGATTTAGGCGCGGTCATTTCTCATTCCAGCGTACGATAATCCCCGCCGCTGACTCGGCCTCCCTCGGGCCATCGCTTTGACACCCTTCGGAAGTAGGAGGATAATGCTGGCTACTGCTTTTATCTCGCCAGCTGCCGGACCTCCAACATGAGCCAAACGCCTTTCGATGCCTATCACGAGCTGTTGGGCATTGCCCCTGCGGAGCAACCGCCGACACTCTATCGACTGCTCGGCGTGACACCTTTCGAAAGCACGGCATCGGTTATCGAGCGGGCCGCCGACCGCCAGCTGGCCCACCTCCGCACTTTACAAGTTGGCAAGCACCAGGCCGATAGCCAGCGATTGCTGAACGAAGTGATGCGGGCCAAGCAAACTCTGCTGAACGATGAAGAGCGGGCCAAATACAACGCTCAATTGAAGAAACAATTGGCCACCGCAGCGCAGCAACAACCTGCGTACTCGCAGCAACAACCTGCGTACTCGCAGCAACAACCAGTGGCCAAGCCGCTCAAAATCGCGCAAGCCCTGCCGCTGGCGCAAGTGCCACTCGCCAAGCAAATTTCTGTTGCTCCGGTTGTGGCGCCCGCAGCGCCGGAGCAACCATTGAACAATCCTCTCAACATAGCGTCGCAACCGGCGGCCCGTTCGCAAAAGGCACGAAAGCAAAGTTCCAACACCCTTCTCATCGGCGGAGTGGTTGGAGTAGTGCTGGCCGGTCTGGCCGTCGTTGGTGTCTTGATCGCGATGACGGGCGGCAATGCCAAGCCCACACCTGTCGCCCAAAAACCAGGTCTGCCGGCGACAGCTCCGCCCAGCATTCCCAATCCGCCGCCAGCGATCACGCCCAAGCCCATGCTGCCGATGGATCCACCGAAGGTTGAACCAGCGGTGGTAACGCCCGCGCCGGAGCCCATTCCTCCACCGACGCCAACTCCCGTCGAACCCAGGCCGGTCGAGAATCCTCCGGTCGCGCCGGTTCCTGTGGAGCCAATGCCCGTCGCTCCGGCTCTAGTTCCAGCTCCAACTCCAGCGCCACCTGCCAATGATTTTTCCAAAGAGCGCGCCGAAGTCGCCGCGGCGCGCGATGCATTGCAAACGCTGCCAAAGTTCAAAAAGTTCTACGACCATCTGCAAGCAAACCCCGACACGCTGCCGATCAACGGGCCGAAGTTGGCCGCGATGTTGCAAGCAGAAGTTGAGGCCAATGCAGCGATTCGCGAACACGCCCCTTCGCAGCTGGCTGCCTTGCAGGAAGTGGAACGGCTGGCAACGGCCGGCGGCGACTACAAGTTAGCCCTGCCTGCGATCGATGCTCAGGTGAATCATTCGGTTCCGCTTCTTTCGATCAATCAAGCCCGGGCCGCGAAGAGCAAGTTGTTCGACGCCGCGGCCGATGCTGCCAACAAACAAAAAGCGAAACAGCCCGAGCGCGAAGCCCTCCTGGCGGCCGTTCACGCGCTGCTCCCCGAAACTTTGCAAGCTGCCGATAAGGAAACGCTCACCTCGTTACTCAGCACCAACGCCAAATTGAACTGGACGGGCGCGGAACGATTGACTTCGATTCAGAGTTTGCTCCCTTTCGTCGAGCAACTGGTCAATCAAGAGAACACGGACATCAGCAGCGTGATGCTGGACCATCTCGATGCGCAGCTCGCCAAGAGCCCGGTCGGCAAGCCCCGCAAGGATGCGCTCGATGCTATCACCGCGTTGCGAGAACGCCTCACGCTGGTGGCAAAAACCGAAGCGGCCCAAAAGACGCTGGCAGCGAACCCCAACGACCCAGCCGCGAATCAAACCATGGGCATCTATCTGCTGATGAACCGCGGCGAGTGGCGGAAGAGCTTGTCGCATTTTGCATTGACTGCTAACGCCGATTGGAAGGCGCTCGCAGAACAAACGATTCCTGCGCAATCCGCCGCAGAAAAAGTAGCGCTCGCGGACCGCTGGGCGGCACTGTCTGCGGAGGCAAATGCAACCGGCAAAGAGATCGCCCGCAGGTTGTTCGCCGAGGCACTCGGCAGCAGCGAACTGGTGGGCATCGGCCGAGCCGCAGCCGAGGAAAAAGCGAAAGCGTTAGGCCCTTCGCTCGTTAAAGTTGTACCAGCCGAAGTCGCGAGCAACGGGCCGCCAGCGACGGCTTCAATTCCATTGCCGTTGCCGATTGGTCCGTCGGCCGTGAAAAAGACGGCGCTGAACCAATGGATCGATTTGCTCCCGCTGGTCGACATCGCGCAAGATTCGGTCGCGGGAACCTGGAGCAAAGGTGCGAAGAATTCAATTCTCGTTACCGAACCCAAGGTGCACTCCCGGCTACGGCTGCCGATCGTGCTCACCAACTGCGATTATGATCTTGCGGCAGAATTCAACGTGGGAGACAAAAGTCATTCGGTGCACCTCATTCTGCCCGTTGGTGAGCGCAATGTGCAGCTGATTGTCGATGGCTATGGTCAGGCCGTCAGCTACTTCGATCTAGTGGGCGGTAAAGAGGCGCGGCATCATCCGAACGCGGTTTGGAAACAGTTGTTGGCCCCCAATCGAACGCATCGATACGACCTCAGCGTTCGTTTAAACGGTGACCAGGCCAAGTTGGTTTTTAAATTGAACGGCGAACAGAAGTTCGAATATGCCGGTCCGATTGCCGAACTAAACGTTCGCGACATGACCAGCATTGGAACTGCTGCGCAGCCTGCGCTCGCGGTCAGCGACAACACCGCTGAGTTCGTGAGTTGTCAAGTTCGCACGGTGCGGGGCGAACCAAAGTTGTTGCGAGGCGGTGAAGAGTCGCCCGCAGCAGCCAAACCGATGCGGGCCAATCGTTAGACGGAAGTGCTGCCCAATCGCTCGCTGCACAGTGAAGGAATTTTGGGCGCGCGAATGCGGCTGCCGGTAAGAATGACCGCAGCTGCTGGTGCTTCCCGGCGTTTCGACATCCGTAAAACCGCGCGATTCGAAGCGCCGCGCGCGGATCCCCGCAGCGTCAGCAGCCGTCGGAGTATGCCGATTGGCCGGCTGAACTTCAATCTGAACGACTACTTCAACTTCAATAACACCGGCTCCGCAGTGATCTTCAATTGCGGCACCGTCACCAGGCCATTCACATCGGCTTGCATTTCGCCGCTGGCGCTGCCAAAGCTCCATTTCACTTTCTGCTGCGGGGCAATCCGGAACTGCTGCAAGCGACGCAGCGAGACATCGGCGGTGGCTTCGCTGGGCACTGTGAATGACGTTTTGAGCTCCGCTGGCTTCGTCAGGTACAACGACATCTCGACGCCAGCAGACGTGTCGCTGATATTTTTCCAGCGCACGAAGGCGTTGATCTGCCCCGGTTTTTTGTCGGTCAGATTTTCGGGCCAAGGAAGCACATCGTTGGTCGATGTGCTGGTGAACACCGGATAGGCTTCGTTCTTCTTCACGCTGAGCCAATCGAACGAATTGATCAGGTCGTTGACCTTCAAAATGTTCGCATGATTGTTGGCA
Organism: uncultured Pirellulaceae bacterium; assembly: GCA_964394305.1. GTDB lineage: Bacteria > Planctomycetota > Planctomycetia > Pirellulales > Pirellulaceae > Anatilimnocola. The sequence continues at coordinate 47,165 of CAYMWL010000044.1, forward strand.
TGCCCGAACGGGCCCCAGTACATGTAGAGCGGATACTTCCGCTCGTTCATCGCGGCCGCGAATTTGTCGTGATCCTTCGACCAGCTGTCGTTGGTGCCCGAGTAATCAATGCAGATCGGCGGATCGGGCAGCTTCACCTCGGGCGGCGGTGATTGGGGCGGAAAGTACAGGCGGCTGGAAGCGTGTTCAACGCGAGCTGGCACGTTCGCCTTGATCGCGGCAAAGACATCGCCATGCCGCAGGCCAATGCCAAGCGTGCCGCTGCCACCCATGCTGTTGCCGCAGAGATAAACACGGTTTGCATCCAGGCCGTATTTCTGCACGACCCATTTCACCGTGTCAATCACGCGCCTTTCCGTCGGGCAAAGGTCCGGGCCTTTGTACTTTTCGATGCCCCACCACCAGTCTGCTTTATTTGCGCGGCAATCGAGATACAGTGCGCAGAAATCTTCGGGAGCATGATAGATATCGTGATTGCCGACTGTGGCGGTGCAGTTCAAGCACGAATGGACATCATGCCCGGCAGAGTGCAGCACCACATACAGCGGCGCCTTATCGCGCGGTGCTTTCGGATGCAGCACGAGAAAGGTGTCGGTCTGCGGCGCGGCATAGCCCCACGCATCTTGCACGCCGTGCTGATACGTATCGAGCTTGCGACCGTTGAAGTCGCTCGACTTGGCATCGGCTGGCGGCCAATCGACAGCCCCAGCGTTTGCGAACGAAGTCAAAAAAACAAAGAGGCTAAGCAGCAGGTTCTTCATGGGTGCAATGATGTAGGTTGGGTCGAATATACTCATGAGCCCCACCGTGGTACGCCGGCAAAGGTGGGCCTCGCAGAGTACTGCTCAACCCACCCCCACCCCGTATCGCGGCTTACTTCAACTCTTTGATCTTGATATTGCGAAACGACACCTTCGCGCCGTGGCCGCAGAAGCAGATGTAGCCCTTTTCGCGCTGCAGGCCGGGGTGCTTGTTGCCGTCGATGGTCTTCGGCGTGCTGGCCTTTTCAATATCCGCATCGACGATCGTTTCGCCGTTGAGGACAATCTTCACATGCTTCCCTTTGACGGTGATTTCCTGCGTGTTCCATTCGCCCACCGGCTTTTGATGGCCACGCTTCGACGCCACCACGCCGTAGATGGAGCCGTGATACTGATATTCCTTCAGCTTTTCATATTGCTTGGCGGTGTCATCGAGCACTTGCAATTCCATGCCCACATAGGCCGGATCGCCGCCCATGGGCGTGCGAATGCCGATGCCGTTGTTGGCGCCGGGCGTGAGCTTGAATTCGAGTCGCAGCACGAAGTCAGCGTATTCCTTGTCGGTATAGAGGAAGCCACCCTTCTTCGGATCGCACACGATGGCGTCATCTTCGACCAGGTAGCCGTTCACCGCGCCTTGCCAGCCGGTGAGCGTTTTGCCATCGAACAAGCTGACAAAGCCTTCGTCATCGGCGGCGAATGAAGTGCAAACCAACGCGGCTACGACAGCGAGGGCGGCGAAAAACTTTGAGGAAAGTCGCATGAGGTGATCCTTTGTTTGGTGGGAATAAACGAAGCAGCGGCACGCATTGTAACTGGCGGAAAATGAAAAGGCTCGGGTGGGATGCTATCTTGAAGCACCGAATTCTCACCGGGCAAGCCCGGTAAAAACCGGAGTTGTCTGATGCCTGCCGATTCTTTCGCCCGCTTCAACGCACCAGTTACCTCGCTCGAAAGTCTGCGAGCCCTCATCGGCACACCGGGGGAACTGGTCATCAAAAAAGAGTTGCCACAGCTCGACAAGCACATGCGGCAGTTCATCGCTCAGAGCCCGTTTCTGGTGTTGAGCACGCATGGCAGCGACGGAAAATGCGATGCTTCACCGCGGGGCGATGCTCCGGGCTTCGTGCAGGTGATCGATGAGCGGACGCTCCTCATTCCCGATCGCCGCGGCAACAAGCGGGTCGACAGTCTGCAAAACATCCTCGCTACCGGCCGAATCGGGCTGATCTTTCTCATTCCCGGCGTCGGCGAATCGCTGCGGATCAACGGCCGAGCGCAGCTCATTCAGGACGAAGACTGGTTGTCGCGTCTCAGCGCGCAAGGACAACGTCCGCTCATCGGTATCGCGGTTGAAGCGGAAGAATGCTATCTGCAGTGTGCAAAAGCAATCATGCGTTCCAAGCTCTGGGAACAGCATTCGCCCCCGGATGAAAAGGAGTTGGCCAGCTTCGCGCAGATGCTCGTCGATCAAACCAAAATGCCGCAGTACGACACGGCATCGATGCAAGCGATGCTCGACGGGGCATACCAGCGGTTGTATTAATCCTCCCGGAGGTCCGCGGCCGCAAGGCCGGGGAGAACTGCGAGTTGACCAACCCACCAGCAACCGAGCGGTAGCTTAAGACCTCTCGGTTGTCAGTGCTGCCGCGCGTCGTCACACCTTACGACTACGCGCGGCACTTCTCGGCCTTACGTCGCGGGCATTTTGCCTGCGATTGATTAGTGCTTCTTATTATTCTTCTTACCTGACTCTGTCCGTTCTGGAATCCGCATCGAATAAAACGACCGCCAGACGAAGACAAGCGCGATCACAAACATCACAGCGCCGGCATACTTTGTGTAATCCTGGCTGTGATGGTCTTCAGCGTGCCGCTTCATTTCGACCGCGATTTCGACCGCAAGCAATCCGAACAAAGTCGAAAACTTAATAATCGGATTGAGTGCGACCGAAGTCGTGTCCTTGAAGGGATCGCCCACCGTATCGCCGATAACCGTTGCTGCGTGCAGCGGCGTTCCCTTTTCCTTGAGATCGACTTCGACCAGCTTCTTGGCGTTGTCCCACGAGCCGCCCGCATTGGCCATGTAAATGGCCTGATACAGGCCGAAAACTGCGATCGAAATCAGATAGGCCACGAAGAAGTTCGGGTCGAAGAACGCGAAGGCCAGCGTGATGGCCATCAGGGCGATGAAGATGTTCCACATGCCCGTCTGAGCGTACTGCGTGCAGATCTTCACGACCGTCTTGCTATCCTCAATGTCGGCCTCTTTCTTATTAAGGTTCATGTTCTTCTTGATGTATTCGACCGCGCTGTATGCACCGGTCGTCACCGCTTGCATCGAAGCACCGCTGAACCAGAAGATCACGGCGCCGCCACAGATGAAGCCGAGCAACACCGGCGCGTCGGTCAAGCTCAAGGCGAGCAAGCCTTCGCGGCCGAGCATCAGAATGATCGAGAAGATCATCGTCGTCGCGCCCACGACGGCCGTGCCGATGAGCACTGGTTTGGCCGTGGCTTTGAACGTATTACCCGCGGAGTCGTTCGCTTCGAGGTAATGCTTGCCGCCCTCGAAGTCCGGCTTAAAGCCGAAGTCGCGGTTGATTTCCTCGTGAATGCCCGGCTTGCTTTCGGTCTGAGCGAGCTCGAACACCGACTGCGCGTTGTCCGTCACCGGGCCGTAGCTATCGACGGCGATGTTGACGGGGCCCATGCAAAGAAAGCCGAAGGCCACGAGGCCGAAGGCGAAAATCGAGCCCACGCCGACCAGATGGATCGAATCAGCCAGTTCTCGTTTGATGACTTCCTTTTCTGGCGCTTCGAGCTGCTGCGTGGCGTCGAGCTTCTCGGAAGTTCCCGTTGCTCCCCACTGCGAAATGATCAATTTCTTATCGGCGGGATCGAGTTTGTCGTCCTTGAAGGCAGCCATCGTCTTGGACGACGGCGGGGAGAGCGATACCCGCATTACTTCGTTAATGCCACCGGGCATTTCGCTCACATACAAGGCAACGCCCATCAAACCTGCAATGAGAATGCCTTTCCAGAAAGCGCTGAAGTTGCCCGCAACCAAACCAGAGAGAATCGTCAGCGAGGCGCCACCTTCGCGCGAGGCCGTCACGATTTCTTTCACGTGCTTGCTGTGCGAACTTGTAAAAACCTTCGTAAATTCCGGAATGAGAACTGCCGCGAGCGTACCGCAGCTGATGATCGAAGCCAACTGCCACCAGAGAGCAGGCTTGGCGACTCCTTCGACCTGCAGGTCACCGAGCAACAGCCAACTCATGCCGTACGAAGTGCTGATGCAAAGGATCGAGGCAATCCAAATCAGGCGGGTCAGCGGCTCTTCGAAATCGAACTCTTTCAGACCGCCGTACTTCGCCTGCGAAATCCCTTGGTTCAAGAAGTACGAAGCGCCGGACATGAAGTCCATCAAGAACCGCATGGCGAACAGCCACACAATGAGCTTCGCTTGCAATTCAATTTGATTGGCGGTGAGGGCTAACGTAATGAACGAAATGAGCGCGACACCGGTCACTCCGTAGGTTTCAAAGCCGTCGGCAGTTGGGCCGACTGAGTCGCCCGCATTGTCACCGGTGCAGTCGGCGATCACACCCGGATTGCGCGGATCGTCTTCCTTGACGTTGAAAACGATCTTCATCAAGTCCGAGCCGATGTCGGCGATCTTCGTGAAAATACCACCTGCAATGCGGAGCACCGAAGCACCCAGCGATTCGCCAATTGCAAAGCCCAGGAAGCAGATGCCGGAGATCGCTGGCGGCACGAACAGCAAGATGACGATCATCATGACCAATTCGAGCGAGATCAAAAACAAACCGATCGACATGCCCGCTCGCAGCGGAATATTGACCACGTCCCAAGGTTGACCACGTAGCGAGGCAAAGGCCGTGCGGGCATTGGCCAGCGTATTCACGCGGATGCCGAAGTAGGCCACCCAGTAGGAACCACCCATGCCGATGAGCGAAAAGAGGAGCACAATGCCGAGCGTATCCCAGCCTTTTTTTTGTAGTCCAACAAAGTAATACGCCATGGCTAACGAAATCAGCACGAAAAGCATGAGCAGGAATTTGCCCTGCTGCAGCAAATACGTTTTGCACGTTTGGAAGATGATTTCCGCCACGTCGAGCATCGACTTGTGAGCCGGCAACTGGCCGATCTGATAACGCAAGTACAAGCTCATGCCGAGCGTGCCGAGAATCACGGCCGAACCCGCCAGCAGCAGGTTGTAGCCGTTGACCTCATTGCCGGCGATTTTGAATTTTGCCAGCCGCATGTCGGGCAGTTTGAGATCGGCTTCGCCAGCCGAGACCGGCGTCGGCGCGAGCAACGGCGCTGCCAGCAGCAATAATAGAGCGAGGAACCGCGGAGACTTCTGAACGACATCCATGGGGAGAGAACCTGTGCGCGTGAATCCGGAAAGGGAATGTGGACACGGCTGTGCGTGCCCGCCTCGAATTGCAGACCAAGGTGCAGATAAAGTTATCGAGTAGCAGGGCTCCCGAAAAGTGGTGGCATGTCCGAAAAACGGCATTGCGGGACGATTCTTTTCCCTACTAGCCCTTGCAAGGGCGTTTGGTTTTCCTTGCTGAATGCTGGCAGAGCACTGCTTGAGGATTGTCACATTTTCATTTGTTGGCAACCGGCCGAATCACGAACCGGTCTCCCGCGCCTAGCCTCCTTCCTTTCTAATGGCGTTCTTCAAAATCCTCGCAAGGCGTTGCTCTCCTATGACTGTACGTACTCGTTTCGCTCCCAGTCCGACCGGCTATTTGCACATCGGTGGTGTTCGGACCGCGCTTTTCAATTGGCTTTATGCCCGGCAGCACGGCGGGCAATTCCTGCTGCGGATTGACGACACCGACGCCGAGCGAAACGTCGCCGAAGCTCTGCTGCCGATCATTAACGGCTTCAAATGGCTAGGGATCGATTGGGACGAAGGGCCGACCGACGACGGCAAAAATAGCCGCGGCCCGCATGGTTCTTACTTTCAATCGCAACGGCTCGGTCGCTATCAAGAAGCCGCCGCGAAGCTTCTGGCCAGCGGACATGCGTACAAAGACTATGCGACGCCGGACGAAGTGAAGGCCGAGCGCGAACAAGCTCAAGCCGAGAAGCGGCCGTTTCTGTACAGCCGCAAATGGATGGCAAAAACGTCGGAGCAAGCCGCGAAGTTCGAGGCCGAAGGGCGGCAAGGCGTTGTTCGATTAAAGATGCCACGCGAAGGAAAGTGCATCATCGACGATCAAGTCCGCGGTGTCTGCGAATTCGACTGGAGCAACGAGCAGGACCACGTGATCCAGCGCGCCGACGGCACGTGCCTGTATCACCTGGCAAGCGTCGTTGACGATTACGACTTCCAAATCACGCACGTGATCCGGGCGGAAGAGCATCTGCCCAACACGCCGCGGCAGGTGTTCATTGTGCAGTCGCTGGGTTATCCGCTGCCGGTTTATGCTCACTTGCCGTACGTCGCTGAACCGGGGAGCAAGAATAAACTGAGCAAGCGGAAGATTCCGCAGTACCTCAAGAATCCGGAATTTAAACGGCTGTACGACCACGGAGTCGAGATTGCAAATCGATTGGGAGGCGCAACGCGCTATCCTTATTCCCACGAGTTACCAGAGAAGTTTGACGCAGCCGATCCGGCCTGGGCGTCAGCGACGTCCTTTAATCCCGTCATCGTCGATTTTTATCGCGACGTCGGTTATCTCCCCGATGCAATTATCAACTACTTGATGCTGCTCGGTTGGTCGCTCGACGACAAGACCGAAGACTTCACGCGCGAAGAAATGATCAAGAGCTTCACGCTCGGCCGCGTGACGAAGGCGCCGGCGAGCTTCGATTGCAAAAAGCTCTGGAACTTCGAAGACCGGCACATGCAAAAGCTGCCGATCAAGCAAAAGGTTGCCAAGATGTGCGACTTCCTGCAGGCAGCGAAGTTGCTGCCAACGCCGCCGCCTTGTGATGTGGCACCGAAGCTCACGCGGATCATCGAAGCGGCCGGCGATCGCTTGAAAGTCGCCGGCGACATCCTCGCTTATGCCGATTTCTTTTTCGTGTCAGACGATCATCTTACCTACGATGAAAAGGATTTCGAAAAGCGGGTGAAGCCCGCAGCGCAACTTACCTTGCTGCAGAAGTATCGCACGCAGCTAGCAGCCGCGACCGATTTCACCGCCCATCCGCTTGAAGAGATGACCAAAGCGTTTCTCGAGACCGAAGGGATCAAGATCGGCGATATTGTGCATACGATCCGCGTGGCGATTTCCGGCAAGGGCGTCGGTCCCGGTTTGTACGATTGCCTCGAATTGCTCGGCAAAGAAGCCTGTTTGACGCGGATCGATCGGGCCTTGGCGAAGGCCGGATAGTTGCTGTGGTCCGGAGTCGGGGAGCAGGAGTCAGTGGTCGGTTCGCGTTGACCCTTGATCCTCCTCGACCTAAAATTCCGCGCGGCAACCGAATCGCAGCCACTTCCGAATCCCGACTCCAGAGCCCCGACCTGAGGTACTGGCCGTGGCCGGTGGACGGAGCCAACGCCTTTTCCGCCGCGCCGGGCGGCAGGCGATACAGGCGGACCGCCAGCCCGTCATTGGCCAGCGGCAGGATGTCCTCGCACTGCACTTGCGGCAGCGTACGGCGCGCGGCGCTGTCCAATGTGGAAATCGGCTCCGAACTGAAATGGGCCTTTGGGCCGCGCACCAGGCGTTCGCGTGCCTCCGGCAGGAACTGCGCTCCGGGGTCGTTGTTGGCGCGGAAAGTCAGGTACTGCAGCCCGTGCGCGCCGCTCACGATCGGGCCATAGCCCGTAAAGGCGCCCGCATAGTGCACCAGCAGCGGTGCCACGGCATGGCGCCCAAGCGTGCCGTCGCCGCCGACGACCACCTGGAACTGGTTTTGCTGGTGGTAGTGGGTGATGATGGTGGTGTCGGGGTCCTGCTCGACCAGAAAGGCCTGTGGCGATGGGCCATCACCAGGCGGCGTGAGCATGTATTCGCCCTTGTGGTAGCCGGTGCCATTGGCCAGAACTTCATGCCGGCGCTTCCTCTGCTGCTGTTCACGTGTGCCTACGACGATCATTGCCTTGCTCCTCCGGAGGCGGCCAGCTTCAGTTCGATGCGCGGTTCCAGCCGCACCGTCTGCGGCGCCGCCGGAACTTCGCAACCGGTGACGCAGCAGCGTCCGGGCTGGCGGTTGCGGGTGATCTTGCGGGTTTCATCGGCGAGGACGCCGCGGTCGAGCAGGCGTTCCACCAGGTCGACCTTGTTGCCGAGCGGATAGCGGCGGTAGATCTCCATTTTCATCGCCTCGGGCGAGCCGCCGCCGT
>CAYMWL010000045.1:0-55090 GCA_964394305.1 uncultured Pirellulaceae bacterium
AGATTCCCCGCTGGTGGTGGTCCGCTAGGGAAGTTGCCAGCCGGCGTTCCCATTGGCGGAATGACGGAAGCAGGCGGCCCGAGTGCACCTGATGACGGGACAAAGGGGACGTTTGGCACGGTGGCATTCGGAGCCGGCAACGATTGATATGGAATCGGTTCGCCCCCGGGCAGTCCTTGTCCTGGGACGCCAATCTTGGGGATGACAGCGCCCGGCTTCATATCAGGCAGCGGAGTGACCAATCCGGCTTGAGCGCCGCCGCGGAGGCTATTGGCACGCTCGAGAAGCTGTTCGGTCGGAACATTCTCTTCCGGTGTGAGCGTGACGTTGATCGTGCGCTCGTCGCGGATCTCGTAGGGGTTCAAGTTCTCGTTGAAGAAGTCGAGCGGCACGTACTCGTACCACGGCACCGTGAATTGATGCACGAGCCGTTCGGTCTTGTAGCCGTCCTTCACCAACATCACATTCCGCTTGCCGTAATAGACGTAGCTCGTGGAGCAAGGCGTGGTGCCGATTTCGCGATCGTCGACAAAAACTTGCGCGCCGGCGGGGTAGCTGCGAATCGTCATTCGCCGCCGTACGCAGCCGGTGCTCATGAGGCAGAGCAGCGCTATCGCCACGAGGAACAATCCTCGAAACTTGTGGGGCGTGCGAAAAGAAAGAAAAGGGTGCGACATCCGAAATTCGGCTCAAGAAAAGATTCCACAGCGGCGCGGATGATAGGGATTTGCTGCCCACGAGGCCAGACGGATTTGCCGAGGATATCATCGCTAGCAAAATCACCCCGCGTTGGCGCTGCGCCGTATAATGCCAGCAGGAGACCGCAATATGAGCAAACTGGAAGCAATGCCTCATTCCGCACCCCATGCCGCCACGCATGGGCCGCCGCCGCGGGGGTTGTCGATCGGCCAATATCTGATTCAGCGGATGCGTGAATACGGCATCGACGATGTCTTCGGGATTCCAGGCGACTATATCCTGACGTTCTACAGTATGCTGGAAAAAAGCCCCATCAACGTCGTGGGCTGCACCCGTGAAGACTGCGCGGGGTTCGCCGCGGATGCATACGCTCGCGTGCATGGCATGGGAGCCGTCTGCGTTACGTATTGCGTTGGTGGGCTGAGCGTTTGTAACTCAATCGCTGGCGCCTATGCCGAAAAATCACCGGTGCTGGTGATTAGCGGATCGCCGGGGCTCGAAGAGCGGGCGAACAATCCGCTGCTGCATCACAAGGTTCGCGATTTCCGCACGCAGATCGAAGTCTTCGAAAAACTGTGCGTCGCGTGCGCGGAACTCAACGATCCCGTGGTCGCTTTTCGTGAGATCGACCGCGTACTCGATGCGATGGCCCGCTTCAAACGGCCGGGCTACATCGAAATCCCGCGCGACATGGTCGACGTCGTGCCGCACATTTCGCACGCTTTTCACCAGGCACAACCTGATCAAGATGCGAGCGCTGCCGACGAAGCCGCCGATGAAGCTGCGAACTTACTGACGAAAGCGCAGCGGCCTGTGGTCATCGCCGGCGTCGAGATTCATCGCTTTGGCCTGCAGGACAAAGTGATTGCCCTCGCCGAGCAGATGAAAACGCCGATGGCCGCGACGCTGCTCGGCAAAAGCGTGATACCCGAAAAACATCTGCTCTACATCGGCTTGTACGAAGGAGCGATGGGCCGGGCCGAAGTGACGAAGCTGGTCGAAGAGAGCGACTGCGTGCTGCTGCTCGGCGCGTTTATGACCGATCTGAACCTCGGTATTTTCACGGCGAATCTCGATCCGGCGAGATGCATCTACGCGACGAGCGAAACGCTGCGCATCCGCCATCATCATTATCACGGCGTCGGCTTGGCCGAGTTCATCGATCGTCTCAGTCAGCGCAAACCGAATCCGCCAGTGCGGGCAATTCCCGCGGATATCCGTCCCGAACGCAAGCCGTTTGTCCTCGATGCTCAAGCGCCGCTGACTACGCGCCGGCTGATTTCGCGACTGGATGAGCAGCTCGACGACGAGACGATCGTCATCGCCGACATCGGCAACAGCCTGTTTGCGGCGACGGAACTGACGATTCACGCCAAGACGGAATTCATCAGCCCGGCGTACTACACATCGATGGGATTTTCTGTTCCCGCTGCGCTCGGCGCGATGACGGCCCGGCCCAATGCGCGCGTGATTGTGATTGTTGGCGACGGCGCGTTTCAAATGACGGGCAATGAACTGTCGACGATTGTTCGCCGCAAACTAAATCCGCTGGTGATCGTGCTCGATAACGAAGGCTACGGCACCGAGCGATTCTTGCACTCGGGCGAATGGGAATACAACAACGTCCATCCGTGGAAATACAGCAAGCTGCCGGAACTTTACAGCGGCGGCACCGGCTACGAAGTTCGCACGGAAGGCGAATTTGAAGCCGCTCTCACCAAGGCCTGGGCCGATCGCAGCGGCATGAGTTTGATTCATGCCCACATTCCGCGAATGGAAGCCAGCGATGCGTTAACGCGGTTAGCCGCGAAGTTGAGCGAACGCGTCTAGCAGCAAGAAAAGAAAAAGCCCCCGGACGGCGGCGTATCCCAGGGGGGCAAGGATATTGCTGCTGTACCGGGAGCGATTGGACGGTTGGCGGCTTGAGCATCCATGCTGGCCGCGCCGCAAACGAACAGCTGACTTACGAACTTCAGAGCTCCGCATCCATGCTGAGTCCGTCATTCGCGGTCCGCAGATTCTGACGCTGTTGGAAACATCGCTGGAATCTGAATGCGGACGCCGCCGGCTGTTCGCGATATAAGGTTGTGTTCGTGAGGGGTGTGATTTAGGTGATTCTTGATCCGCGAGCAAGAGCAATCATTGCTCGGCTCGCGATTTCTTTGTGTCAGTCACAACTGACGTGGCGGGAGAATAGGCCATCACGAAAAGAGGGTCAAGGTCGATTTTTTCGAGGAGCGAGAATATTGCAAAAACCGCTTGTTTTCTCGAGAAAAACAACAAGTAAGTGCACGACCGAAAACGGTTTTTAAAAACGAAATTTCGGTCTTGATTTTCTGCGCGCGAAACGCCAGCGAGACCAAAGACTACGACGGCAACTTCCCGGCGACTACTTCGTCTTCCCACTGTTCCATCAGCGGCCAGTGCGTCGCGCACGTGCCCCAATCGGCCATTTGCAGATAGCCGGTCAAGCGCTTGATCGTCGCGTCGAGCAGCTTGTTGTCTTTACGGAAGATCGGTCCATGGCTGGGGCAGAGCCATTCGACGTCGCTGTTGCGGATTCGCTCGAGCGACTTGATGAACGACGGAATGTCGCTGCCGTGATGTGCATCGATCGCGCCGACGCAGCCGTCGCGATAGATGTTGTCGCCACTGAACAGAATGTTTCCCATGCGGAAACTCAACTGACTGTCGGTATGTCCCGGCGTGAGCCACACTTCCAACTTGAGCTTGCCCACTTCGATCACGTCGCCGTCTTCGATCGTCTTGTCGATCTTCACAGCGGGCATCGCCAGGTCGATGTTCTGAGCTTCGATCAGCGCCAGAGTTCGTAGCCGATCCCCTGCTTCCAAAGGCTTCACTGCCCGGGGATGGGCATAAACCAAAGTCTTCAAAAGTGCCTTGGCTTTTGCCAAGCCCTGAATGTGGTCGATGTCGGCGTGCGTGGCGATCAGCATCTTGCAGCGGCTGAGAGGGAAATCCAATTTGCGGATGAGCTCAACAATTTCGTCGACGGTTTCTTCGAAGCCAATATCGATCAATAGCCATTCTTTGTCGTCGAAGACCAGATACACATTGCAGCCGAGGATTTGCCCCGCTTGAAAGTTGAGCTCAATGACATTCGGCAAAATCGGCTTGCGTGGCAACATGCGAATAGACCCTATCGTCGCCTTTCGCTCCGCGAAAGGGCGCGTCGGTAAACGGTGGAAAGCCAGGAGACGAGTTCTTTCGCCGGGCGAAAGATGACGCTGCGGGGATTGTAGGAGCGAGGCTGCAAGGCAGCAACCTACTGAACGAGTGCCTCGCAGTAAAATCAAGCAAATCAACGACTTATTGAGATGAGCTCTCATTCGCCATGGTTCAGTGGAGCCATTTTTCAGCGCAGTTGAGACCAGACTCACCTGCGTAAAACAGCGAGTCGTTGTGGCGGCATGTCTTTCCCAATTCGCCTAAACTCCTGGTTCGCGCACGAATTGAGGGGTATACTCGCATACCACGGAAGCGCTTCGCGGCAGGGTCGCCGATTTCCCCACGCACTGGCCCGCCACCCTTTAGGGAATTCGACTGAATTCACCAAAAATGGCCCCGCGGCCGCAAAGGTTGCTCCCGATGTCTCAGTTTTGGAAATCGACTCTCCGTTCGTTCGCCTTTCCGGTGGTTTCCGGACTCACATGCGGCTTGGCATTGACCGCTGCCCTCGTCTTCAGCGGCTGCGAAACCGCCCCGGAGCCAGGTGGCACGGTCAAAGTGAATAAACCCGTTGTCGACGACGCCGGCAAGACGAAAGACGAACTCTCCGACGCCGAGTTGCTCCAACAAATCGACGACGCTCTCGATTACACCTACGAAAACCGCCGCCTCGATCTCAAGGATCAAGCTGCCTGGCAGATGATTCACGGCGCCCTCGCGTTCAAGCGGGCTTTTCAAGTTCGCAACGGCGACAAAGACGTTTCTGCCCTCGATCACGTGCTGCAAGGTGGCAAGATGAAGGGCTGGAACCTGGTGAAGGGTGACCTGCTCGACGAAAAGACCCAGCGCTATGGTGTGCGGGCCCTACTCGAAGAAGGGACCAAAGCGGGTCAAGGACACACCGATCAATGGCTCGGCTATTTGTGCGACTGCGGCATGCCTCTCGACGAAGTGGTGATGGTTGAAGGTCAAAAATACACGCTCGACGATTACATCCTGCAGGCCGAACGCGACGTCTATAAAAACCCTGCCAAGGAATACAGCTGGACGTTGATGGCGCTCAGCGCTTATCGCAAACCGGGTTACACCTGGAAGGCCGGCGACGGCAGCGAGTGGAGCATTGAGAAACTTGTCGAAATCGAACTCGGTTACAACCTCGACGCCAGCCCCTGCGGCGGCTCGCACCGCATGTTTGGTTTGGTGATGGCCCGCGATCGTCACGTTGCCGCTGGCGGCAAGCTCGAAGGAATCTGGGCCGATTGCGATAAGAAAATCAAAGAATGCATTGCCCGCGCCAAGGAATTGCAAAATCCCGATGGCTCCTTGTCGTCGAATTACTTTCAACGTCAGGGCATGAGCGCCGACCTCGCCCAAGCGATGGGCTCGGCTGGCCACGTGATGGAATTCTGCGCTGCGGCGATGACCAAAGAAGAACTGCAAGAACCATGGGCCCGCCGCGCCATCGCCAGCGTCTGCAGCGTCTTCCGCAAGACGAAGGCCGTCGACGTCGAATGCGGTGCGCTGTTCCACGCCGCCCACGGCTTGCGACTCTACCGCTTCAAGGTCTTCGGCCCACGGACCTTCCCGGCGAATGCGGAAGCTGAGAAGACGGCGGCTGCCAACTAAGGTTTGCAAGCAAATCCTATCTCGATCCTTTCAGGATCGTGCGGCAATCGCAACATCATCCCCGGGTGCGCCGCATGCGCGGCAACCCGGGGCTAATGACTGTGATCCCTACGGGATCAATTCTCACCCCTTCCGCCCCAGCATCCGATCCAGCGCATCACTCGTGTGATACACAATCGCTTCCGGCCAATGCGGGAATGGGTTGAAGTATTCGAACGTGAGATAACCTCGATAGCCCGTTTGATCGAGCGCTTCTAACACGGCAGGCCAATTCGTGGTGCCGTCGAGCAGCAGGCGAAAGGCATTGAGATTGAACTCGTGCACCTTCTTGCTGTACTCCTTCAAGTGAATGTTCTGAATCCGCTTGCCGAGTTGCGGAATCCAGTGCTCGGGAAAGTGATACTGCATGATGTTGCCCGTATCGAAATGGACCTTCACCCACTTGCTGTTGAATGAATCGACAAACTGGTTCATCTCCTGCGGGCTGTGCAAAAAGCCGTTGGCAAAAATGTTTTCGATGTTGATATAGACCTGATTCTTCTCCGCGACCGGCAGCATCTTCTTCACACCTTCCGTTGCGCGGACCAAGGCCACATCGTGAGCCACCGGCGGTTCATCGGGAATCCACGGCGCATAAACCGAACCTGGCACGCAGAGCAGATTTTCGGTGCCAAGCAGTCGCGCGGCCTCGACCATTTTGATTCCCAGTTCGACACCTTTCTTTCGCCGCTCGGGATCTTCGTGCGTGAAAGCATAAGGCCAAAACAGAAATGAGCAGACGCCGCTGATCTCGATGCCGATGCGGCGGGCTTGTTCGCCGATCGCTTTGATTTGTTCCGGCGTCGAATCGGGCGAGAGATCGCCTTCGAGGGCGTAGTTTACTTCCACCGCATCAAAACCGGCGTCTTTGCACAGCTGAAAACATTCCACCAGCGACATCTTCTGCGGATACGGCAGCGCCCAGAGATTGATCGACTTCTTCATCTCATAGCGCTTCGTCGGCTTCTTGGCGCTGCCGACTGACGCAGGCCCGGTCGTCTTATCATCAGCGACCAAACCTTGAGCGGCCAAGAACGAAGAACCAAAGGCAGCGGAGTAAGACAAAATCTCGCGGCGGGAAAGATTCGACATGGAATAGTTCCTTGGAAGGTGGAGAGGGCTGTCCATAGCGTAAGGCAACCAATCGCGAGTAGCCATGCAGGGGGCTGGACGGATCGACCGCAGCAGCGAGAATCGATCAGCATGAGCCAATTCCGCTTCGATCTGCATCACACCGACGCTAACTGCCGTGCCCGCCGCAGCACGTTTCACACGCCGCATGGCCCAGTCGAGATGCCCGCCTTCATGCCCGTCGGCACGCAAGGGACCGTGAAGGGCCTGACCATCGACATGGTGCGCGACACCGGCGCGCAGATGGTACTGAGCAATACCTATCACCTCGCGCTGCGGCCGACGGAACGTGTGGTGAAGGAACTCGGCGGGCTGCATGGGTTCATGCGCTGGAATGGGCCGATACTCACCGATAGCGGCGGCTTTCAACTTTTCAGTCTCGCGCAGATGACGAAGATCAGCGAGCAAGCTGCGGTCTTTCGTTCGCATATCGATGGCAGTTTGCTGGAACTGTCGCCGGAGCGGGCGATTCAAATTCAAGAAGACCTCGGCAGCGATGTCGCGATGGTGCTCGATCACGTAATCGCACTCCCTGCCGAAGACGCCGCGATCCGCGCGGCCTGCGAACGAACCATCCGCTGGGCCGGCCGCTGCCAGGCCGCGGCGAAAAGGCCCGAGCAAGCGCAGTTCGCCATCGTTCAAGGCGGCCTCAATCCGGCGATGCGTGTCTGGTGCGCCGAAGAACTCGCGAAGCTCGATTTTCCCGGTTACGCCGTCGGTGGACTGAGCGTCGGCGAAACGCCCGCCGAAATGTACGCGGTGCTCGACGAAGTTTGTCCCGCGATGCCGGTGAACAAACCACGGTACCTGATGGGCGTCGGCACGCCCATGGATTTGCTCAACGCCGTCCGCCGCGGCATCGATCTATTCGATTGTGTGATGCCTACCCGCAACGGCCGCAACGGCATGGCCTTCACCGACTCCGGTCCGCTGAAACTGAAAAACTTGAAGCATCAGCTCGATACGCAACCTGTCGAGGCGAGTTGCCCGTGTCCGTGCTGCCGACACAGCCGCGGCTACATCCGCCACCTCTGCATGGCCGACGAAATGCTCGGCCCAATGCTGCTGAGCGCGCATAATCTCACATATTATCAAAGGCTGCTAAAAGGTGCCCGCGAAGCCATCGAACAAGATCGGTTTGTGGAGTATTGCAATCAAAAGATCGCCGGCTGGAAGAGATCCGATGAAAGCAAAGCGTCATAGCCGGGAGCCATCACCGTCTGCAACCAGCCAGACGCGCAAAAATTGCGTGTCGGCTTCCTAATGGGATTCTTCCGGTAACTTGATCGCTCCGTCTTCCATTTCGGCCGCTGGTTTCAGTGGCGCGAAGAACGGAAAGAGCAGTTCGTAATCCTCTTCCCCCGGCGATGTGAGCAGCCCCGTCTCGGAACTGTTTTCGGCCACCGTTTTGCCGATCATGATGTGCCCCCACAGCAGTATGCCTTTCGTGCCCACGGCCAGGTCCGCGCCTTCGGCCACGGTGCCACGAACCACTTCCTGAGCCGTTGTCCAGGCCACCTTTTCGATCTTCCCTTTGCCTGCGGAGTTGTAGTCGCGATACAGCGGCACGTGCGTGATGAACGCGCAGCGGCCGTCGCGCAGTTCGCACCAGGTGATGAACGTGCCACCCTCAGCCACGATACCTAAGGTGGAGTCTTCTGTCGCTAATGCATCACGCTGCGCGAGCATCCGTTTGTTGAACTGCTCCGCGAGGGCAATTGCAGCGGGTGAGTTGCCGTGAGCAGCGCCGTAACGATCAGAAGCGATCTTCTTTTCTGCGGCTTCCAGTTCGGTTTCGCCAGCTGTTGACGTAACCACCGTCGCCAGAGGAGCAGGTGGCGGCACCTGCGACGAAGACATGGAGAAAACCAGCAGTCCTAAAAAGAATCCGCTGATCACCGCTGCCGGGTAGCCAGTAACAAGTCCGACGAAGGCCATCTCGCGGCCTCCCAGCGAGACCATGCTCCGCTGAATTTGCGCGAGCGCAACGTGCCCCATAACGATCGACACAATGCTCGACGTGAACACAAACGGGCTGAAGAAGCAGCAGCACGTCATCCAACTCACCAGCAACGAGACGATGCCGCCGATCATGCTCAGGATTGCGAGCACCGAAGTCGCGGGCGGCCGAATACCGTACCGTGGATCGCCGCTGGGCGGAATGTAATAGCCACCTGGACTTGGAAAGTTCGGCGGCTGCCCATACGAATCGTATTGCGGCGGATAAGGAGATGACATGCTGTTTTCCATCAATAACGCGGTTCTTACCGCCACGAACTCGGTTCGTACTGCCATTCACCAATGAAGGCCGTCTTTGTTAATTCGCGGGAAACCGAAAAGGATTGCCGCCATTCTGATTGGGATCGAGGAACGGAATCAAAGCTGGCGCCAACATCGCCACGATGAAAATGAGGAACATAGCGCCGATAATCGCGAGCGAAACGTAACCGCAAATTAATCCTGCCAGGGCCCACTCCTGCCCTGTCTCTTTGCCTGGATTCGTCTTGAATTGGACCAAAGCTATGTGACCACAAATCACACCGGTCAGCGCGCAAGCGAACGATGCAAAGCCAAACACCCCACAGCAGCAACCCAGGAAAATGAGTGGCAGCGAAAGGATGCCACAAATGGCGCCGATCACCGCCAGCGATGAAACCGGTGGCCCCTGGGGTGGCGGTTGATAGCCGTACTCGGGTCCGCCCTGCGGCGATTGATAAGGAGATTGATACGAAGGCGGCCCGAGCGGTTGTTTGCCAAACGGATCCCGACCTGGTGAGGGAAACTGCGACATGCGATTAGTATAGTGCTACGGCGTGGGCCGCCGTTAGCGATTCACCGCCGCACACGCGGTATACTCGGCAACATCTCCGCTCCGTTCCCTCCTGCAGGAATTGCGAAATGCTCACCACGCCTCGCTGGTTGCTGACGATTGTTCTGCTGTTCACTTTCGCCCCTTCGCTGCTCGCGGCTGACCGTGAGTTTCCCCTCAAGGATGGCGACATCTGGGTGATGGCCGGCGACAGCATCACGGCTCAGCATCTGCACTCCAATTATTTCGAAGCTTTCTGCTTTGCCCGCTATCCCGAACTGAAGTTTGCCTTTCGCAATTCGGGCGTGGGCGGCCATACGATTCCCAGCACTCTCGCTCGTTTTGAATATGACATCGCCGCGTGGAAGCCAACGGTGGTCTCGGTCGAACTGGGAATGAACGACGCCGGCGGCACACCGGCGGACAAGTTCATCGAAAATATGGGGACCATGGTTGAAAGGATTCGCAAGTCCAATGCGCGACCGGTGATTCTCTCCGCCAGCCCTGTCAACGACGGAACGCTGCAGGCCAAAGCCAACGGCCGCAATCTACGCCTCAGCGAATATGCCAAAGGCCTGGAGGTTTTTTGCAGCAACGAGAATGTTCCCTACGCTGATCAATTCCACGAACTCGTCGATCGGTGGGGCGCGAACAAGCCGCGCGAATTACTTGCGAATTCGCTGAATAATCTCAAGCAGCTCGCGAGCGATGATCAGTTGGCCGGTGTCGATCATCTGCGGCAGTTTCTGGCCGCTCAGGCAAAAGATCCCCAGCAGCCCGTGTCATTGCACGGCGATCCGGTGCATCCCGGTCCACCAGGCCAACTCACCATGGCCGCCGCGCTTTTGAAGGCGCTCGGCGCCAAAGCATTCGTCAGCAGTGCGACGATTGACGCCACCGGCAAAGTGGTCGAAGCGAAGGATTGTAAAATCGGCGAAGTGGTTGCGGACAGTGGCAGCTTGACGTTCAATCGCCTCGACGAACGGCTGCCGTTTCCGATTCCCGACGACTGCCGCACCGTGGTTGCGCTCTATCCCACAATTCTCGAGCTGAGCCAATACACGCTCCAAGTGCCGGGCCTCAAGCCGGGCAACTATCAACTCAAAATCAACGGCCTGGCGGCGACAACTTGCACTGCCAATGAACTGGCGAACGGTGTGAATCTGACAAACCTTTTTGCGGGCCGCCAGCCGCCAATGCATGCGATTGCAGTCCAATCGCGCGCGATTCTCAATGCCGTGGCTGCCAAGGAGAGCCTCGTCGGTCAGTGGCGAGGCCTGTCGCAACGAGCTCATGCGGCTAACGCGGCACCCGAGTTGAAAGAAGAACTCGCCAAGTTGAAGCCGAAAGTGGAGGAAGCCGATGCTGCAATTCGGAAAGCTGCGCAGCCGCAACAGCTGCGATTTGAAATTGTCGCTGCGAAATAACCGGGTACTCATCTCGCACTGCCGAGATATCCGCTGCTGACGCGCGAGCCAGCAGCGGAACCGATGTCGGTCCGCGCTCCAACTCCCGAAGGCAATCCGATGCTGCGCCAATTCCTTGGATTCACGCTCGTCACGTTCGCACTCATCTCGCCAGCTCTCGCTGCAGAAACGCTTTCCGAGAAACTTATTCCGTTGTTCACCGCCCACGAGGGCAAAGTCTCGTGCGCAGTCAAGCAGCTGAAAACCGGCGACACATTTATGCACAATGCCGATGCGCCGCTGCCGACGGCGAGCCTCATCAAACTGCCAATCATGGTCGAAGCTTATCGCCAGGCCGATGCCGGCAAAGTCGACCTTAAGAAACCGATCACACTCAAAGAAGAAGACAAAGTTCCGGGCAGTGGCATTCTGACCGCGCATTTTTCCGCCGGCATGACGCTGCCGCTGCAAGATGCAATTCATCTGATGATGGTTTATTCCGACAACACCGCGACGAATCTCGTGCTCGATCAAATCGGCCTGCCAGCTACGAATGACACGATGGTGGAGCTCAAACTTCCCAACACCAAGATCCATAGCAAGGTCTTTCGCGGCAGCACCTCGATTCTGCCGGATCGCAGCAAGACGTTCGGTCTCGGCAGCACCACCGCGGCCGAAATGGTGCAACTGCTCGAACTGCTCGATCAAGGGAAGCTCGCCAGTGATTCGGCCACCAAGGCAATGCGCCGTCATTTGGAAATGTGCGAGAGCAAGCGACTGTCGAAGCACCTGCCTGCCGAGGTGAAAGTGCTGCAGAAGACGGGTTCCGTCAACGCGGTTCGCACCGTCGCGGGCATCATTGAAACATCATCGGGCAATGTCGCCGTCTGTCTGCTAACCAACGATAACAAGGACCGCCGCTGGACCGACGATAACGCTGGCGAAGTTTTGTCCGCCAAGGTCGGCCAGATTGTGTTCGACCATTTTCACCGCGAGGAACCTGTAAAACTTGCTGCCGATGTTTTGCAGGTCGGGACGATCGGAGACCGCGTCGAAAAGGTGCAGGAAGCGTTGAACGCCCAACTCAAGCCGTCGCCGCAACTGCGCGTGGACGGCGACTTCGGCACACAAACCCGCGCTGCGGTAATTGCCTGGCAACGAGCCAATCAGTTGCCCCAAACAGGCGCCATCGATCACTCAACCTGGAAAAAACTTGGCTTGTCAGAAGCCGAGTTCAAAGCTGCAAAGTGATCTGGCAAGCATTTTCTTGCTCACCTCGACTCTGCCCGATACGATGGACGTGGTGGAGGGCCGGCGCAGGGGCTGTTCGAACCGGGAAGGCAAATCGCTGCCAGAGCGATTTTGGAGCACTGCCATGCAGATGCGTTCGTTGCATTGTTTGTCGATTTCTCTTCTCCTGTTGGGTAGCAGCATCGCAACCGCCGACGAGTTGGCCTTGAAAACAGGCATCACGCGGATGATGGACGTGGGCTGGAGTGTCACGCCCACCGCCCGCGCTGCAGCCGACGCCCAATACGGCGAACTGCAAGCAATCGCCGCGGGCGATGTGCGGTTACTGACGGCCTCCGCGCTTGTGCTGCTACAGCAACGCCGTTACGAAGAAGCCGGCAAGCGGCTTGATGAGTTGCTCGCGCAAGATGAACACAACCTGCTCGCGCTGCGAGCCAAGACCTGGCTCGCGACGACGATGAAGAGCTACGGCGGCGCGATGGTCACCGCCGAGAAACTGCGGGCGGCACTGCCGATCGAATCGACACAGGATCCGAACGGCGAAGCCGTCGCGCAAGATCAGCTGGCGTTCCTCGGGCGACTGTGCGGCTACCTGGCCGGTCCTGTCGCCGATTCCGTAGATCAAACGGTGCGGAAGCAATTAGAACGAACCGTGTTGATGGGCCTGGGTGACGAACGCCGTCTGGTCTTTGAGCAGGCTCGCGATGGCGTGACGCAAAAATTCTTCGAGCTGACTGACACCAAGATCGATCAGGAAAAAAAGAACGTCGAAGACCGCAAGGTGGAAGCGAACCAGACCTTGCAGGATGTCGAAGCGACTCGCAAAGAGATTGAATCCCGCGTCGGCGAGTTGGAAGCCAGTGCCACGAAGTTGCAAAAGGAATGGAACGACGAACTCGCGGAGATTGAAAAGCTCGATCGGCCGTTGGTTGCAGAGTTGGCCCGCTTGCGAGCCCGAGCCGATATCGTGGGTCGCGATCTCGCCAGCTTTCAAATTCAAATCGACAGCCTCAACGTGCGGTTCGCCCGCGAACGCGATCCGGTGATTCGCAATCAAATTGCCCGTGACATTGATCAGTTGTCGTTTACTGCCTCACGTATCAGCAGCGACCTGACGCTTATCAACCGCCAAGGCCAGGCCGTTGAAGCGCAGCGTGCCGCATTGGCTCAGCGAGTGGCCCGCGCGCAGGCCAATTTTGGCGGACAAATCGATCGGCTGAATAAAGAACTCGTGGCGCTCGGCAAAAAAGAGAAGCGGGCCGACTACGAAGAAAAAAAAGCCAAGCGCCCGGTGAGCAGTAGTTCGACGAAAACAATTGCGTTGTCGTCGCAAGTGACGGCGCTCAGCACCTACGACAAATTCCCGCTGGAACAAGCCCGCCAGCGGTTGCTGAATGAGCTCAAATAACAAATTCCGCTACCGCCCCTGCGGCGGTGGTTCAACGGCTGCTGTGAGACTTGATCGCGAAGTAGCGCAGAAGCCGGGTAACCCCCCGGGACAAGCCCGGGGGTATGAACTAACTCAGTTCCCAAACGCCCACCTTGCCGTGGCCGCAGGCGAACAGTTTGTCGGCTGCTTCGTTCAGCAGGCACGCATGCACGTGCATCGGCGCCTTCTCGCTCTTGGTGACTTTCTTCGCTTCCGGATCATAAATCTGAATCAAGCCGCCGTTGTCGCCGCCGACGCCGATGAACCACTTGCCATCCGGGCCCCAAGCAAACGATTCCACGAGGCCCTTGGCATCTCCCAAAAATTCGTGCAGTTTCTCGGCCTTCTGCCACGAGAAGACCTCGACCCGCGAGGGTCCATCGAGATGATCAATGTTGCCAATGTGGCCGATGCCGCCGGCGACAATCTTTTCGCCATCGGGTGAAAACGCCACGCTGCGAATGCCGCCGATCGAATGAATCCTCTGCTTCGGATCCCACGTATAGAAACCAGGCGCTTGCAGTGTTTGAATCTTGCTGCCGGTGTTCGCATCCCAAATGCAAATTTGACCCACTCGATCCGCTGTGGCCAAATGTTGGCCGTTGGGCGAGAACACCACGGTGTACAGCATTGAGGGGAAATTGTTCGGCGTGATCGGCTCGTGCCCTTTGAGTTCGTGCACCAGCTTGCCGCTGTCCACTTCCCACACGCGGCAAACCATATCATCGCCGACACTGGCGAACCGCTGGCCATCGGGCGACACGGCCAGCTTGCGGATCCAGCGTGAGTGAGCTTCGACCGTGCGAATCACTTCGCCAGAAGTGATGTTCCTCCAAATCAGTTTGCAGTCGTAGCCGCCGGAGATCAGCGTCTCGCCCGACAGCGCGAGTCCCGTGACATAAGGGCCATGCCCTTCCCACGATTTAAACTCGGGCTTTTCGGCGAGCAAATCGATGTCATAGACCTTGCCATCCGATGCGCCGAGAAACACGCGGCCGGAATCTTTGACGCGGGCCAGTGCGAAGAAGATTTCTTTGCTGCCGGCGTCTTTGGCGAGCTTGAGTTTTTCGGGTGGCATTATCTTTTCCTGTCGTTTGCTTCGATGCGTAGCGTCGAAATTACTAGCCCGACGTGTAAGCGAGGGAGTAATACGTTTTAACTCAACACATCCACCAACGGTTTCGTCCCCGGATCGGTGAGCGGAATGGGTCGCGCACCGACGTGATAATCCTTGCGATGATCGATGCCGACCGCGCGATAGATCGTGGCGAACAACTCCGCCGCGCCGATCTTGCCATCTTTCACGGTGCGGCCATCTTCATCGCTGGCGCCATACACGCTGCCGGCTTTGATGCCACAACCCGAGAGCGAACTGCTCCACGCGCTGGCGAAGTGATCGCGGCCCAGACTCGAGTTGATCTGCGGCGTGCGGCCAAATTCGCTGAGAGTGACGACGAGCGTATTTTCGAGCAAACCGCGCTCGCTGAGGTCATCAAGTAGCGCGCTCATCACGTTGTCGAGTTCGGTGACGAGTTCCAAGTGCGTTTCAAAATTCTGCCCGTGGCTGTCCCACCAGGCGCGGGAGATTTTCACAAACGGCACACCCGCTTCGACCAGGCGGCGAGCGACAAGACATTGTTCGCCGAACAACGTCGGGCCGTATTTGTCGCGAATGTTCTGCGGCTCCTTCGAGATGTCGAACAATGTTTCGCTGGCCATCAGACCGCGGACGCGCGAATACGATTCGTTATGGCTGGCGAGCGACGCCGATTGCCGGCCGGCGACGAATCGCTTGCTGAGCAGGTCCCGCAGCTCGGCACGCTGCTGATGATCGAGATCGCTGATCTCATCGAGCTTCCGCAAATTCGGCGGCACGTTCCCTTCGGTGAGAAACATCGCGTTGTACCGGGCGCCGAGAAAACCTGATTGGCTGATCGCACTGCCGCGGCCTTCGGTGGCAGTGTAGAAGCTGACGTAATCAGGAACCTGGCTATCGACGCGGCCCAGTTCGCGCGCGAGCACAGCGCCGAGGTCAGGGTACTTGATCGTCGGTTCATCGCGGCGGCCCAAATGCATCAAGCGAGCACCGCCGCCGTGATCGGCATTCTTGGTATCGAGCGAACGAATGATCGAAGTGTACTTCGACAGCCGCGAAGCCATCTTCGGCATCAGTTCGCTGATCTCGACGCCAGGGACCGAGGTCTTGATCGCGCGATAAGGCCCGCCAGTCGGCCGACCTGGTTTCGGGTCGAAAGTTTCCAGCTGGCTCGCGCCGCCGGCGAGCCACAGCAGAATCACGCGCTTGCCTTGCTGCTTCAGTTCCGCCGCGAGGGCCGGATTCTGCAGCACATTGAGCGCGGTCATGTCTGCAGCGATCGCAGCACTGGCAGCCGATGCGCCGAGAAAACCACGGCGGCTCACGGAACTCACATTTTCTAACATGGCGATCTCCGATCAATTTGTAATTCGCAATTTGTAATTAATTTCAAATTGCAATTTACGAATTGCAAATTCCTATTTAGTAATTGAACCGGCATTCACTGCTCGTCAGCAGCGCCCACACCATTTGCTGCAGCGCTGGCTCGCGGCGGTCGGTGCGGGATTTCAGGTATTGCTCAAGGGCCTGTATTTCTTCATCGGCTGGCGCCCGGCCGAAGATGTTCCAAACCGCGAGCGTGGCCGCTTCGCGATCGTCTTTGATATCCTTCAATTTGCCGAGCAGCGTGTTGCCGTCGATTTTCAATAGCTCTTTGCTGGCTCGATCCGAATTGCTGAGCGAGAGCGCTTCGTCGATGCTCACCTGAAAATCCTGCCCCGGATGTTCGAACTTGTCGCCAAAGCCGCGGCCGGTGCTTTCCAGGCCTTGCATCTTGCCATCGAGCGCTTCGCCGGCGAGATCCGCGGGAAACTGATCCGGATTCACCGTGGCGATCTTCAGCGTGGTGCCGTATTGCCAGGGAGTGAGCGGGCGGATGATGCCGACCGCGAATGTGTCGTCGCTGGGTCGCTTGGCGGACGATTCCCAGCGACTGCTGCGGGCGTAGGTGTCGCTGAGCATGATGCCGCGGACCAAACGGGCCAGATCGTAATTGTGCGATTGCAAATCCCGCGCGAGCCACGCGAGCAACTCGGGATGGCTCGGCGGATTTTCGGAATGCATCTGATCGACCGGCATCACCAGCCCGCGGCCGAGCAAGCGATTCCACACATGATTGACAATCGCCCGTGACAGAAACGAATTCGCTTCAGGCGACAACGCGATTTCGACGAGTTTCGCGCGGCGGCTGTATTCCGGCGCGTCCGGTGCTTTCTTTTCCTTCTTCAGTTTCTCCAGCAGTTCTTTTTCTTCCTTCTTGGCCTTGTCGTCGGGCTCTTTGTTTTCCGGTTCATCGAACACCTGGCCGGTGAGGAACATCAACTTGGCTTTGCGCGCTTCGCCGGCGGTCGTTTTGTATTCGACCAGGCCGTACGACTTCTCTCCCATGAAGTCGCCGTTTTCAAAACTGCGGAAAAAAAACGACTTCATCCCGTAATAATGATCCTGCGTCCAATCGGTCACGAGCGGATGGTCGTGACACTGCGCGCAGCTCACATTCACGCCGAACAGCAGCGAGCTGGCTTCGGCGGTTAACTTGTCGTGATCCTTCAGCCGGGCTTTGACGAAGTTGATCGCCCCTTTTTGTTCGGCGTCGTTTTCCTGACCGATCAGCAGCTCGCGAAAGATCCGATCCCACGAGCGATTTTCGCGAAAGGCTTCGGTGAGGTAGGTTCGGAGCGAAGCGTTCGTGCCGTTCATGAGCAGCGCGTTGAAGGCGGCCGCTTGCTCGCGTGCAAACGCGGGCGACGCCATCAGCCGTTCGACCAATTCGCGGCGTTTGGCCGGATCGTTATTTTGTTGATACGTCTTCACCTCGGCTGCGGTCGGCGGGCGGCCATGCAGGTCGAGAAAGGTGCGGCGGAGCAAATTCGCATCGTCAGCCAGCGGCGCTGGTTCAACGCCCAGCGCCTTCTGCCGCGCGCCGACATAATGATCGACCGCTTCTTCGATTGACTTCTCGGGCGGCAGCAAATCGTCGGCGCGCAGGGGAGCAAATGCGCAAGCGACAAAGAGACTGGCCAGCAGGTTTCGCTGCCAAAAGTGCATCGGCGGGTAGCCTCCTCTTTTACTGCGCGAGACAGCAAAATGTGGCGGACGGGCGGGTGGGAAATTGCGGCGGGAGTAACTCGAATATTGTCGGCCACGGCCGTGAATAATGCAAGCTGATTCGCCATTTCTCGCAGCCTGAAACGCAAGCGAAGGAACCGAGCCAGTTCCTCCGCTCCCGCATCACGTTGCGGGGACCGCCCCGTGGTAATATGGCAAGATCTAGCTCAGCCAATCTCCCTTCCACTTAATCAATGCCCGCCATTGCTCAAACCAAGTCGCAAGCCAACAAAGTCGTTAAAGCGCTGCAGGAAGGTTACCCCAATGCCGAGTGTGCCCTCGTGCACGATACGCCGTTTCAGTTGCTGATTGCCACCATTCTTTCAGCCCAGTGCACCGACGAGCGGGTAAACATCGTCACCAAGGATCTGTTCGCGAACTGGCCCACGCCGCAGGAACTCGCCAAGCTGCCAATCAAGCAGTTGGAAAAGGCAATTCAAAGCGCCGGTTTCTTTCGGATGAAGGCTAAGAACATCCAAGGCTGCTGCAAACAGCTCGTTGAGAAACACGGCGGCGAAGTGCCGCAGACGCTCGAAGAACTGGTGCAGCTTCCCGGCGTCGGTCGCAAGACGGCGAACGTCGTGCTGGGAACTTCGTTCGGCATTCCCTCGGGGATCGTCGTCGATACGCACGTCACGCGGCTCTGCAATCGTCTGGGCCTCACCAAGAATCAAGATGCGGTGAAGATCGAAAAGGATCTGATGCCGCTGGTGAAGAAAGACGAGTGGATCAACTTTTCGCACCGCCTGATCCATCACGGCCGCCGCATTTGCAAAGCCCGCAAGCCGCTGTGCAACGATTGCCTGATGCTGAAATTTTGTCCGCAGGTGGGCGTGGAGCAGATCGGGGAGAAGGCGAAGTAAAGTATCGGCTTGGGAAACACCAAATTTAGGGCAAGAGTAACTACAAATGCGACAACAGTTCGACTACTTAATTTGTCAATCACAAGCTGGAAAAGTCACCTTCGTCAACAGCGAATTTGCAGGCCAAGCGATTGGCGACCAATCAATCGAAGAAGTACGCAATCGCATGTACGATTCATGCCCAAATTATGTCGAGTTTGTGACCAAGGCAGGAACTGAAGGCTGGGAGCTTATTTGCGGCTATGTCGTGAACACGGGGCACAGCCCAATCGAAAAACTGATTTTCAAACGTCCGCGTAACTGACGTCACTTCGCCGACAAACGATAAACCCACCGATAGGTCTGCGCCGCATCGCTCACCGGTTCGCCAAACAGCAGGCCGACCTCTCGGTCAGCCGTTTGCACGAGCGGCAAGGGCGAATCCTTGGCCGACTCCCCCAGCAGTTCAAATTGCCATCCGCCGACCGAGAACCGAATGGTCGTTTCGTCGCTGAGCAGTTCTTTCAACCGCGGCCCCAGACGATAACGCGATCCCAAATTCTCGGGCCGCGATTTCGCCCGGCAAGCGATATCAAAGCGAATGGTCCGTTCGTCGGGCAGTTGCTCGATGCTCGCCGACCAATGACCATCGCCCGACATGCCCATGAGCAGCGCCACCGGCAACTTCTTCGGCCGCGTTTCGATGCTGACAAACTGCAGCGGCGGGCTGATGGGCCAATCGTCTTCGGATGTTCCTTCCTGACTTTCGAGCAGCAGCACCGGACCGACGACGTTGCTTCCTTCCGGCACGACCAGAAAAACACGGTGCCGCCAGCGATCGTGTGCGCGATCAAAATCAACGCGCAGGCTCAGTCCATCACTGAGCGCAAGTTCGAGTCGATTGGCAATCGGCGGGGCGGTGCGGGGACTGGTCATCAACTCAACTTTCCGGTTTTCGCGATGTTCAATACTTACGGCGAATACACTCAATTGTCGCGAGAAAAGGCGGCTGCGAAAAGGTGTCGAAATGAGCGCCGGTTGCTGGCGGCTTGCGAGGCCCTCGTGCTATCTTGACGGAACTTGCCACTCTTTTCGTGGAGGCTTTCGCTATGTCTCGCTCTGGGCTCGGAGTTTCTCTCGCAGCGTTGTTTTTGTTCTCATTGCACGTGCCAATTGGTTGGGGGCAAGTCGCAGCGCCGCCTATTGTTGCTCCTGTAGCGACGGCCAAGCCAGCCGATCCCCATGCGGCGGAGTTGCAAGCAACCATCGACAAATACATCGCGGCGTATTCGGCCGGCACGATCGATGTCGTCATGAGCTATTGGGCCGAAGACGCCGACTTCGTCGATATTCGCGGGCGGTTTCATGAAGGGCGAGATTTGATTTCGGCACTCTTCCGTCGCGGCTTTGCGAACAATCCAGCGGCGAGAGCACCTGGAGAACCGCCTGTTGGATCACGCGATCCACCGCCGTCGGAATGCCAAGCTTACGCACTCCGCCGTCGGGCTTAGGGATCTCCACACGCTTCACCGGCTGAGGCCGATACGTTCCCGCGAGCAACTCGCCGACGATCCGGACGCGGTGACGCTCGAAATACTTTTCGAGTTGCGTCACGCGCATCCCATCGACGCCGGGAGCTCCGTCATTGGCAATCACTTTCGCAATTGCCTGGTTGAGATTGGATGCTTCGCAGATGCGTTCCATCAACCTGTTACGACCTGTCGGGATTTCAGCATTCGAGTTCGTCGCGGGCAGCACGGTCCCTTCGTCACGGGCGTGCGGAGATTCACTCCCACCCTCCCCCGCAAAGGCCAGCAGCAGTTGTGTCTGCTGCGTCTGGTTTTTCTGCCGTTTACTGCCCATGAGTTCCCGGACTTACTCGCCACTCCATTTACCTCGTTTAGCACGAGGCACCGTTCGGGCCTTCGGGCGGACCGCGACGATCGTGTGAGCCCTGGCCGTTTCTGCTCTTTCGAGCCAGTGTCCCGCTCAAGCGGATCGGCGGCGCCCGCCTACTATGCCCTCGGCTGACTTCTGACGTGCGGTCGTCGCTCCTTGCGAAGCAATCAGTCCGGGTCGCGGCAGCAAGGCCGATCCTCCCGAACACACGTCAGACCTCCCAGGTTAAGTTTGACAACCTTCGTCGCACGCCCGCCGCAAAGTCTTTACTTCTTCCCCTTCGTCTTCGGCGCTTTCTTCACGACTTTCTTGGCGGCCTTCTTCGCTACGGGCTTAGCCGTTTTCTTCGCAGCCTTCTTGGGAGCCGGCTTGGCATTTTTCGGAGCGGCCTTCTTGGCAGCAGCCTTCTTCGTGGCCTTCGTCGGTGCAGCCTTCTTGGGGGCTGCTTTCTTGGCGGACTTCTTCGGCATCGCCTTGGCGACCATGCTCGAAGCCATGGCAGCGGCCTTCTTAGCGGGTTTCGAGGCAGCGATTTCCTTGGCGTTGGCACCAGCCACACCGCCGAGTACCGCGCCGACGGCTGCGCCGATCGGGCCCACCAATGCACCAGCGGCGGCCCCTGCTGCGGCGCCGGCGGCTGCTCCGCCGACGGTTTGCATGGTCGTGGATTTGGAAGAGTCGTTTGTCGAGTCAGCCATCGTTTTTCCCTTTAACTGTGCGAAATCATGGTGCGAAACCCCGACGGCCGAACGGCCATCGCGCGAGCTTGGCGAGTTATACCACGGCTGTCAAATTTTTCGTCAAAAAACTGCCGCGGATGTAATCGCCGCCACGATCGGCTCTTGCAGTTCCCGGGCCACGTGGCAATTTTCCCGCTCGCGGACCCTGGAAAATAGCCTGCCAACCCTGTCCGATTGGCCCGCCGCTGTTTAAACTTTTCCCTTTCCCGTTCAACACGTCTGCGAGACTACTGCAGTGGCAAACACGCTCAATCTGGCCGTCATTCCCGGCGACGGCACCGGCCCCGAAGTTACCAACGAAGCGCTGAAGGTCCTCGACGCCGTCAGCAAACTCGAAAAATTCAACTACACCACCAAGTTTTTCGACTGGGGTGGCGAACGCTACCTCAAGACCGGCGAAACCCTGCCACCCGGCGGTGTCGCTGAACTGAAAAAGTACGACGCCGTCTACCTCGGCGCTGTTGGCCATCCCGACGTAAAGCCCGGCGTGCTGGAAAAAGGGCTGCTGCTCGAACTCAGGTTTCAACTCGACCAATATGTCAATCTGCGGCCGGTGAAACTCTTCCCTGGCGTCGAATGCCCGCTCGTCGGCAAGGGCCCTGAGCACATCGACTTCGTGGTCGTCCGCGAAAACACCGAAGACATGTACGCCGGCATCGGCGGTTGGCTCAAGAAGAACACGGCCGACGAAGTCGCCACGCAAACCGCCGTTTACACCCGCAAGGGCTGCGAACGGATCATCCGCTGGGCGTTTCAATACACCCAAAAGCGGAACAACCCCAAGGGCAAGATGCTCACGCTCGTCGCCAAGACGAACGTCCTCACCTATGGCCACGACCTCTGGTGGCGAACCTTCCAGGATGTGCAGAAGGAATTCCCCGACGTGAAGGCCGACTACAACCACGTCGACGCCTGCTGCATGTGGATGGTGAAGAACCCCGAGTACTACGACGTGATCGTCACGACGAACATGTTCGGCGACATCATCACCGACCTGGGCGCCATGATCCAAGGGGGCCTCGGCGTCGCCGCGGGCGGCAACATCAACCCCGACAAGGGTGGCCTGAGCATGTACGAACCGATGGGCGGCAGCGCTCCGAAGTACACGGGCCAAAACGTGATCAACCCGATCGCCGCGATCGGCGCCATGAGCATGCTGCTCGAACACAGCGGCCAACCGGCAGCAGGGGCACGCGTGATGAAAGCCATCCAAACCATCACCGGCACAAAAATGAAAAGCCAAAACGCCGGCAAAATGGGCTTCGGCACCAAGGAAGTCGGCGACCTGGTTGTCGGTGCACTCTAAAACTCCCTGCTCCCTCTCCTCGGTACCCGCCGTACCGGGGAGAGGTTGGGTGAGGCAAACTGTTGTCTGTCGCGCGCGGTCATTTTTTCCGGCCGCCCTCAATTTGCAACCACCTGCAATTACAGCACTTACGCCAAATCCAGAGTGTTGCTACTGGCGTTTTCTGTTGCAAAAGTGTTGCTATCTGTTGCAAAAGTGTTGCTATCTGTTGCCCGAGTTTCACGGTCTGTTGCCAGCGTGTTGCCCACTGTTGCAGATGTGTTGCCCGGTGTCATCTGCCATTTGTCAACTACCAAATTGTCAACGAGCAAGCCACAATATCTGCCTGCGAATTATACATATGTACAGTAACTAGTCAAACCGCTTTTTCATAGGCGATACACGCGACGGTAAGCGCTACCACGGCCGCAAGGGCGGAAGAACTCTATGACCTGATCGCGGATCCACACGAGGCCCACAACCTTCCCGCTGCTCCTGAACTTGCCGCCACGCTCACCAGACTCCGCAATGAACTCGACCGCTGGCTGAAAGAGCAAGGCGACACCGCCCACTCGCCGTCGAACCCCGCCTCCTCAGCGACCCCAAA
The DNA here is from genome assembly GCA_964394305.1 of uncultured Pirellulaceae bacterium. Lineage (GTDB taxonomy): Bacteria > Planctomycetota > Planctomycetia > Pirellulales > Pirellulaceae > Anatilimnocola. Next base: position 23,157 of record CAYMWL010000045.1, read on the forward strand.
TGCTACGGCCCAGCCGCCGCAGCCGAGAACGCCAAAGGCGCGAAGAAGAAGTAGCTAACTCCCATCGCCCAGGCCGCCCGCGCATCGTAAACGTTCAAAAAGTCACCGACTTATTGAACACCACCCAGCGCCACTCCCGCGTTTGCGAGCGAAGCGCGTTCAAAAAGTCCCCCACTTTTTGAACGCCCCCCATCAGTGGCGCGCGGCAACTTACGTCGACATCAGCCCCGCCGCGCCGAGGCCCGTTTCATCCTAGTTGTCCACTTTTGATGCCGATTGTTGGACAGGGTTGCCCTGTTTTTCCCGAGAACGGCGCTGCGTGGTGTCCAACAATGGAGGCAATTGTTGGACACCCCTCTTCTGCGACTTTCACTCGGTTGTCGACGTAAGTGCACAACTTGACATCGACCAGTTCCGCTCAAGTGATCATTGCGCTTAATAAATAGCTTGCACTCAGGCACCCACATTTCTCGCACTACCATCAATGCCACAATCAGACTGATGAATGAGCGGTGAGGACTGACAGCAATTGTTACCGCCAATAAAATAGTTGACAGCGAACGGCCTGCTGTTCTAATACCCTCGAAAGGCGACCGATGTCCACACCCTCCCAAGCCTGGTGGAAACTACGCGTGCGGTTCACGCTCCGCGCGCTGCTTGTCTTTGTGACGCTCCTCATGCTCTGGGGCGGTTACCACACGAACCGCGGCCGCGAAGAGCGCGCGGCAGAGGAGTTCTTCAGGGATCGCGGTGCCTTGTTCTCGTACGGGCCAACACTAACGAGCGAGAGTATTGGTGATCGGATTGCCTGGTGTTACGCGAAGCTCGTGCAAACGCTTTGGCGTGAACGCTACATTGTCGGCATCGAAGTGTTCTGTCCCCTCGAGCCAGTCGAACTTGCTGCGTTGAAGAAGTTGCGCCATCTCGAATCTGTCATGACTGGCCCGAGCGAACCCACGCGCGCTGAACGAATCGCATATGTAAGAAGCACGCCAGTCAACGTCCGTGCTGAATTGCCGAAGGGGGCGATCCGGCAGATTCTGGCCGAGCACAACTTGAAAGGCCTGGCACTTCAACAATGGGGGTTGAGCGATGAGGATTGCCGAGTAATCAGGTCAGACAACCGCCTGGAGGGGCTGGCGTTTCAAGCCTGCCGGTTTTCCAGCGAAGGTTTGGCAGAAATCGTGCAAGCTCCAAACTTGCGGGGGCTCGTCTTTGCTCACTGCCAAACCGATGACTCCAGAATCGCTGCGATTCCCGGTTCTCTGTCGTTGGAATCGATTGGTTGTCAATATACACCTGTCGGAAAAGAGTTTGGCGCGTTTGTCGGGCGATCGCCAAATGTGAAGACGCTAGTTTGTGCCCACGCAAGTATTGATGATGATTTTCTCTCTGTTATTGGTCCACATCCGGCCCTGGAAACACTTACTTTAAGTGATGCCACAGTCACGGATTCAAGCATACCTGTCCTTCTGCAAATGCGACAATTGAAGAGCTTGACGGTGGCATCCCCTAATTTTTCAGGCTTTGCGAAAGCCCAACTCAAGACTAGGTCTCCATTGCTTACTATCGAGTAATGGATAAACACCTTCCTTTGAATTGGACATCAAATGCGACGGCAACAGACGACTGGCGAACGGCAACGAAGATTGTTCCTGCAGCAACTCGAAGCGCGCGAGTGCTTAGCGTTTACTTTTGGAGGATTTAACAATAACATTCTCGCTTTAGTAGGAACCAGTGCCGCTGATACACTGAGTTCTATATACGTTGGGACCAACGGAAACGTATGGTTCCGGACTCCTGCGGGAGAGTTCCCTACTACCGCACCGGCGCCCACGGCTCTAGCCCCAATTGCAATATCAATTGATGGACTCGGCGGCAACGATGTGGTAGATCTGCTTGCAGGCAGCGCCACATTATCGGAAAATAACTTGGGTGGCCAAACCAAGGTAACATTCGCTGGAACAACTGTAGTTGCGCCTCCATTTCCGATTGATTCAGTCACCTATATCCACTTTTCGGGGAGCGACGGATTAGACACTTTTACGCCCCCAGAGGGCAGGCCCGGAACTGCGAAAGGAGGGGTTTTACTCCCCGCACCAGGCGGTTCTCCTAATATTAAATTTTACGGAGGTAATCATGACGATACCCTAAATAATGGAGACCATCCCGAGCTATTTTATGGTGAGCACGGGGATGACATTGTTGCAGTCACAGGCGGGGGCGGCGGAAATGATCGACTCTATGGCGGCGACGGAATCGACACTTTAGCCGGCGGTGCTGGCAACGACCAAATTGACGGGCAAGCTCAAGGCGACCAATTATTCGGCGGCGGCGGCGACGACACGCTCAATGGCGGAATTGACGCCGACTTATTAGTTGGGGGTGCTGGGTATGATGTATTGAATGGTGATGAAGGAAGCGACTTTCTTATTGGCGGGCCGGATGCGGATCTGATTTATACCGGGTCGAGTGGCGCTACCATCGAAACAGCACAGGGGGGTGGTGGCGATGATGTAATCTACGCGGACACCGCAACCAATTCAACTAGCCTTCAGGGTGGTGATGGTAATGACTGGATCGTTGGAAGCGGGTTTCGAGACTTTATATTTGGCGAGGCAGGCGACGACACCATGTACGGGGAGGACGGGCCGGATATGCTAGACAGCGGGTTCGGCACAAATACTCTTAACGGTGGGCCGGGAGATGACGGGCTGATTGGCACTGTGGTGGATACATTCGTAGGTGGGCCGGATAACGATAATTTTAATGCTGGAGTAGGCGATTTTATTCCGCTTGATCTTGACACGGAAGCCGATTGGCATCCGAAAATCACAACGATCAAAGCCACTGACGCTGCCGGTCTCGAAATCGGCGAAGTGGTTAAGAAGGCTGGTGCGGTAGTAAATCTGACAGCCGGTGGCGTGGCTGATACGGGTGGCACCGCGCCGACGTGGATAACGCGTGTGGAGGTCTGGCATGAACCTCCTGGCGGTGATGGCCTCTTGAACCGCGCGGAAGATGTATTGTTAGGCAATGCAGTCGCAGTGGGCGGTGATTACACGTATTCGGTTGATATCAGCAAGTACCCGGTAGGCGCTCGGCATTTCTACATGCTTGCGTATGATGACGATGGCACCTACGGAGCGCCGGATAGAGTGGCGGTAACGATTAAGGCCGCTCCGGAAGCCGAGGACGACGCCTATTTCCGCACCTTTGGTCCGGGTGGCATTGTCAGCGTTGCGAAAGCAGACGGTGTTCTGGCCAACGACAGCGATGAGGATGATGAAACTATCACTGCGGTCTTGTACAGCGGACCGAGCAATGGTTTGTTGACGTTTAACGACGATGGTTCGTTCAGCTACGAACGATCTTCGGGGAGCGTGACTTACGATAAGTTTGAGTACCGAGCCTATGACGGGGAGAATTACAGCGAAGTAGCAACGGTGGAGCTGAACCTGACCAATCCGTCGCCCGAGAGTCAGAACGACGCGTATTCCATGTCGTCTGCCAGTGGGAACTTGACGGTCTACGCGCCGGGAGTTTTGGAAAACGATGTTGACCCCGATTCGCAGCCTTTGACCGTGGTCTCTTGGTCGTCCCCGGCGAACGGGAACGTCAGCCCGAATCCGGACGGTTCGTTCAGTTACACGCCGACGACCGGCTTTGTAGGGACGGACAGCTTCACCTATCAGGCCAGTGATGGTTACTCGTGGGGGAGCGCGGTCACCGTTTCGATTGAAGTGACAAATCAGTTGCCCACGGCTAACAGCGATGTGCTGGCTGTCCAAGCTTCGAGCGGCACGACCTTCGTCAGTGCACCTGGCGTGTTAGGGAACGACAGTGACGGCGACGGACAAGCGTTGACGGCAGTCCTGGATTGTTATCCCACGAACGGTGCGGTCTACCTCAACGCTGATGGTTCATACGGCTACACGCCGAACCCGGGGTATGTCGGGACGGATTCGTTCTCTTACCACGCCAGCGATGGCTGGTCGAGCAGCAGTTCGACAGCCGTGACGATCACGGTTGTCAACAATGTGCCGGTCGCTAACAGCGATTCCTACTCCATGACCGCGAACAGCGGCCCGTTGAACATCTACGCGCCGGGTGTGCTTGGTAATGATAGTGATATGGACGGCCACACCACGGCTGCTGCGGTGGTCGGCTATCCGTCGAATGGGTCACTTAGTTTGAATGCCGACGGCTCTTTCAGCTACACCCCCAACACCAATTTTGCGGGGACGGATTCGTTTACTTATGAGGCCAGCGATACATTTGGTACGAGCAGCAGCGCGTCGGTAACCATCACGGTCACGAATAACGCGCCGCAAGCCTATAACGACTCCTACAGCGTGGGAGCAAACGGCAGCCTTTATGTTTCTGCGCCGGGCGTGCTCGTCAACGACTACGATGCTGATTGGCACACGTTATCGGTCAGTGGCGCGAGTCAGCCGGGGCACGGAACGGTGAGTATGAATGCGGATGGGTCGTTCACTTATTTTCCCGCGAGCGGCTACGTGGGATCCGACTCGTTCGACTATACGGCCAGCGATGGAATCACGACGTCAACTGCCACCGTTTCAATCGACGTCACCAACTCGGCGCCGAGTGCCGCCAGCGATGCGTATAGCATCGGCGCCAACGGCACGCTGTCGGTCAACTCGCCGGGCGTATTGGGAAATGATTCCGATCCGGATGGCCATTCGCTGTCGGCGAGCTTAGGTAGTGGTCCAGCGAATGGATCACTGACGTTCAATGCGGATGGTTCTTTTAGTTACACACCCGCCACCGGATTTGTGGGGAACGATTCGTTTACTTACTCAGCCAGCGACGGCCATGGAGGCAGCAGCTCGGCAACCGTCTCGATTACCGTCGAGAACAATCCGCCAGTGGCAGAGAATGATTCGTATTCAGTGAACAACAGCTATGGCTACGGCGGATACGGAGGCACGCTCAATGTGTCCGCACCCGGTGTCCTAGGGAACGACGCGGATCCTAATGGTCATTCGCTGAGTGCGGGGGTTGTGGCGAACCCGTCCCACGGTTCGTTGACTTTTAATGCTGACGGGTCGTTCACGTACACGCCGGCTTTCGGCTACGTGGGAAATGATTCCTTCACCTACCAAGCCAGCGACGGCTATGGCAGCAGCAATGTTGCGACAGTGACGATCGACGTTACCGCGGCGCTGATGTTCGCTGGCACAGCGATCGACAATGAATTGGCGACGACGATCAGCGAAGCGAACGTTAGCCTGATGCTGGTGGCGGCCGCGGCCCGTTGGGAAGCGAGCGGCGCATCGCCGGAGCTGCTTGCCGATTTGCTAGGAAGCATCTCCATCGTAATCACGGACCTGCCCGGTTCGCGGTTGGCAGTCGTCGGCAGTACGCTGCAGCTTGACTTCAATGCGGCGGGGCGTGGTTGGTTTGTGGATTCAACGCCGCTGCATGACGTCGAGTTCGATTCCACGCTACAAGCGGTGGATCTGGAGGCAGCAGTCCGCGTCGATCTGCTCACTGCGGTGATGCACGAGTTAGGTCACCGGTTGGGCCTGGCTCACGCGGAGCATGGCGTAATGGAAGATGCTCTAGGCGTGGGGCGGCGTCGCTTGCCGACCGAGTAGGTTTCGCCCAGCTCTCCAAACCCTCTCCCCGCGAACTGGGAGAGGGGCCTGCACTTGCGGTGCGGAACGGCTGTGCGACTACTTTGTTTCCGCCGCAGCTACCGGTTCCTTCTTCTCTGATACCGAGCCCTTGAAGTCCAATCGGCGGAGTTTGTTTTCGTCGTCGCGGATGGCCGAGACGGTGATCGTGTCCTTGCCTTGGAACTCGCCCTTGAGGAGTTCTTCGGACAGCGGGTCTTCGATCAGGCGTTCGACTTCGCGGCGTAGCGGACGGGCGCCGTAGGGGTTGTCGTCTTCGCCGTTTTTGTTGCTCTTCTTGATGATGAACTCCTTCGCATCGTCGGTTAGCGTCAGCGTCAAGCCGCGTTCGGCCAGGCGTTCGCGGACCTTCGACAGTTCGAGGTCGATCACCTGCTTCAGGTCTTCGGTGCGCAGATGGCGGAAGACGATGATGTCGTCGAGCCGGTTGAGGAACTCCGGCCGGAACATCCGTTCGATCTGATCCACCACGCGGTCCTTCATCCCTTCGTACGACGCGTCTTGATCGGGATTGCCGACGAAGCCGAATTGCGATTCGTTCTTGATGGCCGATGCGCCGGCGTTCGTCGTCATGATCAAAATCACGTTGCGGAAGTCGACGCGACGGCCGAAGCTGTCGGTCAGGCGACCTTCTTCCATCACCTGCAGCAGCGTGTTGAACACGTCCGGGTGAGCTTTTTCGATTTCGTCGAGCAGCACCACGGCGTACGGACGGCGACGAATCTTTTCGGTGAGCTGGCCACCTTCTTCGTAACCGACGTATCCCGGCGGAGCGCCGATCAAGCGGCTGACGTTGTGCTTCTCCATGTATTCGCTCATATCGATCTGGATGAGCGCTTCGCTGTCGCCGAACATGAATTCAGCGAGAGCCTTGGCGAGCAACGTTTTGCCGACACCGGTCGGACCAGCGAACAGGAAGCAGCCCGCAGGACGCTTCGGATCTTTCAACCCGCTGCGGCTGCGACGGACGGCCTTGGCGACTGCCTTCACGGCTTGTTCCTGGCTGATGATCTTCTTGTGGAGGTCTTCCTCCATCTTCATCAGGCGGAGGCTGTCTTCCGTGGTCATCCGAGTCAGCGGAATGCCCGTCATTTTGCTGACGACTTCGGCAATCACTTCTTCGTCGACCACACCTTCGTTGTCGCGCGATTTCTCACGCCACTCGCGCGTGATGGTGTCCTTTTTCTTCTTCAGCTTGTCGGCCTGATCGCGGAGGGCAGCGGCCTTTTCAAAATCTTGATTGGCGACTGCTTCTTCCTTTTGCTTGTTCAGCGTTTCGACTTCGTCGTCGATCTCCTTGAGATCTGGCGGACGAGTCATGCTACGCAGACGCACGCGGGCGCCGGCTTCGTCGATCACGTCGATGGCCTTATCGGGCAAGCAACGGGCGGTGATGTACCGCTCGCTGTACTCGACGGCCGCTTCGACAGCGTCGTCGGTGATTTGCACACGATGGTGCTCTTCGTACTTCTCGCGCAGACCCTTGAGGATCGCGATCGTTTCCGGCTTGCCGGTCGGTTCGACAATGATTTCTTGAAAGCGGCGAGCGAGTGCCGAATCCTTTTCGATGTATTTGCGATACTCATCGAGCGTCGTGGCGCCGATGCACTGGATTTCGCCACGAGCGAGAGCCGGTTTCAGCACGTTGGCCGCGTCGATGGCGCCTTCGGCACCACCGGCGCCAACAAGGGTATGAAGCTCATCGATGAAGAGAATGGTGTTACGAGCGCGACGAACTTCGTTCATCACGGCCTTGATGCGTTCTTCGAATTGACCGCGGTACTTGGTACCGGCGACCATCATCGCCAGGTCGAGCACGACGATCCGCTTTTCGGCGAGAATCTCAGGAACGTTGCCAGCGACGACGCGCTGAGCAAAGCCTTCGACGATGGCCGTTTTACCGACGCCGGCTTCGCCAAGGAGAACGGGGTTGTTCTTCGTACGGCGGCAGAGAATCTGCGTGGCTCGTTCGATTTCGCGTTCGCGGCCGATCACCGGATCGAGCTTGCCTTGGCGCGCCAATTCGGTGAGATCGCGACCAAAGCTATCGAGGGCTGGAGTTTTGCTTTTGCTGCTACGGCCCGAGCTCGATTGCTCGCCGCTGCCGCCGCTGCCGCCACCAGCGCCCACGCCTTCGCGGCCACCACGTTCGCTGGAGCCTTCGCCTTCCAGGCCATGGCCCAGCAGGTTGAGAACTTCTTCGCGAACTTCTTCGAGCTTGAGGCCGAGGTTCATGAGAACCTGAGCGGCGACGCCTTCTTGTTCACGCAGCAGGCCGAGCAGGATGTGTTCGGTGCCGACATAGTTGTGATTCAGGTTGCGCGCCTCTTCCATCGAATACTCGATGACCTTCTTGGCCCGCGGAGTTTGCGGCAGCTTGCCCATGGTGACCATCTCGGGTCCGCTTTGGACGAGCTTTTCGACTTCGAGGCGGATCTTGCGCAGATCGACGTCGAGGTTCTTGAGCACGTTGGCTGCCACGCCGCTACCTTCTTTCACCAGGCCGAGCAGGATGTGCTCGGTGCCGATGTATTCATGGTTGAAGCGCTGAGCCTCCTGGTTGGCCAATTGCATGACCTTGCGGGCGCGATCAGTAAATCGTTCGTACATTCTTCATCTCTCCCGCAGGAATCCGGTGCTGGTACTTCCAGTCCGTTAATCCTTGTGAATAGTGAGCGTCCTTACCTGTGTACAGCCGCGATCTTCGTGGTTGCTTGACTTGTTGCCTTCGTAGGATGGAGCACTGCTCCGTCCTGTCTGTTTTCCATTTTCGGTGGACGGAGCAGTGCTCCGTCCGACGGCTACCGTCGATCATCCGCAGGCATTCTTTACCGCCGGGGGGCAATCGCCAAGTAGCCTATCGTTCTCTGCGTTGTTTTGTGCTGTTTTCTAGGTCTTTCTGCTTTACGCTGCCTTGGACATCACGGTTGCTGGTTTGGTTGGTTGTTCGCGTTCCAGCGACTGAATCTTGGCCAATTCGCGGTTAACTTCTTCGCTCCATACCACCGAACCGGACAGCTCCGCGAGCTTTGCCAGCGACTGGCGCGCTTCGGCGGGCCGCCGCGTGCGACGCTGCACACTGGCAAGCAACAGCCAGGCTTCGACATCGCCGGGCGTGCGTGACAGGAGTGTGGCCAGCCGCGATTCGGCTTCGATCAGATGACCTTTCAAATAATCGAGTTGTGCCTGGCGCAGGAGCGTTGTCGATTCTGCGTCCGCGGGAATGGTGGCCCCGCGCATCGCCGCGACGACCTCGATCCCGGCGCGCAGCCCGGCAACCCAAAAACATACCACCGCAAACCATGCCATCGCAGGAACCAGCCACTCGGGCAGCTGCCGCGAAAGAAGTTGCGGCCATACAAACGTTGTGATCAGCGCTAAGTTCAGCAACAGCGCAAACGCTACGGCCGTCAACAGTCCACCGGTTTCGCCGCGCAACCACAAACGAGCCAGCCCCGGCCACACGGCGGCTGCCGAGTGCGGATGCCAAAGCGAACTGGTCCTGGCCGACGAAGTCATGCGCGAGCGATGCCAACCTCCCTGCAGCATCCAACCATGCGGAACAGCCCTCCGTGGGCGCGCAGTGTGGGACGGAGCGGATTCTATCGCTGGTCAGATTTTGCGACAAGGTGAAGTGTTGCAAGTGGTTAGGAGTGAAAAATGAACTTGCCACGAACCTGGGAGGCCGAGGCTTCTGCCGAGCCGCCGCGGCGTTCGCTGTAGACATTCAGCAGCTGACTCCGCGGGCGTTTCGCCGCTGATTGACGGCAATTTCGGCAGCCCTGGCAACGCAGAGAAGCGCAAACGCAACAATCGCGCCCAAGTGATTTGCTAGCACTTGCAAGAAAATGGAGTGTGACACCCTAACCCGCTACCCCTCAGAGTTCTGTGGCGAACGGACAAACCGAATTCTTACTTCTGTTTCGTTTCTGCAGCCTTCTGTGCGGTTTCGTCCTTCGCCTTCTCCGCTGGCGTCGGCTCACCAACCGACTTCGGCGGATCGAAGAGTCGGAAGGCGGAGATCAGCTCTTGGTCGATGTGGGCGTAGCGTTCGACCAATTTGGCATCGATCGTGAAGACTAGCGAAGCGCGGCGGCCTTCGGAATCGGCGACGTGATAGTAAGTCCATTGAATCGGCAATTCGGATGAAGTGCCGGTAACGAGCAAGCGTTGCACGACGAGGCCGCTGTCGGTCGTGTTCTGCGACGCTTCGTTAATCGTGGCGTTTTGTTTTTCCAGGCCTTTCTTCACATCTTCCTGAAAGGCTTCGATCGTCAGCTTTTCACCCTTGGCGAAGTTTTTCAGCTTGGCGATGTTACACTGCGCGATCAGTTCGCCGCGATCGATTAACCGCAGCGACGCGCTATCGTAACGTTCGGTCATTACTCGCCAACGGCGATCATGGCAAAGTTCGAAGCCACCTTTTTCGGAACGAAATGTCAGCAGCTTTTCGCCGAGGCCTGCGGTCAGCGGCAATTTGGCCAGCGATGTTTCGCTCAGTTCCGGAGCGTCTGCGGCAATCGCGGTCAGCATGCGAATCCGCGTGGTCACGTCGTAGCCAGGCTGTGCATGACCGATGGCGCGGTTTTCGTTGATCGAGAGGGCAAGCCAGGTAAGCAACTGCTCTTTCGGTTCGAGATTGAGCTTGGCCTTGAGATTCACTTCCGACGAGACGCCGCCGACAGCGCCGGTGGCTTTGCCTTCGAGCGAAAGGATCGCGACGCCGTCGCGCAGTTCATCGAACTTGCCGACGACGTCATGCTTGTGAACGGCATCAAGGCTCAGGAGTCGCACGATGGCTGCATCGGGCATGGTCCAAGTTTCGCCGACCTTCAGCTCTTTGCCGGGAAGCAGCAGTTCGGGGAGCACGCCCGAACCTTGCACATCGATCAATTCGAGTTCTTCGCGCAACAACGGGCCGAGCGGCGAAAAGTACGTTCCTTCGTCGTTTTCAGTTTGCAAGACAATCAGCCGGCGGTCTTCACGTAACTTTTCGCTGAACTCGGTGTTCTTCAAGTTGAACTTCGCTTCAGCACTGCTGTAATGGCGAACCAGGCGGACAGCGGCGGAGTCTTTTAGTTCGGGCAGACGTCGTTGCAAGAAGTTCAACTCGGCGGATACAGACAGCGGGAGGTACTTCACCTCGCGGCCGCTGGGATTCATTTTCATTTGGCCGGCGACTTCGACCGCGAGCTTCACCCGCTGCGAGCGAGTCTCGGCTGCATTGACTGCCAGCAACAATGTCTCACCGGTTGACTCGTTGGGGGCAGCGTAAGTAGCACCGCCGCACGCGGCGAGAAGGCCGGCGATTGCCGAAACCCGCAAAAATTTCCGGCGAGAAATTTCGGAGGACAAGGAAGGGCTGCTGGCAACGAACTGATGGTGTTGGCGGAGATGCGTCATTTTGGGTCTCGATTTGAGACGAATATCTCGAATCGAGAATTCGCCACTTTCCCCTGTCTGCCTCATTTATCGATTGATTCCGTTTTGCGGGAATCAAGCATCGATTTCATCGGTATGTGGGGGGAGCGGCGTTCAACAAAACCCAATTGTCCGACGATGGGTTTGAGGTGGTTGCGGGCCACATGCTGGCATCTTGATCGAGTTGGTCGTTAGGATTTCAAAAGTGGCAGCAGACCGGAAAAACGTGGCGCAGAGTGGGCGATTCGTCCTTACGTAGAGTCGCGGAACTGTCTGCCAAGGAGGAGGCAAAAAATCAAGCGCGAACTTGAGTTACGGCGAGTGTGACTAACTCGGGATCGGCGGTTTGCCGCGTTACATTGTCCAAGGTGTCCACTGCGGCATGGCAAATGCACCCCTCAGAGGTATTGCCCGCGATGGTGGTCAGTTTTGTCCAAAAGAGTGTGACGCCGAGCAGGCAAATAAATTCAACAGAAGGTCACAAATCAGTGTAAGAACAGACCAATCACCCGGTAATAGAAGTGAGTCGTGAACATTCAGTGATCTGCAAGCGTAAGTGATTGCAGGAGTTCGGTGACAAGTGGGCAGGATGCTCGCGGGCAACAGGCGAACCCAGTTTGAAGCTGGGGAGTACCCAGTGGTCGGTCGGTGGCAGGAGGCCAGGAACAGCCGGCAGGCCAGGGTGGAAAGAGGCTTATCATGCATGCTAGTTATGTCAACCCGGTTTTGAAGCAACTGCGAGATCAGCAGGTTCGCTTTGCGCCGCGAGAGAAGAAAATCGAACAAGTTAACCGGGCCGAACGGCTGCTCGCCGAAATGGACCGGGAACGCAACTATACGTACGAGTATCTGTGCTATCGAATCACGGATTACCGCCCCGAAGCGACGCAGCCCGTCGTGATGGACGGCAAAGACGCGATCCACGATCTACGCCTCTTCGTCGAAGATGTCTCCGACGCTGCCAACATTCCGGTGGGGGATGCGGGCGAGCCGGTGCACACCGTCGAAGAACTGAGCAAGCTCTTCAAGGTCTCGACCAAGACCATCGCGCGGTGGCGTGAACAAGGTCTCGTGAGCCGCCGCTTTGTGTTCGAAGGCCGCCGCAAACGCGTAGGCTTTTTGCGCAGCAGCGTCGAACGGTTCATGACCCAGAACGAAGAGAAAATCAAGCGCGGCGAACGGTTTAGCCAACTCACCGACGCAGAAAAGACCGAGATCATCGACCGCGCCCGGCGGCTAGCTGCAGCCGGCGGCTGCCCGTCGGAAGTGGCTCGCCGTGTTGCCAAGCGCATGAATCGCTCAGTTGAGACAATTCGCTACACTCTGCGCAATTTCGATCAGCAGAATCCCCATCAGGCCGTCTTCCCGGACCAGACTGGGCTGTTGTCGGACGAGCAGAAGCAGCGTATCTATCAGCAAGCCAAGCGTGGTGACTCGATTGACGTGCTCGCGAAGCGGTACTGCCGCACACGGACCACGATCTATCGCGTGCTGAACGAAGTCCGCGCCAAGCGGATTCTCGAACTGCCTCTCGAGTACATGTACAACGAGACCTTCGATAATCCGGCGAACGAAAAAGAGTTCCTCGGCCCGACGCCGGTTCCGGAAGTGCCCACTCGCAAGCTCCGCAGCCCCAGTGGTTTGCCGCCGTACCTGGCCGCGCTCTACGAGGTGCCGCTGCTGGCTCGCGAACAGGAAGCCCACTTGTTCCGCAAGTTCAACTTCCTGAAGCACAAGGCGAAGAAGCTACGTGATGCGCTCAATCCCGCCGCCGCTCGGACCACCGAGATGAACGAGATCGAAGCATTGTACGAAGAAGCGGTCAAGGTGAAGAACGAGATCGTGCAGGCCAATCTGCGGCTGGTGGTTTCGATCGCCAAGCGGCACGTCAGCGGCACGGAAGATTTCTTCAGCCTGGTGAGCGACGGCAATATGTCGCTGATCCGCGCCGTGGAGAAGTTCGACTACTCGCGGGGCAACAAGTTCAGCACGTACGCCTCGTGGGCCATCATGAAGAACTTCGCCCGGACGATTCCAGAAGAGTACAAGCGACGCGATCGTTTCCGCACCAGCCAGGACGAACTGTTCGTCGGCCAGGCCGATTCCCGGCCCGACTCGCTGGGCCAGGAAGTGGTGCAGAACACGCTCGAAACGCAGGTGCAGAAGATCCTCTCGCAACTCGACGAGCGCGAACGGCAGATCATCATCAGCCGCTTCGGCCTCGACCACAGCCAAGAACCGCTGACCTTGAAAGAAGTCGGCGAAGAAATGGGTGTGACGAAAGAACGCGTTCGTCAAATCGAGTCGCGGGCGCTCACGAAGGCCCGTCAGGTGGCGATGACGGAGCACATTGAATTGCCGGACTAACTTGTCCTCTCAGTGAGACGCGTCAGCGTCTAATCACTCCCTCGCCCCGGTACTCCGGGGCCTGCGGCTAGATCAACTTCGATTTTACGATCAACCTTCAAGGGATGAGCTAAAGCTCATCCCTTTTTTTGTGTTTGCCAGGCATGTTTGCCGATTCGAGGGTGGAAGTCCCTTATTCAACCTGATGGAGGTGAAGGATTAGCGAAGCGCAAGGGCGTCGCGGTGACGCGGGGTCTGAAGGAAGCGTGGAGCAAAGTCGCGGCCTGACGCACAGGAATCGGATCGTAGGCAGTACCGGTGGGACGAGCCGCCATGACGGGACGAAGTCCTCTATCCATCGAAGGCTGGTGCTGTAAATCCGGAGTTCGCTGACTACTTTTTTTGACGTTCTCGCTGGCGGCGATTCGTTACCGCTTGCGTCGTGAGTTTTTGAGCGTCGCTTGGGAGCACTCCCGGCCCAGCGACGGGACCGCGAGAATGGAACTGCATGAGTGGTGTTTCCGACAGCACAACGCGGCCTGCAGAACCGGCGGAGTATTCGTCGATATGAGTAATCCGCAACGTTTCCAACTGCTGGAGTGAAGCGAGCAATTGCGCGTGCTCGAGGGTGAACTCGCGGAACTCGCAACTCAATTCACGCAGTTGCGTGAGTAGCTGCAACGCGGCGCGAAGTGCACGTAGGTCCTCGAACTGCGACATCTGCAAGTGCAAACTCCGCAGCGCTTTGGCCTCGCGGAGTTCAGCGAGCGCGGCAGGACCTTCGGGAAGTTGTTCGAGTGCCAGATGCTCGATCGAGGTGTGTTTGGCGAGCAACGCCAGATCCGCCGCAAAGGCCGGCGTGGTTTGCAATTTCAGCGAGCGCAACTGCGGCAGTCGGGCCAGATGTGGCAGCGGAGTTTCGTCGCGTGTGCGGATTGGCCTGTGACTGTCACGTGGACCAACGCCTCCGACCGAGTGCCACCCCAAGGGATTGATCTCGCACTCCTGCAGCGAAGTCATCTCGGCCAGGAATGACCAATCGACTGATTTCGGCAATTTAACAATCTGCAATTCTTCCAACTGACTCAGGCCTCGCAGCGGTTCGACGTCCAGCGGAGCTTCGTCGCTTTTGTTGTTGACCGTGATCCAACGACTGTCGAGGCGCAGTTGCAACCGGCGCAGTTGCTTGCAGCTGTGTAAATCCTGCAGCACCAGCGTGTCGGCTGGTACGTGCCATAGCCGCACCTCTTCGACATTCGGAAAATGCGTTAGTAGGTGAATGTCAGGATCGAACGGCGGGTTGAGATCGTTGGCCTGTTCATATGTCACACGGCGAATCCTCGGCAGCAGGAAATTCGGGGCCGCGCACTTGACCGCTACATAGGCGAATCGCAACTCATTGACGGTCGGTATTTGGGGTAGCTCCGCCAGGTCGCGTGGGGTGCGGTAGACGTTCAACATCGAGATCTGATGCCCGAGATTATTAACTCGCAGTGGCCAAAACTTGCTCGCGAGCCACAGACCGTACGAATCTGTCCGTCTCTCAAAGGCCGATCCGTAGCCGGCTTGACCCAATTCTTCCAGTTGGTGCGTCACCTCGGCCGCCTGTCGCAATTCAAAAAACATCGGGGAAAATGTCGCGGCCAGTACCGCGCTAAGGATTGTCATGACAATCAGCAATGAGCGCAGCGAAAACCGCCAGCGTTGGCGACTTGGCGGCCGGTGATTTTGCGCAGAGACCATCATGGTAAAACGGGAGAGACGCAATTACTTTGAGGGATGGATACAATTGTTATAGTCTTGCCCTATTAGTCCTGCACGCGTTTTAGAGCCACCAATGGAAATCCCCGATTCAAACCCGTATCCCGAATTCGTTTTCGTGCAGGCCGATAAGTCGAGGCGCCCTGCGCCGCCGAAGCCCCAGCCGAAGGGCAAGTATCAATCGTTGACCTTTCTCACAATCGTCATCCAGGGAGTCTATGCGCTCCTTTTTGTCTCGATCTTGGCCGGAAACGGAATCTACTTTTCCTTGCCCAAGCAGTTTGACGAGGCCAAGAAACTGCACGCGTTGCTGCAGAATCCGCCTGCGGGCACTGATCGTTTTCAATTGCGCAGTGCACACGAACAATTGAAAACAATCGCGGAGGCATTAAAGCAATCCAGCGAGACGCTGATCGGCATCTGCGCCGTGATGGTCGCTTTCTCGGGAATCTTGGGCCTGGCCTTCACTGGCTGGGTTTATAAGGCGACGACCAACTTGCTGCTGCTGGGTGTGCGGAAACTCATCTACTCGCCGCTGATCTCGGCCTTAGGAATTTTTTGGTTCCCCTCTTCGTTGCGGTACCCATCCTGAATGAAATCGTGAAGGGAAGTGATCCGGAGCGATTATCACGCTATGGCCATCGAGACCAGGGCGTGAGCCTGCTCGTTGTCGCCTGGTGGTTATCAATGGCGGCGGCCAACGGGGCTAGTTTTTTTCTACTCACACAGATGCCAACCGATCAGCAAATTGCCGCAGGTCAGCAATTGCCAAAGCTCCCTTTGCTGCTGTCCTCCGGCATTTGTGCACTTTCCTACATCCTAGGCATTTGGTTGGTCGGCTCAGTTAACAACAATCAGCTCGTGCGCCTCGAAATCGCCCAGAGCCCGTCAGCGCATCCCGCGGTTGCCGTGGCGCCAGAGTTTGAGAATAAGAGCGGCTGAGCCAATTGGCCCGCTGCAGGAAGCGGAACTTCGTTGCGTTCGTAATTAGCCCACCGGCGGTTTAGAAATTTGTCGTTCAATACCAGCGCGAACCACGAACGATGGTGGCGAAATCATCCGAAATGTAAGCGGCAATTTCGTGCTGAGCCGTTGCCCGGGCTACTGTTTAGTGCACGCGCATGCCGGGCGTGGCCCCTTCATCGAGCGCGAGCAGGAATACTTCTGGTCCACCTGGACCACACGCGGTGACCATGCCTTCGCTGAGACCGAACTTCATTTGCCGCGGCGCGAGATTGGCAACCATCACGACCAGGCGGCCGACGAGTTGTTCGGGTTTGTACGCGGCTTTGATGCCAGCGAACACTTGCCGTTCGACGCCGCCGCCCAAACTGAGTTTAAGTTTGAGCAGTTTTTTGGCTTCCGGCACTTCGCTCGCTTCCAGCACACGAGCGACCCGGAGGTCGACCTTCGTGAAATCGTCGATGCTGATCTGCTCGGTGAGCAGCGGCTCGGCCAGCAACGCGGCGTCGCTATCGGCGGGATGGCTTGGCGCGGTCGAGGCCGGGGAGTTCAACGTGGCTTCGGCAGGAACAGCGGCCGCTTTTTCTTCTTCGATCATGGCGTCAAAGTCTTTCTTTTCAACTCGTTTGAAGAGGTGTGAATAAGGTTGGATCGCCGAGCCAACCAGCGGCTGCTGAGCCTGCTGCCAACTGGTGATCGGCTCGTTCAGCAACTTGCCAGCTTCTTCGGCCAGCTTCGGCAAAATCGGCGCGAGATAAACGACGAGCTGCCGGAACAAGTTCAGGCCGACCGTGCAGACATCGCGCACGTCGCCGGCCTTGCTCGGATCTTTCGCCAGTTTCCAAGGTGCTTGGGCATCGATATAGGGATTGGCCCGATCGGCGAGTTCCATAATGAGCCGCGTCGCGCGAGCGAAATCGCAGTTCTGATAAGCTTCGGCAATCGCAGCCCCGGCAGCAGCGCCCTGAGCAAACAGGCCGCCATCATCGGGATATTTATCCGAAAGCCCTTTTTCCAAAACAAACTTCGCCGTACGACTGGCGAGGTTCACGACCTTGCCGACGATGTCGCTGTTTACCTTGTCGATAAACTCTTCGGGATTCAGATCGAGATCATCGAGGCGTGGCCCCAACTTACTCGCGTAGTAGAAGCGAAGTGCGGCGGGATCGAGATGCTTCAAATAGGACTCTGCTCGAACGAAGGTTCCCTTCGTCTTGCTCATCTTTTCGCCACCCACGGTCAAAAAGCCGTGGATGTGCACTTTCTCCGGCAGGTTGTAACCGGCCGTCTTGAGCATGCCGGGCCAAAAGAGGGTGTGGAAGTAAGTAATGTCCTTGCCGATGAAGTGATGCACTTCGCAGTCGGGCGACTGCCACCAGTCGGCCAACTGCTCGCCGTGGATCTTGCACCACTGCCACGTACTGGCGATGTAACCGATCGGGGCATCGAACCAAACGTACCAATAGTTGCCGGGCGAATCGGGGATCTCGAAGCCGAAGTACGGCGCTGGACGACTGACATCCCAATCGCGCAATTCGTCGCCGAGAAAGTGCCCCTTCAAATAATTGGCCACTTCGGTTTGCAGATGCTCGCCCGATTGCGTCCACTCTTGCAAAAAGCCGTGCAGCTTTTCGAGTTCTACAAACAGGTGCGTCGCTGAGCGAATCTCTGGCTTGGTGCCGCTGAGTGTGCTCACCGGATCGATCAAATCGGCCGGAGTGTACGTCGAACTACATTTGTCGCAATTGTCGCCGTATTGATTCGGCGATTTGCAAATGGGGCATGTCCCTTTCACAAAGCGATCGGCGAGGAAGGTGCCAGCCGTTGTGTCGTAGAGTTGGTTGATGCTCTTCTCTTTGATGAGCCCCGCCTCGCGCAGCTTCTTCCAAAAGATGCCGCACAGCTCGCGGTTCTCGGGGCAGTTGGTGCTGCCGTAATTATCGAATTGAATTTGAAAGCCGGCAAAGTCGCGCTGGTGTTCTTCGTTCACCTTGGCAATGAAGGCTTCTTCCGAGATGCCCGCCTTGCGAGCGCTAATCATGATCGCGGTGCCGTGCGTGTCGTCGGCACAAACATACACACAACGACGGCCGCTCAGTTTCTGAAAGCGGACCCAGATGTCGGTCTGGATGTACTCGACCAGATGGCCGATGTGGATCGGACCATTGGCATACGGCAAAGCCGACGTGACGAGGATGCGAGCGGGATCTTTCACGAATGGTCCTTAGTATCTACTAGCCCGACGCGTAAGCGAGGGAGATCGGCGTGTTGATTTTGGTCAGTGCGTGGGGCATTGAGTGGCCGAAACTTTTCGCAGGTCAGCCCCTCACCCCGGCCATCTTACCGGAGTACCACGGAGAGGGAGTGAACGCGCGCGAACCGAATTCGCGCGAGGCAGCAATTGTAATGGAGCCAATGGAATTGCGGCAGGTTCGCTCGCACTTTTGCCCACTTTGCCAATTTCGGGGATGCTTAATCCACCGAACTGCGCTAAAATCCGGCATTAGCTCTGTGGTCGGCAGCCGCGAATGTTCGCCGTGGCCGATTGCAGCAAGATGGATGGTTAGGTGCTGTGATGGCAGTTCGCTCGGCGGTTTTCGCGTGGTCCATGCTGGCCCTGGTGGTCGCTAGCAGTCTGCTGGGCTGCGGTGGTGATAAAGCACCGGTCACTGCGGAAAAGTCAAAATTCCGCCCGGCGGAGGAGAATGTCGGTCTGCCGCCGGCCGAAATTCCGCAGGGTTTGCCCACTGCAGATCCCAATACTCAAAACACGGCCTTGAAAGAGCAGGTCACGTTGCCGGCTGAGGTTGGCACCCAACCTGGCGCGAACGATCCGGCAAATCCAACACCACCTGCCGTTGCACAAAACAATTCCACGCCGCCGGGCACTCCCAGCAAAGAACCGGCCACCGATCCCGCCACTCCAGCCAACGGAAAAGAAGTGGTCGTTTCACAAGAAGTGAAACAGATGGTGGTGATGATTCAGGAACTGGCTCAAACGCCGCCGAACGGCAATACGCCGGAAGAACAAGAGGCCAGTTTCAAGAAGATTCTAACCACCATCGTCGAATTGGCTCAGCGCATTCTGCAAGCGAACTCCGACCCCAAGGTAAATGACTTCGCACTCAACTACGGCGCTCAAGCTTTGCAACGCTTGCAGTCGCTGGGCGATGCTTCTGCCCCCACGCGCATGACGGTGTTCGCCACCACCGTGGCGAAAAATCCCAACGCTGACGTGGCCCGCAAAGGCCGCCTGATGCTCTTTGATGCGAGCATGGCCAAGCAACTCGGTTCAGAAAAACTGGATGCTCCGGTTGTTCTCAAAGCCGTCGAAGACATCCTGACCCAAGACGCCGGTGATGCAGCCGTGCTTGAACTCACGAGCGCTGTCTGTCAGATGCTCGGTGAACGAGGCCACAAGGACGAAGCGATTAAGGGTTTGCGAGCTGTCGCTGTGGCGTATAAGGATCACAAAGACGAAAAGCTCGCCAAGCTTGGTAAAATGCAAGAGAGTGCGGCGAACCTCTTCGAGCTCGATGCCAAAGCCAAGTTGAAGGAAGTCCTCGCCGACAAGCCCGAAGCGGACGAAAAGCTCTTCTCTGCCATTCAAGGTTTGCTCAAGGACAAACATCCGAGCACTGATTACGTCCAACCTGTGATGGACATCATCGAGCAACTCGAACGGATCGGCAAAGACAAATTTGCTCAGCAGTTTTACGACCTGCTCGATACTTCCTTCGCAGCGCACGAAGATCCGAATGTCAGCAAGTTCATCACTCGCTACATCGAGCTTGGCCGCAAACGAAACTCTCTGGTCGGCAAGCCATTTGAAGTAAACGCGGTCAGCTTTGAAGCGAAAGACAAGCCCGGCGCGCCCCTCGATCTGAAGGCGCTGCAAGGAAAGGTGCTGCTAGTGAACTGTTGGGGTTCGTTTGTCGGCCCGGCCCGAGAGCAATTGCCCGTGCTGCGGCAAGTGACTGAAAAGCTCAAGCCGCAGGGCCTCGAGGTGGTCAGCCTGATGTTTGATGCCGATCTCGAAATCTTGCAAAAAGTCTTGAGCTTCAATAAATCGTTCATTCCATGGACCAATTACATTTCTCCCGATATTGCCAAGGGAGAAAAATTCGAAGACTGGCACGACAGCAGTCTGGCCAAAGAGCTTGGTCTGTTTGCCTTGCCCGTTTACATCCTGGTCGACAAGGAGGGGAAGATCGACTCGGTCCATCACTACAAGCTAGACTCCGAACGTCTCGGCTTGCGTCTGAAAGAACTACTCGGATTGCCTGAGGCGCCGAAGTTCACGCTCGAACCGCCGCCGCCGCTCACCATTGAAAATCCGACCATTCCTAAAGTTGCGCCAACTCCCAACGAGGCGCCGCCAACACCTGCTCCAGCAGCACCTGCGGGTCCTGCGGCGCCAAACAAACAAGGCCGCGTGACCCCAGCGCTGCAGCATCTCGATCGGCAGTTGGCCGCGATCCTTTCGCCAGCCAGTTGGTTCGCAGTTCTTTCCGCAGACGAAACGGAACCAACCGCCGAAGTGAATCCTTATCTGGCCAAGCCCGATTTGAATTCGACGCAACTCACTGACTGGGTGCTGCGGATGCTTGATAAGCCGAAGACGATTCAAAAGCGGCCTGGTTTTGCCGCGGCCATCGCCGAAGCCTGCGATCGCGTGCTGGCCGACAAGGAGGCTAAAGAAACGTTGCATCTGGTTGCCATCGAAAACAAACTTGCCACGTTGCATCATGCTGCTTGCAATGGCGACGACAAAGCCGATCAACAATTGGCGGCCTTCGTCGGGCAGCTAAGAGACGACGCTCGCCCGCGCGTAGCCCGGGAGACGGCCTTCTTCCTACAAGAGCGCAAAGTGCTCGATGCGAGCGACAAGAAGCCCGAAGAACTCGCCGCGTTGTTGAAAGAGTTGCAGGACTACTACGCCCAAGAAAAACTTACCGCCAAACATCTACGCATGGCTTCCGCTACCGTCGACCTGATCAACAAGCTGGAAGATGGCGACGCCCGCGAAAAGCACTTCGCCGAATTTGGTCAGATCTATGCGAAGAGCAGCGACAAAGAACTCGCTCGCTACGGCAAGAAGCTCGCAAAGAAACCCGAGACGAAAGAATCGGACCTGGTCGGCAAACCACTGGAACTCGCCGGCAATACCGCCGATGGCAACCCGTTTGCCTGGGAAAAGTACCGCGGCAAAGTTGTCATCGTCGACTTTTGGGCGACCTGGTGCGGCCCTTGTCGCAAAGAGATGCCGAACGTCAAGGCCCTCCGCGAAAAGCTCAAGGATAAAGGCTTCGAAGTCGTCGGCGTGAGCGTCGATAAGGATCTAGAAGCGCTCGACACCTATTTGGAAGAAAACGAAATTCCGTGGGAAACGCTCGCCGGCGACGAAGCGGGCGAACTCGCTGAAAAATACGGCGTCCGCGGCATTCCCACGATGATGCTCATCGATCAAAAAGGAAATGTTGTCGCCGTCGCCCACAACGTCGCAGCCCTAGCGCCACAGACGGAGAAACTGCTCGCGAAGTAGAATAGTGCCGTAACAACTCCTTGATTCGCAACTTCGCGTAACGGACTCGCGCGTGACCATTCGTATTCTGCAAATCATTCCCACGCTCGTTCGCGGCGGTGCGGAGAAACAATTGGCCCTGCTTGCTGCAGGATTGCCGCGAGATCGCTTTGATGTGCATGTCTGTGTGTTGACCCACAGCGGACCGCTCGAAGAAAATCTGCGGGCAGCGGACATTCCGCTGTCGTTCATCAACAAACGCTGGAAGCTCGATCCGTTTGCTTATTGGCGTTTGCGGAAGGAAATCAAACGCCTGCAGCCCGACATTGTGCAGACCTGGCTCTTTGCCGCGAATGCCTACGGAAGACAAGCGGCCATTTCAACGAACGTCAAGCACATCCTCGCCAGCGAGCGTTGCGTCGATCCCTGGAAAGGGGCCGTGCAACTTTCGATCGATCGCGTGCTCGCCAAGAAGACCGAACGGATCATCACCAACAGCAGCGGCGTACAAGATTTTTATGCACAGCAAGGCTTGCCCATCGAAAAGTTCGCCGTGATTCCGAATGGCATTCGTCCGTTCACTCCGACTGAAACGATGCCGCGGCAACAACTGCTTGACGAACTAAAACTCCCCAGCGATGCCCGACTCATCGGCGCCGTCGGCCGATTGTGGCCGCAGAAGCGCGTGAAAGATTTGATCTGGGCAACCGATCTGTTGAAATGCATCCGCGACGACGCGCACTTGCTGGTGATCGGTGATGGCCCGCAGCGGTGGCGACTCGAACGTTACGCGCGGCAAGCGAATGTGCCCGAGCGCGTGCACTTCCTCGGCGAACGGAGTGACGTGCCGCAGATCCTGACGCATCTCGATTTGCTCTGGCTCGCGAGCGGCTACGAGGGGCAATCGAATGCAGTACTCGAAGCCATGAGCGCCGGCCTGCCTGTTGTCGCCAGCGATATTCCCGGCAACCGCGATCTTGTCGTACATGAAGAAACGGGGTTCCTCGTGGACGTCGGTGATCGCGGCACATTTGCCCAGCGGGCGCAGTTGTTGCTTAGTGAGCCGGAATTGGCGAAGAAGCTGGGGGCTGCTGGGAAAGCACGAGTGCTTCGTGAATTCTCGGTTGAGAAGATGATCGATCGCCACGCAGCGCTTTACGAACAGATTGCCGGCTGAGCGACGCTATGACCAGGCACTTCAATCCTGCCGATGACCTATCCGCCACGCAACTGACAGCGGTCGAGCATCAAACGCAGGAACTGGGCCTGCAACTCTTCGCCAGCCTCAAGCAGGGCCAGCCGCACATCTGGCAGCGGCGGTGGTGGGACGAAAAGCTCCTCGCCTGGACAATGCGCGACGAAGGGCTGAAGGTGCAACTGTTTCGCTTCGTCGATGTGCTGCCAATGCTCCACTCGGCCGAAGCGGTGACGGACCATCTGCATGAATACCTGGCCGATGTAAAGCAGCATCTGCCGGCTCCCGCGCGAGTAGCACTCAACGTCACGCAGCGACTGCCATTCACGCAGGCGGCGGTCGCGCGGGCCGCGCGACTGAGTGCTCGCGATATGGCCAGGCGGTTTATTGCAGGTGAAACGCAAGACGAGGTCATGCGAGCGGCGAAACGCGAACGGAGCCTGCATCGCGCGTTCACGCTGGATATCCTCGGCGAAGCCGTACTGACAGAAAAAGAAGCCGAGCAGCATTTTCGCGACTATCTCGCTCTGCTCGAAAATCTCGCGCCGCAGATTGCGACCTGGCCGGCCGATCCGCTGGTCGATCAGGATGACCGCGGCCCGATTCCGCGGCTGAATCTGTCGATCAAACTCAGTGCGCTCGATAGCCAGTTTGATGCCATCGACCCTGCGGGTACGCTCGCGCGCGTTGGTCCGCGGCTGCGCGAACTGTTTCGCACGGCGATTCGCCGCGGCGCGTTCATCAACGTCGACATGGAGTCGTACGAAAAGAAAACGCTCACACTGCACATCTTCCGCGCGATCCTCAGTGAATCCGAGTTCAACACCTGGACCGACGTCGGCATCGTGTTGCAGTGCTATCTGCGCGATACTCCCGCCGATCTGATTGCAATGCGCGACTGGGCTGCGAGTCGCGGCACGCCGGTCTGGGTGCGGTTGGTAAAAGGTGCCTATTGGGATCATGAAACGATTCGCGCTCAGGCCAATGGCTGGCCAGTGCCGGTCTTTCAACAGAAGTGGCAATCCGATGTTTGCTACGAAGAGTGCACGCGGTTCGTGCTGCTGAATCGGCAACACCTGCGACCGGCGCTCGCTTCGCACAATGTCCGTTCGCTCGCGCATGGGATCGCAGCAGCGCACGTGCTCGGAATACCGCCGAACGGCATTGAATTGCAAATGCTCTACGGCATGGCCGATCCAGAAAAGCAGGCGCTCGTCGATCTTGGCCTGCGCGTGCGGGTTTACATGCCCTATGGGGATCTAATTCCTGGCATGGCGTATCTTGTGCGACGGTTGCTGGAAAATACGTCGAACGATTCGTTCCTGCGAGCAGGGACCTTCGACAACATTCCTGCTCAGCAGCTATTAACCAATCCGCTCGATCATGCAGCACAGGAAATCAGTGCTCATCCACTGCATAACGCATGTCATTATCGAGTGCTCGCTGAGGACGACTCTTCCATGACAACGCTTCAGTTTCGCAATCAGCCACCCGTCGATTTTTCACGGGCCGAGAACCGGGATGAAATGCAGGCAGCGATCAACGGCGTGCGCGAACAACTAGGCAGCATTTATCCCCTCGTCATCGGCGGCGAAGCGATCGATACCGGCGAGTATTTTGCGTCAATCAATCCTGCGGAACGAGACGTTGTCGTCGGTAAGATCCATGCGGCGAACGCAAAGCACGCTCAACAGGCCGTGGAAGCGGCGAAGGCAGCACTTCCCAGGTGGGCCGGCTTGCCGGTGCAAGACCGCGCTGCACGTCTACGGGCCGCCGCCGCAATCATGCGGCGGCGGCTGTTCGAATTGTCGGCCTGGGAAGTTTTCGAATGCGGCAAGACCTGGCGAGAAGCCACCGGCGATGTCGATGAAGCCATCGACTTCTGCGAGTACTACGCCGAGCAAGCGGAACGGTTGCAAGGCCGGGCGGGAGTCGATGTGCCAGGCGAAGAAAACCGCTTTGAGTATCTGCCACGTGGTGTGACTGCGGTCATCGCGCCGTGGAATTTTCCGCTGGCAATTCTCACCGGCATGACCGTCGCCGCGCTCGTTACCGGCAACACGGTCATCATGAAACCTGCCGAAACTTCGTCCGTCATCGGTGCTCTGCTGATGGAGGTCTGCGAAGAAGCTGAACTGCCGCCGGGCGTGCTCAACTATCTGCCGGGCCGTGGGGAAGTCGTTGGCGCCGCGCTCGTCGACCATCCGGATGTCGCGGTCATTGCCTTCACCGGCTCACGCAAAGTAGGCCTGGCGATTAACGCCCGCGCGGCGGATGTGTCGCAGCGCGGCATAGTGCAAGTGAAGAAGGTGATCGCGGAGCTCGGTGGCAAGAATGCAATCATTGTCGATGCCGATGCCGATCTCGATGAAGCCGTCAGCGGCGTCGTGAAGAGTGCGTTTGGATATCAAGGCCAAAAGTGCTCGGCCTGCAGCCGAGTCATTGTCTTAGCCGAAGTTCATGACGTCTTTCTGCAGCGACTAATCGCTGCGACGGAGAGCCTGAAGATCGGCCTGCCGGAAGATCCAAGCACCATGGTCGGCCCGGTCATTGACGAAGAGTCGGCAACGCGGATTCGCAATTACATCGAAATCGGCAAACAAGAATCGCGGCTGGTGCTCGGTCGCGATGTCTCTGCACTTGCGCAGCAGGGCGCGTTTGTCGGTCCGCATATCTTTGCCGATGTGCCGCCGAATGCGCGGATCGCGCAGGAAGAAATTTTTGGCCCGGTGCTTGCAGTCATTAAAGCCACGGATCTCACCGAAGCAATTCAGATCGCCAACGGCACCGATTACGCGCTGACTGGCGGTTGCTTTTCGCGCAGTCCCGAAACGCTCGAGCGTGTGCGGCGGGAGTTTCTCGTCGGCAATTTGTATCTCAACCGAGCCATCACCGGCGCACTCGTCTGCCGTCAACCTTTTGGCGGTTTCAAAATGTCTGGCATTGGCAGTAAAGCAGGTGGCAGTGATTATCTGCTGCAATTCGTCCTGCCGCGGACGATTACCGAACACACGGTCCGCCGCGGCTTTGCCCCGCCACAATAGTCGCCGTTTCGCTGCACGAACGGTGGATCGAGGTCGAATCTTCTTCGACTGCCGTTTGCAGAGCGAAGCGACAACAATTCTTGCCAAGCAATCCCCATTGCCAGCGAATACCTATCTCTGACGCATCAATTCACACCCCGCCCGCGCTGCGGCTTGCGGCAGCACAAGACGGGGCGTATATTCGGCGCGCCAAGGTTGGTTAATTTTCTTGTAAGGGAGATTCGAACGATGAAGTTGCATGTCTCATGGTCGCGGCTGGCTGTTTGCTCCGCATTCGCCCTAGTTTGCGTCGTCGCGGGACAGGTTCGCGGGCAGGAACAAACGCTGACTGAGCAAGGCGTGATCGCCGGAACGATGGAAATCGATTTCAAGTCGCGCACGGAACTCGATACGGCCGGCACTTACACTGAAGGCTCTTCCGCCCTCGGCGCCAAAGATACATACACGCTGAAGTTGACCGTTGCCAAGACGACGGAGTTCACGGGCAAGATCACGCGTCAGCCTGATTTGTTCACCAAGATCATTCGCAGCCAAAAGCAAAAGGCGGAACTTGGTTTTGACATCAACCTCGCGGTGCGCAATCCGAAGAACCTCGACGAAAAGCGGAATGTCGGCAAATGGGTCGGCACGGTGCCGATCAATGCGAATACGGGCGCTTACGAAATCACCGGCGGCGCTGCGATCGAAAGTCCGTTGCGAATCGCCATCGATGCGATCGGCCAGCAACCAGCCTTCACCGACAAATTCGGCGGTAAGCTGATTGGCAAATCGAAGAAAGAAGACAACCTCGCTTCGTACACCTACAAGCGACTCGTTGGCAACAAGACCGTTGAGATCAAGGTCGCCAAGGTGGACCCGATGAAGTTCGTCGATCTGGAATTGGCCAAGGGACCGGCGGGCAACTATCCGCGGACCACGGTCAACGGGCGACTTGACTTCGACTACGAAACGGGCAACTGGCTGACCGATGGCATTCGCTTCCGTTACAACTTCAACGGCAAGGATACCGAAGACATTGTTACCGGCAGCGTGAAGTGGGTCGAAGACGAAAATCGCAAGACCAACGGCAAGGGTGAATACCAATTCAACCTCCGCTGGAATGAAGCCAAGCAAGCGCCGGCCACGACCGAAGCTGCTGCGTTCGACAAGCTGAGCGATGAAGATGCGTTCTTCGCCGTCGACGATTCGCTGCCGTGCTTGACGGGCAAAATCACCTACGAAGACAAATTCATCTCGGGTGAAGAAACCCCGGCCTCGAGCAAAGTCGTGTTCGCCTTGAACTCGAACAAACTCACGAAAACGCAGGTCGTCAACTTCTTCAAACTCTGGCTGATTGGTGTTGGTCCGATCAACGACGAGTAGTTGGTTGCTCGCTCGGAAACAAAATCTCCTCGGTCCCTCTCCTCGTTACTCAGAGGAGAGGGGCTGATGTTCTCGTAACCTTGCCATTCTTCAACTTCTTCTGCGCTCTTCTCGCGCTTTGATATAGAAAGCCTGCAACATGTCCAACTCCTTCTACGCTCGTCTCCGTCGCCGCTTTCATGGACCTGTCTCGCGCGAAGACCGACGCCGTTTTCTCAAGGCCACGCTCGCGAGCACAGCCGGTTTGCTGCTCAGTGATCAATTCGCTGGCGAATCGCGAGCTCAAACGCAGGGGGCCAAGCGAGTGATCGTTGTCGGCGCTGGATATTCTGGTCTTGCGTGCGCTTACGAATTGATCACTGCGGGTTACAAGGTCACGGTCATCGAAGCTCGCAATCGGCTCGGTGGCCGCGTCCTCACGTTCAAAGACATGGTCGACGGCAAGTGGTGCGAAGGAGGCGGCGAATTGATCGGCTCCAATCATCCAATGTGGGTGAAGTACGCCGAAAAGTTTGAGCTGAAATTCATCGACCTCACCGATGACGAGTCGCTCGCTTATCCCGTGCACTTGATGGGCAAGCTCCGCAGCGAAGAGGAAGTGGCAAAGATCTACGAGGAAATGGACGCCTCGTTTTCGTCGCTCAACGAACAAAGTGAAAAGATCGACGCCGATCAACCCTGGACCAGCCCCGATGCGGCAGCCCTCGACAAGCAATCGCTCGGCGATTGGATCAAAGGGCTGAAAGTCGAAGAACTGTCGCGGGCAGCGATCGATATTCAACTGGCTTCCGATAACGCGGTCGACAATGATCAAGCCAGTTTTCTGGGCATGCTTACGGCCATCAAAGGTGGCGGCGGGCAGAAGTATTGGGACGATAGCGAAGTCTACCGCTGCGAAGGTGGTAACCAGCAACTGGCTCTGCGGCTTGCCGAAATGGTCGGCGCCGATCGCATTCGCTTGCGTCTGCCGGTGAGCGAAATCAAGATCGATGCCAATGGCGTCGTTGTTACCTGTGCCGATGGCCGCACGATCGAAGCTGATGATGTCGTCCTCGCCACGCCGCCTTCGACTTGGGATCGGATCAAATTTTCACCCGATCTGCCGGCGAACATCCGCACGCAGATGGGTGTCGCATGCAAATACCTCTCCACCGTAAAGAAGCGATTCTGGCTCGATACCAAAAACTCGCAATACTCACTCACCGATGGCGATGTGAGCCAAACGTGGGAAGGAACCGATGGTCAACCCGAAGACCCTGCGAACGCATTGTTCGTCGGCTTCTCCGGTGGCAGCCAGGCCAAACGCTGCCTGGCCCGTGAAGGAGCTGCGGCCGATGCTGCCTACAAAGCGGAGCTAACCAAAACTTATCCCGCGTACGCAGAGAATCTGCTCAAAACCCGTTTCATGACCTGGCCCAAGGAAGAATGGACCAAGGCCGGCTATTCGTTCGCTGCGCCCGGGCAAGTCACGTCGATCGGCCCGACCTATTACAAAGGCCTCGGCCGACTGCACTTCGCCGGCGAACATACTTGTTATAAGTTCGTCGGGTACATGGAAGGTGCATTGAACAGCGGCGCATCGCTGGCACTGCGCCTCGCCAAGCGCGATGGCGTGGCGAAAGGATAGTAGGTTTGCTTTCAAGCAAATGGGGATAGATTATTTCACCCCATTTGTTGCGCGATGTTTGATAACTGCGGCCAAACAATTCTTGGACGGAGAAATGCTCTGTCCTACGCCGGACTACTCTCGCGTCGCCCCATAGATAAACTGTTCCACGGGCCATTCGCCGAGGGGAACTTTGATTGTCAGCTTTCGCGGCACGGGTTGATTGTTGGAATCCAGCGCGACACGCTGCACGACGAGTTCGGCCGTGTCGCCCGCTTTGAGTTTCGAGATGATCGTCGTCAGCGTTTCGAAGTCAGGAACGATTTCGCCGTTGAACGAGAGCACGATGTCTTCTTGCTGAATGCCGGCCCGATCAGCGGGGCTGTCTTTGTTCACCCGGCTGATCGCACAGTTAGTGTCGATGGTGATGCAACCCACGCCGAGAAACGCGCCGTGGCGAAAATCGACTTTGCCGGCGCCGAGCCCGGCCTGCAGTTCGGCGGCGACGGCGGGGGTCGCTCGCGTGCCGTAGACTCGGACGGCAGTCAGCGACTTCACATCCTTCAGCGCTTGCAGCGACTCGTCCGAAACCGGGATGTAGTACAAGCCGACATCTTCCAGTGTCGCACAATCCGCAAGCTGTTTGACTCCGGCATCGCTGATGTTAGCGCGATAGGCCTGCACCGACTTCAGCCCTTTGATCGACGAAACATATTTGAGCGCGGCATCGGTGGCCCGATCGCCGACGAGGGCCACCTGGCGGATGTCGGTTAACCATTTGAAGCGGCGGAAGTCGTCGTCCGTGCCGCGCCAATCACTACCGATCTCCAGCGACGAAACCATTTCTGCCTCGCCCGCAAAGCCGGTGACGTATTGCGTACGGCGGATGCGAGCGCCCAGCCCTTCAAGTTCGCCGAGCGTGATGGCTTGTCGCTGCGAGTTGAGTTGCGTGAGGACTTCCTCTGCGCGGCCCTTCAGCGGCGTATCCTTGCGGCGGGTCATTTCTTCCAATGCATTGCGGGCGCCATCGAGCAAGTCGAGATCGTTCGACAGGGCCAATTGATGCAACACATGCATCGCCCGTGAACCCGATTCGGGTGTGGGGCGTTCCAGCACGCGGCGGCAAACTTCGACGGCCGGCAACCCCGCGCGGGCCAGATTTTGCGTGGCTTCCTCACGGATCAAGAATTCGTCGTGATCAAGTTCGCTGCCCCAGCGAGCCAGTAGTTCGGCAGTTGCAGGCTGCGTGGGGGCTTTGTCCGGCTTGATCGGCAGCGGTGCGCCTTTGACGGCAGGTGGCGACAGTTCGGTTTCACGCTGAACCGCATTCTGGGCGCGCAATAGAGGAGGACCCGCTGCCAACAGACATAGCGCCAGCGCTGCCGAAGCGTTACCGATCCACAGCGTTCGATGGTTCATGGGCATGCGATCCTCCTGCCCGAGTATAACTGATTTTGCTCAATTCCACTCGCCAAATTCCGCCGGCGTGCGACACGCAATACTGCAAAACGGTCAACTTGGCTGCCAGCATCAACCGCCACTTTCGGGTGGATAAGCGATAACGATTCGGCGAACAAATTTCGATCGCACCACTTGTTGCAAAGCCCTGGAAAAATACAACTTGCGACAAGATGCCGAGGTTATTGATTCAATTTCTGATAACGGTTGATGCGGGTCGATGGCCACTTGATAACAGTCGGAAGGGAGCCTGATAACGGTCGAAAACGACTGATCACCGTGCGGGAGCATGGATCGACCTCACTTTAACGCCGCCAATCCCGAGGGCGCAGCATAATTGCCTGGTGAGCGGTCTGCTCCCAGGCCCGGTGAATCAGTTGGTTCATTTGTATAGTATCGCACTTCGCGGTGAGGTCAAGCCATCAGCCGTTCAGATTCTCAAACTCCGGCATCACTACAACGGCGGGTCGCGCGGGCCGGTGCTGAGCGATTTCTAGCCGCGTCTGCTGCTTGACGTTGATCCATCCGACCAACCAAATCCCTAATGCATGCGACAAGGCGTTGAGGACCGCGGCCACCGACAACGGCAGCGTTGGCATCGGCTTGCCGGCTGCCATTTGCTGCTCGGTTGGCATTTGCATGAAGGCGAGAAATGTTGCTCCAATCCCCACCAGCATCGACAGCCACCAAACGATCACCAGCAAGCTCACGCCGGTGTCGCGGTGCCCATAAGGCGTCAATCGATTGGGATCGCTACCTTTGGCAACTTCATTCAGGATGAATGGCGCGGTGAAGAGCGGGACTAAGAACATGCCGAGTGCTGCGATCAGCGGCGAGTAGACAAGTTTCGGTACACCCAAGGCCAGCAAGTTGGACGTCGCTTGGTAAGTCCAGCCAGTGAGGGCCAGCCCCAGAACACCAGAGAACAGAATCATTGCCGAGCCACTGATGAGCAACGTTTCGCTGGCTTGCTTGATCTCGGCGGCAGCCGCCTTCAATTGATCATGCGCGTTGCGGAGTTCTCGCTGATTAATTCCCGGCGTTGGAGATTCGAGCAGCCCCTGCAATTTTTTCGCCTGAGTGATTTTCTTCGGCAAGGAAACGTAATTGACCACAGTGACGATCAGCAATAGCCCCAACAGCAAATAAACGAGTTGAATGACCAGCGTGAGAAAGTGCAACGATTGATATGCGGGGGCCGGCTTCGATGCCTGGGCCGCGGGTCGCTTGCGCTGGGAGTGAACGAAGACAAATTCATTTTGGGAACCTGATTCAGGAGTTTGCATGACGAGGCCTCAAATTGGTCGGTTCTCAAGACTTCAGCTACTAGCGTAATTAGTTCCTCGAACTCAGTGTGATTGCTTAGAATAAAGTGAGCCAAACAAAGCGAGGGGACCTATGTTATTGCACGAATTCAAATGGAAAGCCGAAGTTCTCTATGCCGACGAACCGGTGCTGGTTGACTTCTGGGCAGAGTGGTGTGGTCCTTGCCGCTCCATGAATGCCACGATTGAATCACTGGCGCGTGACTACAAGGTGTAACCGTTCACGGCCTGGCGTGAATTGCTCTTCGCGCCGAGGCGAAAATTGG
>CAYMWL010000046.1:0-54157 GCA_964394305.1 uncultured Pirellulaceae bacterium
CTACGCAACCCAAGCCAATACAGTTCGACAAATCAGACTTTGCAGTCCTCCTGGCATAGGGCTGAACGTGCTCGCGAACTCCATGCTAAAATCGCTGCATGGAAATTCGTACTCTCTTTTCGCTCCTCGATCGCCCCGATGACGCAGCGGATATCCTGCAACACTGGCGGGTCAACGATCCTGCTGCGGCGCGGCATGCGCTGCTCGACTTGGCCGACGCCGGCGTGCCTCTGGATTTGCTGGCCACGATTTGCACCCAGCTCGATGCGTTGCTCCCGACGGTTGATGACGCCAGTAGCGTGCTCGAAGGGCTGCGGCAATTCGTTCTCACATCGCGCAGCCCGCTGTCTTTTGCGGCGCTTGCTGAGCGGGATTCGACGACCCTGCCTATGTTGGTGCGGGTTCTTGGTTGGGGTGGCGTGTGGCGGGAGACAATTCTCCGTGATCCCGAAGCCTTCGATCTGCTCCGTTTGACCGAAGGGCAGCCCGTGGAACTGGCAACGCTAATTGCAGATGTTACTGCCGAAGCGACAAACCTGCACGACGAACGGTCGCAGCTCGCTGATCTCCGCCGCATCAAACGACGCGAGCAACTGCGCATCGTGTATGGCGAACGGGTCGGCAAACACAAGCCGGAACTCGTCTGGCAGCAGCTGACCTATCTGGCCGAAGCATTGCTCGCTGGCGCACTTGCGGCGGCGCAACAGAAACTGCAAAGCACGAAGCCTGTAGCTGGGGCGGCGCGACGCGCGCAGCCACTTGGTGCCGTTTCGCTGTTAGCGCTTGGCCGCTGTGGCGCCGGCGAGCAAGATTACAGCGACCGGTTGCAACTGCTGCTTCTGCACGAAGCGCTCCCGGCCGACGATGCGCAGCGACGCGCAGCGGCCGATCAATACGAGCGACTCGCGAGATTCCTCTTTCGCCTGCTGGTGGAACCGACCGATCTCGGTGTGGTCTACCAAATCGAATTGCAACCGCTGCCACACCGCGAAACCCCGCCAGCAACGATTGCTGCCAACGAAGCCGCCGCCTTGCTCGACGAATTCGGCCGCACCTGGCATCGGCAGAGCTTCACGCAAGCACGCTGCGTAGCCGGGGATCGCACGCTCGCGGATCGTTTTCTGCAGCAACTCGAACCTTGGATCTATCGCCGGCTCCTTTCGCCGGCTGATGAAGCAGGCCTGCGAGCGCTCAAGCGGCGAATCATTCGCCGCGCGGAAATGGCAGCCGCGAGCGAGAACGGACCAACCGACATCGAACTAGGTGCAGGGGGGTTGTTCGACTTTGAACAAACGTTGCAGTTGCTGCGGCTTCTCAGCGGTGGCGATCAGCCGCGCGTTCGATTGCCTGGCACTCTCGACGCGATCGCTGGCCTGGAACAAGCCGGCGCCATCAACGTGCCGGAACGTACCTCGCTCGAAAATGCCTATATCACGCTGCGGCGAGAGTTGCATCAAACGCAAACCTCACCTGCTTCTTCAAGTCAGGAATCGCTGCGAACTTCCTACGAAATGCTCCGTGGACTACTGCAAGCGGCCTTTCCCGATGAACCCGATCCACCGCCGGAAGTCGATTTGCTCCTCGCGCCGCATCCCACGGCGACTGAATCCACGGATATCTTGTCGCGATATCGGTTTCAAGATTGTCCTGCTGCGCTCCGACATCTCAACGACCTCGCCAACGAACACACCGCGTATCTTTCGACGCGCCGCTGTCGGTACTACTTGTCAGCGATCGTTGGCCGGTTGCTGACCGCGATTTCGGCCACGCCGCAGCCCGATGTGACGCTCGCGAACCTTAGCCGCGTGAGCGACTCGCTCGGAGGCAAAGGGGTGCTGTGGGAATTGTTTCACGCCCATCAACCTTCGCTCGAATTGTATGTGCGTGTCTGCGGCTGCAGTCCGTATCTGTCGGACTTGATGATCACAAATCCGGGCATGCTCGATGAGTTGCTCGATTCCCTGCAACTTGCGCGGCACCCGGATTTGCAGGAATTGCAACGTGTCTGGCAGGAATTGCAGCGCAGCGGCGGCTCACCGTTGCCGAAATTGCTGGCGCTGAAGGCTTCACGGCATTTGCAAATTGGCGTGCGTGACGTGCTGCAGCGTGAACCCATCGAAACGACGCTGCACGCGTTAAGTGATGTCGCCGAAGTTTGCCTCGCCGCCGTCGCGCAACATGAATTCGAGCGGCTCGTCGAAAAGCATGGGCGACCCATGATTCATGAAGGCTCGTTGGCGGGCGAGCCCTGCGGCTTTGCGATCCTGGGGCTCGGCAAATTCGGCGGACAAGAGCCTAACTATCACAGCGATTTTCAGATTGCGTTTCTGTATGAGTCGGAAGGTTCGACGGCAGCGGCTGCACGCGCCAAGCGCGTGCAGCCGACCACAAACGGACATTTTTTTACACAACTCGCGCAGCGCGTGTTGAAAGAAGTCGCGCAATCCACACCACAAGGCAAACTCTATCCACTCGAAGCGGGACTTCGGCCACTGGGAACCTCTGGGCCTCTCGCTAATTCAATTGCCGATCTGGCAGCGCATTTTCAATCCGGCACCGCGTCACTCGCGCACTGGCAAGCGTTGCTCAAAGCAAGGGCTGTCTTTGGGCCAGCCGCTGCACGGGCGACGGCGATGCACGTGGTGCGGCAGTGGCTCACTTCACGTTCCTGGCAGTTGGACGATGCGGTTCAGCTGTATCAACAACGGCTGCAGCTTGATCAAGGTGCGGCGGAGCTCAATATCAAGCGAGGCGTCGGCGGCACGCTCGATATCGAATACGTTGTGCAGCGACTGCAACTCGAACACGCCCAGCGCGAACCCCGTGTGCTCGAGCCGAACACGCTCGCGGCTATCGACGCATTGCAGTCAGCAGGAGCGCTGACACAGAAAGACGCAGCGCATTGGTCGGAGTCGTATCGCCTCTTGCGGCGAATCGAGTGCGGCATCCGCTTGCTCAACTCCCGCGACCGGCACGTGCTGCCAGCTGACAGCGTCGATCTGCATCGACTGGCGCTACTGCTGGGTTATCCTTTGCCGGGAGAGTTGCACGACGCCTGTGTGCAAACCATGGCCGCGAACCGCCGGCGATTTCTCGCAGTATTTGCTGACGCTCAGCGCGTCGTCGAAGAACAAGCCAATTAGCCGGTGAATGCCGCAACAGGGCTGCGGTTGACGAGTAGATGCCCTGCGATCAGTAGCCATCACATGGTACGATAAATTTCGAACCTGGAATTTCAAACCCGAAACTCATATAGCCCCATGCGAATCATCCTGGCAGCGCCCCGCGGTTTTTGTGCGGGGGTGAATATGGCGATCGAAAGCCTCGACTTGGCGATTCAAGCCTTCGGCACGCCGATCTACGTTTATCACGAGATTGTGCACAATAAGTACGTCGTCGAAACTTTTCGCGACAAAGGGGCCGTCTTCATCGACCACCTGGAAGACGTTCCCGCTGGATCAACGCTTTTGTTTTCCGCGCATGGTGTTTCGCCGGCCATCCGCCAACTGGCAAAAGATCGTACGCTCCGCGCGATCGACGCCACTTGTCCACTCGTGACTAAGGTCCACCTCGAAGCCATCCGCTTTGCCCGCGAAGGCTATACGATTTTTCTGATTGGCCACGAAGGTCACGACGAAGTCATCGGCACGATGGGCGAAGCACCGAAGGCGATCGTTCTGGTCGAGACCGAAGAAGATATCGCTGCACTCAACTTTCCAGCCGATGCCAAGCTCGCCTATCTCACACAGACGACGCTCTCCATCGATGACGCCAATCGCATCATCCGCTGCTTGAAGGAGCGGTTCCCGCAAATCGTCGGGCCGCCGAAGGAGGACATTTGTTATGCCACCACCAACCGACAAGAAGCGGTCCGCACACTCGCGGTCGAAGCCGATCTGGTGTTGGTGCTCGGCAGCCAGAATAGTTCCAACAGCCAGCGCCTGCGCGAACTGGCGACGGAACACGGCGTGCAAGCTTATCTGATCGATGGCCAGGCCGATGTGGATGATCGCTGGTTCGAGGGCGTCGAAAACGTCGTCATCACTGCCGGTGCGAGCGCACCGGAGTCGGTCGTGCAGGAGTGCGTCGAATATCTACGCGAGCATTTTCATGCGACGGTCGAAGTTCGCACGCTGCGGCTGGAAGATGTGCACTTCCCGCTGCCTCGCGAATTGCGCGGGTTGCAGATCGGTGGGACATAGCTAGCAGCATCGGCCCGCTCGATTGATGGCGCCGTTTTGTAAAAACTTCTCTGGCATCTCGCCCAGGCGGCTGGTACAGTCCCGCCCCTTCTCGAACTCTTGTCAATCACTCGTGGGCCGAGGTCTTTCCCATGCACATGCTGGCTTTGCGGATGCGCGCATCGGCGCTGGTGGTTGGTACGTTGCTTCTGGTGACGACAGCGGCAGCCGCTCCGCCGTGGGCGCAATTCGTGCCGTTTCGCCGGGCCGCGCCGCCGGTTCGTACGGCTTCGGCGGCGACCGAGATCGATTTTTCGCTCACCGAGCGCCACGGCCCGTGGATGGTCATGTGCACGTCATTTGTCGACAAGATCGAGGACGATGGTCAAACCACGACGGGTGAGGCTCAGGCTGAAGCGCTCGTCCGCGAGTTGCGGAGCAAGCACCGGCTGAATGCCTACATCTTTCGGCAGCGGTTCGATTTTTCGCAAACCGAAAAGGGCCTCGGCGTGAACCGATTCGGCGGCGAGAAGAAAATGAAGGCCATGCGGCCGCGAGAATTCGACGAGATTGCCGTTATGGTCGGCGATTTCCACTCGGTGAACGACCCCGCGCTCGATGCCGCGCTTAAGGCCATCAAGAACCTGAATCCCAAATGTATGGCCAGGCCCGGAGGTGGCAACCAAGCGCAGCAAGATCAAACGCAGCACTTTAGTGCACGCTTCAGCGACTTCTATCGCAAATTGATGCTCAAGCCAGATGATCCGCGGCGGAATCGCGGTCCACTCGGCCGGGCGTTCGTCACACGCAATCCACTTCTGCCCGAAGAATATTTTGTTGCCAAAGGTCTCGACCCGCTCGTGGTCGACATGAACAAGAATCTGCCGAACAGCCTGCTGCGAAATCCAAAGAAGTACACGGTGAAAGTCGCCACGTTCCGCGGCGTCGACACGATGAAGCCCAAGGAATTCGAAAAACTGACCAGCGAGACCAAAGGGAATTCGAAAATCGACGAAGCCGCCGAAAAAGCGAACAAGCTCTGCACCGCGCTCCGCAAACAAGGTGTCGAAGCGTACGAGTTTCACGACATTTCAGAAAGCATCGTCACGATTGGTTCGTTCAACTCAGTCGGTGAAGAACGGGCCGATGGTAAGACCGAGATCAACCGCGAAGTCCACGCGATCATGGAAAAATACAAAGCCGAGCTTGTGACCACTTCGCAGTTGGCCGGACAAGGGATGATGCCGAAGTCGATCAAGGGCTGCGATTACAACGGCAAGCCGATCAACTTCGATGCGCAGCCGATGCCGGTGGAAGTGCCGCGGCAATCGCTGGCCGCGAATTACAACTCGACGAATAGCCCGTTGCGGTAGTTAAGCGAATTGTTTGCTTAGTCGCACTGGCACATCTGCCAGTTCCTCACCGACGGCTTGAATACGAAACGTCCGCGAAGTTTCGCCGGTGACTTCAACGTTCACCAGCAGATAAGAATCGGGCAGCGCCGGCTCCACTTTGTCGGCCCATTCAATCAGCGTCAGTGCCGGCTCTTCAAACAGTTCATCGGTACCGAGTTCGCGAAACTCTTCGGCGTCGTGCAGCCGGTAGGCATCGAGATGATACAGTCGTCGCGAACCAGCATACTGCTGACAGAGCACAAACGTCGGGCTCGTCACATCCGCGGGATCGATTCCCGCGGCAACAGCCAGGCCTTGAACGAACCGCGTCTTCCCCGCGCCGAGCGTACCGTTGAGTGCGATCGTCGCTCGCTCTGGCAACACGGCCGCGAGCGCGGCAGCCAGTCGATCGGTATCGGCGATTGAGTTGGCCGTGAAACTGAACTCGCTCAATGTTCGTACCCTCGCGGTGACAAGGGAAGGACTTCGCCATTGGGCAGTTGTTGAGTCAAACCGGACGCTGCGGTGAACCAGCCGATTTGCGTGAGCGGCGTACCGAGCGGTTGTTCGCGTAGCAGACTTTCTGCTTCGTGGGGCGGGACGGCGAGGATCAGTTCAAAATCTTCGCCGTCCGACAACGCATGTTGGCAAGCCGCGGTGGAATCCTCATCATCCTCGCAATATTCAACCACCTCCAGGCTGAGCGGAATCCGCTCAAGTTCGACTCGGGCGCCACAGCCACTGGCGGCACAAATGCGAGAGAGATCGAGCGATAGGCCGTCACTCACGTCGATCGCCGCATGCACTTCGACATTGAGTGATTGCAGTCGCAGCGCTTCGCGAACCCGCGGCGTAAAGTCCAGATGTTTCCATTCGATGCTGCCGCCGAACGTTCCTGTAACTAAGATCGCATCGCCTGGTTGCGCTCTGCTGCGTAACCAAGCTCGGCCCACAGGGACTTCACCGATCGCCGTGACACTGATGACGAGCGGGCCGTTCCAACTGTTGGTATCACCGCCGGCAATCGAACATTCAAATTCCGCGGCGAGCGGCAGCAGTCCCGCGAAGAGTTGTTTGGCAACCGCGAGTGCTGCGTCATCGCCAAATCGTTTGCTGACAGCGATGGAGACAAACGCGGCGACCGGTTTCGCACCCATCGCGGCAAGATCACTCAGGTTCACCGCGAGTGCTTTACGACCGGCTGCAGCAGCGCCGCAATCTTGCAGGATGAAATCGGTTCCTTCCATCAGCATGTCGGTTGTCACAACCGTTTGCAGGCCGGTTTGCTGAGCGATCAACGCAGCGTCATCGCCGATGCCAAGGGCAATGTGAGGCGATTGCGGAATTTGTTCGCGTAGCCAGTGGAGAAAGGGGAGTTCCATGGTTCTGAATCGAAGTGGAAAGTCGAATTCGCTTCAGCCCTCACCGCGGCCCTCTCCCCGGAGTACCGGGGCGAGGGACTAAAATCATCAACGCGCAACTCACCCAGCACTCTATAACTTGATCTCGCTGTCGCTCGCCTTCCGATTGTGCTGCGTGCGGAGTTCGTTCATCAGGAAGGTGATCGACTTGCAAAGCTGGCGAACCGCATCGACGGGATTGGTTTGTTGCGCGGCAGCGGCTTTGCGTTGCAGTTCGTCGTACTCGGCCCAATCGACGTTGTAGTTGCCGTCGATGGCGACTTGTTTCAGTTCACCAGAGGTTTGCTGAATCTTGTTGAAGAACGCTGGCGTAGGACCACACGCAGTCGCCGTGTAAGGACCTTTCCCCAGGCGGCGATTGCCGCTGAGTTGAGTTCCCTTGGAATAGCCGCTGTAAAGTTTCACGAGACCGACAATCACCGTAATGATCGAAGCGAGCAAAGCTACACCCGCGAAGATATACAACCCCTTCAGCGGCAACAGCAGTCCGATCAGTGCACAGACGCCAGCCACAATCCACACGATGGGATTCACCGGCTTCAGATCTTTTTTGCCACCCAATACCAGAGGCGGCGCTTGATTAGTCGCCGTCGCCGCATCGGGCTTCACAATTTTGGCAATCAGCACCGTGATGTTATCGGGACCGCCACGGAGGTTCGCCAGATCGACGAGCACCTTCACGGCTTCGTGCGGCGGCAGGCAACCCATGATCGTACCGAGTTCGTTGTCTTCGACTCGGCCGGTCAGACCATCGCTGCAGAGCAAATAGACATCGCCCACTTCAATCGGATGCGGCCCTTCGAGATCGATCTGCACATTGGCATTTGGACCCAGCGACCGCGTGATGACGTTCTTCGGTACTGCCGCTGCCAGCTCGGAACCTTCGGACAATTGGCCCGATGCCCGCAGTTCCCATTGCAGACTGTGATCGAACGACAGCTGTTGGACCTGGTTGCCGCGGAGCCGATAAATGCGACTGTCCCCGACATGCGCACAGACTGCGCCTTGGGGTAACAACACCAGCGCGCTGGCCGTCGTCCCCATGCCGTGAAAATCGGTGTTCGCCGAACCGCGACTGTGGATCTGCGTGTTGCTTTCTCGGATTGCCCGCTCAAGTGCTTCGGGGGCTGAGAGCTCGAGATATTTGTTATAGAGGTAGGGAGTGTTTTCGACGGCCATCTTGCTGGCTAGTTCGCCCGCTGCGTGCGCACCCATGCCGTCGGCGACCATCAAAAAATGGCCCCGCTGCTGCCACAACTCGGCTGTGTCGGCGACGATCAAGACATAGGAATCTTGATTGACGCTTCGGCGCATGCCGACATTCGTGAGAGAAGCCGTCTGCACGCCACAATCAAAAGCCACCGCAAACTCCCTGGCGAAGCAACGCCCGTAGTGCCCAGAACTTTATCTTAACTAGTTCGCAACGCGGGGGTAAGCGGAAGAAAGTCGCGTTTGACAGGATTAGCGAGTGGCCGAATTTGCCTGGAGTCGAGACGATTTTTGGGCGAAGGAACACCGCAATCGCCACAAGAGTTCGGCCCGCAAATCGTCCCGCCCCGGTGAAATTGCTGGAGGAATTGTCCACTCTAGATCGACGCAGACAGCCCAGCGTGGGTTTACCCATTTCCGCCCATTCCTATAATCAGGGGCGCGTTTCCACGTATGAACCGTGCTTACCCAGCACTTGGCCCGCTTTTTCAGGATGGTTTTCATGCCCGAGCATGTCGTGATTATTGGTAGTGGTCCCGCCGGTTGGTCTGCGGCCATTTATGCAGCCCGGGCGAACTTGCATCCCATCGTATTCGAAGGAGCAGTGACTGAAGAAAATCGTATCTCGGGCACGCTGCCGCTCGGCCAGCTGAACCTGACCACGGAAGTTGAAAACTACGCCGGTTTCCCGTCCGGCAATTTAGCCGGCTACATCAAATCGGCGATCAGCCCTGGGCGGCTCGACGATTTCATGATCGAAGAGCATCCGCACGCGGTCACCGGTCCCGAGTTGATGAATCTGATGCGGCAGCAAGCCACGAACTTCGGCACCAAGATCATCACCGACGATATTGTCTCCGTCGATCTGAGCAAGCGGCCCTTTGTGGTGAAGTCGGCCGAAGGGCAAACCGTCGAAACGCATACGATCATCATCTCGACCGGCGCTAGGGCGAATTACCTCGGCTTGCCATCGGAGAATCGCTTCAAGAATCGTGGCGTGAGCGCTTGTGCGGTGTGCGATGGTGCGCTGCCGCGCTTTCGCAACAAGCCGCTCGTCGTCGTCGGCGGCGGCGACTCGGCCGTGGAAGAAGCGACGTACTTGAGCAAGTACGCGTCGACCGTGCACATGCTCATGCGACGCGACGTGTTTCGCGCTTCGAAGATCATGGCCGAGCGGGCGCTCACGAATCCCAAGATCAAGTTGCATTACTTCCGCGAAGTCGACGAAGTGCTCGGCGATGATAAGTTGGGCGTCACTGGAATTAAGTTGAAGAACAATCAGGATGGCAGCAAGGAAGAGATCGCGGCCAGCGGCCTGTTTGTGGCGATTGGCCATACACCGAACACCGCGTTCCTGAAGGGACAACTGGAGCTCAACGAAAAAGGCTACATCAAATACACTCAACCCTTCCGCACGTACACGAGCGTGTCGGGGGTATTCGCCGCGGGCGATGTCGCCGACGATTACTATCGCCAGGCAATTACTTCGGCGGGCACCGGCTGCATGGCAGCGCTTGATGCCGAACGCTTTTTGGCGGCGGAAGGCATCTAGGTTGGCCACGATGCAAATGGGTAATCTTCGTAGCGAAAGCCCGACGTGAACAATGACAACGAGCAACCGGCGTGTGTGGATTCTGCTGGTTGTTGTATTGGCACTTTTGATCATTGGCTTCCTGCCGATCGAACAGCTCTCCTCGGCAGCATCGCGGCGACAACTCTGGTTGTCGCTGCTACTCGCGTTTGGATCGGCTGGCATAGCCGTTGCCATCGCCTTGCCGCTTTCTGTGATGCTCACCCGGATCGAGATCACCGGCCGCCGCGCTGCCTGGTTTGTTTTGATTTTGTTGCTCTTTGCGCCGCTGTACGTGAACCTTGCCGGTTGGGATGCGGTCGGCGGTTGGTTTGGCTGGTATGGCCGTAATGCTCCGCAGGCTTTTTTGAGCGGCATCGCCTCCGCCACTTGGGTGCACGGAGTCGCTGCCATTCCTTGGGCGACAATGATCATCGCCGCAGGTCTCGCTCAAGTGCCGCGGCGGGAAGAGGAACTCGCGCTGCTTGAAGCGCCGCCACTCGCCATCTTCACACACCTGCTGCTGCCACGCCTCGCGCCGTGGATTGTTGTCGCTGCGTGTCTTGCCATGGTGACGGCCTGGCAGGACATGACCGTGACCAACGTCTATCTCGTGCCGACGGTCACCGAGGGCATTTACAACCAGATTGCTATCAACAGCCAACTGGGGGCAGCTGGCGATGCAGTGAACGCGGTTGTTTATCTGCTGCCAGGCCTGATTGTCATCGGCGGCCTGTTCGCATTGGGCACTTTCACTGCGCAGTATTTGCTGACGGCCGATTTTCCGCTCTGTTCGACCGAACCACTGCTCTGGCCGAGTAGCAAAAGCAATTTTGCTTCGATGGCAGCTTGGTCGCTGCTGATCTTTCTCGCTGGCGTGCCGCTGTTCGTACTGATCCGGCAAGCAGGGCTGCAATTGCGGCTCGAAGCAAATGAAGTCGCACGGCAATGGAGCGTTCAGCACCTCTTCAGCGCTTTGCTCCGAACCGCGCGGATGATGCGGCAGGATTTGATCTGGACCTTCCTTACGGCGGGCACTGCCGCAAGCCTGGCAATCGTCGTTGCGATCGTCGCGGCGTGGTGGGCAAGAACCGGTGGTTGGCGGCTAGCTGCCATCGCGATCGCCGCCGCAATACTGCATGCCACACCGGGGCCACTGATTGGAGTGAGCATAATCAGCTTCTTAAATCGTCCCGAGATTCCTGGTTTCACATACCTGTACGATCGCACGATCACCGCGCCGGCCCTCGCGCAGGCGGTGCGCGCCTTGCCCGTCACGCTGTTGATTGCCTGGCATGCGCTAGCGCGGTTCGATCGCAACCAGCAAGAGGCTGCTGCCCTCGATGGCTGTGGACCGTGGATGATCTTACAAAAAATCGTGCTCCCGCAACGTTGGCGGGCGCTGCTGGCTGCGTGGGGATTTGCCGTCGCCCTCAGCATTGGCGACGTTAGCTGTTCGCTGCTCGTCATTCCGCCAGGCATCGACACTATCGCTCGTCGGCTGTTTGGCATGGTCCATTCCGGTGTCGACGATCAAGTCGCCGCGGCCTGCTTGCTGCTGATGGGTTTTCTCGCCGCAGTGGCGGTTTTCGTTCAAGCCGTACGATCTAAGGCTTGAGCATCTTTTCCAACGCCACGCGCTGCTCGTCCGTCAACGACTTCACGTCGATCGCCACTCTCGACAGATCTTTTTTTAGTTGCTCCAATTCTTCGCTGCTGATGTCGATTCGTTCGAGCGTCAACCTTTTCAGATTCGGCAACGCTTTCAGTTTCACCAGCGCGGCGTGCGACAAGCGGGCTTCGTCGAGGCCGAGAACTTCAAGCGAGTTCAGCCGCGCGAGGACATCGAGCGTTTCATCCGACAAACTCGGCGGGTTCGGTTTGCCGTCGTATTTTCGCAGCCACTGACCAAGGCGGAGTGATTTCAATTTGGTCAGCTGCAACAAGTGCTGATTGCCAGCTTCGGTTTGAAATGTGTGCCACGTGCTGAAACTAGTGAGTTGCGTCAGCTTGCCGACCTCGGCCATCCCTGCGTCATTGAAGGGCGAACCGGCGATGGTCAAACGCTCCAGCTTGGGAATCGTGGCGAAATGGACCACGCCTTTGCCGACGAAATCTTTGCTGCCCCACGAAGGGTGAAAGAAGCTCATGCCGCGCAGATTCGGCATTCCGGCCAGGCCCCTCAAGCCATCATCCGTGACCATAATGCCGTCAGTGTTGAGCTCTTCCAACTCCGTCAGCTTCGCCAGCAGCGGCAGCGTGTCATCGGTCAGTCCTTTGCAACTTCCGTACATCGTCAGCTTTTTCAGCGTGGTCAAACTGCTAATTTGTTCAAACTCCTCTTTGCCGAGCTTCGAACAATCGCGAAACGACAACTGCGTTGGCGCGCCGGTTGCCGGTTGAAACTGGCCGCCGAGTTCCGAAAGTTTCTTCTGCGCATCGTCATTCTGGTCTGATGCTTGAGCAAAAACAAAATCCACCGCCGCGAGCAGATCGAGCCGGCGAAACGTAAGCTTGCTCTCCGGGTCAACGACATCTTTGCCCGTCTTTTGCAAAATGATCATCATCGCCGCGGGCAAATTTTCGGCATGCTGCTTCCAGTCGTATTTGCTCACGGCAATCGCCTCGCGGAGCAATATCACGCTGCCACAGGCAAAGGCATTCGAAGAACTCGTCGCTGCGGCGGGCACGACGAGATCGATCTTCGCGTGCCGATCGAGATATACCTCGTCCTTGCCGACACGGACCGCGCCGATGGCGAAACAATTCGGCTGGCACGCAGGCCAGCTGATACCACCAGTGAAGTTATGATTCCCTGCCGGTGCGCTGACCCAAATGCCAGCCGCACGGAGCTTCGCAAGCTTGTCATCAATCTCGGTTGCTACCGGCGAGTCATGCTTTTGATCATCTACAGGAGCGAGATTCACCGTTGTAATGCGATGCTGTTGATGATTGTCGAGTACCCACTGCAACGCAGCCGCCAGCGTCTTGCTGTCGGTGATCTTGCAATGACAACACTCCAGGCCACGAATCACGGCCACTTGATTGTTGAATGCGACGCCGAGCTTGCCATCGTAATTCACGGACGACGGAATGCCGATTGTCGAACCGTGATAGCCA
The DNA here is from genome assembly GCA_964394305.1 of uncultured Pirellulaceae bacterium. Classification (GTDB taxonomy): domain Bacteria; phylum Planctomycetota; class Planctomycetia; order Pirellulales; family Pirellulaceae; genus Anatilimnocola. Next base: position 12,896 of record CAYMWL010000046.1, read on the forward strand.
CGCCCTTCGTGCTGCGGATTGTCGTCGCCATCGACGCTGTCGTAAGAAACCAGCACCTTCGGCACACCGTTGATCTTCGCCTGCCACTGCGGCATCGAGAGTTTGCAGCCATCGTCGACGAGCGCCAGCGTTTGACCTTGGCCGAACGTCAAGCGATCGGCGTACTTTTTCCAGACATCACTGATGCGGGCTTGCTCGAACTCACGCGGCGAAATCGGTTCACCGGCGATCGTTGACAAGCAAGAGGAGAGGGCAAGAACAAAAGCGACGAAGATTTGGATTCGCATCTGGATTAATCATTATGAAAGAAGTTATCGGAGGCTGCCCGGCCGCGTTTGCAGCCATTCCAACATTTGAACCGCCCGCGTCAGTTGAGCAGCCCGTGCGGCATCGTGGTCGAGATCAGAGTTTAAATTGCGGAGTGCACGCGTGAGCATCTCGCGGTTGCTATCCGGCGGCACCATCACATCGGGATCATGCCCCGGATACTGCATCAGCCGATCTTCACGCGAGAGAATCTTGCCATCTTCGAATGGATGAAAATAAATGTCATTCTGCGGAAAGCCCTTGGGCGCTTGTGAGCCATCGTACTTGACGATGTAACGACCCGAAGCCGGAATGCCGACGATTGGAATATCGACACGCTTCGCCACGAGCACCACGATTCGACTGAGAGTGATCGGCAGCCCCTTGCGCGTGGCGAGGACGCGTTCGAGCGAACAATTGTCAGGATTGTCGTAATCGTCTTTGTTGCCGGTGAATTTCAGATCCTCAAAAATCACCTTTCTCACCGCGGCAACGCCCAACTGCGGATCAATCTGCGCGGGCTTGAAATCCTTGCCGAGTTTTGCAGCCAGCTGCTCGCGCACTTTCGCCGCAATTTCGTCGAGCTGGCGTTTGATATCTTCTTTTTTGAGTTTGGGATTCAAAATCTGCGAGATGTAAAACATTCCCAGTTCATCATCGAGCTGAGCATCAGGCAGGGCACAAAACGCCTCGAGCGGATCGATGCTGATCACCTTCAACAGCGCCACGACTCGCATTCGAACTTCGGGGCTCGCGCTCGACGCGGCCTCTTCCAGATAGGGGGCGATTCGCTCGTCCATCTGCCGCAGCCGCTGCGAAGCCCGTTCGCGCACGGCAAATGTTTCGCTGTCGAGGTCTCGCACGAGCTGCTTCACCTCGGCAATCGCGGCGGCGGTGAGTGGCTCGGTGGGCGGTTCCGCCTGGAGCAACTCAAGCAAGAGACTGAAGGACAACAGGCAAATCGCGGGCAGTCGAGCGGAGTTTGGCAACAACATGATTGGGGGAACCTCCGCGAACGCACCAAGCCAACGACCATGAGAATAGGGAGGCGCAGTCCAAATCGCAAATCATCAAATGACCGCGGCCGCAATTCCAATCGCGTACAGCGCCAAAGCCAGTGCGAGGAAGACGCAGCTTACTCCGACCAAAAAATATCGAGCCCCCTGATCTCCGAGCTGAATCCGCCAAAACTTTGCCTTGCGGCCGCTGAAGAAAAACTCCCATTCGAGGAGTGAGCCCGATAAACCGAAGATGCCAGCGAGGAACATCAAGCTACCCAATACCACGAAGGCGATTGCGGCGCCTTTTTGCTGCTTCGTTCCCTGCGCGGCCAGCCAAATCAGCAATACAATGAGAACGAATGCCAAAGCTGCAACAGCGCCAATGATGCTCATTTTGGTTGCAAAAAATCTTCCCATCGGGTCCGCCTTTTCAAACGGCGGCAACTCGGGGCCGAAGAGCAGGTAAGCGCCGGGCGAGCGCGCAAACTGTTCGGCGGGCGAGAGCATTGGCTCTACAGGCTGTTGAACGGTAGGCCGCTGAGCATAGAACGCGGGAAACAGTTCGTATAAACGTCGTCGCGCGTTGAGCTCGCCGTAAGCCTGATCACCGCCTTGAAGCAGATGAGAATTCACACAACCGACCAGTTCCTGCCATGTCAGAGGCCCCAGCCGCTCGCCATTTAACCGCTCAATGCACCAGCTATCGTGCTGCACGGGGATCGTTGACATCGCGGCCGGCGGTGCCTCGTTCAATTCGGCAACAATCGGCTCTTCATCCTGCGGTTGATTCATGGCAGCGGTCATCAGAAGTATTTGAGGACTCCGGAGGCTCCGGACCGACCGCCAGGATAAGGTCCATCGCCGCAGATCGCAAACTGCCGCGGCAGCAACATTCCCTGGGACGGCGAGGCTCGATTGCCGTCCTCCGATCGCGAACTTGTTGATAGAATGCCTGTCTTTACTACTGCTCATTCCTTTCCGCACCGCACGCAAAGTCAGCGCACCACCATGCCTCGCTACAACCCGGCCACCATCGAACCCAAGTGGCAGCAATATTGGGACCAGCACCAAACCTTCAAAACCCCCGACATGCCGGTGGGCGAGAAGATGTATGTGCTCGACATGTTCCCTTATCCGAGCGGATCGGGGCTGCACGTCGGCCATCCGGAAGGTTACACCGCGACGGACATTGTCTGCCGCTTTGAACGGATGCGCGGCAAGAGCGTGCTCCACCCCATGGGCTTCGATGCGTTCGGGCTGCCGGCCGAAGAGCACGCAATCCGCACGAACAAGCATCCGCGGCTGACGACCGAAGAAAACATCGCCACATTCACTCGCCAGCTGAAATCGCTGGGTTTCAGCTACGACTGGAGCCGCGTACTCGCCACGACCGACGTGGAGTACTTTAAGTGGACGCAGTGGATCTTTCTGGTGTTGTTTGATACTTGGTTCGATCACGAGGTAGGCGAAGGCCGACCAATCGCCGAGCTGCCGATCCCTGCCGAAGTGAAAGCGGCCGGCGAGCGCGCGGTGCAGCAATATCAGGATGAGCATCGCCTGGCCTATCAATCGCACGCACCGGTGAATTGGTGCCCCAAGCTGGGAACCGTGCTGGCCAACGAAGAAGTGATCGACGGCAAGAGCGAAGTGGGCGGCCATCCGGTCATCCGCCTGCCGCTGCGGCAATGGATGCTGCGAATTACGGCGTATGCTGATCGGCTGGAAAAAGACCTGGACCAGGTCAACTGGCCCGAAGGGATCAAAAAGCTGCAGCGCGATTGGATCGGCCGCAGTGTTGGCGCCGAAGTCGATTTCTACATCGGACCTCCCGCAGAATTTGAAAACTGGAAAGGCTCGCGGGCTGTTTCCAAGTTCCCGAGAAAACCCGATGACAACGTACTGCGGATTTACACCACGCGGCCCGACACGCTGTTCGGCGCGACCTATATGGTCATCGCGCCGGAGCATCCTTTCGTCGCGCACCTGACGACGCCTGCCCAACAAGCGGCCGTAACTGCCTACTGCGAGAAGGCAGCAAGCAAGAGCGATCGTGAACGGCAGGAAGACACCAAAAAGAAAACCGGCGTTTTCACTGGATCATCGGCGATCAATCCTGTGAATGGGCAACCCGTGCCGATCTGGGTCGCCGATTACGTGCTGTGGGGTTATGGCACTGGAGCCATTATGGCTGTTCCCGCGCACGACGAACGCGATTTCGAATTCGCGCAGCAGTTTGAATTGCCCGTCGTCGCTGTTGTCGATCCTGGTGACAACGACGAAGTCGACCGCCGCGAAGTGCTGGCCGGCAAAGTTTGCAGCACCATCGATGGTGTGAGTTGCAATTCGCAGAAGTACAACGGCCTGATGACCGGCGAATTCAAACACCGCATCACGGCCGATCTGACAGCCGGCGGATTGGGTCGTGAAGCCGTCAACTACAAACTGCGCGATTGGCTGTTCAGCCGGCAGCGTTTCTGGGGTGAGCCCTTTCCGATTCTGCACGAGGTCGATGCGGCCGACAAACCGACCGGCGTCATTCGCGCGGTTCCCATCACCGCCCTGCCTGTCGATCTGCCGCACATGGAGGAATTCAAGCCCACCGGCACGCCGGAACCGCCACTGAGCAAAGCCCCGGCCAAGTGGCTGTATCCCGAAATCAACGGCAAGCGCTACGTGCGTGAAACCAACACCATGCCGCAATGGGCCGGCAGTTGCTGGTATTACCTGCGGTTCATCGATGTGAAGAACGGCCAGGTCTTCATCGATCGCGAGAAAGAAAAAGCGTGGATGCCCGTCGACCTGTACGTCGGCGGCGCGGAGCACGCGGTGCTGCACCTGCTCTATTCGCGATTTTGGCACAAGGTGCTGTTCGACCGCGGCCATGTCAGCACCAGTGAACCGTTCAAGAGCCTGATCAATCAAGGCATGATCCTGGGCGAAGTCGAGTTCACCGGCTACGTGCGTGCCGATGGTGCGTTCGTCAGCGCAGCGGAGGTTGCCGACGACGACGAAGGCAACGCGATCGTGAAGATCAGCGGTGAAGCTGTCAAACCGCAAAAGATTAGCGCGGATGATGTCGAAAAGAAGGGGGACTCGTTCGTCCTGAAAGCGGCCCCGAACATTCGCATTGAGAGTCGCGCCTTCAAAATGTCGAAGAGCCGTGGCAACGTGATCAATCCCGACGACGTGGTGAAGGGGCATGGCGCCGATTCGCTGCGGCTGTACGAAATGTTCATGGGTCCGCTGCCAGCGACGAAGCCCTGGAGCATGCAAGGTGTCAGCGGCGTCCGCGGGTTTCTAGACCGCGCCTGGCGGCTGATTGTGGAAGATCGGGCGGATGAACTGACCCTATCAACCGCGCTGCAGGATGTGGAGCCGACCGAAGAACAAGCTCGTACGCTGCACAAGACGATCAAGCAAGTAACGCGCGATATCGAGAACAACGATTTCAATACGGCCATCGCACGGATGATGGAGTTCACCAACTTCTTCACCAAGCAAGCGATTCGGCCGAAGTCGGTGATGCAAACTTTCGTGCTGCTGCTTAGCCCCTTTGCGCCACACATCGCCGAAGAGCTGTGGCAGTTGCTGGGGGCCAAACAAACGCTGGCCTATGAACCGTGGCCGACGTTCGACGAAGCGCTGACGAAGGACGCTGAGATCGAAATCCCGGTGCAAATCCTGGGTAAACTCCGCGGGAGAGTCGTCGTCCCGGCCGGCAGCGATCAAGACGCGATCCTGGCCGCGGCGCAAGCGGATCCACGCATCAGCGAACTGCTGACCGGCAAGACGATCGTCAAATCGATCGTGGTGCCAGGCAAGTTGGTCAACTTTGTGGTGAAGTAGGTGACGGGCATGCCCGACAAGCAAGCCGCAGAAAAGGTTGTTGCTGCGAGTACGCGGGCTGCTGCCTTGCGCACCATTGACGCCAATTTCAATCGCGCGGTCGAAGGTTTGCGTGTCGTAGAAGACCACGCGCGCTTTGTGCGGAACGACGAATTTCTCGCCGCGACCTGCAAACGGCTGCGGCATAACCTGACGACCGCACTCACCTCGGTCGATCCCAATGGTGAACGATTCATCGCCCGCGACACCCTCGCTGACGTCGGCACGACGATCACGACGCCGCAAGAATCGGAGCGCGCCTCCGCTGAGCAACTCGTCGCCGCGAATTGGCAGCGCGTCTCGCAGGCGCTGCGTGTCATCGAAGAGTTCGCCAAACTACTGGGCCATAATGACGCTGCTTTTGAAAAACTCCGCTACCAGTCGTACACGATCGCCAAAGCGTGTTTGGCGAATGAAAGAAGTCAAAGTATCTGGCAGGATCGCCGATTGTATGTGCTGATCGACGGCGGTAACTCGGAAGATGAATTCACCGCGCTCGCAATGGACCTCATCAAGACTGTTGACGTTTTGCAACTGCGCGACAAACAGTTAGATGACCGCACGTTGCTTGCTCGCGGACAATTACTGCGGCGGTTGATTGACTCGCATTCAGGAGATGATCACAAGCCGCTGTTCATCATAAACGACCGGCCCGATCTGGCGATGCTCTCGCGCGCCGATGGCGTGCATGTGGGCCAGGAAGAACTGCCGGTTAGCGAAGTGCGGCGACTCGTCGGTGCCTGCATGCAGATCGGCGTGTCGACGCACAACATCGAACAAGCCCGCGCGGCTGTTCTCGCCGGCGCGGATTATCTGGGCTGCGGGCCGACGTTTCCTTCAAGCACCAAGCAGTTCGAACAGTTCCCCGGCATCCCCTTCCTGCAGCAAGTAGCAGCAGAGATCACGCTCACCGCGTTTGCCATCGGCGGTGTGACGCTCAACAACTTGCCGCAAGTCATCGCGGCGGGATTCAGTCGCGTCGCCGTGAGTGGTGTGATCACGACAGCGACAAACCGTGCACAGGTCGCGAGTCAATTTCGCGATCGCCTTTTCTAAACGCCACCGGTCATTCGATCAGCCGATTCATTCGCTCGGTAATCGCTCGCACTATCAGCCCTTCGGGGCTCTCGGCGGGATAGATGGGCGCGAGTTCCAGATCGCCGAGCGTGATTCGGTTTGGCGGCATGATAAAGGCCGCCGTGTCCAAATCCATGAGGTAGAGATTGGCACAGTTGTTCGAGCCGTAAGATTCTAATTCGGTTGCCACTCCAAATTTCAATTCGACGTCTGCTTTCGCGATGTTTGCCTGGTGAGCCCGGTAGGGACGCTCATCTGGTCGGCAGAAGCATAGGAAGGGGTCGAGCACCGATCGTGCGGCGGGTTGAACGACGTGCCAACTGACGGGCTTCCATTTCACCAGCACTGCGGCGGTTGGGCTGAGCTGTAAGGCTTGCACAGTAGAAGTGGCAGCAAGCAGCCTGTTGCCGACGAGCGTCAGCGGGCCTTGCGGCATTTTCGAGAGAACGGCATCGCGATCGCTGCGCAACTGGGCATCCATAGGCGCCGCGGTTGGATCGAGCCAATCGTCGCACGGATTGAGGAGATCCACGCCACGATCGTCGCCGGCTGGGCTCAGTTCGATGGTGTAGGCGCAGGCGTGCTCCGCATCACCTTTGAATGAAAGATCCCAGATCGGCGAACTCAGTCGAGCGCCTTTCTCGTAAAGGGCATCCAGAATCTCGAGCGTTGGCGCGCCCTGAATATCGCCGCGAATCTTGAACTCATCCTCGTCGAAGAAATCGCCAAGTTGCGTGTAGGTTGCCAGGCTCGCTGGCAGCGCGGGCGGGTTCGGCAAGCGAAAGGAAATGTGATGAAGGATCTCGGTAGCCATGGCAGGCAACCTCCTGTTAGTCCTTCAGTTTGAAGAGGCGTTTCAGCGCATCGAGCAAGCCATGCGGCGCGCCGTGTTGGGCTTCGTCGCGGAGCGATTCGAGCGGCGGATGCAGCAGCTTGTTCACCAGGCGATCGAAGGCCTGGCGAATATCGCCTTCGACTTTCGCGTCGAGCTTGCCGAGCTTGTTGAGCAGGCGGGCCAGCTCCTCCGCCTTCACTTCGTCGGCCCGCCGTTTCAAGCGGCGAATCGTCGGCGCGGTGGCGCGATGATTCAGGTCCGTCATGAACCGCTGCGTTTCGTCTTCGATGATTCGCTCGGCTTGCGGCCATTCCTTTTCGCGCTCGTGGCGGTTGCGCTGACAGGCTTCCTGCAGATCGTCGATGGCGTAGAGATACACACCTGGCAGCTTGCCGATCTCGGGTTCAAAGTCGCGCGGAATCGCCAGGTCAAGCACCAGCAACGGCCGTTGATAACGAGCTTCGACGATAGGCTTGAACGTTGTCGCCGTGAGAATGGGTTCCGTCGCTCCCGTTGCGCTCACCACGAGATCGGCTTCGGTAAGTAGCTTGTGCAGCGAGTCCCACTTCTCGGGCTTGCCGCTCATGCGCTGCGAAAGTTCTTCGGCCCGTTCGAAATTGCGATTGCAGATCGATATCTTCTTCACGCCGGCGTCGATCAAATATCGCAGTGTTTCTTCGCCCATCTCGCCGGCACCGATGACCAGCACGTGCTTGTCGTCGAAGTGCTCAAAAAACTGGCTAGCGAAATCACCAACCGCGACGCTGGGGATGCTCACGCGTCGCTGTTGAATCGTAGTTTCGGTGGCAACTCGTTTCGCCACTTTGAGCGCCGCTTGAAACGCAGCGTTTGTGAGCGGGCCGACGGTGCTTGTTGCCGTGGCCAGTTCGTAGGCTTGCTTCACTTGCGCGAGGATCTGCGCTTCGCCGACGACCATGCTGTCGAGGCTGGCAGCGACGGTGAATAGGTGACGGACGAAATCTTCGCCAGTCCGCTCGAAGAGATCGTTGAAGACTTCGACCGGATCGAGGCCATGGAACTCCGCCAGAAACGAAACCATGTCGTGATGCGACGGGCATTCGCTGGGCTGCTCGCTGGCGACGTAGAGTTCCACGCGGTTACAAGTACTCAGCAGTACCGCTTCGGCGGCTGGGTATCGCTCGCGCAAACGCTGCAGCGCATGGGCGGCTTGGATTTTGTCAAAAGCCAGCCGTTCACGCGTTTCGAGCGACGCCGTGTGATGACTGCAGCCGACCATTTGCAGCTTCATTGCGGCGCTCCGATTGCAGGAGCGCCGGCTGGCTCTTTTTTTGGCGCATGTTGCGAAGCGCCGGTCGCGAGCATCGTGAGCACGATCGCGAGGAACACAAAGTTGGCCACCGTCAGGTATGCCACTTTCCGCCCTTGTTGCGCAGGCTTATACGTCCATTCAAAAATCGTCGCCGCGAGCAACCAGGCCACGAGCACACCGGACGAAATCACCACGGGATCGGTCCACGGCACGAAGCCTTTGCCGGCCGTGCGAATCAAGTTCATCACAATGCCTGCGCCCATGCCGAGCAGAATCAGCAGCAGCGAATGCACGAGCATGTGCTTGTTGGCTTCTTGCAGCCATTCGAGCGACGGCAACCGCAGCAGCGAGCTTGGCTGTAGCTTGTGTTTCAGTCGATACGATTGCACGAGATACATCACGCCCGCCACAAAGCCAAACGAAACGACAACCACGCCCAGCATGAGCAACACGCCATGCGCCAGGCCCCAGAGTTGTAGTGCCTGATCGCGGCGAAAGGCCTGAGCTTTTTCTAGAGAATATGCCAAACCAATCAGCGCCAGCACGACGGGAAGCATAAACAGCCCGACCGGTGAATTCGGTCGTCGAATGGCCCAACCCAAATAAAGAGCGGTCAAAATCCAAGCGGCCAGCAACCCCCAGTCGTACCAACTCGACAGCGGCAAGCCCGCGGCGAGTCCAGTCTGCGTGCGATGCCACAGGTGAACCGTGTGAGCAAAGAGCCCCGCGACGGCAAAACCAATGATCAAAAAAAACCGCACCGGCATGCGGAAAAAGAGCCTGGTCACTTCCATCGCCAGCGCGACGGCGTAACTAGCAGTGAAACAGAGGATGGTGATGCCGGAAAGCATGGGAGCGTGAAGAACGTAGCACGAACCCCTTGGTACGTGCGAGTGATGTGGTTGGGACGCACGAACCTCGGGGTTCGTGCCACGAAATGGCGCGCAGGCTACTCATCCGCCTTCTCGTCCTTCTCTTCTAGATTGTACTCGACGAGCTTGCTGCGGAGCGTATTGCGGTTGATGCCGAGGCGATTGGCGGCCTTCGTCTGTACGCTGTTGCACAACTGCATGACCTGCACAATCAATTCCTTTTCGACGCGGTTGACAATCTTTTCGTGCAGATGATTTTCGTCGCCGCCGAGCTGATTCACGCCCTGCTGCACCACTTCATACACCAGCGTATCCAGATCGACACCGCGAATTTTTCCGCCCCGGCGTTCCGGTTTGCCCAGCACTGTTTCCGGCAGCAGATCGACGGTTAACTCATCATCGTCGGCCATCGCCACCGCCCGTTCGACGTAATTCTGCAACTCGCGGACATTGCCGGGCCAGTGATAATCCTGCAGCGCTTCGATCGCCTGCGGCTGAATGTGCACGACGTGCTTTTCGTTCCGCTCGCTGTAGATTCGCAAAAAATGAGCGATCAGCGACGGCACATCCTCACGCCGCATCCGCAGCGGCGGGATGATGATCGGCACGACATTAAGTCGCCAATACAAGTCTTCGCGAAAACGCTCGGACTCGACCGCTTCGTACAAATTGACGTTGCTCGCCGCAACAATCCGTGTGTCGACGCGAATGGTCGCCGTATCGCCGACGCGTTCGAACTCGCGTTCCTGAAGCACGCGGAGCAGTTTCACTTGCAGGAACAAACTCGTGCTATTGATTTCGTCGAGAAAGATCGTGCCGGTGTGGGCCGCTTCGAAACGGCCGGTGCGGTTGTTCACAGCGCCCGTGAATGCGCCGCGAACGTGGCCGAAGAGTTCGCTCTCGAGCAGGCTTTCGCTCAGCGCGCCGCAATTCACGCGGACGAAAGGTCCGCTCGCGCGACTGCTCAGCCGGTGGATCGCCGTGGCGATCATTTCCTTGCCGGTACCGGTTTCGCCCATCAGCAGCACCGACGCGTTGGTGCGGGCCACTTTGCGCGTGAGTTGATAGACGGCTTCCATCGCCGGGCTGGTCCCGATCAAGCCTGGAATCGGCGGGCCAGATTCCGGTGTGGGTTGCAGGCGATTGGGGAACATGGATCCTTCCGAGGGAGCTTTAGCGCGAACGCAAATTAAGGTTTGACAAAGGCGGATGTGGGCACTTCAGAGCGGCGCGATTCGATCGCATCAAGCACGCCCGACAGAACGGCTTGCGTCTCTTTATCGAGCGTTTCGCTGGCATTGTAACGTTCGTATTGCGTCAAAATCTGTTGTTGCGTCAGCAGAATGCCACGCGTTTGAATCGCGACTTGCAGCGCTGCGAGGCCGGCTTGGCGATCGGCGATCGGCCGCGAAACCTGGCTGGCCAAATCGACGAGCGCGGTTTGCGCTTTCGGCGTCGCCAGCAGGCTGAGTACTTCGGCTGCCGGCGCGAGAAGCGTTGGATTATTCAGCGCGCCGATCAGCGTCGCTTCTTCTCGCAACACGCCATAGCGATTGAACATCGTCTTGTCGGCACTCAGCGACTTCAGGGCTGCAAGCGCCGAACGGCCGTTGGCCAGGCGTTCTTCGCGCGAAATCAATTCCCGGCCACCGCGTTTCCGCACTTCGTCGGCCAGGACCTTAACCGTCTCGCCGCTATGCGGTCGCGGCGCCACATAGGTCCGGCGATCGTCGGCGAGCAACACTGCAACATCTTCGACGCTGCGAGGACGGATCCGGCCGGCCGGATCGCGATAACTGCTGTCGTGAAAAATCTTTGGCAGATCATCGAGCTTGTCGGTCCCCACTATCACGCCAATCGGGAGCAGCGCCGTGCGACGATCGCGCCGCAGCAACTGCACCATTTCGATCACGGGCAAGTCGAGCACATCGCTGACGATAATCAATTCATAATCCGCGCCGCTCGTCGCCTTGCGAAACGCTTCGCGGCTCCCAATGGCAATGTCTCCGAAATAGCCTTGATCCGCCAAAAGGCCGGCGATGGTCTGGGCGTAATCAGCCCGGCTGTCGACAATCAACACGCGATCGAAACCGGCAGTGCGAACAGCATCGCCCAAGACTTCGACCACATGACTTGCGCCCGGAAAAGTTGTGCCAGGCCGCAGCTTCACAATGGCAATCGCGGCGGCCATGCGAATTCGCCGATCGGCATGCGTGAGCGCGGCCGCTAAGGTGCTCATCGCCGGACTGTCGCTGGAGACCAGGTCGGCCGTGCCGATCACGCCCAAGATTTCCGTCGCAGCAATGGCAGCCGCGTGCAGCCGCTCGGTCATCGCCATCGCCAGGACTTCGGCAACCATTGCCCCGCCCGCTTCGGTGGCAATTGCCATGACGGCAGCATTGGCCGGCAGCGGTCGCGACACACCGCCGATGGCTTTGGCAAACTCCAACGTGTGCAACAAGCGAAGCTTTTGATATTTACTGCTTTGCGGATCAAGTTTGAGCAGATCGGTCGACAGCCGGGCACTCAATTGCCGCACCGCATCTTGCAGCGGCAGCACGCTCGACTTGGGTCCGTTCGACGTCACATCCCATTGCCAGACGACCGTGTTGTTATCGGCATCGACGACAAACGGATGTTGCCCTTCGCGGAGCTGCGAAAACTGCCGCAGGATATAGAGTTCGCTTTCGCGCTCGCCAGGCACGCCGCCCATGATCTTGGTGAGGGCTCCGCGGGCAGCAGCACGAAATTGTGGCGAAACGCCAGCGGCATGAGCCGGTGCCAACAAGTGACGGACAGCATCGCGCGCGCCGATGTCTCCGAGCACATTCGCGGCGATGATCTGCTGCGTTTCGGGCGCGGCGGCCAATGTGCCAATCAACGGCGCCGTGGTGGTATCGGAAAGTTCAATCAGAGCGTCCAGCAGTCGCCGATGTTCGGCCGAGCGGTTTTGATCGACGAGAGCCTGCAGGACCGGCGCGACCAGCGCGGGCCCCGCTTGTTCGAGGCGCGTGAGCGAGGTCCCGGCCAGTTCGTAATTCTTGTCGCTGAGTAATTTCACCAAGGCTTGCAGCCGTGCGGGATTGTCGGCCAATTTGCGAGCTGCCGTGGTGACTTGTTCTGCAACCTGCTTCCCTTCGGGCTGCAGTTTCTCGTTGGTCGAGAAATCCAGAAACAGCGCGGAGCCAAACTTGGCGGGCAGCGGAGCCAATTCGTCTTCAGGAAATTTCGCCGCGACAAACTTGGCGAGATAGCGTTTACATTCGTCGGGCCGGCCATAGTTTAGCACGGCAGCCGCAGCCGCAATAATTTGATCGGCCGCAGTGGGATTCGATTCGCGAATCTGCAAAATGACGAGGGGTTCGGCACGGGGAATATCCGCCGCAGTGGGATCGTCACCTTTTTTCGCCGGGGCCGCGGGGGGCGCTGCGCCAGCGCCGAAGGGATCGGCACCCATCGGTGGCTGCGCAGCCAAGTGCTCAAGCCACAGCGGGCTCGTCACGAGCAGCACGCCGCTACACCAGAGCAGCTTCGAAGTCAGCGAATGAGAGGGTGACATGGTCATAGCGAGAGCGTACCGTGGACTGGAAAGATTGCGCGGCAATGGTTCTAGCGTAGTTACTCTCCTGGCGTTTTTGCAGTGTTTTTTGTTTGTATGGTGGGTCGAGTGGTACTCCGCGAGGCCCACCGGATTTGCAGGTTATGGTGGGCCTCGTGAGTACATCACCCTTCGATCGCTATAGGTTCAACGGTTGCCCTTCATTTCCATACAACCGTCCTCGCCAGCGCTCGATTTGCCGGCGCACTTCCACCGGGGCCGTGGAGCCATAGCTGCGGAACGCTTTGACGGCGTTTTCGACCCCCAAGTACTGGCGGACTTCGTCGGTCAATGCGGGATGTGCGGCTTGCAACGTTTCGGCTGACAATTCCGCCAGCGGCACGCCTTTTTCCATTGCCTGGTTCACGAGCGAGCCGACCAGGTGATGGGCCGTTCGCTGCGCGATCCCTTTTGCAATCAGAAACTCCATCAACGTCGTTGCGTCGAGATAACCGCGGTCGAGCTTCTCGGCAATCGCTTCGCGCTTGAGCGTTGCGCCGGCGACGAGAGGAGCGGCCAGTTCCAAGCAAAGCTCGACCGTTTCAAACGAATCAAACAGCGGCGGCTTGTCTTCCTGCAAGTCGCGATTGTAAGCGAGCGGCAGACCTTTGATCAGCACCAGCAGTGTTTGCAGATGGCCGATGACGCGGGCGCTTTTGCCGCGAGTCAGTTCCAGCACATCTGGATTGATTTTCTGCGGCATGATCGACGAGCCGGTACAAAACTCTTGCGGCAGCTTGAGGAAATTGAATTCCACCGTCGACCACAAGATCCACTCTTCGGCCCACGTGCTGAGATGCGCCGCGATGAGTGACAGCACAAATGCCGATTCCACGACGAAATCGCGGTCGCTGCTCACATCCAGGCTGTTCGCCGCAACGTCTTCGAATTGAAGCCGCTGGGCAACATCGTGCCGATCGATGGGCAACGTCGTTCCCGCGAGCGCCGCAGCGCCCAACGAACAAACGTTTGTTCGCTTGCGGCAATCTTTCACGCGGCTGCGATCGCGTTCGAGCTTTTCGCAATACGCGAGCCAATAGTGTGGCGCAAGCACCGGCTGAGCCCGCTGCAGATGCGTATAGCCCGGCAGGATGACGTCGATGTCACCTTCGCAGCGATCAAAGAACGCTCGCTGCAGATTCAACAGCGCGGCATCGATCCGATCGAGGGCATCGCGAACCCAGAGGCGGATATCGGTGGCAACCTGATCGTTGCGGCTGCGGCCCGTGTGCAACTTACGGCCGACATCGCCACTGCCCACATCCTTGAGCCGCTCGATCAGCGCGCTCTCGATGTGCATGTGAATGTCTTCGAGGGCGATGTTGAACGGGAAGATACCGTTCTCGATCTCTTTCCCGATCTGCTTCAGCGTGGTGCTGATCAGCTCACATTCTTCAGGCGTAAGGATGCCCACATTGGCCAGCATCTGGGCATGGGCGATCGAGCCTTGAATGTCATGAGCGTAGAGCCGGCTGTCGAAGCTGATGCTTTCGGTAAAGCGTTCCACCCGGCGGTCCGTCGCCTGCGTAAAAACCCCGCTACGGGAAGGAGTTGCCAAGCTAGAGCCTTTTCGTACCCGGTTCTTCGCCGGGAATGCCCAATGCTGCCAGCACTGGAACCAAAAATGAGCGTAATTTTCCGAAAAATCTCCGACGCTGGCAGAGTCGGGTAAGATCAGCCAAGTCATGCTAGAAACGCGCTGCTGAGTTGTCAATCAACGCTGACCGGCTGCAGCCCAAAGAACAGGCACTGGAAATCGCGGCAGGATTCACGCGCCAGCGGCAAGATTGGATGTTTTGAAAAAAACGGCCGAGTTTGAATGCTGTGCGATTTAGTTTCTGCCTCATTGCGGGCAGCCGCGGCGGAAAGAGTAGGCGACCGCTGTTGCAGGCAGCGCAAATCGAGAGTTATCAAATGGCGTTATCAGGTGAGCGGATTCGATTATCGCAAACAACAGATTCCCAAGGACTTGCGATTCGCGTTCACAAAAACATAAAACCTTATCGCTGAACCACTTCCATGCAGTCGGGCCGCTGGTAACCAAGTCGCTGGACTCGCGATGCTGAGAATCTCGATATAATCAGTACCTGCAGCCGAGTTCCGCATTGATTGTGCGGGAACGGGGGACCCAAATTTGCTGGAACGCGAAGTTTGCCTTTCAGCTCGGGGCGTAGGTTGATTTGCAGTTGCTTACAAAAGTGCAACGCGAATTGCCAGGGTACTTTCAAGCCCTAGCCCGACAGCTAACCCCGTAGGCGGATCGACAACTCGTGTTGTTGATCCAAGATTTGAAAGGGCACTCTTGTCCATTGCTTGGACACTGCTGCCCGGTTGGATGGTGGAGCGGTTGGCAATTCTGCGATTGCCCTGCGTCTTACAACGCGGCAAGTCCATTGCGCCTGCGCGCCACCATCAGGAGGTGGTTCGATGTTTTCTTTCGTCGTTGCGATTGTAATCGGTGTCGTTTTTTTCACGCTGCTGTTTCTGTCGTGGTTCGCGTTGCGGCTCATTCCAAATAGCTGTGTCGGTGTCGTGGAAAAACTCTGGTCCGCCAGCGGTTCGGTCCCCGAGGGTGGCATCATCGCGCTTGAGGGAGAGGCCGGCTATCAAGCGGACTTGCTCCGTGGTGGTATTCACTTTGGGTTGTGGCGCTGGCAGTATCGCGTTCACGTCTGCCCGCTCGTGATCGTGCCGCAAGGGAAGATCGGCTACGTTTATGCGCGCGATGGTCAACCGTTGCCTCCGAGCCAAACGCTGGGCCGCGTCGTGGATTGCAATTACTTTCAAGATGCTCGTTCGTTCCTGCAACCCACCAGCAACAAACTCAATGAACAATTTCCCGTCGGCCAGCGTGGCCGCCAACTGGCGATCTTGCGTGAAGGCGTCTATGCGATCAACCCGGCGCTGTTCATTGTGATCACCGAGGACGCGGTTTACACCTTGGATCGTTTGCTGAGTACATGGGAACTGCAGAATGTGACGAGTTGGCAGCGAGCGCTGGTCCAAGTTGATGGCTTTACTCCGGTCGTCATTGGACAGCCGATGCGCACGAATGATCCGCTGCATACTGAGCAGCACCAGGTGGTCGATAGCATCGGCATCGTCACTGTGCACGACGGTGCTTCGCTCGCTTCGGGCGAAATCATCGCACCGGAAGTCGGCAGCGAAGTTGGCGATGCGGCGTATCACAACAACTTTCAGGATGCGCAGCGATTTTTGAACGGCGGCGGCCGTCGCGGTCGTCAATATCAACCGCTGACGGACGGCACTTACTTCATCAACCGTTGGTTTGCAACCGTAGAACAGATTCCGAAGACTGTCGTACCGATTGGCTATGTCGGTGTGGTAGTCAGTTACTATGGCCGGGCCGGAAGCGACCTTTCGGGCGAAGCATTTCGCCACGGCGAGCGGGTCACGGAAGGTGAACGTGGTGTTTGGGAACGACCATATGGGCCGGGTAAATATGCTTTCAATACGTACGCCGGCAACATCGTACTCGTACCAACCACGAACTTTGTGTTGCACTGGGTCACAGGCCGCAGCGAAACGCATCGCTACGACGATTCGCTCCGCTCGATCGATCTCGTGACGCGCGATGCCTATGAACCGCGGTTGCCCCTGAGCGTGGTCGTACATATCGACTATCAACGGGCTCCGAACGTTATTCAGCGCTTCGGCGACGTGAAAAAGCTGATCACACAGACGCTCGATCCGCTGTTGAGCGCGTATTTTCGCGACATTGCCCACAAAAAGACCATGCTGGAGCTCCTGCACGATCGTGATGCGATCCAAGCCGAAGCCCGCGCCGAACTGCGCCGCCGCTTCCACGAATTTGATATCGAATGCGTCGATGTACTCATCGGCAAGCCCGATACCGAAGAGCAGGGAGGAAAAATCGAATCGCTGCTCGAGCAACTGCGCACGCGGCAACTGTCGATCGAGCAGTTGGAAACATATCAACGTCAACGGGAAGCGTCAGACAAGCGGCGCGAATTGGCCGAAGCGCAGGCGCAGGCCGATATGCAAACCAGTTTGACCAACGCCCGTGTAAAAGCACAAATCGCCGAAAGCGAAGGTGAGGCCGATTTGCAGCGGGCTCGCAAGCAAGCCGACAAACAGATTGTCATGGCCGAAGCGCAGCTCACGCAGTCGCGACTGACTGCGGAACAGACGCTCGTTCTGGCCGAAGCCGACAGCCAGCAGGCAATCCTGCAAGGCCGCGGCGAGGCGCAGCGGATCATGCAAATGGGATTGTCAGAAGCGGCCGTCCTCGGCCAAAAGGTTTCCAGCTATGGTGATCCCCGTTTGTTCGTGCTGGCACGTGTCGGTGCGGCGCTGTCGAAAAGCACGCAGCCGCTGGTTCCCGAAAGAGTCTTTCTGTCGGGCGCAGCCGGTGGCGGCAACGGCGAGGCAAATGGTGCCGGCAATCAGTTACCCGGCACGTTGAATGCTCCCGCAACTTCCGGTCTGGTCGGCATGTTGCTCCAGATCCTGCTCGCAGAACGGTCCAGTTTTGCTGGCTACGATGGCGTGGAAGCGGATGCGGTGAAGGAGCTCGCCGCCCAACTTACGCGCGATGCCCTTAAAAACATGGTCGGTACGAACGGTAATGCACAGCTGCCAACTGCTGCCGCTTTGCCAACAGGCGGCAAGTAATCGAAGCGTTCATGTTCGGCCACTACGCAGTGATCCAGCCCCGAACCTGGCGACAATTTGGTCCGCCACCTGATCGAGCTGCCGTTGTCGATTCCGAGCGTCTTCGCCGAAGAGCTCCTGCTGGAGGGCTGCACTCGATTCGCTAATTCCGTGCACGCCAAACCCCAGCAGGCGAACGGGAGGATGGTGGGCTGCTAACTTCTTAGCGAACAGATTTTTAGCAGCCTGCCATAACTCAGCGGTGATATTCGTTGGCTCACGAAGCGTAAGGGAACGCGTGATGGTCCGAAAATCGGCGAAGCGAACCTTGATTTCGATGCTTCGTCCCTTGAGTTCATCGCCTCGCAGCCGGCGGCCAACTTGATCGACAAGTTCGTTGAGCCAATCCAACAAAACTTCGTCCTCCTCGATGTCCTCCGCAAACGTGGTCTCATGCGAAATCGACTTCGCCTCACGGTCGGGTATCACGGGGCGATCATCAATACCGTGCGCCAGTCGCCAATAGTGCTCACCGGAGTTGCCGACAAAAGTGGTTAGTTCCGCGATAGATAGCTTCCGCAACTGCGCAATCGTCTGCAGCCCGACGCGGTGAAAGACGTCAGCAGTCACCTGCCCAACGCCCCACAGTCGTGTGATCGGCAGCGGGTCGAGAAAAGCCTGCACCTGTTCAGGCCCAACAACCACGAATGCATCAGGCTTTCGCAGATCGCTGGCGATCTTCGCGACAAACTTGTTCGGGGCAATTCCTATGGAAGCAATCAGGTGCAACTCATTACGAATTTGCAATTTGATTTGTTTGCCAATCGCTACGGCTGAGCCAAATAGCGATTCAGTTCCTCGCACATCGAGAAATGCTTCGTCGAGCGAGAGTGGTTCGATGAGCGGAGTGAACCTGCCGAAGATTTCGCGAATCTGCCGTGATATCGCAGCGTAAAAGTCGATCCGGGGCTTGATAAAGACAGCATGCGGACAGAGCCGCTTCGCACGCGCTGCGGCCATGGCGCTATGAACGCCGTACTTGCGAGCTTCGTAGTTGGCAGCAGCGACCACTCCCCGCCCTGCTGCCGAGCCACCAACGATCACCGGCTTGCCTTGGAGGCTGGGGTTCTCACGTTCTTCGACCGACGCATAGAAAGCGTCCATGTCAACATGCAAAATCATTCGTGAGCCTCAACCGAAAATGCCGAAACCAACTAATCAGCGCACGACAGTGGAGCCGTGCAGATAGCTGGCATCCACCGGATAGTTTCGCCAGCGGATGGAATAGTATTTTTCGAACCACTCTTTAATGTCGACTTCGACGCCACGGTCATACTCGGGTTCGACGTGCAACGTCTTACCATTGAGCGGATCGCGGATGTCGCCTTGATCGACAATCACGCGGCCCGATTTGATGACCATTCGCGGCAATTCGAACATGGTTTCTTTGTTCTCGTGCGGCGTGTAGATGGTGATGTCGGCATCGGCGCCGGGTCCGAGGTGTCCCTTGTGCTTCAGGCCCAAAATGCGCGCGGGACCGGCACGCGTGATGATCGCGATTTCGTTCAGCGTATATTCGCGCTGCAGATCGCCCAGGACCGATCGCTCGCGCACCAGCGGATGGCAAGTCTTGAGAATATCTTGCCGGTAGGTGCGGTCCATCAACATGCGGATGATCTGCGGATAGGCCAGGAACGAGCCGCCGTTGGGATGGTCGGTGCTCATCACGACGCGCCACGGATCGTTCACAAGCAAGTACCACTCTAGGCCGATTGCCCATTGCAGTGCGTGAACCAGCGACTTGTTGCGATACTTGATCGGGGTGATGCCGCAGCCGGCTTCCATTTCGGTATCGCCACTGAACCATTTGCCGCCGTAGACCTTCGACAGGAAATATCCGAGCGGCCCGTCACCAGTCATGCTCGTGGTTTCGCCGAATAAGACCTGGCCGACGTCGACGGTCACGTTGGGATGCGAGTTCACGTAATCGGCCAGCAGTGCAACTTTGCTGTTAAACGTGTTTTCATCCGCATCGCCCCCCCCGTAACTATGAAACTGAATGTGCGTGATATGGCCACGATGTCCCTCGAGGGCTGCCATCGTTTCCAGTGTGGTGTTCCAATTGCCGGGCATTCCCAGGTTGTTGCAATGAATGTGAACCGGATGCGGCAGCCCCAATTCGTTGGCTGCTTGTGCCACTCCGTTCACAATCTGCCGCGGCGTGACTTCGAAGTGGTCGACGACCGAATCGAGCCCGCTGACATTCCCCGCCTGGTGACTTTTCCAAACTTCGACGCCGCCGGGATTCACCAGTTTCGGAGCAAAGCCCTTCGTCGCATTCAGCAACCAGCCGATAAAGGCTTTTAACTTCTCCGGCTCCTTCTGTTGAATGGACTGCATCACGTAGTGATTGTTGCCCATCAAGACATAGAAGCCCTTGTCGATGCAGGGAGTATCGTCGAACTCTTCGTGCGCATGTCGAGCGCTGAGCGGGGGAATCGCCGCGTCGAACGCCGTGGTGTAACCCAGTCCGGCATACTTGTAGCCCGTGACAAACGTGCTGGGGACACTCCCCATGGTGCCGCTGTGCGTGTTCGAAGTGCTGTGCACCGGCTCCGAGTTGCGTTTCTCCTCAGGCCGCATCTTGCGAGCAACGTTCACTTTCGGCCCGGCGATGTGGCAATGCATGTCGATGCCGCCTGGCATCACCACTAGACCGCGAGCATTGATTTCGCGCGTGGGCCGAATGCTGGGATCACTCGGTGCTTCCACAATGCGGCCGTCCAAGATCCAGAGATCGCGAACCTGGCCATCAATGTTGTTCGTGGGATCGTAAACGTAGCCGCCGGTGATCCGGGTATATTCTGGACTGCTCATCCTTAGCAATGCACTCCCGTCAGTTTCTTTACGCGCCGCTCGATTTGACTGAGAACTTCAAAATCGCTTGGGTGCGGCGAGTCGAACGCGGGCCGCAGCGGAATCGGCACGTCATCCATGCGGTAGACTGTGCCTCCCGTATTAATGCCATACGTGGCCACCATAAAGGCCACTTCCGCTGCCTGCGTCGTCGGCGTTTCTTTGGCATCGAGCGCGATGAATGGAATGGTCGCCAAATGTTTACGAGCAGGCTCCGAGAAATTCGCCATCGGATCGCAGGCGATGGTCATGCCGCAATCGGCTTCGCCGCGGGCGAGTGTATCTGAAGTGGTGTATTCACCCGGATTGAAACGCGGATAACCGCGAGCATGATTCACGCCAAAAGGATAGCCAGTCCGCCACGAGACGACATTATCGGCCCCAGTCACATTCCCATGCCCTCGATTTGGCTTGGCCACGAAGCGCGTGAAGGCGTTCATGTCGCGCGTCAAGGCCAGCAGCGCTTCGCTGTTCGCGTGTTTGCCGCGAGTCATGGTCAGCCCCATCCCAAAGAAGATCACACCGAACTTGGCAGCCTTCATCCGAGCCATCAGATCTTGCCAGACCGAAAGCTCCACGCCGGTTTCGTCCAGAACCGTCTGGGGATCAAGGTCGAGCCCCTTGGCCAAGGCCCGCAATGTCCAGAGCCCTTCGAAATCCCTCCGCGGTTTGATCTGGATCAAAATATCAGCGGCCTTCGCGCTCTTCGTGCGGCGCACATCCACAATCACGCACGTCCGATCTTTGCGACCGTTGGGCAGAAACATCCCCTTCGGCATCAAGCTATATTTCATGAAGTGCCGCGGATGACTTTCCGCGGGATTCGAGCCCCAGAAAATAATCAAGTCGCCGCGATTGGCCACTTCGCCCAGCGTGCACGTGACTTCGCCCACACCCTGAAAGGCCATGCCCGAAGGACCGTGACAAACGCTGGTCGTAGTGTCGATCGTCCCTTTGATCCAATCAACGATGCTGACGGCCACGCGTTGCGCTTCGCAGGGTGAATCGCTCAGGCCATAGATGATCGGATACTTCCCTTGAGTGAGAATCTGAGCAGCGCGATCGTAGCCCGCTTCGAGTGTGGCTGGTTGTCCCTTGATCAAACAGCTGGGGCGAACTTCGATCGCGTGGTTCAAGAACCACGCCTTGCCCAAGACACAGGCCCGCTTGGCTTCAATAATGTGGTTGTCCTGCACGCTCAGATCGATGTCGTCGCAAACACAACCGCAAAACGTGCAGGTTGCATCCTGGATGATCTTCAATTCGCCCGGTGCTTTGGCAGCCGACGCGGTAGTCGGGACTACATGGCCCATATCAATAACTTTCGAAGCATTGGCGATCAGGGAGGCGACGCATCCATATTGTCTATCGTACGCCATCCGTACAACATCAACTTCGCTGGAATCTGATGTGATCACACTTTTTTCAGCACTTCCAGTTCGACGTCCATTCCTTTGCTGGTTGGCATGCCCGAGCCATGGGTATCGCCGCCCATCAATTGGCAGGAGATGTTGCCGTACGCGATGAAGAGAATCCCCAGCGGCAGTTCATCGACTTTGGCTGCAATAACATTCACCTCAACCTGGCCATGCTCACCCTTCAACCGCACGCGATCCCCTTCGACAAGACCCAGGCGTTTCATATCGCCGGGTGCGACCTGCAGTGAATTGATCTCACGTTGGTACTTTTCTTGAAACTTCCCCTCGCTGATGCCGCAGCCCTGATCGCTGGTTCGGCCGGGGATGAGAATGAAAGTGTTCGGCATGATGGTTCGTTAAAAGTGAAGGGTATGCGATGACCAGCAATGATCCGGCAACCAGCCATCTGGCGTCCAACCGCGGGCCGTATTGTACGCGTGTACCAGGGATCTTAATCGCTCTGGTGAAAGCTGCGACTGCGGATCTTCCGGAATCGGCTGCCGGAGCAATCGCGGCGGCAGTGTATCTTCGGCGGGTGTCCAACCGGCGAGAATATTGAAATGCTTCTTCGCCGTGACAATTCGCCGCGCTGTTTCGCGCAGTTCCTCGGCCGTCACATCCCAACCGGTGACCAGACGCAGCATCTCGGCTGATTCAGCGAAGAAATCGAGGAAGACGCCGCGGAGAAACTTGCACAAAATCAGCGAGTCCATGAGGGCTGCCCGGTCTTCCGTTTCAATCGCCAGTCGAGCGGCTTCCACTCCCACATTCCGGCGGTCGACTGCCGTGGAAAAATCGACTTCGTAAGCGCCCGAGCGGTTGTGATCGGCGCCGCGCGTGCCCACCGCAAAGCCGAGCGCCATCGTCTGCAAACCCCGCGGATCGTAACCGGGAATTTCCAGTCCTTTCACTTGCGGCGCGAAGTCGATCGCATCGTGGCCGATCAAATGGGCGAGGCGACGACTCCCTTCGGCCAACTGCGGACCAATCCCCGTGCCACGAGCAATCATCTCGAGAGCTTGCAGCAGCGAAGCACCGTCGCCAAAGCGGAGCCACGGTTCGTCGAGTAGCCCGCGCTCGACACACTCCATGGCAAACGCAATCGTGCCGCCGGCGCTGATCGTATCGATTCCCAATTCATCGCATCGCTGCGACGCTTGCAGCACGACTTCCGGATCATCAATGGCACAGAGCGGGCCGAGGGCGAAAAGATTTTCGTACTCGAGGCGGACGGAACCCTGACCGTTTTTCAAGCTGTAAAGATGCTCGCAGCCAATGGTGCAGGCAGCGCACGAAGTACGCGTCCGCTCGCGTGCGACGCCCAGCTGTTCCGGCGAAATCTCTGCAGCTCCAGCAAAGCTCCCTTGTTGAAAGTTGCGCGTGGGCAAAACATTCAGTCGGTTGAACATCAGCAGATTGGTCGCTGTTCCAAGTTCGCGATACTTGGCCGTCGCCGGACCAAACGATTTTTCCGAAAGCTGTCTGGCGAGTGCGACCAGTTGGTCTGGCTCGGCCCAACCACAGCGCTGCGATCCGCGCACGACAATCGCTTTGACGTTTTTCGAACCCATCACCGCGCCGCTGCCGCCGCGCCCGGCGTGGCGACCGTCGTGCGAGATTGTCGCGTAGCGCACTCGATTCTCGCCGGCAGGGCCGGTCGTCGCGATTTGAAAATCGGCGCCATACCGCTCCCGAAGCCGGAGCTGCGCTTCTCGATTTGTCAGTCCCCAAAAATCACCGGCCGGTTCGATGCGGACTCGGCCGTCATCAATGATCACGATCGACGGCTCATGTGCCTGTCCCACCAGCATGATCGCATCGTGCCCGGACTTCTTTCCTGCCAGAGCAAACCCGCTGCTGGCGAGCGAGTCATTGATTCGCTCGGTCAACGGACTCTTGCAAACAACGGCAAACTTGGCACTCGTCGTCAGCGGACTTCCCACGAGAGGGCTGAAGACAAAAGTGAGGGGCGAGGCGGGAGAGAAAGGATCGAACGCCGCCGCTCCTTCGCGCAGCAACAACGCCGTGCCGAGGCCACTGCCGCCCAGATATTGCCGCAAGAATTCCGCTGCCAGAGGCAATTGCGTAGCGCGCCCGTCGGTCAGATTGATTCGCAAGTAACGGCAATGGTAGCCGGGAAGTTCGTTCACGGGATCATCCACCGGCATCGACCGAGAGCAGTAGCACGGGCTCGCCGGCAGTTAGAGGCGTATCAGGCGAAGTAACAAACTTTCGCCCACCGAGGCTGGCCATGAAACTCGGTCGCAACGATCGGCCCTCAATGCAAGTCTCCGCCAACTGCGGGAATCGCGTCGCCAGGTCGGCCAATACATCGCCCAGGCAGTCGCCAATTGCCATCGTGCGGGCCGTGCCGGCTCGCATGCGAAGGATTCCGAAAAGTTCGACTTCCACTTGCATCGAGAACCACCCTATGGAATAGGTTGCTGCTACCAGCCAATATACATCGCAGGGATTCCCAAAGGCGCGCTCTAACCTCTCATGTCCATGCCCACGCCAAAACACATCAACGCCGATGTCCGCATGCGCGGCTTCGCGGAGCGCGCAACGGTCGAGGCAGCGACGGCCTGGTTGGAAAGCGTGTTGCCGACGTTTGACAACTTGCCGACGGAAGAATTGGCGCTGCGAGAGGCCGCAGGACGCGTATTAACGCAACCAATCACCAGCAGCATGAACGTGCCTGGCTTTCCCCGCTCGATGATGGATGGCTTTGCACTCCGCGGCGAGGATACTTACGGCGCGAGTCCGTACAATCACCTCCCCTTCAAGATCCTCGGCAAGTCGCTGCCGGGTGAACCATTTGTTGGCCAAGTGGCGGCCGGCGAAGCCGTGCAGATCATGACCGGTGCGCCGTTGCCCGCCGGTGCCGATGCGGTCTTGCCGGTGGAGGAAACGGAGTTCACCGAGACAACCTTGCAAGCTGCGGGACAAGTGCCGCCGGGAAAGCACGTGGGACAGATCGGCGAAGACGTTCGTCACGGCGATGTCGTGCTGCCCGTCGGTCGGCTGCTAAGACCACAAGACATCGGGCTCCTCTCCTCGATCGGTTGCGACCGGATTCAAGTCGTTCGTCGGCCCCAGGTCCGCATCGTGGTCACTGGAAATGAACTTCTGCCGACCGGCACTACTTGCGCAGGTTTTAAGATCACCGACGCTAACGGTCCGATGCTCGCTGCCTTGGTGCAGCGTGACGGTGGTGTGGCGCAGATGTCGGCGATTGTGCTCGATCGCCCGGACGACATCCGCGCGGAATTGGAAATGCCCGCCGATGTCGTGTTAGTCTCGGGTGGCTCGAGTGTTGGTCAGGAAGACCACGTTCCTTCGCTTCTCGAAACTCTCGGCGAACTCTCCATCCACGGTGTTGCGATGCGTCCCAGCAGTCCCACGGGCATGGGGCGCATCGGCAACCGGCTCGTATTTCTACTGCCCGGTAATCCGGTTTCGTGCTTATGTGCGTACGATTTTTTTGCAGGCCGAGCGATTCGGGCGCTCGGCGGATTGGATCGAGACTGGCCCTATCGTCGCCGGCGCCTGCGACTGGCACGCAAGCTCGTCTCGACAGTGGGCCGCGTCGACTATGCTCGCGTGCAGTTCAGCTGTGATGAAGTCGAACCGGTGGCAGTCAGCGGCGCGTCGGTGTTGAGTTCCACCACCAGGGCCGATGGATTTGTGATCGTGCCAGCCGATAGCGAGGGATATCCTGCCGGTGCTGACGTAGAAGTTTTCTTGTACTGATCGCCGCTGTAAGGAATTCATGAGCAAACAAGAGCAATTCCTGAATGTCATCAACCGCGACGAGGCGGAAGCCCGGTTTCTCGCTGCGCTAAATCTGACGCCCCTGGGGGCCGAACAAGTCACGGTGGGCGATGCCCTAGGACGCGTGCTCGCTGATGATGTGTTGGCTACCGTCGATGTGCCGTCATTTGATCGCTCGAATGTGGATGGATTTGCACTGCGGGCTGCGGACACTTTTGGCGCCGCGGAACTCGCACCGCGCAGCGTCAAATGCCTTGAGGCTCACTTGGATGCGGGTGTACCTCCAAGTTTCGATGTCCATTCCGGCGAAGCGGTTCCGATCGCCACCGGCGGCATGGTTCCGCGCGGCGCCGACGCTGTAGCGATGATCGAACATACGGAGACTTGCAACGGACAGGTATTGATTCGTCGAGCGCTGACGCCAGGTTCTGGAATTTCCTTTGCGGGTACCGATATCGCGCGCGGCGAAACCGTGCTCCGGGCCGGCACGCTGCTCTCGAGTCGCGAGACCGGCGTGCTGGCCGCGATCGGTGTCGCGAGTGTCGCCGTCTGGCGCAAACCGCGCGTCGCAATCATTTCCACAGGCAATGAAATCATTCCGCCAGGTCAGCCAATGGGGCCGGCACAAGTCTATGATTCGAACGCTCAGATCCTCGCTGATGCAGTGCGCGAACTCGGGGGGAGTCCAATCCTGCTGGGAATCGTCCGCGATGATCTCGCCGCGCTGCGAGCCGCTCTTCACAAGGGACTCATCGAAGCGGACCTTGTGCTGCTTTCCGGCGGCACGAGCAAAGGGCAAGGAGACCTCTGTTACCAGGTGGTCGCGGAGTTGCGTGATCCAGGGATCGTCGCGCATGGCGTGGCGCTCAAGCCGGGCAAACCGCTTTGCCTCGCAGCCAGTAGTGGCAAACCGGTGGTGATCCTTCCGGGCTTCCCCACGTCGGCAATTTTCACCTTTCATGAATTTGTCGCGCCGGTGATTAGGACGATGGGTGGCCGATCGCGCGCAGCGCACGAAACGATCGCAGCTACGCTGGCCGTGAAGACCAATTCCGAAATCGGTCGCACCGAGTATCTGCTCGTCGGTCTGGTGAAGACGTCGCAGGGGCTGAGCGCCTTTCCGATGGGGAAGGGTTCGGGAAGTGTGACGACGTTCAGTCGGGCGGATGGTTTCGTGACGATTGGCCGGCATCAAGAAATTGTCGAGGCCGGTGAAACCGTCGATGTGAAGCTGATCGGCCAAGGGTTGGTTGTCGCCGATCTGATTGTGATCGGCAGCAACTGTGTGGGACTCGATTACTTGCTGTCGCAAATGCAACGCCAGGGCATCACTTCGAAGCTGCTGAATGTCGGGAGCTCGGCGGGGCTGGCGGCGGCAAAGCGTGGCGACTGCGATGTGGCTGGCATACATCTGCTGGATCCACAAACGGGCGCGTACAATCTGCCGTTTCTGAGTGCGGGGTTAGAACTTGTCCCCGGCTATCGACGTTCGCAGGGCATTATCTTTCGCCCGGGCGATCAGCGCTTCGAGGGGCGCTCCTCATCAGAAATCGTCTCGCTTGCAGTGGCGGACCCAAACTGCTTGATGGTCAATCGCAATCAAGGTAGCGGCACACGGATTCTCATCGATCGAATCTTGAACGGGAGCAAGCCCAGCGGTTATGCCGTGCAGCCGAGCAATCACAATGCGGTGACGGCGGCCATCGCACAAGGTCGCGCCGATTGGGGCGTGGCAATCGAAGCCGTCGCGCGCGATGCAGGCCTGGGCTTTCTTCCTTTCCAAGAAGAGCACTACGACTTCGCCATCCCCGCCTCGCGTCGCGATCGTCCAGCCGTGCAGGCCTTTTTGAAATTGCTCGCAGATCAACAGACGAGGAAAGTCCTCGCCGAGATGGGACTGAACCAGCCGCCAGGTACTTAATCCGCGGTGACGTGCCGCATGATCACTTCGCCTCGGCCGAGCGCAACCAAGTCGCCATGAAAGAGATCAAACTTTGCACCCAGCAGACTTTCGTCGAACTGAAAGCCTTGCGAGCGAACCTCGCGCAAGATGAGCGAGACAATCGGCGGCCGCATAGTTGCGGCGTAGCGAAAGGTCAGCAAGAGAGACGGCGGCGTCTTTCCCAGCAGGCCGATGGTGCCGCGACGCATGCCCGCACCGGCGCGAATGCCGCATTCGCCAAAGATCAGCACCGTGCCGGCCAGCATGTTGAAGCCGACCATGTCGCCGGCTGAGCCGCCGATCGCGATCATGCCGCGGCGCATGGTATGGCCGATTTCGTTGCCGGCATTGCCATCGATCAAGATCGTGCCGCCCATCATCCCCTTGGCCGATCCTCGATATGCCGCGCCGACCAGGTGCCCTGCGTTGCCATGCACATGAATCAAGCCGCGGCGCATTTCGCAACCCACCCAGCCGCCAGCATCTCCGTGCACATGAATCTCGCCGCCCGCCATTTTGCTGCCGATATGCCGGCCAGCAGCTCCATGCAGATGAATCGACCCGCTCTGCATGTGAGCGCCGATCCAATGCACACCGGTGAGATTTCCCTGAAAGTCGAACCGCTTGTCGCTCGCGTCACCAGAGATGCGGAACATTTCGGCCAGCGGCACTTTGCGATTGCCGTCAAAGATCTCGAACCGCTCGATCTTGGCCAGTGATTTATCGCAGGCCCAGTCCGGTGTGAAACCTTCCACCTCGACGGGAACTTTGGTCTCACCGAAGTATTCGAGTTCAAGCGCCATGAACGGTGGCAGTCTAAAGTGGGATGGGTGCTGGGCAACGATTTGGCTTTCAAGTTAATCGGAAGCTTGAAGGCCAACAACGCCCGACATGCAACCTTCCACCTTCAGCACTGTTTTCAGGCACCCGATTTCCATCGCGTTTGTTGAATGAATCGCTCTTTTTTTCAGCAAGAAACTTGCGCGTTGCGGAGAAATACGCAGCGGTCTACCGGATGAATCTATGGCCCTCAACTCTTGCCTAGCATGGCCTTGAGCTCATCGAGGACTTTGGCGTCGTGTCCATCGACGCGGACAGCCTTCCACACTTTGTGAATCACCCCTTCGGCGTTGATCAAAAACGTCGAGCGGGCAATGCCCATCGACTTCTTCCCGTACATGTTCTTTTCGCGCCAAGCGCCAAACTTGTCGGCAACGGCGTGATCGGGATCCGCGAGCAGCGGAAAGTTGAGTTCGAACTTATCCCGAAACTTCACGTGACTGGCGACGTCGTCGGGGCTCACTCCCAAGACTTTGGCGCCGAGCTTTTTCAGTTCGGCTTGCATGTCGCGGAACGCACAGGCTTCGCGGGTACAGCCTGGAGTGTCGTCGGCAGGGTAGAAGTAGAGGACGACGGGACTCCCCTTTAACTCCGACATTTTGACTTTGCTGCCATCATCGGCGGTCAAGGTAAACGCAGGGGCTTTGGTGCCAGCTTCCAGCCAATCGGCCATGGTGAATTCTCCTGGTGCAAGTTATGGGATCAAGCGATTTCAGCGAGCCAAATATTGTAGAGATTCGCCAAGTGAACAGCAGGCGACTGGCCAGCAAGTGGCATGAATTTGGTTAGTGCGCAATCAACGCGGATGATGCGAAATCATCAGCGTGGAAGTTGACCATTCGCATTCAGTGATGAATTCGTTCACAAATCGCGAATCCGGGACTCAGCGCCCCTGAAAGTGGCTACAAATTGCCACGTTTTGCCGTGCGTAGCTTTTGGCATCGTATCTGCTTTATCAAATGCGCAGCTGGTCAAAGGTTCTCCAGCATGTTTTGCAACCATTTTTGGGAGTTTGAGAAATGAAGAGCTTGTTGATGTTGGCGATGGTGGGGACGTTTTCGCTGGTGAGCGTGTTGGATGCCGAAGCTTGCCATCGGCGTCGTTGTGGCGGACATCATCGTCGGGGCTGCGGTAATACCTGCTATGCGCAACCAGCATATTACGGCGGTTGCCAAGTGAGTGGTTACCACAACGGTGCATACCAGAATGGCGTTCAGGTAGATCCCAATGTTGGTGCAGGAGCTGCCCTCGAAGGCGGCGCTGCCGTCGATGCCAATGCACCACCAGCCGATCCGCAACCGGTGAAGTAACTTGCTCTGGCAAGTGTTATTTAGGTAAACAAAACCCTGCTCTGTGAAGGGCGGGGTTTGTTCGTTCTTGGAGAGATTCTCGCAAGGCCCTAATCCTGCACGTGGGCTTCCACAAACCATAGATACTTATCCACGCTCCGGCTGATGCCCGTGAAGAGATCGGCCGTGCCTTTGTCGCCCAGTTCATCGCTATTGTCGATGTCCTTGCGGATCAGTTTGCCGTAAGCGGCCAGTTCGTCAGCCAGCGAGTTGACGTGAGCCTTCCAGTCGACGGCTTTCGTGGGATGGTCAGGCACTTCGGATTTACCTAACGCAGCAGCGCTCCCATCGGCCAGGCCGCCGAGCGCCGTGATTCGTTCGGCAATGTCATCGACATATTGCTCGGCTTCGGAATACACCTCGTCGAAAAACTTGTGCAGGGCGATGAAGTTCAAGCCCTTCACGTTCCAGTGAGCTTGCTTGGCACACAGGCCAAGCTTGATGCTGTCGCGCAGGCGCTCATTGAGCAGTGCGCAAATTTTTGCACGCTTGGCTTTAGGAAGATCGTTGCGGGAGTCAGGCATTGGGCAATCCTTGGAATTCGGATGTCGATTCTAACTGTTATTGTAGAGCGCGCAAAGAAAAAGACGACCTGTCCCAGAATTACTTCTGCAACGATCGTCTTTTCCGTATTCAGCAGACTTTGCGATTCGTGGGCAGTAGCACCGTGGCGGAAATGTGTTCGAGATCGCTTGCGGGGGGCGGTCTGCAAATCTCGACTCACTGTCATCCCGGAGAACGACACCGCGCTTTCATGTGGAGTGACTTGGCCGCAACGTCGACGAGTCTCACTGTTATTTTCTGCGTACGAAACTGTGAATCCCAGGGCACTAACGCGGCAACGTGGTTGGTGTCGCGTTCAACGGCTTGGATTCATCTCGCAGCCAGTACGCATCGATTTTCTTGTTCATTTCTGGATCAGCAAAGTCCGGCCATTTGTCTGACGGGAAGCCATGGGCTGCGTCGAGATATTCCTTGGTCACGTTTAGTTCGACATAGTACGAGCTTGAGCCGGCGTCATGCTTCACTTTCAGCGATCGCCATGGCACGGCAAAGTACTTGTTGTTGAAGCCGAGGAAGCCGCCGAACGAAATCGCGGCGTAGCGAACATGGCCACGTTCATCGATCACCAGATCTTCGATCTTGCCGAGATCCTGATTCTTTGAATTTTTGACGTTCATGCCCACGAGTTTGCTGCTGCGGAACGTAGCGTTTGAAGCAGTATCAACTGCACCGACGACACGCCCTGCCGGGGTGTCAACCTTTACACCGCCCTGGCCTACGTCAACTCGAACTTGAGCATTGGCGGTCAGCGCTAGCACGGGAACGACCGCGATAGCGATCCAGAAATTACGCATGACGAAACTCCTTGCATGATTGAACAGGAAGTGAATGAAATTGAGGAGAAATGCGCGTTGCTACGCGATCGGCCGGCGTACGCCGCCGGTGAGCAGGCCGACAAAAAACAGCACGAGAAACACGACGAATAGCACCTTGCCGATCCAAGCGAGATCGCCCGCGATGCCAAAGAAACCGAAGGCGGCCGCGACGAGCGCCAGCACCAAAAATGTCAATGCCCACTGCAACATGATGACTCTCCGCAAAATGGAGTTAATTGTTTTCCCTTGACCAGTAACGAGATGTTCGCTCCGTCTTGGCTGACAAGCTTCCAAGCAAACATGGTGCCAAAAGTGGCCATAAAAATTCGCGAACAACCGCAAGTGAATCGCCACCAATGATTTGCGGACAGCAGCGAAGTGCACTACAACTGAAATGCGTGAACCATTGTTTTCGCCCGGCGAAGTGCGACTGCCCGCGCACTAGGCCTGCTGGACGAAAAGCTGCCAACGTGTTCAAACTTATGGCCCCCTCTGCTGTTCGCACGGGCGGTTTGGCAAATTTTTTGCATTCCCCAGCGCATCTCTGTTTCACTGCCAGAATTTTCGGACGACTAGAAATCGGTTAGGACCTGTCTGCATGCCCAGTTTGCTTGTGATCGATGATGACCGGGCCGTGGTACATTTCATTAAATCTGCGTTCAAAAACGCGGATATCGAGATCCTCGCTGCCGCGACGGCCGAAGAAGGGCTGAAGTTGCTTCGCAGCGGCAAGCCCGATGCGGTGCTGCTCGATATTTTGCTGCCGCAGACAACGGGCTTGAAGTTGTTCGAGACCATTC
The DNA here is from genome assembly GCA_964394305.1 of uncultured Pirellulaceae bacterium. Taxonomy (GTDB): domain Bacteria; phylum Planctomycetota; class Planctomycetia; order Pirellulales; family Pirellulaceae; genus Anatilimnocola. The sequence goes on from CAYMWL010000046.1 coordinate 44,814, forward strand.
GCGAGATCGACGACAACGTGCCGGTGATCTTCATCACTGCGTCGGGCGAAAGCGATACGGCCATCGAAGCGATGAAGCTGGGGGCGTTCGACTTTCTGCTCAAACCACTGGATGTCGCCAAGGTTAAGCACCTGATCGACCAGGCATTGGAAATCCGCCGCTTGACGGCCATTCCCGTCGAAGTGCCGGAGATGTCAACCGCGGCCAAGGGGGACCAAGCCCTGATCGGCCGCAGCCCGCAGATGCTGGAAGTCTATAAAGCGATCGGCCGCGTGGCCCCACAAACCGTCACCGTGCTGATTCGCGGCGAAAGTGGAACCGGCAAGGAACTGATTGCCCGCGCGATCTACCAACACAGCTTGCGAAAAGGAAAACCATTCCTGGCGGTGAACTGCGCTGCATTGCCGGACGCTTTGCTCGAAAGCGAACTCTTCGGCCACGAAAAGGGTTCCTTCACCGGCGCCGACCATCGCCGCATCGGTAAGTTCGAACAGTGCAACGGCGGCACGATCTTCCTGGACGAAGTGGGAGATATGGCTCCGCTGGTGCAGGCCAAGTTGCTCCGTTTACTGCAAGAACAGCGGTTTGAACGCGTCGGTGGCAACGAAACGATTCAGACCGATGTGCGGATTATCACGGCCACCAATCGCAACTTGGAAGCAATGACCGAAGCGGGCACCTTCCGGCCCGACTTGTACTACCGCCTGAATGGTTTTGCGATCAAGTTGCCGCCGTTACGCGAGCGCGGCGATGACTTGCTGCTGTTGATCGAAGCTTTCCTATTCCGCTTTTCGCGTGAGCTTAACAAGCCACTGCAGCGGGTTTCGCCCGATGCGCTGAAAATCTTGCTGGAACATCAATGGCCTGGCAACATTCGCGAATTGCAGAGCGTGATTAAAAAGGCGCTGTTGAATTTGACGGGACCAGTGCTTGTTCCAGAGTTTCTGCCGGAAGAAGTTCGTGAACCCCGCCGCGAAATGCTGGGATCCACTGGCGATGACGGCGACGAAGCCGGCCGGGATTTGGCTCGGTTTCTCGATGGTCGCCTGGCTGCCAACTCGGAAGATATTTACGCGGAAGCTATTGATTTTATGAATCGTTATGTGGTGACTCGCGTGCTGAAAACCGCGGGCGGCAATCAGTCGCGTGCCGCGAAGATGCTCGGAATCACACGGGGCAGCCTGCGCAGTAAAACGCAAGCCATTGGCCTCAAGATCGATCAGGTCGTTTCCCAAGACGAGGCCGGCAGCGACGGCGACGCGGAGTAGTTTGAAGAAAAGAACCGCACAGTCGGCAGGTGCGTTCCATCACTCGCAATGTGTGCGGTTCGTCTGTTTCGGGCGTGTTTGTGGGTCCCGCCGTTAGATCGCGCGGAGCAATAACAGCACCAGGATGATCACCAGGATCAAGCCCAACCCACCGCTGGGACCGTAACCCCAGTTGCGGCTGTGAGGCCAGGTGGGGACGGATCCCAACAGCATCATGATCACTAAGATCAGCAGAATAAGCCCTAAAATAGACATCGTATTACCCTCGAAGAGAAATCATCAGTGGTGTCGTTCAGTGAAGCGGCGTTCACAGCACCGCGGGAGTAGGAGCACGTTCCGTGCCGTAGTTGCTTTGCTCTGCGAACGATAATGCGAGTGGGCTTGCGAGCAACTGGCAGCAGCAAGCGAAACACTGCGCGGCTCCGGCGATGGCGAGGGAAATACTCTCGAGCTATTTGGGCACCCTCACCGACCGCGGAGCGTTCGGCGACTAACTCAGATCTTTATTGGCCCACGCAGGAGAGAGCGCGAGTTCGCCGGGCAGCGCGCTGCCCAAACTGGCAGCCAGCATGCCTCGTCACCCAACGCCTCGTCACCCAACGCCTCGTCACCCAACGCCTCAAAGGAGCCGGCAGGCGTTGGAAAGAACACGGCGCCACCACGATGTGCCACCTCCGCGCGCTACTCCTCAGCCACCCCGACCAATGGACCGCCTACTGGACCCCTAGCGAATTAAACCTTCACCTACAAAACTGAATCCTGCCCAGCCAGGCGAGACGCGCGTCGATCTGCTGAATCGCGTCGAGCGCACCGAGCGGCAGGCTGATTGCTTCGCCAGCGTATGTGCCACGAATCTCCGGTTCGCGAGGGTTCACGCGAATGAGCGTCGTCGAGCGCTGCTCGCATTCGTGACGAACCGTGGGAATTGCCAGGCCGGCGCCGAATTCGATCGCCACGACACGCTGGTCAACAATCTCAGCCAGCCAACGGTTGTAGTTCACGAGTTGCTCTTCGGCGCGAGACGTCAACCAATCGCCATCGTTGAACATCAGAATGTTCGGCCGCGCGATGCAACCGCAGCGCGGACATTTCGGCAGAGATGATTGCGTGCGAATGGTTTCCGGATCGACTTCAACCTGCAGTTCATCAGCGGGCCAGATGTCGTGATGACATGGTTCGGCGCATTGTAAGTAGTGAATCGAGCCATGCCGTTCGAACACCCGCTCCTCGGCAAATCCCGCGCGCTGAAAATGGCCATCGACATTGCTCGTGAAGACGAAGTAACCCAGCGGCAACGGTTCGCCCCAGCGGCGGATGATTTCGAATCCCGCATGCGGTGGCGTGTTACGGTAAAGGCTCCAGCGATGCCCGAAGAATCCCCACGCCAGCTCGGGATCGCTCCGAAACCAATGCGGCGTAGTAAGTTCCGCGAACGCTTTGCCGCGAAAAGGCGGATACGCCTTCCAAAAGCCCGCATCGCCGCGAAATTCCGGCAGGCCGCTGTCGACGCCCATGCCCGCGCCCGCGCCGATGAGCAGCGCATCGGCCGAGCGAATGGCCACGGCCGCCCGAGCGATGTCGTCGCGAATGGCAGACATCGGGCTACGGAGCCAGCAGCAAACGGCTGGGGCTCTTCAAGTAGTCGATCACATCGTTGAGGAACCGCGCCGCAGCGCCGCCGTCGACGAGGCGATGATCGTACGACAAGCTCAACGGCATCATCAGGCGGATGACGATTTCGTCGTTCACCACGACCGGCATCTTGCGAGCTCGGCCGATGAGCAGGATTGCCACTTCCGGCACATTGATGATCGGCGTGCTGTACGTACCGCCGATCGCGCCCAGGTTGCTGATGGTGAACGTGCTTCCTTGCATGTCGGCGGCCGTGATCTTGCCGTCGCGGACGTTTTCGCTGATGGTGCCGAGGGCGCGGGCCACATCGGGAATCGACATCGTATCGGGATGACGCAGGCTCGGCACCATCAGGCCCCGCTCGGTGTCGACCGCAATGCCGACGTTGACGTAATCCTTGAAAATGATGTGTTCGCCATCTTCGTCGATCGACGCATTGATCGTGGGATGCGACTTGAGGGCCATGGCGACGGCCTTAACTACGAAGGGCAAGCTGGTGAGCTTGATCCCCTTCTTCGCGTAGTCGTCCTTGCTGCTGACGCGGATCTTTTCGAGCTCGGTGACATCGGCATCGTCGAAATTAGTGACGCGCGGGCAGGTCGTCCACGACTTGTGCATCTGGGCCGAGATCATGCGGCGGATCTTGGTCATCTTCTCGATGTGGATCGGCCCATATCCATCACGAGCACTTGCGCCAGCGTCGGTCTTGCTGCTGTTCACTCCCACGCCTTGGCTTTGAGCGCGGACCACCGCGAGCACATCCTCGCGCGAGATGCGGCCACCAGGACCACTGCCGGCGACGCGTGACAGATCGACACCCACTTCCCGAGCAAACCTCCGCACGGCAGGTCCCGCGGCAACATCGCCGGTTTCGGCAGGTTCTTCGGCCGGCGCGAGCGTGGCCACCGGCGCTGCTTGAGCAACGGGCTGCGGCGCGGGAGCTGGTTTCACCGGTGCCGAGGCAACCGGCGCTGGTTTGGTGGCAGCGGGCTGAGCGGCCGGCGCAGCAGGAGCGGGCTTGGCAGGAGCAGGTGCTGCCTTCGGCGCTTCCGCAGCGGGAGCTGGTTTGGCAGGTGCGGCAGAACCGCTTGCCACAGCGCCTTCGAGCGTAAGCAAAGTGGCTCCGTTTTTCACGGTCTGCCCCTTCTTTACGTGCACCTTCACGACTTTGCCGGCGAAGTCGCTCGGGACTTGCATGGTCGCCTTGCCAGTTTCGATATCGAGAATTGCCTGGTCTTTAGCGATGGTGTCACCTTCGCTGACGAGCACGTCGACGATGTCGCCCGATTCCACACCTTCGCCGAGATTGGGGAGTTTGACTTCGATGGCCATGGGTTTTATTTCGCTTCTAGTCTGCTGATTGAATTGGCTGAGTCTTGTTGCGGGTCAGGCCCTCACCCCGGCCCTCTCCCCGGAGTACCGGGGCGAGGGAGTATTCGAGAGCTACGCTCTCTGCATGTTTACGCAAAATAAGGATCAATCTTGTTCGGGTCGATGCCCAAATCCTTCACGGCCTGCGCTGCAACACTCTTATCGATGTCGCCGCGAAGTCCCAGTTTGTACAGCGTCGCCAGCGTGACGCATTCGGCGTCGACTTCGAAGTGCCGGCGGAGCGCTTCGCGGGTTTCGCTGCGGCCCATGCCGTCGGTGCCGAGAGCATAGTAGTCGCCCGGAATCCACGCGGCGATTTGTTCCTGTAACGCGCGGACATAATCCGACGCCGCGACAAATAAACTTCCCTTCTCGCCCTTGAGCAACTCTTCGACGTACGAAGACCGCCGCGGCTGATCGGGATGCAGCATGTTCCAACGTTCGCAAGCATGAGCATCACGCCGCAGCTGCGTGTAGCTCGTCACGCTCCACACGTTGCTGCTGATACCATACTTCTCGGCGAGGATGTCTTGCGCTTTCACCACATGACGTAGGATAGCGCCGCTGCCGAAGAGGTTCACCTTGATCTTAGCGTCAGGAACTTCTTTCGTACGGAACCTGTACATGCCGCGGATGATGCCCTCTTCGCAACCTTCGGGCATCGCCGCATGAACATAGTTCTCGTTGCCTACCATCAGATAGTAGATAGCCGTTTCGCCATCCTGATACATTCGCCGCATGCCATCGAGAATGATCGCCGCGATCTCGTAGTTGTATGCCGGGTCATAGGCCCGCACGTTCGGAAACGCAATCGCGTTCAGCAAGCTATGGCCATCTTGATGTTGCAGCCCTTCGCCGTTGAGCGTGGTGCGTCCCGCAGTGCCGCCGAGCAAAAAGCCCTTGGCTCGCATGTCTTGCGCACACCAGATCGAATCGCCAACGCGTTGGAAACCGAACATCGAATAATAGATGTAAAACGGAATCATATTCACGCCGTGCGACGAGTACGCCGTGCCCGCCGCACAGAAGCTGCTGATCGAGCCCGCTTCGGTGATTCCTTCTTCCAAAATCTGGCCGTTCGTCGCCTCTTTGTATTTGGCGAGAATGCCCGAATCGACGGGCTCGTACAGCTGCCCGACGTGTGAGTAAATGCCGATCTCGTTGAACATCCCTTCCATACCGAACGTGCGCGATTCATCTGGCACGATGGGCACCACGTACTTGCCGATTTGCTTGTCGCGAACCAGCTTCCGCAGCAACTGCACAAAGGCCATCGTGGTCGAGGCTTCCTTGTCGCCGGTGCCGGTCTTGAATTCGTTGAACGTGGAGTCCGAGAAGCTGGGCGTTTGAATCGCTGGCGCAACCTTCGGCCGACTCGGCACGCTGCCGCCGAGCGCTTCGCGACGTTCGCGCAGGTAACGCATTTCGAGCGAATCCTCTGGCGGCTTGTAGAAAGGCGTCTTGGCCACTTCCGCATCCGAAATCGGAATGCCGAACCGCGTGCGAAACTCGAGCAGCTCCGCTTCGTTCATCTTCTTGTTGTTGTGGGCGACATTGCGACCTTCGCCCGCTTCGCCGAGACCATAGCCCTTGATCGTCTTGGCCAGGATGACCGTCGGCTTGCCCTTGCAATCGTGGGCCGCTTTGTAGGCCGCGTAAACTTTTTCCGGATCATGGCCGCCGCGGCGCATCCGGGCGAGTTTTTCATCCGAGTACTTTTCCACTAGCTTGAGCAACTCGGGATACTTCCCAAAGAAGTGCTCGCGCGTGTACGAGCCGGGCATGACGACATACTTTTGATACTGACCGTCGACCACTTCGCCCATTCGCTTGGCAAGCAGGCCCGATTCATCTTTCTCCAGCAGCGGATCCCAATCTTCACCCCAGATGACTTTGATCACGTTCCAGCCGGCGCCGCGGAACAAGCCTTCGAGCTCTTGAATGATCTTGCCGTTGCCACGAACCGGACCATCAAGCCGTTGCAGGTTGCAGTTGATGACGAAGATCAGATTCTCGAGCTTCTCGCGGCCCGCGAGCGTGATCGCACCAAGCGACTCGGGTTCATCGCATTCGCCGTCGCCGAGGAACGCCCAGACCTTGCGGCCGTCGATCGGACGGATGCCGCGATCCTGCAGGTAATAATTGAAGCGGGCCTGATAGATCGCCATGATCGGGCCAAGGCCCATCGAGACCGTAGGGAACTCCCAAAACTCAGGCATCAGCCAAGGATGCGGATACGACGACAGCCCCGGCGTGTCGCGCAGCTCGCGGCGGAAATGATTCAGGTTGTCTTCGCTCAGTCGACCTTCGAGAAACGCCCGCGAGTACATGCCGGGCGAAGCGTGACCTTGAAAATAAATCTGATCACCGCTGTAGCCATCTTCGCCGCGGCCGCGGAAGAAGTGATTGAAGGCCACTTCATACAGCGTGGCACTCGAGGCGAACGTCGAGATGTGTCCGCCAAGGCCGTCGAAGTTTTTGTTCGCCTTCACCACCATCGCCATCGCGTTCCAGCGAATGATGCTCTTGATGCGGCGCTCGATTTCGCGATTGCCAGGATAGCGCGGCTGTGCCGACGCCGGAATGGTGTTGATATAAGGAGTGTCGAGATCGATGGGCAGATCAACGCCCTGCTCGCGGGCTCGTTCTTCAAGGGCTGATAGCAGGTACTTTACCCGCTCGGCCCCCTTGCTCTGCAACACGTAGTTCAGCGAATCAAGCCATTCCTGCGTTTCAGCCGGGTCGAGATCCTGCACCTGCGACGCAAACGTGCTCGCGGCAGCATCATCTACAGGAATGTCTTGTACGTCTGACATCAGGAAACCCTCTTTCACACAGGCTCGGACTGATCCGGAACATTGCACTTCAGTTTTTCGGCAGACCAAGAGCGCCAGTCCATCCTAAAACCCTGCGCAATCCGCAAAAACCGCCATCCGTATTGTTTGCGGAAATCGCGGCGGGGTAAAGGTCTGGTACGCGTCGCTTGAATTGTTGGAGTACCGCAAGCCGCCAGATTCCTTGGACAGCTGCAATCGTCGTCGCAACGTCAGTTACGGCAAAGTGTTATGAAAATCCAGTTTTGCTCGTCAGGTAGCCCGAACCGTGAGGTGAGGATCGTTGCTGGCGTCCAGCCAGCGACGACAGGTGGGTGGAATGGCAAGTCGAGGCTCTATTTCAAACGTTCGAGCCGCTAGCGGCCACTACGGGGCGATCGGCCGCCAGATATCGACTTGGCCTGGTTTTTCGCAGGGAAATCCTGCTCGAGAAAATTGCTCCATGGCGGCTTCGAAATCGACGCGAGCAATCTGCTCCATGTCGATAGACATGGCATGGCGAAAATCAGCACGTCGCCGAAATTCGGCCCACCGTTGCGAACGTATCACGAATACCGCCGCGAGCTTGCTTTAAAAACCTTCACCTCGTTTGCGTCGCTGGCTGGACGTCAACTCCGAACCTTTCGCGGAGCGAAGGTCTCGATTACAGCAGTTCCTTGATCGGTGTCGAATCGCTGACCAAGTGCGTCGGCCGGCCTTGCGGAGTGTAGACGATCTTGCCGGGATCGATGCCCAACTTGGTGTAGATCGTCGAGACGAAATTCTCGGGCGAGAGCACCCGTTCGTTGGCCGTGTAGCCTTTGCGATCGGTGCTGCCGACGATCACGCCGCCCGGTGTGCCGCCACCGGCAATCAGGACCGACATCGCATTGGCCCAGTGATCGCGGCCCGCGCCCTTTTGACCATTGAGCGTGCTGATCGCCGGAGTGCGGCCGAATTCGCCCAGGGCGACAACCAGCGTGCTCTCGAGCAATCCGCGCTCTTGCAGATCGGCGATAAGCGTGGCGACCGTGCTGTCCCAATCGGGCAATCGCTTCCGCAGCGAAGGGAAGATATCGGCGTGATGATCCCAGCCGCCGTCATAGAGCGTGATGAATGGCACGCCCGCTTCAATGAGTCGCCGCGCGAGCAACGCGCGCTGACCAAAACCATTGCGACCATAGCGCTCGCGGACGGCGTCTTTTTCGCGATGAATGTCGAACGCCGCTTGGGCGGCAGTCGAGGTGATCAGGTCATAACCCTGGCGATAATATTCATCGAGGCCGCCGACGGGATCACCAGCAGCGGGATCGTTGATCCGTTCGATGCGATCGACCATTTTCCGCAGATCGGTGCGGCGGTTGAAATGGTCTTCGGTCAAGCCTTGCGGCAGCGCTACATCGCGGACGCGGAAGTCGGCTGAGTTCGGATCGCCGCCGACCACGAACGGCGCATACTTCGCGCCAAGAAAATTTGGTCCGCCCGAGCGGCTCATGCTCGGAATCGAAAAGTAATTCGGCAGGCCGTTGTCCTTGCCCAGTTCATACGCGGCCACTGAACCCATGCTGGGATGAAAGCTGACAAACGCCCCGCAGCCGACTGGAATGCGCGGCGGCGAACCGGTCATCATGTAATGATTGCCGGCACCGTGATTCCCTTGGTCGTGGCGGATCGAACGAATGACGCTGATCTGGTCCGTCATGCCGGCCAGCCTGGTCATGTGCTGCGAAAATTGCACGCCCGGTAACTTGGTGCTGATCGGTTCGAACTCGCCGCGGATCTCGGCGGGAGCATCGGGCTTGGGGTCGAACGTTTCGAAGTGCGTCGGCCCGCCGTCCATCCAAATCAGAATGCAACTCTTGGCCTTCGCCCGGCGCGGTGATGTCGGTGCAGCGTTTGCTTGCAGCCGCAGCAGATTGCTGAGCCCCAGTCCAACCCCTGCAGTCAATCCTAGCTGCAAACAATCACGGCGCGAAATGCCGGCACAATTTCGATACTGACTCATCAGGACCGCCTCAACGAATAATCGCGGACTGGGATCGCAGACAATTATCAACAACCACTTATCGTATCGGCAAACGGGCCGACTGCCAATGGTTTTTCGTGAGGGGTAGAGTGGGTCAGTGGGTCGAGCAGTTCCACCAGGTGGGCGTCACGATCACGTTCGACCAACCCTGCCTTAGAATCGCCGGTTCAATTGCACTTGAACCTCCGCATCGAAGAAACGCTGATCATCGCGAGCGCCGAGAGGCACGACGCA
>CAYMWL010000047.1:0-53662 GCA_964394305.1 uncultured Pirellulaceae bacterium
GGCGGCGGCAGCGGAGTTTCGTACCAGCTGCTGGCAACCGACGGACCGACGAGCCCGCGATTCGCGATGGCTGCCGTCTGCATGGCCTTGCGGGCGCTGTACAAGCTCGAATTGGGTCCTTCGACCACATCGCCCTGAGGCTGTGCCGGTTGTGCCATGCCCGGAAGCGGCATCGGTAGCACGCCAGGCTGCTGCGCGACAACGATGGTCGTCGACAGCGCGAGGACCAGCGGCAAGCCGGTTCGCCAGGTATGTCGCAGAGTATGTTTCATCGAAGGCTTCCTTGCGTTCACGGCTTAGCGGCGAATGAGTTGCGATGGGGCAGGAGAATTGCTCTTCACTTGCGAACGGCTGGTTTGCATGGCATACACTTCCGCATGCCGCAGGCCTGTTACGCGGACTGACATCTTGCGGCGATCGACGAACTCCACTTGGATGGTGTCGCCAAATGCGCCGTCGCTAAGTGCTTTGCCGGGCTCGCTGATTTGCAGCCCAGCGCCGATCGAAAACACATCGATCGTTTCGCCTCGCTTGACGAGCCGCACGGTGCGAACCATGTCATTGGTCACGACCTGACCGGCGTTGAGCGTGCGTGTCGTTTCACGGCCAACGAGCTGATTTGGATCCAGCAAAAGCGTAACGCCACGCTGCAGTGTCACGGTTTGCAGCTGCACATCTTCTGCTGCGAGCAATGTGCCTCGTTCGATGGTGCGAACAACCGTCACCGCGCGGGTTGTGCCCGTGATTTCTGCTTCAACAGGCAACCGCGTCGGTGCCATTTCATTTCCAACCAACAACATGAACTGTTGGCGCCCGAGCCACGGCGAGATACCACCTTCGACACGAATGATCGGCAGATCAACGTCGGCGAACGCTTGGACGACGCGCGGCGACATCGCCACTTCGGCTTGCCACTCGGCAGGCGTTTCGGAAACGGTAGTTAGATGAGCGACGATAGCCTGAGCCACGCGGCCGGCCGGGGTTGCGGGAACTGCTGCTTGTGCTGTGACCGGCTTCTTCGCTGCGGTCGTGACAGTTGGCGAAACAGGTTCGATCGCTGTCGCCTCGACAACGGCGGGCTGCCCCGCTGCCACGACACTTGGCCCTCGGTGAATCTCAGTCACCTCCGCACCGCTGAAGCGATGAGGACGAAGCGAAACGCCGCTGAGTTGCAGCAGCTGTTGCACTTCCTGACGCTTGAGCAATTTCGGTTCATCGCCCGACGGAGCCGGAACCAGCGCGATCCCTTCGAGCAAGCGAGCTTCGGCGGCATCGCTCGTCAGCACTTCGGCCACATCGCCCAAGCGGACGATGCCACGAGCCACAATCACATCGCGGTGGAATTGAATCTCTGCCGCGCTGGCCGACCATTGGCTGGCGATCAGGATCGCGGTGTAGAGGCAACTGTTTTTGAAGGTTCGTGACATGTTCATGATTGCCGTGATTTGTCAGACGCGTTCTCTCGCGGAGCGAAAGACGACATTATCGCCGCAGGTTCGAGATGAGTTGCAGGATCTGATCACCCGCTTGAATCGCTTGGCTGTTCAACTCAAACGATCGTTGCGTGGTGATCAAGTCGATCAATTCGGCAACAGGCTCGACGTTCGAGGCTTCCAAGAATCCCTGACGCAACACACCGAGGCCTTGTTGGCCGGGAGTGCTCGGAATCGGTTGGCCCGATGAATCGGTTACCGAGTACAAGTTTTCGCCCAGCTTGAGCAGACCTTCCGCATTCGGAAAGATCGCTAGTTCCAGCTGCCCTTGCTGCTGCATGTTTTGTTGCCCCGCTTGTTGTACGAGGACGCGCCCATCGGACGTGATCGAGATCGCCGTGGTATCAACAGGCAGTGTGATATTTGGCTGCAGCAGTCGGCCGGTTTGGGCGCTGCCGATTACCAGTTGATTGTTGGCGTTGATCGAAAAGTTGCCGGCCCGCGTGTAGACGGTTTGACCGGTGAACGGATCCTGCACTTGAAAGAAGCCGTTTCCTTCGATGGCGACATCCAGTGGAGTGCCGGTGTCTTGAAACGCACCTTGCGAGAACTTCGTTTGCACGCTTTGCACGCGCGAACCAAGACCAACCTGAGTGCCGGTCGCGGTGTAATTCTGCTGGGCGTCTTGGGCGCCGGGAAAATCGTAGGTGCGATAGAACAAGTCTTCGAAATTCGCCCGGCCCTTCTTAAAACCGGTTGTATTCACGTTCGCGAGATTATTCGCGATGACGTCAAGCTTCGTTTGCAGCGACTCCATGCCGGTCGCGGCGGTATATAAGGTTTGTACGCTCATGTTGTCGTCCCTGACAAAGCGAAATGTGTTTTAACGTTAGGCACGCAGCAGTTTTTGAATCAGCGAGCCCGTGATTTGATCGTGAGTTTGCATCATGCGGATGTTGGTTTCATAAGCTCGCGACGTCGCAATCAGTTCCGTCATTTCCTGCAGCGAGTTCACGCCCGAAACTTCCGTGAATCCGCCCCGCACGCGGCGATCTTCAGGATTCACCGTAGCCCAGCGGTCAGTTTTGTTTTGAAACAGGTTGTGGCCGATCTTTTGCAAATCGCGCAGATCCTGCGGTCGCCGCAAGCCGATTTCGCGAGTATCGCCGGCCTGACGAATCCGTCCGCCACTGAGCAACTCCCAGGGCAACCGTGGGTCGAGTTGAATCGGCGCGCCGTCACTTCCTAACACGGCATCGCCTTCCAGGGTTTGCAGCTGACCCTCGTTGTCCGTGTGAAAATTGCCGGCGCGAGTCAGTAACTGCTGCTCGCCGCGTTGAATAATGAAAAACAGGTCCGGCTTCTCGATGGCCATGTCCGTGGGAATGCCGGTGGGCTTGAACGTGCCGAGGCGAAACTCGGTCGCGGTCGCGGCCAGATCAACGCCGCCGCCAAGATCGTTGCGCGACTTCGAACCCCGCATGTCGAGACCACGCTCGATGGCTTCGCTTTCGCGCGCTTCGAGCAATGCCAGCTCGCGCTTGAAACCGACCGTATCGACGTTCGCCAGGTTGTTGCTCAAGATCTCAACCTTTTGGCTGAGAGCATTGGCTCCGGCGGCGGCGGTGTAAAGTCCGTAGTACATTTTCAGCACGACGCGATAAGTTTTAGGAAATGACCACAACGAGCACAGGCCACGCTGCGGCAATTCCACCCTCAAAGCAATGAGCGTGCCGGGCTTTGGAGAAAAGGTTTTCGCCGTGGGTGCTAGCGAGGATAAGTTGAATTGCCGCAGTGAATTGCACAACTACGAGGGACAAGGGAGTACATCGGGCGAAATTAGCGCTAGCAACCGGCAACACGCAGAAACTGCCGATTGAACGCGGCGAAAGTTGCCAGTGTCGCCGCACGACGCAATCTCGATTGAGTCACAAAAACATGCCGAACGCGTGAGTGCACGCTGATTCCTCCGCTTGCGGTTCAGGCTAGTGATAGCAAGTTGATAGCCCGACGCATAAGCGAGGGAGTTTGAATGGTTGGTGCGTCGTCGGCAGAGAATCGCCTGTTCGTCGCCCGCACCCGTCCCCATTCGGAGTCGCGCGGAGTACCGCTCGTTCTGGCTGACACCGAATGACTCGCGTCGATTCATCGCTCGCGGAACGAAGCGACGACTTTACTGCCCGCGGCTGTGTGCACAGTATTCATCTTCCCGCGGCCAGAGATCGGCATCGCTGAGACTTTTGTCGCCCGCTTTTTTCATCGACTCGCCTGAGGCCAGGATCTTGCGAATGATCGCCGCGCGCACCTGATCTTGCTCCTTCCGCAGCGCGGCATCTTCTGTGCGGTCGAAATACTTCCGACCGTCGATCCACGTTTGTTCGCAGCGGGCGAGAGTCGATAGTGGGGGGCCATTCCACACGACAAAGTCGGCCTCCTTGCCTGCTTCGAGGGAACCGACGTACTTTTCAATCCGCAACTGTTTCGCTGGATTCAGCGTGACGAATTTCAACGCTTCGGTTTCGGGCACGCCGCCGTATTTGATGGCTTTTGCGGCTTCATGATTTAAGTGGCGAGCCAGTTCGCGGTCGTCGCTGTTGAACGAAACCTGAACGCCGGCGCGGTGCATCAGCAGGCCGTTTTGCGGAATGGCGTCGAGGACTTCGAACTTGTAACCCCACCAATCGCTGAACGACGAACCACCGGCGCCGTGCCGTGCGATCGCATCTGCCACTTTGTACCCCTCAAGAATGTGCTGCAATGTCGCGACCTGCACGCCATGCTGTTCGCAGACACTCAGTAGCGCGAGGATTTCGTCCTGGCGATAACTGTGGCAATGCACGAGCCGTTTTCCTTCGATCACTTCGACGAGAGCATCGAGTTCCAGGTCGCGTCGCGGCGGCAGTCCTTCGTGATTCGTTTTCCAGGCTTCGTGCTGGCGGCGATATTCCTTCGCACTGACCATCGCGTCCTGCAGAATCTGTTCGACACCCATCCGCGACTGCGGATAACGCTTGGTGTATTTCTCACCCCAGTTGCTCTGCTTCACATTTTCGCCCAGGGCGAACTTGATGCCGGGCGGCGCATTGGTGAAGCGGAATCCTTCGTAGGAACTCCCCCAGCGGAGTTTCATCACCTGATTCTGCCCGCCGATTGTGTTGGCGCTGCCGTGTAGAATGTTCGCTGCGGTCACGCCACCTGCCAGTTGCCGATAAATCGTGATGTCGTTGCCATCAATAAAATCGCCGATGCGAACTTCGGCTGTAATTGATTGCCCAGCTTCGTTGATGCCGCCGTCGGTAGCCATGTGCGAATGGCAGTCGATGATGCCGGGCGAAATGTGTTTTCCTTTGGCGTCGATCACGGTGATGCCGTCGGGAATGTCTTGCTTTTTACCGACCGCCACGATCTTGCCCGCGCGGATCAACAATACGCCGTTTTCGATCACCGGCGGATCGGCGGCAGTCCAGAGGGTGGCGTTTTTGATGGCGAGCATCGCGGGCTGATCGGGTTGCGCGCTGCGGCCGAAATCGCCGAGAGGAAAGTTTACCTTCGAGACCGCGGCAGAGTCTGGTTTGTCGGCAACTTTCGTTTTCTCATCGGACAGACTTTTCTGGCCGCTCTTCGGCTCGGCGGGAACCTCGCACTCCCAATCGAACTTCGAAGAAATGCGTTTGCCAGCGAGCTTCGAATGGCTGCCATCCGCCCAGATCACTTCGCCGGTAATTTTCAGCTCATCGTCTTTGCCGACCGAGATCACGCCGCTGCCCCGGGCAACGCCGGTGAGTTCCAATGGACTACCGTCGAAAGAAAACTCGACGATGGCATCATGCAGTTTCAACGCACTCAGCTTCTCGGCTTTGGCGAGTTGTTCTTTTGTTTCGAGTTCCTCCTTAAGCGACCATTTACCGCTTGGCTTTTCGGCCGAACCATAGAGCGCCAGGTGAATCCGCGAATACTTGCCCGGCTTGTCGCTAAACTCGAACTGCCACGCACCACGAATGTCGACGCGGGCTGCTTCTTGCAATTCGAAGCGTTGCCCCTCGACCCATGTTTCCAGCAATTTCGTCTTCGAGGCAAAGACTTCTCCGTCGGTTACCAGCAGGCACGCGAGTTTGCCAGGTTCGATGCTGCCGAGTGTTTTTTCGGCGCCGAGCAGTTCCGCGGGGGTGACCGTCAAGGCTTTCAAAGCTTCGTCGGCAGACAAACCGCGTTGAATTGCGCGACGGACGTTTGGCAAGAAGTCAGCCGTGTTGGTCAGACCATACGTTGTCAGTGCGAGCGGCACGCCGGCTTCGACCAAGCGCGCGGGGTTTTCCGGAGCGAGATCCCAGTGCATCAGTTGTTCGAGCGAAACATCGAGCGATGCGGCGAGTGTTTCAACATTCGGCGGAGTCGGGAAAGTCAACGGCACAATCACCGTGCGTCCCGTTTTCTTTACAAGATCGAGTTGGCGATATTCGCGGCCGCTCCCGCGAATGGCGACCTTCAATCCAAACTCGCGAGCAAAGGCATCGGCCCGCAGCAGAAACTGCTCGTCGCTGGCGTCGGCAATGACGAGTTGCGAGCCATCGATGGCCGGCAATAAAGCGGCCAGCGAACGATTTGTGTCAACACGTGGCAGCAGCGTGTTGGCCGCCGAAGCAGCTGTGGCCTGGCGATACCACTGGGCATCGAGCATCGTCTGCCGGGCCAGCGCAACCGCGCCCATGGGCGAGTTCGGATAGTCATCGCGATCAACGCCGAAAGGTGTCGTCAAACGGATGTGCTGCGCGACATTGGAGGCAACAATCGTCGGCCGGGTAACATTGCCGTTCAGCACGAGCAAACTTTGTCCCTTGATGATGCCACCGGTCGGTGTAACGAGTCTCGCAGTAATTCCAAGCGCGCGATACTTCGTCTGCACCGCTTCTTCGGGCGAATAAAAGGCCGCGAGTTCCAACTCGGGCGTGATCCGTTTGCTCCAGTGACGCGCCGCGGTCGGTACCTTGTCGGCGGCAATCTGCTGCTCGGTGAATGCGTCGATGAACCCGGCGTAGATCGTCTTGCCTTTCACATCCCAGAGACGAGCTTCCGGCGGCAGTTCGATCGTTTCGCCGACCGCGATAATCACGCCGTCGCGGATCAGCACGGTGCCCGTTTCGAGGACTTTGCCCGGCCGCTGCACAATCTTGCCGCCGACCAGGGCCTGCACCCGCGGTGTGCGATCACGCAGGCCAGCCACCGGCTCAATTTGAGGCGGCACTGCGATGGCAGCAGTCGCCCAGGCGAAGAAGCAAACGAACAGGGTTGGCCAGCGCATGGTGTTGATCTCAAACACGAACAAAAAGCGAACGCTGCTGAGCGTAATTGGGAGCCGGGAGCGCCGAAAGACTCCAACCTGGATTTCCGCTGCAGTCGTCGGTCGTACCTAGACTTTTGCCGCGCCGTGCTGCTGCGCGATGATATCAGCCGTCGAACCAAATTGCTTGGATTTCATCGACTGTTGTAATGTTATTCGGATTGGCCGCAAAAAACGACGTAAGGCAAAACCATAAAACAACTTGCGTGTTTTGTGGATTCACGGCTGCGCCACGGTGAACTTCCGGGGCATCCCTATTCCACCGCCGGCTGTCGTTCCCTATATTATTGGATTCCCCAATAAACTTAGATTCCCGCGGTGGATTCGCTTTCGAATACTTTCCACCGCTCGGGATTGATGTCGAGCTGACGGAAATTCCTATCATGGCCAAAAGCAAGAAAAAAGCTGAAGTGGTGTTCCTGGTTTGTGAAGAAACGGGCGACATCAACTACATTCTCCGCCGCAAGCCCGGTGGCGAAAAACTCAAGCTGAAGAAGTACAGCGCCCGCCTCCGGAAGCACACGCTGCATGTCGAGAAGAAGAAGTAGTTCGCGGTAGCTGGCAGCCTACTCTGGTTGCGATATGATTGGCGGAGCGAAGCGACCGCCTCATGGCCCGACGCGTAAGCGAGGGAGAAGTGCGCGAAGACTTCCTTTTTTAAACCCAGAACGGAAGCTGTCTCATGCGCAAACGCTGGCGCCTCTGCCCCTTTGATGCGGGACGAATCGCCCAGCTGCAACAAGCGACCGGCATTCCCAACATCGTCGCGCAGTTGCTCCTCAGCCGCGGCGTCTATGATCCCGCTGCGGTGCGGATGTTTCTCGAATCGAAACTCTCGGGCCTGCGCGAGCCGGAGTTGCTCCCCGGTGCCGCCGCCGCCGCCGATCGAGTTCACTCGGCCATCGCTGCCCGGCGGAAGATTGTCATCTATGGCGATTACGATGCCGACGGAATGACAGGGGCGTCGATCCTGCTGAACTGCTTGAAACTGCTCGGGGCCGATTGTTCGTACTATGTGCCGAATCGTCTGGAAGAAGGCTACGGCTTGAACAAGGAAGCGCTGCGGAACTTGCGCGAACGAGGCGCTGAGTTGGTCGTGTCGGTTGACTGCGGCATCACCAGTGTTGAAGAAGCGGAACTGGCGAAAGAGATCGGCATTGAATTGATCGTCACCGATCACCATGAGTTCGCCGAGCGGCTGCCAGACGCGGCCGCCATTGTGCATCCGCGGTTGCCAGGCAGTTCTTATCCCTTCGGAGGTTTGTGCGGTGCGGGCGTCGCGCTGAAGTTGGCCTGGGCCATTTGTCAACGCGCCAGTCAAGCGAAAAAAGTCACCGAGCCGCTCCGCAATTTTTTGCTTTCTGCAGTCGGACTCGCGGCGATTGGCACCGTCGCCGACATGGTGCCGCTGATCGACGAGAACCGAATTCTCGTGCGACATGGCTTGAACAGCTTGAAGTTCAATCCGCCCGTGGGTCTACAATCGCTGATGCAGGTTTGCAAGTTAAGCGACAAGCCGGCGCTCTCGAGTGAGGACATCGCCTTTTCAATTGCTCCGCGACTCAACGCAGCGGGACGTTTTGGCCAGGCGCAACTTGCGGTCGAGTTGCTTACGACCGACAATCGCGCACGGGCAGCGCAACTGGCCGAGTACATTCACGAACTGAACAACAGCCGCGATAGCCTGGAGCGGAGCATTCAACTCGCGGCAGCGAAACAGGCCAAAGAGGAGTTCGATCCGGAGAACGACGGCGCACTCGTTCTCGCCGGCAAAGGTTGGCATGCGGGCGTGATCGGTTTGGTGGCGGGCAGACTTGCGGAAAAACATCAGGTGCCTGTCGTGCTGATTTCGCTCGATCCCGCCGGCGTGAAGCCTGGCGTGGCTTCGGCCCGTTCACCGAACGGCATGAATCTGCATCAGGCACTGACCGCATGCAGCGAACATTTGCTCGGCTTCGGCGGGCATGCGGCGGCCGCAGGTTTGAAAATTGAAGAAGAACGCATCGCGGCATTTCGCAATGCGTTTCTCGATTATGCAGCTGCCGAAGCAGGCCCCAGCGGCCGGCATGGCAGCGAATTGCGGATCGACGCGGAAGGGCCTTTTTGCCAACTGACGGCCGAGGTGGTGCGACAGATCGAATCGCTCGCGCCGTTCGGCATGGGCAATCCGCGGCCGGTGCTGTGTGCAACTGGAGTGACGCTGACAGAAGCGCCGAAGCGAATCGGCGGCGGCGAGCGGCATTTGTCGCTCAAGCTTTCGCACCTTCGTACACCGATGCGGTGCGTCGGTTTCGGCTTTGGCGACGATTGCGAAAGCTTGACGGCGGCCAGTGGTCCGCTCGATATTGCTTTCAAGCCGGTGATCAATGATTTCCGCGGCATGCAGCGTGTAGAAATTCAATTGGTCGACTGGCGTGTGTCTGAAGGCCAAAGTAATTCGCTCGCTGCCACCGCCACAGCCGGCCGCAACTGATCGCCACCATCGTAGGGTCCGCAGTGCGGACCCTAACCGCGGGCAATGCTGCAATCGGGAGAGACTCACATGACAACGTCGATTATTAAGCAGCAGCACCTTCTTCAGTTGGCAATTGGCATCGCCCTGCTCTTCAGCAATTCGTCCACCTTCGCCCAAAAGGCCGCGGACGAATCAGCTACCAAACTGACCAGCGCGATGCAGCCGTTTATCGACAACGGCGAAGTCCCCGGCTTGATCGCTGTCGTCGGCAACAAAGACGGCATCCTTGCTCAGTCCGTGCTCGGTTCGCAGAACGTCGAACTCAAGCAACCGATGAAGGCAGATTCGCTGTTCCGCATCGCATCGATGACGAAACCAATCGTCGCGATCGGCATCATGATTCTGCAGGACGAAGGCAAACTCTCCGTCGACGATGAAGTCGAGAAACATTTGCCGGAATTCCAAGGCTTGCAACTCGCAGAGCAGAAAGATGGCAAAACAGAACTACGGGCACCGTCGCGGCCAATCAAGATTCGCGATCTTCTCACGCACACATCGGGCTTGCCCGGCGGCTATCCGGGCGAACTGAAGAACCTCTACTTCGATCGCGCTCATACGCTGGCCGAAGCAACTGCGGTCGTCGCGAAACAGCCGCTGCAATTCGAGCCCGGCTCGAAATGGGCGTACTGTAATTCAGGCATCGACACATTAGGGCGGATCATCGAAGTGAAGAGCGGCAAGTCGTTCGAAGAGTTTCTAAACGAACGGATCTTCAAGCCACTGAAGATGGTCGATACGACTCCTTACCCGAACAAAGATCAACTCAAACGCCTCGCTGGTTTATACGATCGCAAAGAAAATCGGCTGATCTTTGCCAACTACGTGCTGCTCGGTCCCGTGAAAGGAGCCAAGCATCCGATTCCCGCTGGTGGGCTCTATTCGACAGCCGCGGATCTGGCTCGCTTTTATCAAATGATGCTGCACGGCGGCGAACTTCATGGGCAGCGGATTGTCTCTGAACAAGCCGTGAAGCAAATGACCTCGCTGCAAACGGGCGAAATCAAAACGG
The DNA here is from genome assembly GCA_964394305.1 of uncultured Pirellulaceae bacterium. Classification (GTDB taxonomy): domain Bacteria; phylum Planctomycetota; class Planctomycetia; order Pirellulales; family Pirellulaceae; genus Anatilimnocola. The sequence goes on from CAYMWL010000047.1 coordinate 10,296, forward strand.
GTTTTACCGACGGTATGGGATGGGGCTTTGGTTGGCAATTCACGCGCGAGCCGCAAGGGGTTCACGCGCTGATGTCAAAAGGAACCTATGGCCACGGCGGCGCCTTCGGGACGCAGGGCTGGATCGATCCGGAGAAGAAGATTTTTATCATCCTGCTGATTCAGCGAGTTGGTTTGCAAAACGCGGATGCCTCGCCGCTGCGCAAGGCGCTGCAAGAGGCTGCCGTCACGCTGGCAAAGTGATTGGAATGGCGTTGCCGTCTCCGAAACTTCCCCTCCCGATCATTCTGCGTTCGCCGGAAACACGGTCTTCCCGCCAATCACCGTTCGCAACACTTGGATGTCTTTGATCTTTGCCGGTTCCACTTTCAATGGATCGGCGGCGAGCATCACGAAGTCGGCGTATTTGCCAGGGGTGATCGAGCCTTTGACGTGCTCTTCGAACGACGCATGCGCGCCGTGGATGGTGCAGATGCGGAGGGCTTCGGCTGGATTGATCTTTTGATTCTCGCCCCAGATGCGGCCTTTGTAATCAGTGCGGGTGACCATGCTTTGGATCGCCATCAGCGGTTCAAAGGGACCGGGTACGTAGTCCGACGCGCCGGCGACTTTGATATTGTGATCGAGAAACGAGCGATGTGCGAACATCGAGCGAGTTCGCTCTTCGCCGTACTGGGCCCATTTGTCGCCGTGGTAATAGACGTACGTGTAGAATGGTGTGGGGATCGCGCCGATCTTCGCCATTCGCTCAAGGAGCGGTTCGTTGATCAGCGTGCAATGTTCGATGCGATAACGCGGATCTTTGCGCGGATGCAGCCGGCTGGTGAGTTCATAGGCATTCAGCACCATGTCGATGCCGACGTCGCCGTTGGCATGCACGCCGACTTGAAAGCCCTGCTCGTGCGCGGCGAGAACTTGTTCGTTAAGTTTGTCTTGCGTGGTGACGAGCAAACCAAAATCGTTGGGCCTGCCGATGTAAGGCTTGCTCATCCGCATCGTCCGCTCCGAGGCAGAACCGTCGGCGTAGAGTTTCAAGCCACCGATCTTGAGGAACGAGTCGCCGAAACCCGTTCGCAGGCCGGCCGTAACCCACGAATCGAACAAGCTGGTGTGGGCCATCACGTAGACGCGAAACAGCAACTCGCCGGCAGCTCGAGCATCTTGATAGGCGAGAAAGTTCGGCTTGTCCGCATCGGCGTCATGCACCGAAGTGAGCCCTGCCGCAGACATCAATTGCGCAATTACCTTAACGCCGTCGCGCGCCTGAGCGCGCGATGGGATTGGCAGACGTTTGAGTCGATCGACTGCTTTTTCTGCGACGTACCCGCTGAGATCGCCGGCTTCAGTTCGGCCGAACTTGCCGTCGGCGGGATCGGGCGTGTCTTTCGTGATGCCCGCTCGGTCAAAAGCGATGCTGTTATAAATCGCCGTATGTCCGCCGCGATGCGTGACTCGTACCGGATGCTTCGGCGACGCTTCATCCAGATCGGTGCGGAGCAGCGGCCGGCCATCGGCCAGCTTTGTGTCGTCGTATTTGAAGCCAATGACCCATTCGCCTTCGGCTGTCTTTGCCGCTTGATTGCGAATTGCTGCTTTGATTTCAGCGATGCTGCGCTGATCGCAATTGACATACATCAAATGCTCGGCGCCCGCGGCGGCAGGATGTGTGTGGGCATCAATGAAGCCGGGGACCACCGTCATCCCTTCGGCATCGATTACGCGCGTCCGCTTAGTGATGAGCGTCTTTACTTCGTCATTGCTGCCGACGATGCGAAAGTGGCCCGCGATCACGCCGAAGGCTTGGGCCTTTGGCTGGCGGTCATCGACGGTGTGGATATTGGCATTAATGACAGCCAACTCAAGACCGTCCGCCTGTTCGGCGAGCTGCGCCCAGCAGGTTGCGGAATTGCTGGCAGCACCGATGGCGGCCAACGAAGCCCACTGCGCAAACCGGCGGCGAGATACGGAATTCATCGTGAGGAATCTCCAGCAACGTTTTGAATACGATGCTGGATTCTAGCGACTTGCGGTCGAACTCGCCGCGAAAATCCGATGGGCCTCGTGAAGCACCACTCCACCCGACACACATGACAGGCGTTACTTCGCAGCCGTCTTGTCCCCTTCGACCTTCGGTGCTTCGAAGGTGGCGAAGACGACACCAGCGTCGGTCCAGACGCGGAGGGTACTGTCGGCGCCGCCGGCGATGATCGTCTTGCCGTCAGCAGACGCGGCAGACGAGTACATGTAATCGGCCGAGCCGGGGAAGTCGCGAACGTTGCCGCCGTTAGCTGCGTTGATCAGCTTGACCTTGGCGTCGCCGCTGCTGGCGATGACGTTGTCGGTTTCGCCGACGAAGCTCAGGTTCGTCACTTCCTTGGTGAACTGATTCTGCACGGTACGAGCCTGGTCACCGGTGCGAGTGTCCCACACCTTGATGACGTTGTCGGCACCACTGCTGGCCATCAGCCTACCATCCGCTCGCCACGAAACACCCAGCACGTGATGCGTGTGCCCTTCGAACGACCGGACGAACTTGCCGTCAGCGACGGTGAAGAGTTTCACAAAACGATCGGCTCCGCAGCTGGCCAATTGCTTGCCGTCTGGCGAGAAATCGAGGGCGAACACCGTATCGCTGTGTGGCTCCTTGAGAGCCAGCGTGAGATTGCCGGTAGCGACATCCCAAAGTTTGATTTCGCCGCTGCGCGAAGGTTCGCCGCCGCCCGTGGCCAGCGTCTTGCCATCAGGACTGAAGTCGAGCGCGGTGACGCGGTCGACAAGCTTGTCACTCATGTCGGCCGAGCCGATGGTTCGTTCATGCTTCCACTCGGTGGCAATATCCCAAGCCTGCGCGGTGTTGGCAGCCGCTGCGGCGATGAGCCGCGAATCGCTGGTGAACGCAACTGCAGCAAGTGGAGCACCACTGCCGAAAACTTCGATAGCTGCGCCCGTTTCGGCAGCGTAGGTGTGAATCGCCTGGTCGTCGCCGACGACCGCGAAGATCGCGCCATCGGGTGAGAAGGAAACGCCCTTGGCGGGTTTTTCGCTATCGGTTACCACCTTGGTCGCCACGACAAGATCAGCTTCGACTTTCTTCGCGGCCTCTTCGCGCTCCTTCACGGTTTGCTCGAACGTAGGAACCGCTTCCGTGGCTTTCTTCACGGCCTCGTCAGCCCGTTCGACCGACCGCTGGGCCGCTTTGAAGGTGCGGTCCGCTGCGTTTCGTTCATCGACAGCCTTAGTGTAGACCGGCATGACGGTTTTCACTTTTTGATCGGCCTTGGTGAACTCCGCCATCGCATCGGTCGCAGCCTTGTCGGCGACTTTCTTCGCTTCATCGGCCGTCTTCTTGGCGGTCTCCATGTCGGTGAAGATTTTGTCCGCGGCGACTTTCGCTTCAGCGGCGGTCTTGTGCTTGGCTTCGGCTTCTTTCGTTGCCGCTTCCGCTGCTGCCAGGGCCTTTTTCAGGTCTTCGTTGGCCGCATCTTTGTCCGCAGCTTCTTTGGCCTTGGCCTGAGCGTCTTGAGCCTTTTTCAACTCCGCTTCGGCGTCTTTCGCGGTCTTGGCGACAGCATCGCGGTCGGCAGTCGCTTTCTTAAAAGCTTCTTCTGCTTTGGTGGCTGCTTCGTCCGCAGTCTTCTTGGCATCGTCGGCCTTGGTCTTGTTGGTGGTCGCGTCGGCCAGCGCTTTGTCAGCGTCTTCTTTGTCCTTCGTTGGTGCCTTTGCGGCTTCTTCCTTTTTCTTGAAATCGTCTTCAGCCGTCTTCACAGCTTCTTTCGATTTCTTTTGATTCTCTTCTTCCGCCGTTTTGCGCTTGGTGGCGTCAGCAGCATCGGCTTTGGCAAGTTCAACGTGTTTCTTGGCGAGGGCGACAGCGCGAGTGACTTCAGCGGCCTTCAGAGTGGCGCGGAGATCGCCCTTCACTTCGGCGATTTGCTTTTGATCTTCGCCGTTCCAGAGACGAGAGGTGTTATTCGCACTAACGGACACAAACCGCTTGCCATCAGCGCGAACGGCGACTGCTTCGATCGGTGCACCGTGAGCCATGTTCTTGTCGGCTTTGCCGGTCGCGACATCCCACGTTTTGAGATTGCCGTCCTTGCTGCCGGAGAGAAGCTTTTCACCTTTGCCGATCGCCGCGAGCGAAGTGATGGGGCCGCTATGGCCGGTCATTTCGAAAAGCGGCTTAGGGGCTTCGGCCGGTGCTGCGTCAAGCATCGCATAAAGGCGAACGATGTTGTCGCCGCCACCGGTGGCGACGGTCTTCCCTTCGGCCACCAGCGCGACCGCGTTGACGGGCGCGGGGGTTTCAACCTTGGCGAGTTCCTTTTGATCGGCGATGTTCCAGACGCGGAAGGTTTTGTCCTGCGAACCGGAAACGAGCTTCGTGGCATCAGCATTGAAGGTGACACCGGTCGTTGCAGCACTGTGACCTTCGAGCGTCTTGGTCACTTTCCCGGTGGCGACTTCGAAGATGCGAATCTTGCCGTTCTCTTCGCCGATTGCGGCCCATTTTCCGTCGGTTGAAGTGGCCAGCGAACGAGCCGCTGTCTCCAGGCCGGCGAGATCAACAGCTTTGGTCGGGGTCGGCTTGCGCCATAGCTTTACGGTGCGAAAACCACCGCTGGCGAGGAGGGTGTTGTCGGGGCTGAACTTAAGGGATTGAATCAAGTCGAGATCGGCAACGCCAGCCGCAGTGTAGAGACCTTTCTTGAGCAGATCAGGATCGGTAAGGCGCCCGAGTTCGCGCTTACTAGGAATGTGATAGAGGAAAATCTGGTTGGCCCGCGCGACGGCCGCGTATTGACCGTCGCTGGTGATGGCGACGGCGTAGATCGGATTTACGCCGGCTGGGAGTGGCTGCCACACGATGTTGGCGTTGGCTGCTTTGACTTCACCTTTGGCACCTTCGTCGATCCACTTCTTGATGAGACCCAGCTCTTGCGGATTGAGCGGCTTGGCTTTCACATCGTTGTCTGGCGGTGGCATGACCGGTTCTTTTTGCCGCGCGGCGAGCTTCAGCAGCAGGCTCTCCGCGCTCTTGCCGGCGACGACGGACGGGCCTTCGCTGCCACCTTTAAGAATCGACTGCGGCGTTTCGAGCGTCAGGTCGCTTTGAGCTTCGGTTGCGCTGTGGCACGCCAGGCAGTTGCGGCGAAAGATCGGCAGGATTTCCTTTTCGAAGTCAACCGGGCCGTCGTGCTTGACCTCGGCGATTTCGATGGGCTTGAGCGCTTCCTTGGGCTTGGCCTGGCCAAGTGCGACTGCCGGTGAAAGACCCAGGGCAACCAGGAGGATGTGGCGAGTGACGTTCATGATTTAACCGAGAGGTTGGAGTTGGCGGGATATTTCGCGGTATGGATGGAGCAGTGCTCTGTCCTACGGGATGAACTTACTTGGCAACGGCTTCGACTTTGATCACCACCGGAATCGTGGCCTCAACATTCATGTTATTGAACTTGCCTTTGGCGCGAATCGTGGCGGTGTGTTCACCGGCAGTGGCGGCTTTGTCGGCAGTGACTTCGAACTTCGCTTCCCCTTCTTCTTTCTTGAGCGTGACTTTCTCGACCTTCAGGCCGTTCACGCCGTTCGGAGCGTCGAAGGAGAGTTCGACCGAATCAGCGAAGCCATACAGCCGATCAAGTTTGACGGCAAACGGCGCTTTTTCGCCTTGCTTCACGCCAGTGGGGCCCGGTGCAGTCAGCTTGTAAGGAGCCGCATCGATCTTGATCTTGATCGGCGTGCTGACGAGTGCGAAGGTGACGTCTTTAGGAGCATTGGCCTTCTTGGCATCGTCGAGTCGCTTGTCGATGGCCTTCTTCAGATCGTCGGCCATTTTCACTTTGTCTTGAGCGGCCTTCAGATCGGTTTCGGCTTTGACCTTGGCCTCTTCGGCGGCCTTCTTGGCGTTGTCATCGGTACCTTTGGCAGCATCGGCGGCTGCTTTGACGGCCGCGTCGCGGGCGGCGGTCAAGGTCTTGACCGACTCCGCGAGTTGCTTTGACATTTCTTCCATCTGCTTCTTTTCTTCAGCAGCGCGAGCCTCGGCATCAGGGTTACGGATGTACTTGCGCTTCGTTTCGCCCTTCATGTAGAAGGTGTAGGTGCCGGGTTTGGTGTTCTGCTGATTAATTTGCAGTTCGAACTTGCCGTCCTTCGCATCGGCCGCGAGATTGACTTCTTTGGGCTTAAGTTCGTTGGGCAAACCGACCGCGGTCAGCTTGATTGCTTCCTTGAAATCACCACGGCGGGTAACGCTGAGGGGAATTTCGAGATTGCCACCGAGGGCCGTTTCATAGACCTTGTCCTCGCCGATGGAGACGAAGGCGGGTTCGGTTTCTTTGTCGGTCACGCTCAGTTGGAATGAGCGGAGCAGACGAAACTCAGGCAGCGATTGTTGACGATTGGCCGAACCCCAAATGATGCTGGCGTAACGGGATTCGCGGGCGACGTCTTTGTCACCGAGCTTCGCTTTGCCGACGATCCTCACGCTGCCGGCCCAAGGTGCGGCGTTTTCGGTTGCGAGGAAAACTAAGCTCGCAGAGCTAACTTCGCCGCCGACCACGGCAGGGCGGCAAGTAATCCCTTCGGGCAAACCTTCGGCAGTGATTTGAATGTCGCCTTTGAAATCGTCGACGCGATTTACCGTCACGTTGACGAGTGTGCTGCCGCCGCGGCGAAGAATGACGCCGGCTAGCGGGGAGCCTTGGTTGTTGTTATTGCCCGCCGTCGGTTGCGTCGCGACCGAGAGAAGCTGGAAGTCGGGCTCCAGCGGACGAATTGCTAAGCGATAGACATAACTAGGGTCCTTGCGGCCGTCGCCGAATTGATCGCGAATCATGACACGATACGTTCCGTCATCCGGCGCAGTGAAGCGATACGATGGATCGTCGGTCGAAGTGTCGTAATCGGTGCCGATCTTCTGGTTCCGCTCCTGCGGATCATCGACCTGGGCGATGTCGGCCATCGTTTCTTCGCCCTTCTCGTTTTTATTGACACGCATCACCGCGAAATACGGATCACTGCCCAGGCCCAGCTGATGCGAGATCGCTTCGATCATCAGCACCTGGCCCTTCTTGGCGTCGAACTGCACCCAGTCGGTATCGCGCTGCGGATAAAACTGACCGACGTATTCGCAAGGAACCGTGACGACTTGTGGCTTGGTGGGTTCGTTATTCGGTTCCACTTCGGCGATGACCGGTGCCTTAGCGAAATAGATCACCGCCGGATTGCTGTTTTCGTGCCGATATTCAAAACCAGTCTGCCAGGCCTGCCGCGGACGCGCGGCGCGAGCGAGCGGCAGCTGCGAACGGGCAGCTTCATCGCCGGGCGCGGCGATAGTGACCTGCAACTTCTGCAGAGGAACTCCGGCGATGGTCAAGCCGTCGACATTCTGACCACCAGTCAGATTGCGACCGTAAATGGTAAACGGGCCGTTGCTGCCAGGAACCGCTGACGGCGGAAAGATGAAATCGATATAGGCCGTCGACTTGGCGCTGAGGCGATAGAAGTGGTCGGCGCTGCCGCCGTAAATGGCGTCGAACAAACGGACGGTGTAGTCGCCGTCAGCTGGCGCCGTGAAGTCGAGCACACAATCTTCACCGATGCTATCACGAATGCGCGACAACTCGCGGCCATTCGCGCCGATCACGGCAATCGTTGGATCGAGGCGAGAATCGATGCGCTGGGCCATCACTTCGAGCACCACCCGTTCGCCCTTCTTCAGCGATAGCTTGAAGTAATCGAACTGCCCCGCTTCGATGCGGCCATTCACAACGGTTCCTGGCGCCAGCTTCACTGCTTTTTCAGCCGAGTTGTTCCCGGCTGCGTCGTTCTCTTCAGTCAGGTTGCTAACAACAAATGAGCGCGGGTTTGAAATGCCGAAACGGCTGACGGCCCGCGCTTCGTAAGTTCCCGGCGGAACGTCACCGGCGATTTGCACGCTGAACTGATTGGCCATCGGCCGTGGCGTTTTTTCAAACTCCGTGGTCGGCGCCATCTTAGGCTGCGCGACGAGCCCAGGATGGTTAAAGACTAGCCTGTCGGAGTCATCAAGGTCGGTGCCGGCGATGGTCACTTCGACGGAGGTTCCTTGCCTGCCGCCGGGCGGAAAGACACTCGTGAGCTGAGCCGTCGGAAGCTGAGCCCAAACTAAACCTGGGATCAGCAACAGGCCCAAAAAAGTTGCCGAGCGCGCAATAGCTAGCGAATTCGAAACGTCGTGCTTCACGGGAGCCGCTCCCTGGGTCAAAAAAGGAGAGGGAAGTTTAAATCGGAAGGGCGAGAGGCGGGAATGAGAGGCATGGGGAGCCTCTCACTTAGTTTGCTTAATCGGCAGGCAGGAATCAAGGAAAAGGGGAGAGGGATTTGGGCTGCAACGAGCGGGAAAGGTGATTTAGTTCCTGGTCCCGCTTCTTTCATCCCGCCTCCCGGCCACACTGCGGCCTAGTGGTTAAACAGAAATTCTTTTGTATTCACCAGCGCCCATACGATGTCTTCGTAAGCACGCTTAGGATCCATTTCGTTCTTCTGAATATGTGCCAGAGCAACCGTCAATTCATCCGGCAGCGGCGGACGGCCGAAGGCCAGCAGGTACAGCTCGCGGACCTTCACATCGTTCGGTCGCGACTTGTCGTTGGCCAGCACGGCTGCTTTGCCGCTGCCTGAAGTGAGCTTGCCTTGAATCTCGCCCGAGTTGAGCAAGTGCAGGCTTTGCGCGAGATTGGCTTCGCTCGAGCGTTCACATTCGCACGCGCTGCTCGATTCTGGTCGGCCGAAAACAGTCAGGAAGTACGAGTTGAAACCGTTGTCGGGCAACTGCACCGCGCGAGTGCCGGCAGGTACGCCACCGAACGACGAGGTGGTGCCAGTGACTTGATCGATGGCGTCGAGCAACACTTCGGCGTTCAAACGCTTGGGATAGTAACGCGAGAAGTTTTGTTTGTCGTCTTGATTCCATTCGTTCGGCTCGGCCGATAGTTGATACGTCGTCGAAGTCACGATTGTGCGACAGAGTTGCTTCAAATCGAAACCGCTGTCGACAAAGTTCTTGGCGAGAGCATCCAGCAGTTCCGGATTGCTGGCTGGGTTCGTCACCCGCATGTCATCTTCCGGATCAACCAAACCACGGCCAAAGAAGTGCTTCCAGTAGCGATTGACGAGCGACTTGCTGAAGAACGGGTTGTCCTTTTGGCTCATCCAGTCGGCCAGGTAATGTCGTGGATCTTGATCGGCGGTCAACTCCAGCGTCTTATCGCCGAGGCCGGTCGGCTTCACGGCCTGACCCGTCTTGGGGTTCGTCGCTTGGGCCATGCCACGGCGATGATAGATTCGCTCTTCGTTTTGAATCATCCCCTTCTTGCGACCCACCTGCGAGAAAAACGCCGCAAAGCCGTAATAATCTTGCTGGCTCCATTTCTCGAACGGATGGTGATGGCAACGGGCGCATTGAATCCGCAAGCCGAGGAACAGCTGCGCTGTATCTTCAACTTGGGCCGAGGAATCTTTTACTTCGCGGTACCAGCCCACTGGCGGATTCTTGCCCGCTTCGCCCGAGGCCGTGAGGACTTCGCGGACGAATTGATCGTAGGGCTTGTTCTCGTTCAGGCTCGTACGAATCCAGTCATGGAAAGCAAACGTGGCTGGCTTTTCGACATCCATCCGCCGTTTGTTGCGAAGAATGGCACCCCACTTGTTGGCGAAGTAGTCAGCGTAATCGGTGCTGTCGAGCAAGCGATTGACCAAATTGTCGCGCTTGTTCGGATCTTGATCGGCGAGGAATTGTTCTACCTCGTCGAATGACGGCAAGCGACCGGTGAGGTCGACTGTGACGCGGCGGAGGAACGTCGCATCGTCAGCGACCTTCGATGACGGCAGGCCCAGGGCCTTCAATTTCTTTTGCACGGTTTCATCGATGAAGTTGCGAGCCTTCGGCAAATCACCGACGGCCACGCCGAGCGGCACCGTCGCGCGAAACACACCGACATGACCTTGATAACGTGCCATCACGGCCACGCTGCCGGTCAACTGGCCAGTGGTGACAAGTCCCGTAACGCTGACTTCACCCATTTCGGTATCATTTGAATCGAATTGCGTAGTGCGGGTCACGTCTTCGGTCGAGCCATCGCTGTAATGAGCGACAACCACGATTTGTTGCGTGCTCTCACGCTCCATCAAACGTTCCGTCGGCTGTACTTCAATGTGGGTGACGTGCGGATCGCTTTCTTTGCCGTACGGCATCCCTTGTTCGATCCAGCGCTTCATGACGCGATAGGCAGGAGCATCGAACTCGATCCGCTGACCGCCACCGTGCGGCAAGCGAGCAGTCGCCTTCAAAAGCAACAGGCTCTGATCGGGCGAAGCCGGGAACAAGCGGCGGCCGCGTCCTTCTTTCACTAGGTATTCAAAGTCCTCCTTGGGTTCGAAGCCGAGCAGCGACAAACGGAAGCCGTTCTGGCCGCCACTTTTGCCGTGGCAACCGCCGCCGTTGCAGCTGTACTTCGTAAAGACCGGCGTGATTTGATTGGCAAAGTTGATCGGAAGATCGTGAACCAGATTCGTCACTTTGAACTTCAAGCTCGATTCAATTCCCGGCGCGGCGGTGATTTTGATCGTCGCTTCTCCTTCCGCGACCGGATTCACATAGCCGGTCGAGTCGACGACCACGATGCCGGCGGGAGTAGCTTCGTAGGCACTCTTTCCCGACAAATCGCGGGTCTGACCCGTGGAATACATGCCGGTCACGACGATTTGCTGAGCTGCGTCGCGGCCAGAAAGTTGGACGACACCGTCCTTCAATCGCCCTGTTTCGACCTGAATCGCGGTCAACTGACCGGGGTCCCCCAGGCCGGGAGCTTTAGGTTTGGTGGCGTCGGCAGCAGTCGTAAATCCAAGCGGGGCGAGCAGTGTGACCAGGAGGAGGGCCACGGGTGGGAGTGCTCTAGGCATGCGCTAATCCTTTTAGATTGGCTTTCCGATTTGGCGGGAGTTCTATCTCCAATAGCCGGCAGTAAGGGTCGGTACCCCGCGATTATGTCGCTTGCGAAAGAGAATTGCAAGCAAACGTCAACCGATGTTGATGGGAATTTAGAAAGTGCCTGCTGGTTGTCTAGCATTTCGCAGCGAAAAACAAACCCTTGTACGAGCGTTTCTTACCCGTACTCTCCAGCAAAATTAAGCATGACAAGTGACTGGTCATGACGGTCGCGCGGTGAGCAGGCCGCAGATTGCAAAAAAGTTCCTGATCGCAAAATACCCTGAAAAATGACTGTATACAGGCTGTTTTTACACCGCCACGACAAATTGGCCTGCTGTTTGCATAAAGGCTGCCCAGCAAAACTCAAGCGAAATGTAGTTAGCAGGTATTTTCCAGGTAGTATCTCGTCATTGATAAATTCAATTCAACTCGCACGAGGTACGCGGGGAGACGGAGCGATGAAAGTGAAGATCAAACGCCCTTTGAATGAAGCCGCCAACCTTGCCAAAATCGGCATCGCAGGGCTTGACGATATCCTGGCCGGCGGGCTCACGCCGAACCGTTTGTATTTGATCGATGGCGATCCGGGATCGGGCAAGACCACCGTGGCTCTGCAGTTTCTGATGCAGGGCGCTGATGCCGGCGAAACAACGTTGTACGTCACGCTCGCAGAATCGGCACAAGAATTAGTCGCGGTGGCTGCCAGTCATGGCTGGTCGCTGGAGAACATCAATCTGCTAGAGATTATTCCCGGCGGCGATGCACTTTCGAGTGACGAGCAAATCACGATGTTTCACCCTTCGGAAGTCGAGTTAGGTGAAGCCACCGAAAAAATACTGGCCGCCGTGGAGAAGTACAAACCGAAGCGTGTGGTCATCGATTCGCTGTCCGAGTTGCGACTGCTATCGCAACATTCGCTGCGATATCGGCGGCAGATTTTGGCACTCAAGCGGTTCTTCATGGGCCGCGAATGCACCGTGATGCTGCTCGACGATCGGACGGCCGATGCGTCTGATCGTCAGCCTTATTCGATCGCCCACGGCGTGATCACACTGGAACAACTGACGCCCGAATATGGTTCGGAGCGGCGACGTTTGGTCGTTTCGAAGTATCGCGGCTCGACGTTTCGCGGCGGTTATCACGACTTTGTGATTCGCGAAGGAGGCGTCATTGTTTATCCGCGTCTGGTCGCAGGCGAATATCCGACGCGCACCTCGCGGCATCTGGTGGAAAGCGGTTTGCCCGGTCTCGACGCCTTGCTGGGCGGTGGCTTAACAGCGGGTACGAGCACGCTGGTGACCGGTCCGGCTGGTGCGGGTAAATCGAGTTTGGCGATGCAATACGCCTGGGCGGCCTGTGAGCGCGGCGAGCGTGCGGCAGTCACGCTATTCGACGAGAGCACCGCAACATTGATCGAGCGGATGCACGGCATGGGACGGCCGGTCGAGAAATTTATCGAAAACGGCCTATTGATGATCACCCAGGTTGATCCAGCGGAGTTCTCCCCCGGGCAACTCGTAAATACGATTCGTGATCAGGTGGAGCGACACGGAGTGAAGTTGATTCTGCTCGACAGTTTGAACGGCTACATGCATTCGATGCCCGGCGAGAATTTCCTCACGGTGCAATTACACGAGATGACGAGCTACCTCGGGCACCGTGGCGTGACCACCATTCTCGTCACCACGCAGCAAGGATTCATCGGCACCGCGATGACTTCACCCGTTGATGCAACCTACCTGGCTGACTGCGTCGTGCTCCTTCGTTATTTTGAAGACGGCGGTCGCGTGCGGAAAGCGGTCTCGGTCGTCAAGAAACGTACGGGGCGACACGAGGATGCAATTCGTGAATTGTCGATGGATAACCACGGTCTGCAGGTGGGCGAACCGCTGACCGGCTTCCGCGGCGTATTGACTGGCGTGCCTGAGCGACGCCACGAGAACAAAGGATTAGCCAGCTAATGACTTCCGAAGCGAACATGCTGGCAGTGCAGGAGCGAGTGCTGATTCTCGCGCCCACCAAGCGTGATGGCGAAATTTCGGCCGAATTGCTGAAACAGGCAGGCATTGCTTCGCAAATCTGCTCCAACCTCGCCAGTTTGGCGGTGGAGTTGGGACACGGCGCGGGCGCGCTGGTTGTCACCGAAGACGCGCTGGCGCAGTCACCCGAAAGTCCGTTGTACATTGCCCTGGATGGTCAGCCTGCCTGGTCGGAGTTGCCGGTTATCGCGCTCGTGCGCAACTCCAGTGATGGCGCCATTGATAAACAATTGAAGTTGCTCGGGCATGTAACGCTGCTGGAGCGGCCGGTTCTACTACGCACCTTCCTCTCGGCGATTCAGACGGCGCTCTGGGCTCGGCAGCGGCAATATCAAATTCGCGAACTATTGGAGCAAGAACGATTTGCCCGCGAAGAAGCGGAGTTGAACAGCCGGTTGAAAGATGAATTCATAGCCACTCTTTCGCATGAATTGCGCACGCCGCTGAATGCGATTCTGGGTTGGTCACAGTTGCTGGGTCGCGGCCTGCTCGATCTCGGTGAAAGTCAGGAAGCCGTCGCCAGCATCGAGCGGAATGCTCGCGCACAAACGCAATTGATTGAAGATCTGCTCGACATGAGCCGCATAATTTCCGGCAAAATGCGTCTGGATGTGCAACTAGTGGAACCGGCGAGTTTTATTGAAGCGGCGATTGCCACGGTTCGTCCCGCAGCGGCGGCCAAAGAGATTCAACTCGTCACAGAGTTCAAGTCGCAAGTGGGGAGCGTGCTCGGCGACCCCACGCGTCTGCAACAAGTGATTTGGAATCTCCTTTCCAACGCGATCAAATTCACTCCGCAACGGGGCGAAGTGAAGATCCTTGTGCAGCGGCTCAACTCTCACTTGGAAATTTTGATCTGCGACACCGGCCAAGGAATATCGCCTGAATTTCTCCCCTACGTGTTCGATCGCTTCCGCCAGGCGGATGGCACGACAACCCGCCGCTTTGGTGGTCTGGGACTGGGCCTGTCGATTGTCAAGCAACTGATCGAACTGCACGGCGGACAAGTGGAAGCGCGGAGCGAGGGAGATGGCCGCGGCAGTTGCTTTGTCATTTCGCTGCCAATTAATAACAGTCAACTGCAGCCTCTCCAGCAAGATCGCCAACGGCCTGCATTACGGGAGAACGAACAGCAGTCGTCCCAAGAACTGCAATCGTTGCAGGGTTTGAAGTTGCTTGTCATCGATGACGAACCGGATGCTTTGAGCTTCTTGGAACGGGTCCTCGCTATGTGCGGCGCCGAGGTTCGCACTGGCGGCTCTGCCGCCGCAGCACTCGCGGCCATCGACGATTTTCGTCCCGACGTCTTGATCAGCGACATCAGTATGCCCGATGTCGATGGCTACTCGCTGATCTACGAACTGCGGCAAACGAAGCACAACCTGCCAGCGATTGCACTCACCGCCTTTGCCCGCACCGAAGATCGCACCCGTTCGTTACGCGCCGGATTTTCGGCGCACATTTCGAAGCCGGTGGAACCGGCGGAACTAGTCGCCACCGTCGCGGCGGTGGCTGGGCGTACTTAGCATTACAAAACCGCCGCGATCGCTTCGCACAGCCGTTGCATGTTCCCTTCGGTCATACCTGCAACATTGATGCGCCCGCCATTGCCGACGACGTAGACCGCGTGTTTGGTTTTCAGTTCGTCGACCTGCATGTTCGTTAGGCCGGAGTACGAGAACATGCCCTTTTGCTGAATCAAGAAGGAAAAATCCTTCTCAGGCTTCAGCTTCTTCATCGTCGCGACGAACAAGTGACGCATCTTGTGAATGCGGTCACGCATCGCAGCGAGTTCGGCTTCCCATTGTTTCCGCAACTCAGCATCGGTGAGCACACCGGCGACCAGTGCGCCGCCGTGGGTCGGTGGGTTCGAATAGTTGCAGCGGATGCTGATGCGAACCTGACTCAGCGCGCGTTGCGCTGATTCAGCCGAATTAGCGACGAGCGTCAACGCGCCAACCCGTTCGCCATACAAACCGAAGTTCTTCGAGAACGAACTGCAAACCAGCACATCGATACCCGTCGCAGCAATCTCGCGCAGGCCAACGGCATCTTCTTCGAGACCATCGCCGAAGCCTTGATACGCAAAGTCGATGAGCGGCAACAAGCCGCGGGTCTTAATCACAGCCGCGATTTTCTTCCATTGTTCTGGCGTCGGATCGATGCCGGTCGGATTGTGACAACAGGCGTGCAGCAGCACGATGTCGCCGGCAGGAATCTTTTCCAGCGCGACAATCATGCCGTCGAAATCGAGTCCTTTGCCGGTGCCATCGATATACGTATAGACGTCAGTCAGTTGCCCTGCAGCTTGAAAGATCGCCGTGTGATTCGCCCAAGTCGGCTTGCTGACCCAAACTTTCGCCGCAGGAAAATGTTTCCGCAGCAAATCGGCAGCAACGCGCAGCGAACCCGTGCCGCCCGGCGTTTGCGCGGTAACGGCCCGCTTCTCTTTCAAAAAAGTGTGTCCAGCGCCGAACAGCATTTCTTGCACTTGTTGGCCATAATCCGACAGGCCTTCAATCGCGAGATAGCCCTTACTCTTCTCTTTATCGAGCAAGCGCCGCTCGGCTTCTTTTACCGACGCGAGGACCGGAGTGTTGCCTTGCTCGTCCTTATAGACGCCAACGCTCAGGTTGATCTTGTGGGGGTTGGGGTCGTTTTTGAATGCTTCGCCGATACCAAGGATGGCGTCAGGCGGGGCCAAGGGCAGAGAATCAAACATTGCAGAGACCAAATGGGTGAGAAATCGCGCCTAGAACTCCCCGCAGCTGAGCGTCGGGCGCTAGACATGCCGGGCAAAGACAATTATCCTAGCCCGCTAGTTTCCTGGTCGGTAGGCCTGATTGCGAAGCAGATTTCCAACTCCCGCCTCTCCCCCTCCCGCATCTCTTTTTCCTGACGGTGTGCATTGGCCCGGCGAAAAATCGGTATTTGGATTATTGGCGCTAAGGGAGGCGTCGCTTCGACAGTCACGGTGGGCTTGATCGCACTGAAGAAGGGGCTGGCGCCGAACCACGGACTGGTCACGCAGCTGCCGCAGTTCGCCGGCCTTGACCTCGCCGGCTGGAATGACTTCACCATCGGCGGACACGAGATCCGCGATGTCTCGCTCTTTGACGAGGCCATGCAAATGGTCCGCGTCAGTCGCGCGATCGACAACGACCTGGTGACCAAGTGCAAAGCCGATCTCGACAAGATCGATAAGAACATCAAGCCCGGCACGCTGTGGAACGTCGGCTCGAAGATCGAAGAAATCTCCGGCGAAGAGTCGCGGAAATTCAAAAATAGAGAAACGCCGCGGGCGGCCATCGATCGCCTGCAAAAAGATCTGCAAGAGTTCCAGAAGAAAAACGACCTCGATCAAGTCGTGGTCGTGAACCTCGCGTCCACCGAACCGCCAGTCAACGAAGCCGAGTTGCCGACGAAGTGGAAAGATCTTGCGAAGACCCTCTCGAAGAAAACTTGCTTGCTGCCAGCCAGTTCGCTGTATGCGATTGCAGCGCTCGAGCTTGGTTTTCCATTTATCAACTTTACGCCTTCGCTTGGTTCGGGGACGGCGGCCATTCAAGAACTGGCCATCGAAAAAGACACCTGCCACATGGGTCACGATGGTAAGACGGGCGAAACGCTGATGAAGAGCGTTCTCGCGCCGATGTTCGCCGCCCGTAATTTGCCCGTGATGAGCTGGGTCGGTCACAACATCTTCGGCAATCTCGACGGCAAGGTCCTCGACGATCCGGCCAACAAGAAAACGAAGGTTCGCAGCAAGGACCGCCTGTTGCATCAGATCCTCGGTTACTCGCCGCAAACGCTCGTCAGCATCGAATACATCGAAAGCCTCGGCGATTGGAAGACGGCCTGGGATCACATCCACTTCCAAGGCTTCCTCGGCTTGCCGATGGTCCTCACCTTCCAATGGCAAGGAGCCGATTCACTCCTCGCCGCGCCCCTGGTGATCGATCTCGTGCGTCTCACCGAGCGCGCCCATCGCAACGGCGATCGTGGCCTGCTCACGTTCCTCGCCAGCTTCTTCAAAAGCCCGATCGGCGTCGGCAACCACAACTTCGTCGAGCAGTTTCAGATGCTGCAAGCCTGGGCGGAGAAGGTGGAAGCGATGCAGCGGTTGTAGGTGCTTATCACCAACCGGAGGATAATCCGATGGAATGGGTGCGCATTGCTGAGAGGTTCTTTCAATCCGACAAGCCGGTCGAGTGTCCGCTAGTCGGCGTGCCCGTATCTCTTAGGATTCACACGGAGCAGGATGAAATTCAGCCCGACCAATTGCAGGCTCTCCAGCGATTTCTGGAAATCCCTGCAGAAGCGCGACCCAGCCTGCTTGAGCCGTTGTACGCCGAATACACCAGAGTCTTCGACATCGTCGGCAAAGGTCCGACACCGAGCGGTTCGCCGGCGCAAGTTTGGAAGTTTGTCCGCTGGACACAAATCCTCATTCCGGAGCAAGGCCCGCGCGGGTGCAGGTTCGTGTTCCTCTGCGGTGAACCTCTGTGGTACCGGGACCATGGTCTCGAGTTGTGTTTCCGCGACGAGAAGTTGGTGCACTTAGGACCGCGATCCGGTGCATTCTTGAGCGATTGTTTTTGGGATTGGGAGTAATAAACGTCGCAGCGATGGACGCTGGCGGCGAAAGCAGCAGAGTTAATCGTTATGTCACTAATCCAGTGTGGCGGCTGTGATTCGATTCACGATTCAGCCTTGGCCGCTTGTCCTGCTTGTGGTCGGTGCCCAAATTGCGGTCGCCGACGAGTGACATCTCGGCAACTAGCCGCAGAATCGACGTGTCAGGTTTGCGGCATTTCGTTCTGCACTCAATGCGCCCGTTGTCACGGCTGTGGCAAGCTCCGCGTCTTCGACGTCGGGCCCTGCGAATGCGGTCACCCCTTCGATCCGAAGTGCATCGAGAATGTCGAAAAGCATTTTGGCCTTAGGAAGTGACCGGCGGATAATCGCCTGTCCCTCGAAGGGGTCGTCAGGTTGTAGCCTCGGGTGTAACGCAGACCGCGTTAGCGGTCGGAGCGAAACCCGTGGATATTGAGTTCTCCAGTAACTCGATCAGTTCTGATTAAACGTCATAAACACCCGTCTGCCGTCTACCCTGTTGGGGCAGAGGAGGAATCTGATCGGTTTCCACGGGTTCGCTGCGCTTCACCCGTGGCTACATTTCTTGGGCCCCTTCGGGGCCGAGTCAGCTCGGCTGCGTGATTGACCACTTTCGCAGCGCGGGCTAGTTTGTAGGCTGCAATTGCTTCTGCACAAACCCGCTTCTCGCATTGGATGCTGCTCCTTTGGACCCCCTTCATTTTTGCATCGCTGTGGGGCCGCTGAGCGTTTATTTTTTGCTCCTGGGCCTCATCAATTTGCGGCGGCGACCGTTTATCACCACCGGTGGCCGCGATGCGATGTCGCTCGGCATTGGGATTGTCGGCTTCATCATCGTCGGGCCCATGGAATTGTTTCTGCCCGAAGCGGCCGCGGTGAATTTGCACATTTGGGCGTGGGCCATGCTCGTCACGCTGTACTTATTGTCGCTGGTGTTGATCGTGTTGCTCCTCCGGCCGCGGCTGATCATTTACAACATCACCAGCGAACAACTGCGGCCCGTGCTCAGCGATGTCGTCGCCGAACTCGAAAAAGATCCCCGCTGGGCCGGCGATGCCTTGAGCCTGCCTGAGCTCGGCGTCCAGTTGCACGTTGAAGCCAACGCGATGTTCAAGAACGTGCAACTGATTGCTGCTGGCCCGCAACAGAATCTCGCGGGTTGGCGGCGGTTGGAACTGGAACTCGATCGCGAGTTTCGCAAGCTCGAAGGTTCGCCGAACCCGTATGGAGCCAGCTTGATGCTCTGCGGTTTGACACTCGCGGGCTGGGCGAGCTATTGGCTCTATGACGATCCTGAAGGTGTGTTGCGGTCGTTGCAGACCATGCTGCGGCAGTAGTGTTACGCTTTGCGCAACAACGACCCGCGGTCATACTCGGTGAGTCCGAGCTGCTTGAAGATGGCCAGCAGCGAAGCATCGTCGGACGCACATTGCACCTCAAACTGGGCGACGTGATCTTCGGCGAGCATACGGAGCGATTCACTGAGCAGGAAGAGCGTGAGACCGGCTTCGCGAGCTTCGGGGGTGTCGTCAATGCTGACGAGGCCCACCGCTCGCACGCCCCAACCTTGCGAGAGGGGCTGAATTTCCCAAAACGTCGCCGAGATGACCGGCTCGGCCGATTCCCGCGCGGCGAGGTGGAACCGCTGCCAAACGGCATTCGCCCACACGCAGTTGTCCCACCAGTTCTCCGGCATGACTTCGCCAACGTGGGTGGCTTGGAACTTTCGCTTTACTTGCAACAGCTGACCGGTGACCGGTGGTTTGAAGTTGCTCAGCGTGCGATGGAGCAAAACTTTGTGCGGCCCCTCGACATAACCACCGGCGGAAAATAGTTCACGGGCGGCCAGATCGCTAGCGAGAACTCCGGGAACATCGCAGCTGCCATAGAGTCCGAGATAGAACGGATTGAAAGGATAAGCACAGCCGGCGTGAATCACTTTGGCGCCGCGTTTGCGCAGATAGTCTTCACCAGCCGAGAGCAACTCGAGGGCGGTCGTGGGTTGATGCGGATGCGGCAGGGTGAGCAACTGGCAAATGGTTCCGCTGCTGAAATCGACGGCCGCATGATCGTCGCTCGTCCCAAAGCCGGCGTGCACAAAGCCGATCGGGCGGGCCCCTTCACAGGCCACGATCAGCCCCGCGCGATCAAAATAGGGCTTGGCGAGGACGATGTTCTCCCACAGAAGCGGAGTCATCGGCTGCATTCGACCCCGCAGCGGTGGCTGCGCCCGCCAGATTTCCGCCAGCGCGGGTGGATCCCAATTCTGAAAAGGACGGTAACGAATCAAGGCCAATGCTACAGATACGAGAGGTGGAATTGCTGCTGCCAGTTTACCGGCCTTGGTGAGTACGCGGAAGAAGAGTGCCACCCTTACTGACGAGTCGCTGTCAACCAACGCTCGAACCAATCGAGCGCTGCCGTGCGTTGTTCGGGAGTGACAGCATGCGCAACATCTTTGGCAACCATGATCTGCAGATGATCTTTTCGATCGGCTGCGGCGAAGGCGTGCTCTGCCTCAGCGAAGGCAACCTTCGCGCCGCCCAGAGGACAGTTGGGGTCTTTTTCGCCGTTAAGAATGAGCAAATGACGATCGGCAGCAAACAATCGCAACATGCTAGGACAATCGAATTGATCGAGGATGCCGGGGATGACTTTGTTCCACAACTCGCGGCAGACGCGTTGATTCACTTCTCGCTCGCCGAGGTCTTTGGCCGCGGTGTCGTGCGCAGCTTTGATGGTGCGCGCCCGGCCTTGCCACTCGTTGTTATCGAGACTCCAGCGAAAACTTTGCACCGAGATCGCCGGCACCACGACTTTGATTCGCTCGTCCACGGCCGCAGCCAGCCAGGTTTGAATGCCACCCATGCTGAAACCGATCATGCCGATGCGGTCCGCATCGACATCGTCGCGCGTCGCCAAATAATCAACCGTCCGCCACAAATCCCAGCAGGTGTCGAAATAAAATGGATGCTCCTGCGGCTCTCCTTCTTTTGTTTCCCAGGCCCGCGTGATGGCAGCGACATAGGCCTCGCGGCCCGAGTCGCGGGCGACGCGTTCGCCGTGGTAGCGAGCGTCGATGGCTACGCCCATGATGCCACGCTTAGTGAGTTCCACGAGAAACCCTCGCTGACTTTCTTTGTTGCCACCCGTGCCATGCAGCACGATGACGCAGGGCAGCTTCTGCTGTTCGTTCTTCCTCTTGGGCCGCAGGAGCAGCAGCGGCACTCGCTCGATGCCGCCATCCGCTTTTTTCTCGCTAGCGAACGACAAGGGCTCTTCCGCTGTTCCCGTAGCATCGACTCTCGATTGGCTGTGTTGCACATTGAGCGGCACCCGCGGCCGGTCGAGAAGTTTCAAGAATGCAGCTTTCACTTCCGCGGGGGGCGGGTATTTCGCAACGCCCGATTCTTGACCGTAGATCGGTGCCGCGAAGGTGCTTACCAGCAAGCCGATGTAAAGCAGAGGTAAACGCATCGCAATCTTCCTGTGCAACATGAAAGTTCGGAGGGCGAGAGGCAACCATTGCCCTGGCTGCAGACGGCAAAAGCTGCGTAAAATGCGGGGTACCACGAGTCACGACTGAAGTGACAGTGGACCAGAATAGCGGATGATCATGGGCGGATACAAATCTCTCAAACGCGTGCTCGGCGAAACCCACCTGGGGCGAAAGCTGCGCTGGCTGTTTGGCGTCAGTTTATTCGCCCTCGTGTTTGTCGCGTTCTTTCTGGTCGATTGGATCGGCGAAGATCTGGTGATGCGCAATATTCACCGCAACGGCCGCGAGTGGGTGCGCTACAACCTGCTCGATATGCACTGGGAAGTGTGGGACACCAATCCCAATCATAAAGAGTTTCGCAAAGCGTTCAGCCAGCAGCTGCTGCCAGCTCAGTATCAGGCGCGGACCATTGGAAACGAAAAATGGGTGTCGTCGCTCGATCCGGTCGTTAATCAGCGCGGCGGCAAACCGCGCATCTGGTCGCCCGAAAACGAGGCCGAGCAAAAACTGATCCGCCAGCTGAAGGAAGAATTCGAACAAGCCATTGCCAATGCCCCGCCTCCTGTACCTTTGCCTGCCGGCACGAATAGCACCAGCGAGCAATCGCGCGCACAGCAGCAGAAGTTGCAGGAGGGGCTCGACCAGATCTTTGCCACGCGAATCGATTCGGAACGCGACAAGTATTACTACTACCAGCCCGTGTTCTGGGATCGCACCACCTGTTTTACCTGTCACGAAAGTCTGTACGGCACGAAGCCCGGCGTGATCGCTGCGAGCGATATCGAAGCCTACGGCACGGCGGAATTGCCGTACCTGGTGACCCGCGTCGACTTGCCCTATGCCAAAACTCGTTCGGCAGTGCAAACCATCCGCGCGATCCTGTCGTCGGTTGGCATTCTCACCGTGTTCCTTTCGATGGTCGCGCTCTGGATGGTCGTGCGCTATGTGGTGCTCAAGCCGCTTGCCCACTTGCGCGAGGTCAGCGACTCGGTGACGCGAGGTGATCTCGATCAGCGGGCGGAAATTAACACCAACGATGAATTCGAAGAACTTGCAGCGTCGTTCAACAAGATGTTGCGTCACTTGATCGAAGCGCAAAGTCAGTTGCAAACGGCCAACGAAGAACTCGATGGCAAGGTCGATCAGCTCGCGCAGTTGAATATGCAGTTGCACGAACTCAACCGTTTGAAGGGTGAGTTCCTCGCCACGATGAGTCATGAGCTGCGCACGCCGCTGAACAGCATTATCGGTTTTTCCGAAGTGCTGGCCGGCATCGATGCGCTCGATGATCGGCAAAAGCGGTTTGTGCACAACATTCAAAAGTCCGGGCAAAAGCTGCTCGAGATGATCAACGACATTCTTGATCTCTCGAAGCTTGAGGCGGGCAAAATGGACGTCCGGCCCAACGAATTCCGCATCGACACGATTATCGATTCGCAATGCGACCTGGTGCGGCCACTCACGGAAGACAAAAACATTGATCTGAGCATCGAAGTAGAGCCCGAACTGCCGCTGCTATTCCAGGATCAAACCAAGGTGCAGCAGATTCTGACAAACTTGCTCTCAAATGCGATCAAGTTCACGCCCGAAGGTGGCCGCATCACGGTTGGCGCCAAGGGCGATCCCCGCGGCTTTGTCGAACTCTATGTGTCCGACACCGGCGTGGGCATTGCGGAAAGCGATCGCGAAATTATCTTCGAAAAATTCCGCCAAGGGGCCGCGGTGCTCGGCACTGACAATCTCACGCGCGAATACAGCGGCACGGGACTCGGTTTGTCGATTGTCAAAGAACTGTGCAAATTGCTCGGCGGCGAAGTGCACGTCGAAAGCGAACTCGGCCGCGGCAGCACCTTCCGCGTGCTCATTCCCTGGATGCGGGTCGATGCCTCGCAACAAGCGTCGAAGTTGAACGCCAAGCTCGACGACCTGACTCGTCCCCGGCGGGCGGAAGTCAGTGCCACAACAGATACGGTCGTGATCACCAAATAAGTGAATCACGCGGCGGCTTTGATTGGTCCCTTGGGCGTGCGCAGGTTGAACAGGCCGAAGATCTCGCTTTGATTCAAACCAGCACTCGATGCGCCGCCCGTTTGATCGATGACGGCGGAGAAGAGATCTCGCTTGTGCTGCAGCACTTCGTTAATGCGTTCTTCGATGGTATTCGTCGCCAGCATGCGGGTGACAGTGACAGCCCCTTTGGCTCCGATGCGATGGGCGCGGTTGATGGCCTGATCCTCGATGGCTGGATTCCACCAACGATCAAACAGAAACACGTACTCGCAAAACTGCAAGTTGAGCCCGACGCTCCCGGCGCCGTAGCTCATGATGATCATGTGCCGATCTTTGTTTTCTTTGAACTCTTTTAAAATCGGATCGCGTTTGGCCGACGGGATTTTGCCGTGGTACTCCAGCGGATTGAACCGCGCGAGCGCCGGTTTCATTTGATCGATGGTCTTGGTCCATTGGCTGAAGACGATGGCCTTTTTGCCGCTGGCAGCCACTTCTTCCATATCGGCTTCAAGTCGTTCGAGTTTGGCACTGGCGCCCGTGAGCGGATCGAAGTTGCAAATCTGCTTTAGCCGGAGCACTAGCTCGAAAACATTCTGAACGGTCAGCTGATCTCCCATGCTGTTCAACTGGATGATCCCTTCGTCCTCGGCCATTTTGTAAGTGGCCCACTGTTCCGGCGTGAGATCGAGCTGCGCGTCGCGGAACATTTTCGGCGGCATGTCGGTGAGGACCATTTCCTTCGTGCGCCGCAGAATGTGATCGCGCACCAGTTCGGCGAGTTTTTTCGCCGGCAGTCCGGTTTGCAGGTAACCGGGCGAAAGAAACTCAAAAATGCCGACGAGATCATCGGGCCGGTTTTCGATCGGCGTGCCGGTGAGAGCCCAGCTACGCGTGCGGCTGATGGAGCGGACAATTTCGCTGGTAGTAGCGCTGGTGTTCTTGATGCGTTGCGCTTCGTCGAGCACGACCAAATCAAAATGGATGCCGCTGTCGAGCACTTCGCGATCGCGCATCAGTAGTTCGTAATTCGCGATCGTCACAGGCGAGCTCGCTTCAGTCCATTGCCAGCGGCGTTTGTTCGAATCACCTTCGACAATATTGACCGGAATTTCCGGGGCCCAGGTGCTGAACTCCCGCCGCCAATTGGTGACGAGCGGCTTGGGGCAAACGAGCAGGCAGTTGCGAATTTCGCCGGAGCGAACGAGCATGCGAATCGTCGAGATCGCCTGCATCGTTTTGCCGAGCCCCATTTCATCGGCAAGCACGCACGTGTAGCGCGGATACATGAACGCAATCCCCTGAAACTGATAGGGGAACGGCTCGAAGGGAAACGTCATCTCGCCGCTGGCCATCAGGCTTTCGAGCGGCGGCTGCAGGACGTAGTACAATCGGTCTTCGAGCTTGACGATGTCGCCCGGTGGTTTGATGCGGGTGACTTTTTTCGGTGGCTCTGGGGCGTCTGACTTGGCTGCCGGCCCTTCACCATTTGTTCCTGCTTCGCCAACGCCGTTACCGGATTCGTCCTTCGCGATAGCGGGTTTCGATTCCTTCGGCGGTGGCGGTTGAAAATACGACGGGCACTCAGGAAATGTAAAGCTATAAACGCGCGGCAGCACCCGCGGCACTTTTAACGCGATGGATTTGAGCGCCGCGCCGCTGAAATCGAGCGAAGTCGTTTCGATCTTCGGCGGCCGCGTGAGGGCGCCTTGCCAACCGAGCGCGAAGGTATCGACAGGCAGAGCCAATTCGCTGGTGGCGAAGGTGTCGATCTGCTCGGGCGAAGCATCCATGCTTTACACCGATCCCCAATTTTCAATTGGAATTTTCAAATCATCGATCACATCAAGCCGCTGCCGGCCGCACACTCTTCTGAGCTTCTTCGAGCGCCTCGCGAATCCTCGCGAAGGGCTCCAGCAAATCAATCGCATCATGCAGCTGAGTGTGAAACTCGCGAGCGGCCTGTTCGTCGGCGGTGAAGTTCGTCGCGGTAGCGAGCTCGTTCTTTCCGAGCTTGAATCGGGAGCCGAGCACGACGTCGTGGTCGACGTTCTCTTTCGATTGAATCAGCAGCAGCGGCCGTTCGCTGAACTCCCGCGCGGCAAGGCACGCGGCGAGATCGGTGCAAACTAACGCGACTTCATTCTTGGCTTTGGCGATCAATGTCTGGCCGATTTGTTCGCCGTACAGATAAGGCCGCAGCGTGGGGCCGTACAAGATCTCTTGAGCCCGGTTTGCTTTGACAGGCGAGGTGCAATGAAATTCCAGCGGTCGACCGGCGGCATTCAAAACGAGGTAGCCGCCGAACAAACCGAGTTCGGCGTGTTCGGTGACGGTCAAAAAACCAAGGGCGGCAGGTGTCCGGCTCTTCGCGTCGGGCATCGCGTGGTGGCTCAGGGGTGAAGGAACGAGGTAGGCGGTGGGGCGGGCACCAACAGGTCGGCAGGCTAGCAGGGGACAGCCACGGCAAGCGCTGCTGTCATCGCTAGTTATCGTCACGGTGAGGCAACTCGGTGACAGAATCAGCATCGGCGTCAGCGGCGAACGTCTTGAACTTGGCTCGGTACTCCCAGGAACAGCCCAGGGTCAACTGTCAAGTTGCGGAAATCCCTGCGTTTTCCCTAAAGTTTTCCGATTGCTCGACAGACATTCGTGGCCGTGTATACTGGTTTGAATATCTCGCCAAGGAAATCCTCATGTCGCTCGACCCCCGCCAGTTTTCCGCCATGTTCAGCATCGACGTTTCCGCCGATCCGCGGACAGAAGCGTCGAATCAGTCGAAGATCGACGCCAATGAACTCATCGTTCAACTGCTTCGGCAGATGGTCGAAACTCAGAAGCGCGAAATCACACTGCTCGAAGAGATTTCGAATCACCTCAGCCAGGGCCAAAAGCAACGCGTGCACGAGCTGAATCAGTGGAAGGAAGCCAATCCCAAACTGGCGGAAGCCTGTCGTTATGCGACCGAAACACTGAGCAAAGTGCAGACGCAGTTCCTGCAAAACATCACGACCGAAGTCTTCGAAAACGAAGAATCGCTCAACGACAGCGATTTCATGCTGAATGAGTTCGTCGATCGCTTCGGCCCGCGGCTCGCACATCTGAATGGCGTGCTGCAGGTGCTCTCGCAATTGAGTGCTGCGCCACCGCAACCTGCCGCGAACAACGCGCAGTAGGTTTCTGCGGTCTTCTCGCCCCTGCCCTTGCGGCAGGGGTTTAACGGCTTGTGCACTACTGGGTGGCTGCGCCCAATTTCGCTGCTGCATTGATTCGTTCGAACACGAAGTCGCTCTGGTGAGGCAAGCTAAGCCACATCTAAAATGCCTGTCGTTGTGACCAAGGACACAGGCGACTGGCTGATGAAACTCACGTTGCGAGATCTGTTTTGGCTGATCCTCACGCTTGGCCTCGGCCTTGCCTGGTATGTGAACTCACACCAACCAGTCGCAGTCCGCGTAGGGGAGTTGGTCTCGATCGTCTCGATCGCCCAAGTAAACACGGACGAGGTTTTGCTGACTTACGGAATGGCAAGTGCGGTTTCGCGCGATCGGATTCAGGTGGATACCGCAACCTCGACACCGACGAATGGCGTTGCGCTCAATAGGTCAGGCCAATGCCTGGGGATCACCTACACAGCGAACGGGGTGGGTTACGTCCGCCGGTTGCACGCATTTCCACTACTGAAAGTGTGCACAAGAGGCGGCGGAAGGCTCAGTAGTGCACAAGCCGGTAAAACCCCGGGCAGGCCCGGGGGCGGATGAGCGAAGTTGTTAATCCAACTTCTCGCCGCGCAGCCATTTGGCAATCAGCGTGACTTCTTCCTTCGTCAGCAGTGCACCCTTTGCACCCGGTCCCGCTTTCGTAAACGCAGGCATCCGGTCATTGCCTTCGCCGTAGAGGTCGGCATGAGCGGGATCAGCAATGAACCGCTCAAGCCATGCTTGCGAGGCCCAACCGGTGAGATCCGGTGCGGCGCCGAGATCACCCTTGTCGCGGAACTTATGGCAGTCGACGCAGGAGGATTGCGCGAACGAGGTTTCAATCGCAGTCCGGCCCCGTTCGGCAGTCCCGTCATCCGTTGCGGTCTTGTCGGCTTCGGCCTGGGCGGGAAGCTGCGCTTCGGCAGAAAGGGCGACAATGATGTCATTCACCTTTTTCTTGCCGTCGTCGTCAAGTTCCGCAAGGTTATCCTTCACAAAGTTGACCATATCGCCGCCAAAGTGCTTCGTTTTGCCGAAGTACTTGTCGCCGACAATTTGTTGCGGATCGAAAAGTCCGGCGAGCCAAGGACGCGAACCAAAGCCATGCAAATTCGGCGCACTCGGTTGCTTTGATACAATCCCGCTACCTGCCGCGTCGGTGTGGTTGTGACATTGCGAGCAGTTGGCAGAGAACAACGCAGCGGCCTGTTCAGTGAGCGTAGGCGCTTGGATTTGTTTCGGTGCACCGACAATTTTCAGCTCGGGAGGATCCTCGCCGGTCATCGATTCGCGCACCACACGCTTGGCATATTCTTCCGTCGGCGGCAACCGCGGTTGCTTGTCATCGGTCTTGTAGTAATCGCCCCGCAGCCAGGCGACGATCAGCGATAGTTCGCGAATGCTGACGGAGTTCTTATGTGGATTGTCCAGGTTCTTGGCAAACGACGGCATGCGGTCGTTCTGCTTGTGATAGAACCGCTCGTGCGTCGGATCAGCGACCAACCCCATCATCCATTCGTACGAACCGTAGCTCGTTAAATCGGGAGCAAGACCGAGTTCACCCACATCGCCAAAGCGATGGCAGCCGTTGGTGCAGTTCTGCTGAATGAGTTGCACGCCGGCGGCGATCATCTCGCGATCTTTGCTATCGACCTCGGCTTGGCTGCGCAGTTGCGCCTGAGCGGAAAGGGCCGCGACAATGGCATCGACGGGAACGAACTTGTCATCGTCTCCCTTTTTGTTCAGACCCGTAGCGTGCGACTTCAGCCAATCGACCATTCGGCCGGTACGATGGTTCGTATGACCGAAGTAATCGGCGATGATGGGCTTCTGATGATTGTCGGGATGTTCCTTGTTCTTGGCAATCTTTTCGACCGTCGAGGGAACGGGTTCGCCGGTGGTCACGGCGGTCAACTTCTCCGGCGTCAAAAAACCTTTGATCCACTCCCGCGAAGCAAAGCCGAACAAGTTCGGCGCACCCGAGTACGGCAATTCGTCAGGATAAACGACTTTGCCCGCGGCATCGCGGACGACTTTGATTTCTTCGCCTTCGCCGGTAGTTTTGGGATTCAGCTTTTGATTGGCAAAGTGGAAACTTGCTACCGGGTGATGCTCGTGAGCCGATATTTCTTTTCTCGCGGACGCATTTTCGCTTTCCTGTTTCGTGGCGGTATTGGCGGCCCCAACCGCGTGCGGATCACGATAGTCGTGGCAACTTGCACAATGCTGACCGAATAACCGCGGTCCTTGGGTGAGCGGATCGTTGCGCAAAATGTCTACAGCGCCCGCCCGCTGAATGAAACGTTTGTCAGAAAGCTTGCTGTTGGCAGGCACTTCGGTATCGACCTGCCACTCGCGGCGGTTGATCAAGTCGTAAGTGCGCTGCGCATTCTGATGCGCCAGGATCTTGGCTTTCTGAAAATCAGGATTATTCGCATCTTCATTGAGCGCCAATGCCGTCAGCACACCAGCTCCGGCGATCAAGAACAGAATGAACGCGATGTTGAACTTGTGCCCTGCATTGCTCAGGCCGATGAACGGCGCGAGCGCGAGAATGGTCATCACAATGCCCGGAATTACCAGCGCGCCGATGATCTCGGTGTTGCCATGGAAATACTTCAGCAGCTGAAACAGAAACAGGTAATACCACTCAGGACGGGCAGCATCGTAGGGCTCCGAAGGATCAGCCGGCGCGCCCAACTCGGCGCCTTGATGCGCGAGCGGCAACTTTCCCGCCGCCGCGTTCGGCAAGTCCCAATGGATCACGCACAACAGCACGATGGCAAGCAGCACGAGGCAGCCTACGGCATCGAAGAGCACTTGCTTGGGCCAGAAGTATTCGTTTTGATCGCCGGGCCGCGGATGTGTCGTGATGCCATGCTTACGGAACACCGCGATGTGCGCGGCGAGAAAAATCACGAGCAGCGCGGGCAACACGCCAGTGTGCATCGCGAAAAAGCGAGTCAGCGTGTGATGACCATATTCACTTCCGCCGACCGCGAGCAACTGCAAATCTTTGCCGACCACCGGAACGAGCGTCGCCAGATTCGTCGCAACATTCGTCGCCCAGTAACCTTTTTGATCCCAAGGGAGCAAATAACCAGTCAGGCCAAGTCCCATGACAATTTGCATCAGCACCAGACCGAGCCAGTAGTTCACTTCGCGCGGCGCACGATAAGCGCCGTCGACAATCACTTGCAACAAGTGAATGCCCATCACCACGACCATGGCCTGGGCCATGAAGTGATGCAAGCCGCGGAGCAGCCAGCCGCCGGTCATTTCGTGCTGAATGTAATAGACGCTTTCATACGCGGTCTGACTGCTGGGGCTGTACGCCATCCACAGAAAGATGCCTGTGATGGCTTGCACGGCGAAAGCAAACACGAGCATGCTGCCCGTGATGTATCGCCAGCGTGCGCCGCCGGGGATGGGTTCGTAAAGCGCGTCGGCCAACATCTTGTTGTAGCCGATGCGACGGTCAAGCCATTGGCTCATTTGGCGAATCATGCTGGTTTCGCCTCCATCTTTTCTTTGCCCGGATAATAATTAGCGAAGGCGACCCAGACTTCGTCGCCACGCACTTCTACCTTGAGCGGATCCATATCGCGTGGACTGGGTGAAGGCATGATGCGAGCGCCGTCGGTGGTAAACGAACTGGTATGGCAAGGGCATTGATAACACTTGCGCTCGGCCGCATACGCCACAAAGCAGCCCGCATGCGGACAGATCGCATTGAAGCACTCGATGATGGGCTTGCCATCTTTATCTTTCTGGCCGCTGTTGCGCAAATAGACGGCGCCGACAGGCTGATTGGGCTCGACGGTCCAGATGTCTTTTAAGTCGGCGATCACGGGAACTTGCACGGGTTCGCCAGAAACAGGAACGGTCGCCAACGACGCCACGCGGCGGAACGTAGGGCCGCCGGTCGCAACTCCCGCCTTCCGTTTTTTAATCGCCGGATCGAGAAACAAGGCGAGGCCACTGAGAAACGGAAACACACCGACCAATCCGCCGATGATCGTCGCCAGGATGGCATACACGACGTTTCGGCGCTTGGCCTGGTCGTCGATGATCACGGTGCAGTGGGTGTTGCCGACCGCGGGCTCTGTGTCGACGTGTGTTTTACCGGGAGTGCCCGATGAATGTAACGGAGAGGTCATGGCTGGAACTCCAACTTCCAATGCCGGAATAGCCGATCAGCGAACGATGCCAATTCGGCCAACGCAAACTTTAGGTGGGAAACGGACAGGTGGGAAGAACGGGCGAGCTATTCGTAACGATAACTCACGGCGCGGTGTAAAACTACTACTGTGCTCTAATCCGGCAACGGCTGCCCCTTGGTCTCCGGCGCGAACCAGATGATGACCATGCCGATGAAATAGACAAAGCTGATTACCGAACATGCGAGCGCGTGGCCGTGCGGAATCACCAGCGAGCCAAGCATCACATCCGTGTCAAATAGCTTCAACAAGTTGCCGACTTGCAATACACCGATCGCAGCGAGAATACGACCAAAGTTAAAACTAAAGCCTTGCCCCGTAGCTCGCACGTTCGTACCAAAAAGTTCCGGCAGATACAGCGGTAACCAGCCGTAGAACGACGCCGTAAACGTGCCAGCGACAAAGGCCCAGACCAGCACTGCCGAACTGTAT
Source organism: uncultured Pirellulaceae bacterium (assembly GCA_964394305.1). Taxonomy (GTDB): domain Bacteria; phylum Planctomycetota; class Planctomycetia; order Pirellulales; family Pirellulaceae; genus Anatilimnocola. Next base: position 41,281 of record CAYMWL010000047.1, read on the forward strand.
TCCTTGTTCAATAAGTACAACCCCCAGACCGAAAACAGCGACAATCCGCAGAGAATGAAAAATGCCAGTCGCCGGCCCAGCCAGTCACCAGCGAAAGCAGCGCCGAGTGTGCCGACGATCGCGCCGACCGAAAGCCAGATGAGGGTCCATTCGCGGGCGCGCGGTTGCTGCAGCGCTTCGGCTTGTTTTGTTTCACCCGCTTCCACGAGCGCGGCTTTTTCTTTGGCCAGCGCGGCCTTGGCGAGATTATCGGCCCAGGTTGGCGCTTGTTGCGTGCTGCCCCAAGTTCCGAGCAACGCGACGCCGGCCAACGTCGCGCCGAGCAGCATCCGTTGAAAAGTAAGAGCCCACGGCGCAGAATTTCCCTTGGAAGACGCCGCGTGTCGTTGGAAGTAGCGAATCACTGGGTAGGTATAACCGACGAGCGCGATCGCCAGGCCTACCACGGTGCCGATCACTCGCAGCACGGTGTTATGCGGGAGCGTGCCCGTCGAATCGAACGCCCACAGCCAAACAATCAAGAACGGTCCTGTAATGCCAATGACCACCGCCAGCAAATCCTGCGTGGCCCAGTGATTTGTCGAGCCCTTCTCCTGTTCCTTCTCCCACTTCTCCGATTCCGGCACAAACACGCGGATGAAAAAGGTAAGGATCGCCGGAATGGTGCCGGCGAGCATCATCAGCCGCCAACCGCGATGCTCGCTGCCGGCGTAGAACTCGACGCTCTCAGGCGAAAGTCCCATGCCGCGCAGGCCATCTTGAATGCTGCCGAGCACCTGCAGCAGAGCGAGCCCCAGCATGCCGACGAGCAAGTAACCGACATTCGCCGCAGCGCCGATCAAACCGGCCATGAAAGCCCGCGACTTGTTCGGCCACACTTCCATCACCAGCGCGACACCGAGCGACCATTCGCCACCCATGCCGAGCGCCGCAATGAACCGCAGCACACCAACCTGCCAAGCCTCGCCGGCAAAGCCGCACAACCCTGTAAAAAGCGCATACGTCAGCACGCTGAGCGTCATCGCCCGCACGCGGCCGATGCGATCGCCAAGCCAGCCGAACAACACACCGCCCGTCGCCGCACCGACGAGAAACGACGCAATGATGACGTTGAACCACAGCCCCACCGTGCCCGGGTCCGCTTGCGGCATCAACTCTTCGACAGCGCTCTTCCCCACCAGGCTGAAGATGCCCATCTCAGCGCCGTCGAACATCCAGCCGAGCAGCGCCGCCGCGAGTGCCATGAAGCGACCGCGGGCGTTGTCGTCCTCATTCGAGTGGGGCAAGATCTGTCCAGTTTGAGGAACAGGTCGCGATTCAACTTTAGTCATGACAAACAGTCTTCCAGAGAGAGGGGAAGTGCGATTGTAGTTCAGCGGGCCGGAATGATCACCCTGGATACCAAATCTTCCGCGGATCATCGGCTGCCCGCTGATAGTTGTACGCATCGTCGATCAAGCGGCGGTAATCGTACTGGGGTCGCCAACCGAGTAAAAACTTCGCCTTCGCATTGTCGAGCCAAGTCGAATAATAGGGCGTCGGCACATCGATCGAGTGGATTTTACGAGTCTGCTGCAGATATTCTGCTACATTTCGATAGTTCACCGGTTCGTCGCAGCAAATGTTGAACGTCTGCTTCACAGCTTGCGGATGATCAAGTGCGATCAAGATTGAACTGACCAGATCGCTGACATGCACAAAGTTTCGTTGCACCGGTTCTCCCGCAGGGTCGAGCATCACCGGCACGCGGCCTTCCTTTGCGTACTCATCGGCCTTCGCTGCACCGACCAGATCTCGCCACCGTGGCCCGCCGAACACATCGTCAGCAAAGCTCAGCTGATATTTGAAATCATCCTTCTCCATGATCCACGGCGCCCGCAAGCAGCAGGAGTTCAGACCGTATTGAATCTGAAACTGCTCGAGCATGACTTCTTCGAGTACCTTCGACAGCGCATAGCAACCCTTGTACGCCGAGTGCGTTTGCTCTTCGGTCACCGGGAGCGGATGCGGATAAACAAAGTGCCCCATCGCGGCATCGCCACCGATGAGAATGAATTGCTTGAAGTCAGCGCTCTGCCGTGCCGCTTCGAGCAGCCAAAAGAGACCTTTCACCGTGACATCCATCACGTCTTCCGGCGTTTCCTTGCAAGTGGCCAGATGCACGACATGCGTCACGCCTTGCATGGCTTCTTCGACAACCGCGCGATCCGCGATCGAGCCGCGAACGGTTGTCACGCGCGGGTTCGGCGGCAGCTGGCGGTTGTGGCAGAGCGCGCGAATCTGCCAGGCCTGATGAGCGGGGCTGCGGAGCAACGTTTCGCAAAACTGTTGGCCGACTTTGCCGGTGGCGCCGGTGACGAGAATGGTGGGAGAGGTCATGTTCGAATGCTCAAGGTGAGGTGGGAAGGAGTGCTGAGTTTAATGTAGCGCGACCCCGCGCAAGAGGTCGGCGGCGTAGTTAGAATACAAATCCTCTCGAAGGAACCCGCCTTACTTTCCTGCCTGTCGGAGCCCGCCGCATGTTTCGTATTCTCTTGCGCAGCATTTCGATCTGTCTGGTCCTGGCTGCGGGAACTCACCTGCACGCCGAAGATTGGCCACAATTTCGCGGGCCGAACGGGGATGGTATCTCCACCGAACGTGGCCTCCCCAGCGAATGGGGCGCGGACGTTGATGGCAAACAACAAAACGTTGCCTGGAAACTAGAAATCCCCGGCAAGGGTTGGTCGTCACCCAGTTTGTCGCGCGGCCGGCTCTATCTGACCTCGGCCGTGCCGCGGGAAGGGGCCGAGCCGGATAGTGGTGATCTGTCGCTGCGGGCGATGTGCGTCGATGCCAAGAGTGGCAAGTTGATTTGGGATCACGAAATCTTTGTGCAGGAAGGGAAAACCTCGCCCAAGATTCACAACAAGAACAGCCATGCGAGTCCCACGCCGCTGGTCGATAGCAACCGCCTGTTTGTGCACTTCGGCCATCAAGGGACCGCCTGCCTTGATCTCGATGGCAAGGTGCTGTGGAGCACGCGCGAACTGAAGTATGCACCGGTCCACGGCAACGGCTGCACGCCGATTCTGGTTGATGGCGCGATCGTGTTCACTTGCGACGGCGGCAAGGATCCGTTCGTCGTCGCGCTCGAAGCGGATACTGGCAAGGTGAAGTGGAAGTTCAATCGGCCCGGCGATCCGCCGAAGAAGTTTGCCTTCTGCACGCCGACGGCGATCAACGTGAACGGCAAGCTGCAAATCGTCAGCGTGGGCGCCGGCGTGGTCAATGCACTCGATCCCGCAACCGGCGAAGAGATTTGGCGGGTGAAGCACGAAGGCTATTCGGTCATTCCCAAGCCCATCTTCGGCCATGGTCTGGTCTTCATCAGCACCAGCTATGACAGCGCCGCCGTGATGGCCATTCGTCCGGATGGGACCGGCGATGTGACGGAAACGCATGTCGAGTGGACGCTGAAAAAAGGTGCGCCGCACACGCCGTCCCTGCTGTTGATCGGCCGCGATTTGTACATGGTCGCCGACAAAGGTGTGGCCACCTGCGTCGACGCGCTCACCGGCGAACAGTACTGGCAAGAACGAATCGGCGGCAACTATTCGTCGTCTCTCGTCTATGCCGACGACAAGATTTACATCCAAAGCGAAGAAGGCAAAACGCTGGTGCTGAAGCCAGGCACAACGTTTGAAAAACCGATTGAAACGGGATTCTTGACGGAACGGAATCTGGCTTCCTATGCGGTGGGCGATGGTGCGCTGTTTATCCGCACGGAAAAGAATCTGTATCGCGTGCAGCAGATGAAGTAAGTGTGAGTTGCAGCTGGACTGGATGATCCATGAGCGAGTTTAAGAAAATCTTGCCGATCTTGGAAACGGCCGGTGCTTTGGGAAAACGCCAAGTACCCAACGGGGCTGTCCTGATTGGACATGTGCCACATGTCGCGCCGGAAGCCTGGCTGCACGAAATGTTTCCACCGTTGTCGGCGGCAAGTATTTCAGAGCTTTCGCAGCAAATCGGTCAGCCAGTCCATGCTGACTTTTGCGAGTTTTTGCAGCATTCCAATGGGCTAATGACCTTCTCCTGTGCGCTGGCAATTTACGGAAAGCGGTCCGGCTACTCACGGCGGCCTGACGATCGCGAGCCCTTTTGCATTGTGAGCCCCAATACATTGGAACGTCCGGACCACGCCCAGGATGGAGTGGTCGTCATCGGCAGTTATCGGCAAGATGGTTCGTTGCTGTTGTTGGATTCAGCGGATGGGTCGGTATTCCGAACGAAAGCTCGTTCGAAAAAGGTTCTGAATCGCTGGCCTGGCTTTTGGGATATGCTCTACCAGGAAGCTCAGCGGCTGGCGACCTTGTTCGATGCCAACGGACGGCAGTTTCCCAATGTAAAGACTGCTCCAACGCCGTCGTAGGTTGTTTCGTTCCTCTCAGGATTCAAGGTAGTCATGACTCAGGTCTCTTATCGTCAACTCGGCCGTCACGGCGTTCGCGTCTCCAACCTGTGCCTCGGCACGATGATGTTCGGCGGCCCTACGAGCGAAGCCGACTCGATCCAGATCATGCACAAAGCGATTGATCTGGGGATCAACTTCATCGACACGGCGAATATGTATTCGGCCGGCGGCTCGGAGTTGGTTGTCGGCAAAGCGCTGGTTGGTAAGCGGGACAAAGTCGTCCTCGCCACGAAGGGTCGCAACAAAACGGGCGAAGGGCCCAATGATCATGGCGCGAGTCGTTTGCACTTGATGCGCGAACTCGATGCGAGTTTGAAGCGACTCGGCACCGATTACGTCGATTTGTATTACGTTCACACGCCCGATTACAGCACGCCTATCGAAGAAACGATGCGGGCGCTCGACGACATGGTCCGCAGCGGCAAGGTCCATTACCTGGCCTGTTCGAATTTTCGCGCGTGGCGAGTTTGCGAAGCCCTGTGGACCAGCGACAAGCACAACCTGCACAAGTTCGCTTGCGTGCAGCCGCTGTATAACCTGGTGAATCGCGACGTCGAAGTCGAACTCATGCCGCTGTGCAAAGAGCATGGCCTGGGTGTGGTCAGCTACAGCCCGCTGGCCCGCGGCATTCTTAGCGGCAAATACAAAAGTGGCGAGCCCTTCCCGGAAGGAAGTCGTGCCGCTCGCAACGATGTCCGCATGCGTCAAGCCGAACTGCGTGACGAGAGCCTCGACGTCGCTCAGCAACTGGGCGACTACTGTGCGAAGAAGGGTTGCGCCACCTCGCACTTCGCGCTCGCCTGGTGCCTGGCCAATCCCATTCTCACGTCGGTCATTCTCGGCCCGCGAACAATGGAACAGTTCGACGACAACCTGGGTTGTCTGAACGTCGAAATCACTTCGGACGACGAAAAGTTCGTCGACAGTCTCGTTCCGCCCGGTGAGCACACGGGCAAAGGCCATCAGGATCCGCTCTATCCAATCACCGGCCGCGGTCGTGGGCTGTGACGAACGGCAAACTTCAGCAGCAGCGAAGTCGCCCTCAAATGATCGCATTTGTTGCGATCTGTTCTCGCTTGCTCAGCTGCCAAGATCGCGGCCTGCTTTACCGGTACGCGAGCGCGGCTGAGATCTTCGATGGTGAGGCAGCGTTATCACCATAAAGGTATACAGAACGATCTCGCAAGCACTCACTACTCAAAGATTAGCGCGAGGTGGCCAGCGCGAGATGCCGATTCGTTTGTTCGACAGCGATGAGTCGCAGCAGTTGTCGCTCCTCTTCAGCCGACAGAATGCAGGCCTCGGCGTCGATCCGCTGCCGCATAATTCGCAAGAAACGTTCGGCGTGAATTGCTTCCATGTTCTGGCTCGCGATAACCTGAGCCTGCAGATCCGTAATGACAACGTCGTGGCGGTGCTGCAACTGCCGTTGTTTTGCGGTAACTACTACCTGAGTGAGGAGTGAGCAAAAAAGCGTGATCGCCAGCAGCGAGCGGAGGGAGTACCGAGGCAGGAATCGTCGTGGCAGCATCATCGAATCCCCGTGATGGAGGATAAATTTCGCTCACAAGATTGTCGTTTCCTAGGTCGATTGTCAACTAGTTTTTCATCCGTCGCTGTTAGGTGCTCGCGACAAGATGTCGTATGCATGCGAATCGTTTGGGTAAAAACTCCCCGAACCGCTGGATTTTCGTTTGACTGCCACTATACTCCGCACAACCACTGCAGATTCCACTATCGCTGCAATTTGAACGGCTTGGGTTTCGTGGGAACGGAGAACCAAGGCTGCGAGCGATGGCTGGACGGCGGTGACTCTCCATCGATTCCCCCTCTCTCCAACTGTCGGTACCTCTCTCATGCTGAGCCATTCTGGGTCTCTGTACGGTCGTTTCTTGGCTGCCGGTAATAAACTGGGCCAGCGCAAACAAAAGAAAAAATCGACGAGTTCGCGTCGGCGGGCATTTTTCGAAACACTCGAAGTTCGTGCAGTTTTGACGGTGATTGAGGAGATGTTGATTCCGCCCAGTGCCCCGGCGGAGCTCGAAAATCCCACTGCCTTTTTCACCCCGAGCAAATACCTCGTGGTCCGGAGCGCGACCGGCGCCTCGCATAACAACGTCATCGAGATCAGTAAGGATGACCAAGGCAACATCCTAATCACCGATCAGCAACTGGCTTTTGGCGATTTCGAGGGGATTCCCGGCGCCGAGTTGAGTGGCGACAAGCGGACGCTCAAGATTCCTGCGGCGGCAATCACCGGAGAGCGGATCTATATCTACGGCGGCGCGGGTGACGACACACTTTCATTCGACATGACGCTGGGCAACCCTGTTCCTGCCGGTGGCCTGACTTTTTATGGCGGCGCCCAAAACAGCATCCTGCCTGGTGACCAGATCGTGTTGCAGGCGGGTACAGCCGAAAACGTCGACTACGAATTCATCAACGAACACGACGGCTCGATTACCGTCGATGGCAGACGGATCGATTACGTCGGGTTGGAACCTGTCACCGACAACTTGGATGCTGCGAATCGGAGTTTTACGTTCACGAGTGGAACGGAGACCGTGACGATCGCCGACGTTGCTGCCGCCGGTTTAACACGGATCGACAGCAACGCCGGTGGCGAACTGGTTGACTTCGCGGTTCCCACGAACTCGCTCACCGTGATTGTGAACGGCGGTGATACGGTGAACATCAACAGTTTCGATGCAGCGTTCAACACGCCATCGATTTCCTTACAAGGAACGACGAGTGCAAACACATTTCGACTCGGCGCGACAAACGCGATTCCAAACGTCAGCGCATTAAGCTTGACGGGCGAAGCAAATTTCGACTTGAACGGCTTTAGCGAGCAGGTTGGCTCGCTGGCTTCGACCAATGCGACGCCCACCGTCACGTTGACCACGGGCACGTTGACCGTCGGTGGCTTGAATACCGACACGACGTTTTCTGGTGCGCTGGCAGGAAACGGAGAGTTGCTCAAACTGGGGACCGGTCGACTGACCCTGAGCGGCAACAGTCCAACATTCAGCGGAACGACATCGGTCAACGCAGGCGCGCTGCAGGCAACCGTTTCTGCGACGGTGAAGCCGCTGGGGACATCGGCGATTCAACTCAATGGCGGCACGCTCGATGTGGTGGTGAATTCAACGCTCTATACGAACGCGCTGGGTCATTACGGCTATCACATCAATAACGACGCCCTGACGCTGAATCTCGATCAGAACGGCGGCATGATCAACTACGGCGATCCTGCGACGTATACCAGCTTTGAAGGCTTGGGATTGTTGGTCAACGGTCCTGCTTTGAATCGCGGGCTCAATTTCGATAACGATGCGGAGTTCCGTGCAGTAGCTGCCTCAATTCTCGACGACGGCAGCGGCGATGGCTTTGTCATCGATCAAGCCGACAACTACTCGAACATGTGGTTCGGCACTTTCACGCCGAATGTGTCGGGCAGCTGGGGTTTCCGCAACATCGACAACGACGACGCCGCGGGATTCTGGATGGATGTCGATCGCGACGGTGTGTTCGAGTCCACCACGCCCGGCTTGGGAGACAATCGTGGTGAACTCGTTTCCTGGGAAAACACCACGAACCGGACTCGCACGCTGACGGCGGGATTGGCCTATGCCGTGGCTTACATGCATCGGGAATCGGGCGGTGGCTCCACGGCCGAGTTCCGCATCACTCCCCCGGCTGGCGCAGAAACCGTCGTGCGGCCCGATAACCCAGCTCAGGCCGGCTTGTGGAATTTCCGCAATCCCACGACGATTGCGCTCGGCAATCACGTCACTGTCTCGGCTAACTCAACGCTTGGCGCTGGTGGGAATGTGACCTTCGGCAACCTGGCCTTCTCCACCGCTGACGCCGATCTTGCGATCACTGCGATTCAACCGTCGGGCGAACTGCGTCCGAAAGTGACCTTCAGTGGCACCACTTCGCTCCGTGGTAACAACATTATCGATACCGACGCCAATCTCGAACTGGTGGGCGTCGCCAGCGAAGCTGTGGCAGGCTCTGGTTTCACCAAATCGGGCGTGGGCCAGCTGCAGTTGACTGGAACAAATACTTTTGCCGGCGACGTCGTGGTGACGGAAGGCATTGTGCAACTACGCAATGACTCGGCGCTCGGTGCTGAGACCGGCAAGACCACGATCCAATCCGGTGCGACGCTGGATATCCGCGGCTTCCGCGCCGGCGCCACGGGCAACGAACTGGTTGAAGTGAGTGGTACTGGCGTCGGTGGTTTTGGCGCGATTGTGAACACGGGTACCACTGCGCAAACGAACGCCTTTCGTCGCTTGACCCTGTTAGCCGATACGACCATTCGCGCCGAAACGCGCTACGACGTCCGCAGTACCGGTGGTCCGGCCACGCTCGACATGAACAACTTCACGCTGACCAAGGTCGGTGGTTCTGAGTTTGCAATCGTGGCCTCCACCGTGGTGAATCCTGGCAATGTGAACGTCAATCAGGGGATCTTCCGACTAGAAACAACAACGGATTTCGACGACTTAACTGCAACCATGAATGTGGCGAACGGCGCTACGCTCGATTTTTGGAACACGACGCATACGTACGATGTGAACGTCAATGTCGCTGGCGGCGGCAACTTAACCACCAACGGAGGCGGCGGCGCGACGATCACGGGCCTGATTACGCTCGGTGGCGCAACGAACTTTGGCATCAACAACAACTTGACGCTGACTGGTCAGGTGACCGGTACCGGTGGTGGCCTGATTAAGTCCGGCGGCGCCACGTTGTCTCTCACCAGTAATGCGAGCAATTACTCAGGCTCAAACACGATTTCCGGCGGCACGCTGCGGGTGACGGTTCCCAACGCGCTGGGCACCGCGACCGCTGGCACTCAAGTGCTCAACGGCGGTTCGCTCTTGCTCGATGGCACCGCTGGCCCTGTGACTTTCGGCGCGGAGCAATTGCAATTGTCGGGCTTTGGCGCGGGAAACGCGGGGGCATTGCAGTCGACAGGCGGTAATGTCTTCTACAACGGCAACATCAACCTGGTCGGCAGCACGTCGATATCCAGTAACACGGCCGGGGCAACTCTCAACCTGCCAGGTAATATCAGTCGCGAGCAAAGTGGCATCTTGCAACTCGGCGGCGCCGGCGATATCTCGATCACCGGAAATGTGATCAATAACGATTTCGAAATCTCGACCATCACGGGCCGGGTATTCAACGGTGTGCAGCAGGATCTAGCTGATGCGACCATTCTTACCAACGACATCAATGGCACGACGGCGCCAACCCGCACCGCAACACTCAATGGTCCACTGACGTTCGCCAACGCCGCGGCGTTCAATGCTCTCTTCAACACACCCTCGACCATTCCTTTGGTCGACAATTTTACCACCGTCTTCGAAATGACGTTGACCGTCATCACGCCCGGCGAATACACCTTTGCCGTGACGAACAATGACGACGGAGCCGCCGCGTGGCTGAAGCCATCCGCCCAGGCCGCGTTTGTCACTGGCGATCGTTTGCAAGGTATCGTAGGAAACAATAACACCGCCGTTGCGACACGCACCTTGGCGGCAGGCACCTACACGTTGGTCTATGCACAGCGCGAAGGCGCCGGCGGCGAAGCAGTGACCGGCCGCATCCAAGGCCCCGGCTACACAGGCATTACTTCAGGCACGGCGCTCAATGTCGTCAACCCCGCCGCCATCAACAACACATTGAATCACCTGGTGAAAACCGGCACGGGGACGGCAAGCCTATCGGGCAACAATTTGTATGCGGGCGTTACTCTCGTCCATCAAGGCACGTTGCAAGCCGGCAACAACTCGGCACTCGGATCCTCTGCCAATATTTCCGCAGTTGTGCCCGTTGGCCCCAACCTGCAGCAATGGCAGGTGGGAACCGATAACGGCAACAACAGCGAAATGAGCCAGGAAGACGGCGCAGTCAACGCGGCGCCTGGCAGCGCAACCGCGCGCGACGATGACTGGTACTTCGCTGGCACTTATCCAGCGCCCATCGGTGTGGTCGCAGCCAACGAAGCCGTCGGCGGTGGTCCTGCGACCGGTTTTGAACGCGCATTGACGATCGGTGATCACACCAACCGTATTCACTTCAATCTGACGCAGGAACAACTCGACGATAACTACCAGCTGCTGATCGATCTCGTGAGCAGCGATTTCACTGGTGGCAACATTCCGATCGAAGTCTTGGTCAATGGTGTCAGTGTTCACACACAGACGATCACCGCGAATGGACTGGTGACCACTCCCACATTCAACGGCACTGCGGTTGGCCTCGTCACGGGCGATAACGTCGTGACGATCACCCGCACCGGCACGGGCAATTGGGTGCAGTTCGACTTCATCCGCCTCAATCGTCAAAACCTCGTGAATGCAGCGAACACGCAGGTACAAGGTGGTGCGACTTTGGCCTTGGCGGGGAATGTGTCGATTGCCGACGCGGTTGTTGTTTCCGACAGCGAAGTCTCGGGGCTGCCGGGAACGATCGGTTCCACCGCTGGAGCGAATACGCTCACTGGCGGCATTGATCTCCTGACGGCTACCGACGTCAGCGCTGCGGCTGGCGCCACGCTAACAATCAACAGCGTGCTGCAGGGCGCGAGCGAGCTGAACAAGGTCGGCGCAGGCACGGTGATTCTGGCTGGCGCGAATACTTATACGGGTGCAACGACGATCGAAACCGGTACGCTTGTCGCTGCCAACAATACGGCACTTGGTACGGTTGCTGTCGGAACAACGGTTAATCAAGGAGCCACGCTGGCGCTCGACAACTCCCTGAACGGCAATCTGACGATCGCCGAGAATCTCACCATCTACGGCGCTGGCGCTGCGGGCAGCGGCGCGATTCGAAATATTGCGGGCAACAACCAATTGACTGGCAGCGTGCTGGCATTGGAAACCCCGCCGCCAACAACCATGTCGATCTCGACCGGTCTGGAATTGTGGCTCAATGCAGCCAATGCGGTCACTGACGGCACGTTGAATGACGGCGAAGCTGTTACCACCTGGAACGACCAACTGTTTGGCGACAACACCGTGGCCAACGATGGCACGCAAGCCGCCGCCACCAAGCGGCCAATTTGGGTTCAGAACGCACTGAATGGCCAACCTGCCATTCAGTTTGATGGCTTGAACAATGCCGACGGCGATCGACTCGATCTGAGTGGCACACTGAATCTGACCACGAATGCTACGATCTTTTTCGTAGCGCTCGACGGACCGCAGACCAACGATGCTGGCAGCTGCTGCCGGCCGATCATCTCCGATACGACTAACTACGGCGACAACGGCTACACCGTCGCCTTCCTTCGGAACGGCGCAGGACAGCCCGGTTTCCGCATCGATAAGGCGAGCACCGGCACCGAGACCAACGGTGTCAACATCATGAACCCGATTTCGCTCGGCGCTGCTCCGAGTAACGCGTTTCATATTTATACCATGAGCAGCAGCGCCGCTTCGACGCAGATGTATGAAGACGGTGTATTGCTGGCCACCGCGAATCTCACCAGCACGCCGACCGCCACTGCCTATGACATCGGCGGCAATCGTGGCAGCGTGGCTCGCCACTATCAAGGTGCAATTGCCGAAGTGCTGGCCTTCAATGGCACGCTCTCTGCCGGCGATCGTGCGATCGTCGAAGACTATCTCTTTGAGAAATATTTTTCTCCGCCACCGCCTCCCGGTGATCCCACCATCACCAGCGACGCGGGCACGTTGACGATCGCAGGCACCGTGAGCATCCCGAATGTCGTTGTGAACGGCGCCGGCAACGTCACCATTAGTGGCGTGGTGCAAAACGCACCGGCGGAAACGGGCGTAGTCAACAAGAGCGGCGCAGGTGTACTGACACTCGCGGGTACGAACACCTACACCGGCGCTACCACGGTGGCTGCGGGGACGCTCGCGGTAACGGGGTCAA
>CAYMWL010000048.1:0-52623 GCA_964394305.1 uncultured Pirellulaceae bacterium
CCCTGAGCAACTCCCCAGTGATCCAGCAGAAAGGAGTGGTGGATGGATGTCCAGTATATGAGCAAAATTTTCCCAAATATTTCGGCCAAGCCCCTGGGAGGGCGAGGCTCCCGCCGAGCCCGCAACGAAGGGTTCCGCGGGCGCTGCCCCGCCTTTCCAAGTTGGTGAGATAAAGAGCAGCCCCACCTCGGTTGCGCCGCAGACTGAACGCCAGCGGCGGCCATCTCGACGGAGCGAGATGAGTACCGATTGCGTGCCGCCGCACGGTTGCGGGCGAGAGACTCCTCGCTCGCGCTCAGCTGAGGCTCGGCGGGAGCCTCGCCCTACCAAAACGCCAAAACGCGCGTAACGTCTCTGTCACAATCCCTTGTGTTGCGCTGCAAATGCGTGAAACTGAAGGGTGGGGTTGTTCGTCATAGTCATAGGGCGGTGAGTACGCGGCGGGAACTTCGTTTTCCATGCTACGCAAACTCACCAAACTAACAGCCAATGAACGGGCAAAGTCACGAGCAGAGGCGATCGGGGCCTGTCTTTTAGGGAGACGGTTATGAAACGGGTGTTGCAAGTCGCGTCGTGGATGTTGTGCCTCGCTCTCCTAATCGCCTCTTCGGCCGCGGTTCAGCCCGCCGCCTTTGGGCAGGGAGTGCTGATCATCATCGATCACCCACACCCGGTGCCGCTGCCACGGCCTCATCCTTGGCCGCGTCCCACGCCGACGCCGACAACGCCGCCAGTTTCCTACAAAGTGAAGGAACTGGCTTACAACGCCAAGATCTCCAATCAGATCGCCCAGGTGCAGGTCGAGCAGACCTTTGTGAACACCGGCAGCGCGGTGGCGCAAGTGCAATTTGTCTTCCCGATTCCCTACGAAGGGGCCATCGACCGGATGACCTTTATGGTCGACGGCAAGGAATACGAAGCCAAGCTGCTGGAAGCGAAAAAAGCCCGCGAGATCTACGAAGGCTATGTTCGCCGCAATCAGGACCCGGCGTTGCTCGAATGGGTCGGTACCGGCATGTTCCAGACGAGCGTTTTCCCGGTTCCTCCTGGCGCTGAGCGCAAAGTCTCGCTCAAATTCAGCCAGCTGCTGCGGAAAGATCATCAGCTGACCGATTTCCTCATTCCCCTTTCCACGGCGAAGTACACCAGCAAACCAATTGAAAAAGTTTCGGTCAATGCGACGATCGAAACCACAACGGACATCAAGAGCGTTTACAGCCCGACCTATCCCATCGAAGTGAAACGCCCCGACAGCAAACACGCTACGGTCAAGTATGAAGCGACGAACACGATTCCGGCGACGGATTTTCGTTTGTTCTTCGATACCAATGACGGCAAGCTCGGCGCGAGTCTGATCAGCTATCGGCCGGAGAGCAGCGACGAAGGCTTCTTCCTGATGCTCGCGAGTCCGGAGATCAAAACCGAAAGCGCCGATCGGCCTGCGAAGACGGTCATTGTTGTCGCCGATCGCTCGGGGAGCATGAGCGGCAAGAAGATCGAACAAGCAAAAGATGCGATCAAGTTTGTGCTCAACAACCTGCGCACCGGCGATACGTTCAACATCGTCGCGTATGACAGCGCGGTGGAATCGTTCAAACCGGAGTTGCAGAAGTTTGATGAAGAGACACGCAAGCAGGCCCTCGGCTTTGTCGAGGGTTTATATGCGGGGGGCAGCACGAATATCGACGGCGCGATGACGACTGCGCTCGCGATGATCAAGGACGACAAGCGGCCCAATTATGTGCTGTTTCTCACCGATGGTTTGCCGACTGCAGGCGAGACGAACGAAGCCAAAATCGCCGCGAATGCCAAGAGCAACAACAAGATCCGCGCTCGGATCATCAATTTCGGCGTTGGCTACGATGTGAACAGCCGGCTGCTCGATCGCCTCGGCCGCGAAAACTTCGGTCAAAGCGAATACGTGCGGCCCGATGAAAATATCGAAGCGAGCGTCAGCCGGTTGTACGCAAAGATGAGTTCGCCCGTACTGAACAACGTGGCCGTGAAGATCGAAGTCGACGCGGCGACAACCGAGTCGGGCCCGTCGGTCAATCGCGTGTATCCCAAGGAAGTCTACGACCTGTTTGCCGGCGAACAGCTGGTGATGATCGGCCGCTACAAGAAGCCGGGCAATGCCAAGGTGAACATCAGCGGCAAGATTGGCAGTGATGAAAAGAAGTACGACTTCCCGGCGACGCTCGTCGAAAAGAGCAACGACCAAACGTATGCGTTTGTCGAAAAACTCTGGGCGCTGCGGCGCGTCGGTGAAATCATCGACGAAATCGATCTGAAGGGCAAAAACGAGGAACTGGTGAAAGAACTCGTCACGTTGGCCACCAAGCACGGCATTCTTACGCCGTACACTTCGTTCCTCGCGGACGATCAGGCTCGACCGGGTCAGCTGGCCGATTCGCGTTTGCACTTCGAACAAGCAGGCCGGGCGGTCGATCGGCTGCGTGAAGCCGAAGGACGATCCGGTGTTGCTCAGCGGGCGGAAAAGAAGGTGCTGCAACAGGCGGAGTTGGCTGCGAATACAACGCGGCGTTACGACGCGCCGCTCGGCGATGCGGCCGCTTCCGGTCCTGCCACCGCCGGTCAACCTGGCGCACCGGCGGCCAGTGGTGCTGGTGGCTATGGCAATGCCAAGGCAACGCCAGGGCAAAACTTCTATCGCGACATCGATAAGGACGAAGTCGTCTCGGCCGAAGCGGTGCAAAACGTCGGCAGCCAAACGTTGTATCGCCGCGGCAAGATGTGGATCGCAGCGAATGCCCAAAAGGTTGACTTGGAAAAGGACAAGGCCAAGATCAAGAAGGTGAAACGCTTCAGCGATGACTACTTCGCGCTGGTGAAAGCCAACACGGCCGATGAAAACGCAGTGCTCGCCACGCAGCAGGAAGGCGAAGAACTGCTGATCACGCTCCGTGGGCAGACGTATCAGATTGAGTAAATTGTCGTTCGCGAAGCGAAGCGGCGACGAAAGGCGACTATCATTGCCGGAAGCGACTCCAATCAACTCCGAGCTTGCGCATGCGAGCTCGGAGCGTATGCGGATTGATGCTGAGGAGCGCCGCAGCACCTTGCGGCCCTTCGATCTTGCCGCGTGACGCCGCGAGCGCTCGCTCGATGTGATCGACCATCGCCCGGTTCAGCGTGGGGACTTCGCTATTGCTGGCCGGTTTCGCGCCGATACCGGAAGTATCCACCAGCGGTTGATCGGCAGTCGGAATCACTTCGTAGAGCGTCGGCCCATCGGCAGGTGGCGGCGGCGGCTTGGTTGGTCCCAGCGCAAGATCGACTTTCAGCGCTCGGCCATTGCCGAGAATCGCCGCGCGATCGATGACCGCACCCAGTTCGCGAATATTCCCCGGCCAGGAGTAGTTCATCAGCAGATGAAAGTCGGCCGTCGTTGGTTCGACAAACTGCAATCCAAAGCGATTCGACGCCCGCAACGCAAAGTGCCGCGCGAGCGCAGGAATATCTTCTTTGCGTTCACGCAGTGTCGGTAGAATGATCGGAAAGACGTTGATGCGATACCACAAGTCCTCGCGAAACTCCCGCCGCGCAACCATCAAGCCGAGATCTCGATGCGTGGCCGCGACAATGCGGACATCGACGTGAATGGGACTCTTGCCGCCGACACGTTCGACCTGGTGATCTTGCAACACGCGCAGCAAGCGGACTTGCGCAGCCAGCGGCAGTTCGCCGATCTCGTCGAGAAACAACGTGCCGCCATCCGCCCGTTCGAACCAGCCTTGATGTTGATCGTGCGCGCCGGTGAAGCTTCCTTTTTCATGGCCGAATAATTGGGAATCGATGAGCTCGGCGGGAATGGCGCCGCAGTTCACGCGAATAAACGGGCCATTGGCTCTCGCCGAGCGATTGTGAATGGCTCGTGAAACAACTTCCTTGCCCGTGCCTGTTTCGCCGAGGATCAGCACGGGGACATCGGAACGAGCGACCAGATCGACGCGCTCCATCACTTGCTTCAAACCCGAGTCGGCGCCGACGACCGTTTCGTTAATCTCCTGGCGACCCAAACGCGAGAGCAACGAGCGGCGATCGGCTTCGGCCGCTTCACGCAGCGTGGCGAGCTCGTGCAACCGCTGATCGTTTTCGAGCGCGGCCGAAAGAGGTTCGAGCAGCAACTGCGCGAGATCGCGATGATCGGCATGAAAGCGTTCATTGTTCGAGGCGGTAAAGACCACAATGCCACGGAGGTTCTCGCCGTCCCCGAGCGGCCCCGCCATCACGTGCGAGCTAAGTCCCGGCGGCACGATCTTGGCAAAGCCTTCGGGCGCAACATCACCGGCCCGCCACACTTCAGCAGCGCGGGCCCAATTGCTCACCTGCTTCCATTCGCGGGCTGCAAATTCACTAGTCGGCGGAGGTGTAATCGGTATGCGCCGCGGCGCGCCGACGGCAACGGTCTCTAATAACTCATCCCGCGGATTCCAACGGCGGATATACATCGCCTCCAGAGGGAGCCGTCGTTCCAGCAGCAAGGCGACGTTCTGGGCCGCTTCGCGGATCTCCACATGGCGACCCACTTCGCGCCAAATCGCAAGCAAAAGGTCTTGAAACCGGTCCATCGGCCCTCCCGTGGAATATGCTGGCCCGTCAAATATCACGGCTGTGATCCATCATAATTGCTGGGAACTGCGGTATGCAGCCCCTCTTAGTTTCCCTTACGCAATAATCTTGCCGGAAAATGGGATTCTTACGGCGTGGCATTGTTCTTGCTTTTAGGGCGGTCCCAGAGCCTATCAAGGCAAGACGCCACTTTCTTCTGCCCTGGGACTGAACCCGTGAAATACGCCGCCTTTGGTTTTGCGACCCTCGCCCTTTTTGGTTTGGTCCTGTTCGGTTGCACTGGCGAGAAGCCGACTCCCGCGAGCGGCTCTGGAAAAGAAGCCAAGCCAGCCGTCACTATTCTGAACGCATCTTACGACCCGACGCGCGAGTTCTACAACGAGTTCAATGCGTCGTTCGCCGAACACTGGAAGCAGCAGAACAATCAGGAAGTGAAAATCGATCAGGCCCACGGCGGATCGGGCAAGCAGGCCCGCGCAGTGATCGATGGCTTGGAAGCGGATGTCGTCACCTTGGCCCTGGCCTATGACATCGATGCGATCGCCGACAAAGGCAAACTGCTGCCGGAAGATTGGCAGTCGAAACTGCCCAACAACAGCTCGCCCTACACCTCGACGATTGTCTTCCTGGTCCGTAAAGGAAACCCCAAGGGGATCAAGGACTGGGGCGATCTCGTCAAAGGCGACGTGCAGATCATTACGCTCAATCCCAAGACGAGCGGTGGCGCTCGCTGGAACTATCTTGCTGCCTGGGGTTACTCGCTGCAAAAAGATCTCGGCGACTTGAGCAAACTGTCGTCGGTCCCGGCCAGTGATCGGGAAGCCGCTGAAGCGAAGGCTCAGAAGTTTGTGGCGGAGATCTTCAAGCGCGTCCCAGTGCTCGATTCGGGTGCTCGCGGTGCAACGAACACGTTCATCAAGAACAACATCGGCGACGTGTTGCTGGCCTGGGAAAATGAAGCCTTCCTCGTGCAAAAGGATTTCGGCGCCGGCGAAGTCGAGATCGTCACTCCTTCACTCAGCATCCTGGCTGAACCGCCAGTGGCTGTAATTGAAAAAGTGGCCGAGAAGCGCGGCACGAAGGAAGTTGCCCTCGGTTACCTGAATCACCTCTATTCGCCGCACGGTCAGCAATTGGCCGCGAAGCATTACTTCCGCCCATCGATTCCGGAATCGATTTCGGCCGAACAGCGGAAGCAGTTTGTCGAAGTCAATCTGTTCAAGATCAACGAGGTCTTCGGCAGTTGGAAGGAAGCTCAAAAGAAACACTTCGACGACGGCGGCGTGTTCGACACCATCTATCAACCCGGTCAATAGTGCCGGGCTGTTTGTGGAGCGATTGCTTTGTTGGTCTTACTTAAAGCAGACAAGCACCTCATTCGCTACGCAACTCCCCCGAGGACGGAACCGCAGGGATCAAGGATTTCAGCCATGCGACTCGCTTTGCGCGAACACAGCGTCATACCCGGCTTCGGATTGACGCTCGGTTACACGCTCATCTATCTCAGTTTGATTGTGCTCTTGCCGTTGTCCGCATTGTTCCTACGGACGGCCGGCGTGCCGTGGGAAAAACTCTGGACGGCGGTTACCGAACCGCGGGTGATGGCTTCGTACCGACTCACGTTCGGCGCGTCGCTGATCGGCGCGCTGGTGAATGTCGTGTTTGGTTTTATCACGGCCTGGTGCCTGGTTCGCTATCGCTTTCCGGGCCGCAAGTTGCTCGACGCGGTGGTTGATCTGCCGTTTGCGCTGCCGACAGCAGTCTCGGGCATCGCGCTCACGGCCATCTATGCAAAGAACGGCTGGATCGGGCAGTATCTCGAACCGCTCGGCATTAAAGCGGCGTTCTCGCCGATTGGCGTGGTGATCGCGTTGACGTTCATCGGTTTGCCGTTCGTGGTTCGCACGCTGCAACCCGCGCTCGAAGAACTCGACGGCGAATCGGAAGAAGCAGCGGCGAGCCTGGGCGCATCCCGCTGGCAGACATTCTGGAAAGTGATTGTACCAACGATCGCACCGTCGTTGGTGACGGGTTTTTCGCTGGCCTTTGCTCGGGCGCTGGGTGAATACGGCAGCGTGGTTTTTATCTCGGGCAACATGCCGATGAAAACCGAAATTACGTCGCTGTTGATTCTCACCAAGCTCGAACAATACGACTACACCGGCGCTGCGGCGATCGCCGTGGTGATGTTGCTGGCCTCGTTTACGATCCTGCTCGCTGTGAACGTACTGCAGTGGTGGGTGAGCCGCGGTTATCAGAAAGGACTCACCTAACATGTCAGCTACTGCATCAAATTTAACCGGCGGCAAGACCCGCGCCGCCGCGAATGACCCAGCCTGGTTGCGAATGCTGCTGGTCGGAATTTCGGTCAGCTTCGTCGTGCTGTTTCTCGTACTGCCGCTGGCAGTGATTTTCATCGAAGCGTTTCGTCAGGGCGTGGGGATGTATCTCCGCAGCTTTCAAGATTCTGCCGCGTTGCATGCCATCAAGCTGACCTTGATTGCCACGGGCATCGCGCTGCCGCTGAACCTGGTGTTTGGTGTCGCTGCTGCTTGGGCAATTGCCAAGTTTGAATTCAAAGGCAAGAGCCTGCTGATCACGCTCATCGACATTCCCTTCGCGGTTTCGCCGATCATTTCTGGCTTGATCTACGTGCTGATGTTCGGCGCGCAAGGTTGGCTCGGCCCGTGGCTCGCCGATCACAACATCAAGATCATTTTTGCGGTGCCCGGTATCGTGCTGGCCACTGTCTTTGTCACGTTTCCATTCATCGCTCGCGAGCTCATTCCGTTGATGCAGGAACAAGGGAGCGACGAAGAACAAGCGGCTATCTCGCTGGGCGCCGGTGGCTGGCAAACGTTCTGGCGGATCACACTGCCGAACATCAAATGGGGCGTGTTGTATGGCGTGATCCTGTGCACGGCTCGGGCGCTCGGCGAGTTCGGCGCGGTGTCGGTGGTGTCGGGGCACATTCGCGGCAAGACGAATACGCTGCCGCTGCACATCGAGATTCTTTACAACGAAAACAACGACGTCGCCGCATTTGCGATGGCGTCGCTCTTAGCTGCGTTAGGCCTGGTAACCCTCGCGTTGAAGACCTGGTTGGAATGGAAAGTGCAATCCGACCTGCGGCAAACCCTCACCTAAGACCCTTGAGCCGACCTCGGCAGAGAGACTGCGTAACCGCAGTAAAGCACCGCCATGAGCATTCACATCGAAAACGTCACGAAGACGTTCGGCACGTATACCGCGCTCGATAACGTCAACCTCGAAATCAAAGACGGCGAGCTCGTTGCGCTGCTCGGGCCCTCGGGATCGGGAAAAACCACGCTGCTGCGGATCGTTGCGGGGCTGGAAGTGCCCGATGAATCTGCCGATTGCGTCGTGAAATTTCACGGCGAGGACGTTTCGCGGCGGCATGTTGCCGAGCGGCAGGTGGGCTTTGTATTTCAACACTATGCCCTCTTCAAGCACTTGAGCGTGTTCGAAAATATCGCGTTCGGCCTGCGCGTGCGACCGCGGAGTTTGCGGCCGAGTGAAAAAGCACTGCGCGAAAAGGTCACCGAGTTATTGCGACTGATTCAGCTCGAAGGCTTTGGAAATCGCTATCCCGCGCAACTTTCCGGCGGTCAACGGCAACGCGTGGCGCTGGCCCGTGCCCTGGCGATTGAACCGAAAGTGCTGCTGCTCGATGAGCCGTTCGGAGCGCTCGATGCGAAGGTGCGTCAAGGTCTCCGCCGCTGGTTACGCCGCCTGCACGACGAACTCCACATGACGACGATTCTCGTCACGCATGATCAGGAAGAAGCGCTCGAAGTTTCTGACCGAGTCGTTGTGATGAATCGCGCCAAGATCGAACAAGTCGGCACACCGGCCGAAGTCTTCCATTCGCCGGCGTCGGCCTTTGTGATGGACTTCCTGGGACACGTCAACGTGTTCCATGGCCGGGTCGAACAAGGCAAAGCGATTCTCGGCAGCACGGCGCCGGAACCTGCTGCCAACGGCCAGGCCAAGGTGTATGTCCGGCCGCATGAACTGGAAATCTCTCGTGAAAACCTGAACGGTTCGAGTCTCTCGGCACGCGTGCTGCGTATGAACCCGGCCGGCTCGGTGGCCAAAGTGGAATTAGCGCTGAGCCACGGCGGTGAGGTGCAAGTCGATTTGCCGTTCGAGCGCTACTTGGAACTCTCCTTGCAAGTGGGCGAAGTGGTCAACGTTTCTCCAAGGCGGGTGCGAGTCTTCGTGCCGGAATATGTGATTTGAGATGAAAACATCGATTCGAGTTGGGAGCCCTCGCATGGATACGCCAGAGCCCGCCGATGCCCGTCGCGAGCAAGAGTTGCAGCAAATCCGCGATGCGCTGCGTGGTTTGCGGTTCGGCAGCGTTAACGTCGTCGTGCAAGACGGCGTGGTGGTGCAGATCGACCGAACAGAAAAACGCAGGTTGCGCGTGTCGCAGAGCAACGGCGATTCGTCGAACGGTTCGTAGAAAATCTCAGCGCGCTATGGGAGCCGCGCACGGGGAAAGTGGAATTGATGTCGGTTCCGCTTTCCCCGTCCGCGGCTCTTTTCTTTGCGCGGTCAAGTTTGATATTTCACGGGCTGCACCATTGCCCGTGATGGCTGCTGGCTAGCACCCGTGATGGGTTATCAGCTCGCACCCGTCATCCGTAAAAGAGACGGTTTTTAGCGGCAGAATCGGCGATTTGTCTCATTCGCGCCGGTTGGCACAGGCGTTGCAAATAGACTCCATCACTCGCGGAGGGTTCCGTGAGTTACCCCGCGAATGGAGCTCCGTCATGCCTACCTTTTTTCGTCTCGCCTTGATTGGGCGAGTTGCCATCTTCGTTCTCGTTGCTTCGCTGGCCGCATTCTCGACTGGCTGCAGCCAAAGTGATGGCCGCATCAAGGTCCATCCTGTCGAAGGCCAACTCCGCTGGAACGGCCAACCGCTACCGAATGCGTTTGTGGTGCTGCATCCCAAAGACCCCGCCGACACGAAACTCCTTTCCGCGCGTGGCCAAACCGACGCCGAAGGAAAGTTTCAAGTAACGACTTACGAAACGGCCGATGGCGCGGCGCCAGGCGAATACAAGGTGACGGTCGAGTATTACCGTCCGATCAAAACGTCCAGCGGTCTGGAACCTGGCCCGAATGTGCTGCCCAAAAAACTGGCCCGCCCTGAAACATCCGAAATCATCGTGCACGTCGCCGAAGGCAAAAACATGCTCGAACCGATTTCGCTGCGCTAACTCCGAGCTGCCATTTCTCTAAAACAAGCCCTCCAAAATCCTGCAAGGAAGATACGTATGAAACGCACTGCATTTACTTTGGTCGAACTGCTGGTGGTGATTGCCATCATCGGCGTACTCGTCGCTCTGCTGCTGCCTGCGGTCCAAGCTGCTCGCGAAGCCGCCCGCCGCACGCAATGCGGCAACAATCTGAAGCAAATGGGCCTCGCCGCGCACAATTTTCACGACACGTTTTTGAAGCTGCCCTCGAGCATTCGTCCCGGTGGTTTGACCACCGCGCCGCGCATCGCCGGCCTGACGTTGCTCCTGCCTTATCTCGAACAACGAAACAGCTACGACAAATACGATCAAACCAAGAACTGGTTTGATGCGGCCAACTTGCCCGTCACGTCGTTGACGATTCCCAGTTACAACTGCCCGTCGACTGCGGCCGACAAGAAGCGATTAGATGGCGTGCCGGAAAATACTCCCTGGACTCCGGTCGTGGCCACGACCGATTACTCGCCGACGATCGGCGTCGATCCGCGATTGCTGTCGAGCAGCCTGGTCGACTTCGCCGACACTGGCATGTTGCCGAAGAATGGCGAGCCACGTTTCGCTGATGTGACCGACGGCTTGTCGAACACCCTGATGTACGCCGAATCGGCGGGACGTCCCATTGTCTTCCGCAAGGGTTTGAAGAAGTTCGGCAACTATCCCACTGACCACTTGAACGCCGGTGGCTGGTCGCGCCCCGCGAGCGACTTCTCGCTCGATGGCTCGTCGTATGATGGTGCGACGTTTCCTGGCCCATGCGCCGTGAACTGCACCAACGGCGAAAACGTTGGCTCGACGTTCCCGCACCCCTATTACGGAACTGAGGGAACGGCCGAAGCTTTTTCATTCCACCCCGGCGGCATCAACGTCGCGATGGGCGATGGCTCGGTTCGCTTCATTCAGGAACAAGTCAACATCCGCGAGTTCGCCCGCCTGGTGACTCGCTCGGGTGGCGAAATCACGCAGTAGTCTCCGGCCTCAACCAAATACTGAAATTTGCCACGAAGCCCATGCTCGACAGAGTGTGGGCTTTTTGCTGCGCGAACCTGCGAACCCGAATCGTGGCCTTCCCTCCGCCTATCGGCATTTCGTGGATTCAGCCGCCCTGGGTTTACTCGTTGTAGAGAAAAGATCGCGCCCGCTCTTCAGAACTTCTCTGAAAGGGGACCGCGGTTGGGCGAAAGAACCACTTTCCCAGATTGGCTGCTCGTTGCAGCTAGGGAGCTTCTCGGACATGAACAAGGTTCACGTCAACGTCGGCACGATCGGTCACATCGACCACGGTAAGACCACCCTCACCGCCGCCATACTAGCGGTGCAGGCGACCAAGGGCTTGGCTCGGGCCAAAAGTTATGGCGACATCGCCCGCGGCGGCATCACGCGCGACGCTACGAAGACGGTCACGATTTCGACTGCTCACGTAACGTACGAAACCGCTGCGCGCACGTACGCCCATATCGATTGCCCCGGCCATGCGGACTACATCAAGAACATGATCACCGGCGCTGCCCAGATGGATGGCGCCGTGCTCCTGCTGTCGGCCGTCAATGGGCCGATGCCGCAGACGCGCGAACACATTCTGCTCGCGCGGCAAGTCGGCGTGCCGGAACTCGTCGTGTTTTTGAACAAGTGCGATCTGGTCGATGATCCGGACTTGCTTGAACTCGTGGAACTGGAAACTCGCGAACTGCTGACGAAGCATGGCTTTGCCGGCGAGCGCGTGCCGTTCATTCGCGGCAATGCGAAAGGTGCGTTGGAGAACCCAGGCGATCCGGAGGCGAATCGCTGCATCGTCGAATTGCTCGACGCGCTCGATACGCACATTCCGGAGCCGAAGCGGGCGGTCGACAAACCGTTCATCATGCCCATCGAAGGTGTTCACACTATCGATGGTCGCGGCACCGTCGCGACAGGCAAGATCGAACAGGGCGTGATTCGCGCGGGCCAGCCGATCGAAATCCTCGGGTTGGGCGAAGCGTTGACGAGCGTTGTCACCGCCGTCGAAGCTTTCAAACAGCCATTGGAGGAAGGTGTGGCCGGACAGAACGTGGGCCTGCTGCTGCGCGGCATCAAAACCGAGCAGATTCAGCGGGGTCAGGTGATTGCCCAGCCGCGGTCGATCCAGCCGCGCGTGAAGTTCACGGGTGAGGTGTATGTGCTGAGCAAAGAGGAAGGTGGCCGTCACACGCCGTTTTTCGGCGGGTACAAGCCGCAGTTCTTCTTCCGCACGACGAACGTCACCGGCGAAATTCAACTGCTGGCCGATCAAGGCATGGCCATGCCGGGTGACAATGCCGTCGTGCAGGTGTCGCTCGACAAGCCGATCGCCGTCGACATCGGCAGCCACTTCGCCATCCGCGAAGGAGGCCGCACGGTGGGCTCGGGTGTTGTGACCGCGGTTGACTGATTTGTTCTGCTGAAGCGGCGGAGCAAAGCGATTTGCTCCTCCGCTGTTTTGGCTGAAAGGAAAAGTTTCATTGTGAGTTAATTTCGGATACATTGATCCAGCAAAATGCAGGACTCAATATGACCGACTTTCAACAGCGCCCATTTTCAATTCGTATCTTTATTCCCAACGGCGATCCCGACGGCTTACGTTTGGTGGAAAAGTCGAACTGGAGCGGTATTGGGGTAGTTTTTAATCGCACGAACTACAAGCAAGTACTTGATCGCAATGAGTTTAGCCGTACGGGAGTCTACATCCTTGTTGGGAGTTCTGACGACAGTGCATTACCAACGATCTACGTCGGCGAAGGGGATCCGGTCAAAGACCGCCTTAATTCTCATTACAGCAAGAAGGATTTCTGGGAATGGGCGGTATTTTTTGTGACGAAAGATAGTAGTCTCAATAAGGCCCACGTTCAGCGAATGGAGTGCCGGCTCCTGGAGCACGCCAAGGCAGCCAAGCAGTGCAAGATTGATAATGGCAACATGCCGTTTCCACCAACGCTATCTGAGGCAGACACTGCAGACGTCGACAGCTTCCTGCTTGACATCTTGAGCATATTGCCGCTGCTTGGACTGAGTGTGTTTGAAAAGGCTGAAACGCGGACGGCGCCGCGTGAGCTCTTATACCTCAATGCAAAAGGGATTTCTGCAACAGGGTACGAAGATGCCAAGGGATTTGTTGTGCAACAAGACTCGCAAATGGTGAAGGGAGAAACTGGGACAATTCACGCTTACATGTCAGCACTGCGCAGAGATTTAATTGACGAAGGAGTGGTTGAGGACATCGGCGATCGATTCCGATTTGTTCAGGACCATGTGTTTGGTTCTCCCTCATCTGCATCAGGTGTTGTACTTGGCCGAACGTCAAACGGACGTGTTGAATGGAAGGCCAAGAACGGCACTACACTCAAAGAACTGCAGATCGCGGCTGCCACCGCCTCAGAGTCTTGATGTCGCCAGCGAATCCAATGTGTGATTTCACGCTAGCGCGACTCAGGCCCGCCACTGAAGTGACGGGCCTGAGGTTGGTTGCGATTGCGTCGACTCAGTGCCTAGTCGCGATCACGTTCGCTTTGCTCCTCGGCTAACAGCAGCAGCAGTTCTTCATCGAGTCCCGAAGTATCTTCACCGGCGCTCGGGGTTTCAACAGCTTCCCCCGCACTGATCGGATGCGTGTTGAGATAGTTGACGATCTGCAGTGCGTCGATTGCGGTAACCAGCGTATCGGCGTCGACATCGAGGAATGGCGCCCGGATGAAGCCGCCCAGTGGCACCGAGGGAGCCACGCCCTGGTTCAACCGGTTGATGATCTGCAACGCATCGAGGGCGGTGATCAAGCCGTCGTTGTCGACGTCCAAACTGTTGTTCGGATTGGTCGGCGTCAGCACGGTCGCTTGTGTCACCGGCGGATCGAAGTTGCCCAAGATCGGCAGCGAGAATTCGTCGCCGTATTGGAAGTACAAGTCGGCGCCGAACGGCGTGGGTGTGAACGGAATGATGAAGGGCGTAACCGTGCTCGGGGCGGGAATTGGATCGACCGCGATGCGGTTGACCAGGCTCACGCCGCCCGACACCAGGATGAACCATTCGGCATCTTCGCCGTTCGATTGCGTTGTCCGGTCGGGAGTCCACAAACCGATATCGTCGAAGCCGTCCTGATCCATGTCGGCAGCGACCGGCCGTTCGCGAACACCCGGGAAACCAAAGCGGAACTGACGGTCGATAGCGCCATTCACGCCACCGCCTTCCGTGCTCAAGTCGAGCGAGAAGATATCGTTCGACCATGAAGCCAGGTCGGTGATCAAGTCGCCGTCGAAGTCGCCAGTGAAACCGTGACCGACGACCTGCACGCCGTTAAAAGTCCACGGCAGTTGCAAGAAGCCTACACCCAAATTGAAATTGCCATCGATATCGAGGAACCACGTGCTGCCCGTGAAGACACCCACTTCGTCGCCCGGCAACGCGAGATTGAAATCGCCCGAGACCGGGAAGCCGTTGCGATTGCCGGTATCGACAAACGTGTTGTTCGGCACGCCGTCGTTATCGGTATCGATCAACCACCGCCAGGTATTGCCCACGCGGCCGTAGGCAGCGAGTTTGTCGAAACCATCGGCGACGCCTGCGTTAGCAAAGTTGCCGGCGAAGATTTCGTCGCTGGTGTAACCGAGCAGGTAGGCGATGTCGCGATTGGTGAAATCGAGATTGTCCTGATCAAAGATGCTGTTGCCGTTGGTATCGACCCAGATCGAACCAGCCGCCCAGGTGCCGAGCTCCGGCCGCGAGTCGACCGTGAACCGCGCCACAAAGTCACCGCCAGGCACACCGTCACCGCTGGGGAAGGTCGGCTGCGCGGGAGTATCGTGCGGTTCGCTGGCGTTCGATTCGCCATCGAGCCGATTGCCGACGGGGTCGACAATGTCGTCTTGAATCGTCAGCGTGAAGCGATCGTCCGGCAGCGGATTCACAAACGTGATGATCAGTTGGCCTGTGGCGGGTTGGCCGTTGACCAGTGCATCGCCCACAAATTGCACGCTGGCAATGGGAATAATGCCGTTGTAATCGCCGCGCACTTGATAGTGGGCCGCGATCTCGGCGATCGTTTCCTGCAACGCAGGATAGTTGCCGATTTGGCCCACCGGTGGCGGCACCAAGCGCGCTGGGAAATCTTGCACGCCGATGGTGAGCGAGTTCACCAGTGGGGTGGGGGTATGACCGCCGACTCCACCCTTCGGGTTGAAGAGGTCGAACAGCGGGAAGTTGGTGATTTCCACACCTGTGATTCGCGGACCATTGTCGTCGACGAAGATATTCAGCAGCTGCACTTCGGTGTTGCTGTCGGTAATGTTGCCCGCGACATCTTCGGCCGAGACCAAGATCCGCCGCAGCCCACCGTTTTGACCGGCAGGAATACCCAGCGCGGTCAGCACCGCTTGCGAGTTGAGATTCACGACCGAGGTCAATTCCCAGTAGCCATTTGGTTCATTGCCCAGGTTGTTCCCCATCTGATTCGTGCCGTCATACGGGATGGCGGTAGTGAACCCGATAAAGATATCCGTGCCCAGTTCGACGGTGCCGTTGTTGTTCACATCAACGTAAGCGCGGATATTAGCATTGGCTTCGGCCCGGCCCCAGAAGGTGGGAGTCGTGTCGCTGGTGTTGCCATCGCTCAAAGTTGCGGTATTGGCAGCACCGAGCACACCCGTATCGCTGTCAGGATGCAAGCCGTCGCTGGCAATCGATTGTTGGCCGAAGAACACGGGCGGCGGTGCGGTGTCGACAAAGATTTCGAGATCTTGGGCGAACGCGCCAAAGCCTTGGTTCTGTTCCGGCGAGGTTGGATCGATCATCTCGACGCGCGCCGAGATGAAGTTCGAGCCGTCCGGAATCGCCGCCGGGAAGGTGAACTCATACAAGCCATTCCCCAGCGATGTGGCATAGCCCACATGCTGCCGCACGTTGTTCTCAGTGCGATAGACGGCCACGCGGAAGCCCGAAGCGCCGGCTGGAGCGTTGTCAAGCGTACTGGCCACGAAGTTGATCGGCAGAATGTCGCCGTCGACCGGGGCACCAGGCTGACCGGGGCTGTTGTCAGGCACATCGTTGATCAACTCGTTGTCTGGCACGCGGAAGACAATCGTCGGCGTGTTGTCGTACGTAATGTTGTCGTTCTGCGAGCGCCCCGTGTCGCTGTTGTCGGCCTGGCCGGGCGGATTCGTCGTGCCGTTGACCGGCGCGTCATCCAATTCCAAAGCGAACGGCGTGGGCGCGGCTTCATTGACGATCGTCAGGCTATACACATTGAGCGTGCTCGCGGTAAAGCCAAAGACACGCAAGAAGTAAACCTGTCCTTCAACCGCCGCAATGCGGACTCGTGCATCGTCGTCCACATCGGTATCGGCGACCATCAAGGTGCCGTCGGCGTCGAGCAATTCGATGTCGATGTCGCCGCCACCTGGAAGCCCGGCGTTGTGGCGGAAAAAGACCTGCACATCGAGCGTACCAGTCGCTTGTGCTTCAATGCGATAAAAATCGGTATCGGCCGGTGGCTGATTGAAACCCGGCGGCAGCACGGTCGTCGGCACACCTGGATCGATCACGGGATCGACGTTCAGCGAATAACCAGCACCGAGATGCGTGGCATTTTGGAAGTTGCCGTTCCATTCGTACGGATCGTACTTGAACACGAAGATGTTCGCCGGATTGGTCGTGACTGGATCGACGTATTCGACGCCGGTGAACACCGTGTAGAGCGGTTCGGCCAGGGCCGGACCAATCGTCACTGAGCCACTGACACCATCTGCACCCTTACGGTAGATGATCGTGTTGCTCGCGCCGTTGTCTTGCACGACGAGGCGGTCAGCAGTGAAGGCTGGTCCGCCGTCGACATCGAACAGCACGCTGTTGATCGCGGCATCGCTGAGTGCTTCGAGGTGTTGCACAAAGATAATGTCGTCGCCAGCGTTGGCTTCGATGCGCACGCGTTCGACCGTACCGGCAACAAGTGTGTCCGTTTCGTTGGTAGCACCCAGCGAGGAAACCAACGTGGTCGTGGCAGTTTGATTGGCCGCCAACACGTCGTTGCCGTTGGTGCCCATGATCAGCAGCGTGTCGTAGTCGAGACCGCCGTCGATCACATCATTGGCGCCATCGAAGTTGATGAGGATCGTGTCCTGACCAGCACCGCCGTTGATCGTATCAATGCCGCCGAGGCCCGAGATCGTATCGTTGCCGTCGTTGCCGTTGATGGTATCGACGCCGGCGCCACCGACGAGCGTATCGTCGCCGTTGCCACCGTTGATGATTGCATCGGCCGACAGGATATCGTTGCCGTCGTTGCCGTTGAGCGTGATCAACACAAAGGTTTCGACACCCGCGTTGACCTTAATGTTGTCATCTCCTTCGTTGCCGTTGACGACCAGGCGATCGACGCCGGCGTCGGCCGTGGTCCGCACGTCATACGGCAAGCCGGCAACTTTGATCGCGCCCATTGAAACACTGGCGAGCATGTTGTCATCGAGCGGACGACCTTCGACGGTAAGGACGTCAGCCGTCGCATCACCGTTCATGGGAGCGTCAACAACACGCACAGCAGTCGTGCTCAAATCACTGAGTAACCCCGCGTCGCTGAGACCAACATTGATCGTGTCGGCGCCGCCGAGTGGAATGATGTTAAATTCTTCCACATCGGCGGTGCTGATGCGAATGTTGCCGAGATTGCGGAACAGCTGAGCACGCGTTGGCTGAATGGTTTCAGCAAACAGGTTGAAGGTTTCCGCGGCCGCAGCGCCATTGAAAACCAACTCGTCCGCAATGCCGGCGCCACCTTCAATAATGTCGCTGCCGTCACCCGGATCCCACACAAACAAATCGCTGCCGTCACCGCCGAAGAAGGTGTCATTGCCGGCGTCGTTAGCGGCAGGGTCGCCTGCAGCAGGTTCGCCAAAGCGATCGTTCCCCTCTTCGCCGTAGATCGTGTCGTTGGCGCCCGCGCCAATTAGCACGTCGTTGCCGCGGCCACCATAGATGAAGTCCGGATTCGGGCTGCCGATGATCGTGTCGTCGCCGTCGCCGCCGTAAATCGTCGGGTCGGCCGGATCGACTAACAGGCCGAGCAAGTTCACGGTGTCATTGCCGTTGCCCACATCGATCGACTTCGCCAATCCCACGATCTGCAGGTCCAGATCGACGCTGTCGTTGCCGTCGCCGGTCGACAGGTTGAGTTGTTCGACTCCCGTGCCGATCGTCAAGATAATCAGCGCGGCAGGAGCATCGACCGTAATGGCTGTACCCGTTGAAGTGACTACATCAGCGCCCGCGCTGCCGCCGAGGTTGACAACGTCAAAGTTGCCGTTGCCGTTGAACGTCACGCGGCCCGTGAGGGAAAATTCAAAGGCCGGGCTGATGACCGAGTCGAACGTACCGCCGAAGGTGGTAGCATCGAAATTCAAAATATCGTCGATGATCGTGCCGTTGATCGTCAGGTTGTCAAAACCAACTTGCGATACGCCGTCATACACAACCTTCTCGATGCCGCCGGGTGACGAGATATAGTTCACGCCAGCTGGATCAAAGGTGAACCCGGCCGACATGGTGATGACCGAATCCGTGCCCTGATCAATCGTGAATGTGCCCGTTTCGGGGCCCGTCGGAGTGAAGATGACCTGATCAGCGCCTCCGGGCGTTTCGATCTCGAGCACATCGCCCTGATCGCCAGTCGCCGAAGCTGGCGGGCCACCAACGAGCGTGATGTCCACATCCCAATCCACACCGTTCGGAGCCGGCGCACGCACGACGATATCGTCGTCTCCCGCTAAGGCATCGACGAAGAGCGTCGGCTGGTTGATGAACAACGCACTAAAGCTGTCGTTCACCGTGACCGTGAAGTCTTGCAAGCCGTCGGCGAGGGCATGCGTCGAAGCATCACGGGCGATGATCGTAATGTCGTCGTCACCATTCGTGCCGAGGATCAAACCAGGGCCGCCGCCACCGACAATCACGTCTTCGATGTGATCCCAACTAACTCGCTGCACGCCAGCGCCAACCATACTGCCTTCATCTGGCTCTGGACCAGGTTGCAAGGTAAATGCCCCAGGCGGAGTGAGATTGAGCGTATCGCCACTCGTGCCGATCGGATCGCCGCCATCGATAAAGATGGAAGTGCCGGCGCTTGGCGTGACGTTGAAAGTATCGCTGCCAGCGAGGCCGAAGACTTGCAGATTCTCGGTCGTAGCCGAATAGGTCACACCTTGCAACGCACCGACTGTCACCGTCGTTGGCGTCACAGCAATGATCTCGCCTGCCTGCGTGCCGTTCACTCGCAGGGTGTCGCTGCCGGCCAGCAGATCGACCGTAAAGATCGCGCCAATCGTCGAAGCATTCAACACCGGAGCTGAAACCGACGGCGAGGAAGAAACGAGCCGAACTGTTGCCGAGTTGATGGTGATTGGATCGACCGTCGCCGAATCGTTGCCGAGCGTGCCGTTGACCGTGAGGTTGTGTGTCGCCGCGATGACGTTGAGGCTTTCGATGCCCGTAAAGCTCTGCGCGGGGAACGTGGCTTCAGCAATGGTGCTCGCGGCGAAGTCGACCGTGATCAGATTGGCCACCGTGGCGGAGCCAGTGAAATTCAGCACGTCGCTGCCGGCGCTCGGATTGCCGCCGCGGATGTTGAGGGGCGTCGGGAAGTTGCCGTTCACATTGAATGTATCGTCGCCATCGGCGCCATCCACATTGATCGTGGTGAAGTTGGCAAAGCCGATGAAACCGGTCTGTGCGCCGTTCACATCGTGATCGATATTGCCGCTGGTCGCCGTGGAGCGGTTGAGATTAAACGTGTCGTTCGTGCTCGTGCCGGTCACGCTCAGCGTGTCGGTGCCGCCGACACCGTTGAAATTGAACGTGCCGATTACCGCGTTGCTTTGACCAGTCGCATGAATCGTCGGCAGCAGGAACGGCACGCCTGCTCCACTGTTCATTTCACCGGAGATGATCTGCTCGCCAATCGCGGGACCGCTCGTGATGCGGAAGTGATCGTTCCCCGTCGTGCCATCGACCGTGAAGTGATCGCTGGCACCCACATCCATCACCGCTCGAATGTGTTCGATGCCCGTGAAGTTGCGATTCGGTACGCCGGTCTGCGTAATCGCACCTGCGCCTTGCGCCGTTGGGGCCAACCGCATTTGATCTTGCAGACCGGCCCGACCATTAACGATCAGCGTGTCGCTGCCGGTTGGATCGGCGCCATCGACATTGATATCTACCAGCGCCGTTGCAGTGACGGGGTTGTTCAAGTTGATCGTGTCGGTACCCGAACCGGCATCGATCACCAACGTACCGAAGTTCGAGAACTCCAGTCCTTCGAAGCCATCGACGGTGACCAAGCCCGTGAGGTCGCCCAAGAACACCGGGTTGAAGGGATCATTGCTGTTCGGTCCTTCGCTATAATTGATTGCGTTATCGGCATTGAGTGCTTGGGGGAAGCCCACACCAAGTGCAACTGCTCCAACGGTGAGTGTATCGCCAGCACCGGTGCCGCGAACTTCAACCGGCTCCAATCCGAAGAATTCGACCCGCTGAGTCAAGCCACCGGCAGTCTGGAAGACTGCCCCTGCGTCGTTTGATTCACCGGGATTGTAAATCGTGTCTGCGGCGGTCGTGCCAACCAGGCGGAGCTTATCGAAGCCCGCGCCTTGCGGAACTTGCGGAATGGCAATCGTGGTGCCGCCATCGCCGAAGAAAATGATCTGCTGGGCGACGAGGCCGTTCGTGTTGTCAACCGTGAGAGTGTCATCGTCGCTTGAACCAAAGATCCGCAGTTGACCCGTGACCGAGGCATCGAACACTTGCGGCACGCCGTTGACGAACACGGTGACCTGGTTCGCACCCGGGCCGTTGATAATGCGGAATTCATCGGCGTTACCATCGCCAGCACCAGCACCTGCCGAGACTTCTTCGGCAACGGTATCGACTTCGACAGCGCCGATATCATCAGCGCCGCCGATCGGACGAGCGATGTTGCGTTGATCGACAGTCAGCACCGTATCGCCAAAGCCAATCGCCGGGCTGCCTGGCAACGGGCGATGCGTGAAGGTCGGGCCGCCGTTGTTTTGCAATGGTCCGAGCAAGGCATCGACGGCGTTAAAGATGTTCGTGGCTGAAGACGGGACGAGCGTTCCATTGTCAGGGTCGCCAATCAGATTGAAGCCGGTATTGCCAATCGGTCCGCCGCTGAGATTCTGCTCCAGGCCGCCAACGGTGTTTTGAGCGACGATCGTGTTGCGCAAAGTCACCCCGCCCGTGCCACCCGCAATGCCGCCGCCTGTTGTGGCGCTATTGAGCGTGATCGTCACGCTATCCAGATTGATGACGCCATTGGTGAGGTTGAACACACCACCACCACCCGATGCTGCGGCGGTGTTGGTCGAAATCGTGCTGTTCGTCACATTGAATGTGCCAGCAGCAGCATTCCACAAACCGCCACCTTCACGGGCTGCATTGTTAGCAATCGTGCTGCCATCGATATTCACGGTGGCTGCCGCACTCGTGTGAATGCCACCGCCATTGCCGGGGGTCGCAGCCAAAATGGCTCCACCTGCTGCGGACGCGTCGTTGCCAGCGATCGTGCTGTCGACGATGTTCACCGTGCCGGCCACGACTTCGATGCCACCGCCCGCCCGAACGGCTTCGTTAAAAAGAATGTTCACGCTCGGGAGCGTCACTGTCCCGCCGATCGACAAGATCCCGCCACCGCTTCCCGCAGTCAGGCCAGCGCCTCCCAGACCGGATGCTCGATTGTTTTGGATGAAGACCGAATTTGCCGGATTGTTGTCCAGGATGTTCAGGGTGCCGCCGGCGCCCAGGCCATCGCCATCATTGAAGATACCGCCGCCCCCTTGCAGCAGGGCATTGTTGCCCGCAATGTCGAGATTTCCTTGGGCGATGTTGTTCGCAACAAACACGCTGCCTGCCGCATCGTCGAGAATCAACGTACCCGTGGCGGAGTTCCATAAGCCGCCACCCTCGGCGGCGGCCACATTGAAGGCCGCCTGACTGTTGGTCATCGTGACCGTGGCAGCGCCCGTGATATGCAACCCTCCACCATTACCGGGACCGACGGCAGCAATGGCGCCACCGGTCGAAAGATCGTTGGTGTTTAGCGAGCTACCCGAAATCGTCACGTTGCCCGCGATGATTTCGACGCCGCCACCCGCGCGGACAGCCTCGTTTTGATCGATCTGGGTGAACGTAATCCCCACGGTGCCAGCGATCGACAGCAAGCCGCCGCCGCTGCCGCGGTTCGCGCCCGACGCCCTGTTGTTGTTGATGACTACGCGGGTTGCTGCACTAGCGGAACTGCCGTCGATGGTCAAAGTACCGCCATCATTGAACACGCCGCCGCCGCCCTGCGTATCGACGCCGCCCACACCAATAGCAGCGTTGCCTTGCGCCTCGTTGTTCGTAATGTTGAGAAACGCAGTGGCGGTATCGAACAGGTTGAGAGTGCCGGTGGCTGAATTCCACAAACCGCCACCTTCCTGCACCGCGATGTTGCCCGTGACATTACCGGCATTGAGAGTCACGTTGCCTGCGCCCGAGATATGCAATCCGCCGCCGTTTACCGTTGCGGTATTGCCGTTGAACCCCGCCGAAGTACCCAGATTGACGTTGTTGATGGTCGCTGTGTTGGCAAAGACTTCGATACCACCACCAGCACGCGATGCCGTATTGCCGCCGATGTTCACGTTGTTGGCGTTGGTGTCGAGAATCGACAACTGGCCCAGCGTCATGATGCCGCCGCCATTGACGGCTGTGTTCGCTTCGGCGCCTATGTCGCCACCAATGTTCACGCTGCCTGCGGCATCGGTGATCGTGATGATGCTATTGGCATTGCCATAAATTGCGCCACCGCCAGCCACGTGAGTCGCATCGACACCTTGGGCAACGTTGCCGGTGAAAGTGGCATTGGTGATGAGTGCTCGCACGATGCGCGAAGGTGTGACGGGGTTGCCCACAAACACGCCACCGCCGGACCCAGCATCCGGGTTGGCAGCGCCGTCCAATGCGGTGTTGCCAGTAAAGGTGGCGCCATCGATATCAAGCGACGGAATGGCCGGATTGAGATTCGAATTCCCGGCAATGATACCGGCACCATGGCTCGCGGTGCTGTTGCGAACGTTCACATTCCGCACGAACAAGGTGCTGTTGAAGTTGTTAGCGAATCCATCGGTTGCATTCGCGACTGCCCCGCCTAAGGTAAGGGATCCGGGGTTGGCATTGGTGAGCGTCAGGTTGGTCAGCGTGACATTTTCCGTGGCGTTGCCGTTGTTGTCGGTGGGAATATTCACAAACAAGATGGAGAACGCACCGTTGTTAGCAGTCACGGTCACGTCGGTCCCGCTCCCCGCGGTGTTGTTGCCGTCGATGGTCAAGTCGTCTGTGATAAACGGCAGGATGCTGCCGATCGTAATCGTCGCCGCGCCGGGCAAATTGAAGACGATCGAGTCCCCTTCCGTCGCACCATTGGCCGCATCTGCGTTTTGCGCATTCTGATTCGCGGCGAAGATCGCTTCGCGCAACGACACCAGACCATTCACGGTGACCTGATCGACAGGATCATTGACCGTGTAAACGGCGAGCACGCGCCGTGGGTCGAGCGTTTCAAAACGCAAGCGACGCGGACCGCGTTTGTGCAGTTGATTAAGGAATTGTTGGCGGGCACGTCCTTGAGTCTGGTTGCGAGAATGTGTGCGGCGATTTGTCAGACGGGTGCTCACAAGAAACTCCTTGGCAGGACGAAGCAGGACCACGTAGAGATGCGGTAACGAAAGAATTGGCAGTGTAAAACGCCAAACATCCCCAGATTCAAACAAAAAGCTGGACAATCGACACAACTGGGAAAGTCGGCAATTTGGGTAGGATCGTACTGCCGCGAACCGCTGCCCGTCAAGCAGCGAAAATATAAAACGCGTGGTTCTTGTCAAGTTTCACGCAACAAAAATACTACAAAACTTCTGCATTTTGTGAATTCGGATCACAATCCGGTTCGCAGCCATTTCGTGCACTAACCTTTTGAGCCAAAGCCCCGCAGGGCACCAGGCAGACTAGGGAGCGACCGTCGTGTAGTACGCTCGCTGCGCACAATGGTCGAAGGCAATGATCACCGGCTGGCCGGCAACAAGTCCACTGGCTGCCCAACCCTTGGTGATTTCCTTAGCTCGATTACTCCGCACCCGCGGATGCATGCTGCCGTAGCGGCTGATTGGAAATGGAGACTTCAAAGGGAGTGTCGTTGATAATCCCAGGCTATCGGCCCATTCCACGGCGCCGTCTGCATCGATCTCGAACTCATAGGCGAGTCCGTCGCCCCCTGGTGCGTAGCAAGACGAAACATCCTTGGCTGCAGCCGGCAAAACAAAGGGACAATCCTGTGGCGAAACATGTTCCTCCATCCGTGGCCGATCGCGCGGCATGAAGTACGAACTCGCCGCGAACACACAACTGACTGCCGTGATGGCCAGCAAGACTTCCTTCAACGTAAAGCGTCCGGCCGCTTCGTCGCGTTCCACGGCGGGCGTGAACTGCAGCTTCTCGTGCCAGAGATGAAATTGATGGGTCACGAACGCGAAATAGGCCAGCGCAACAAATGACATGAGCAGAGTGTGCAGTAGCGGGTCGATCGCAAAAAATGCTCGGACAACGAGCAGGAGAAAGAACAGCCCTCCGACGAACAACACGGACTCATGCAAACGCTTGATGTTCGCCGCTGCCTGCCGGTTGGCTCGAAAGACCGCACGATACTGATCGCAGGCCAACCAGCCACCCAAAAACACCAGCGGCAAAAACGGTACGACCGACGACCTTTCGCCGGCGGAAAACATACCCGTGCAGCCCGCCGCGGCGATTGCCAAGAACAAACCGATCTGCACAACCGATAAGATCGCCAACAGCATCCCCGGCTCCGGCGGCTGCGGACGTTTCGGTGGTTCATTTGTCTCGACTTCCATCTTGCAACCAGTGTAGCCCTTATCAGGCAACGGCTATAATCGCGCTGCGGCAACGAATAACCAAATCAAAACGGCTACTTTGCCTAGAACATTATTCGAAGGAAACCTCGATGAATTGCCCGGCCTGTCAAGCAGTGATGCCCGACGACGCCCTGTTTTGCAACAAATGCGGGCAACGGCTGAAGGACTCGACTCCTGCGCCCGCAGCGGCCTCGGTCGAAAAGCTGCGGCAGCGCGCTTCCTCGCCGGATGAACCGGAAACGAAGCTGTGGTACGGAGGCTTTTCGCCCAAGGCCATGATTGGCTATTGGCTTTTCGCTGCCTTGTTGACCGCAATCGGAATTGTCGCCGGCTTATTTGCCACCGCGCCGACTGCTGGAGCGGTGTGGCTGCTCGTCGGCTTGTTGGCTGTCGCGGTCTGGGGTGGGCTGACACTTTATTACTTGTACCTACGTTACGGCATGAGCTACGAACTCACCAGTCAGCGGTTGGTGCATAAAGTAGGGATCCTCAGCCAAACCACGAACCGCATCGAAGTGATCGACATTGACGATGTGTCAACGTTCCAAACTTTTATCGAACGCTTGCTCGGCGTGGGAACGATCAAGATTCTCTCGAGCGACACCAGCGATCCGATGCTCGTCATTCGCGGCATCGACGATGTCAAACGCATCGCCACGATGATCGACAACGTCCGCCGCGACGAACGCCGCCGCCGCGGCATGTACATCGAAACGGTGTAAGTCGTCGTTTGCTCCGACGAACGGTGAATCGAGCAGAGAATTGCCATCGTCAGCTGAAGCTAGCGGTACTCCGCGCTCGCCTGACGACGCAGCGGCGCGGTGCACTGCTGACTCCACCAATGATTGGTGCGCTACCCGCGTTTATCGATCGCGGAGCAATCGACGACTCTCGCACTCACTCACACTTGTGAGTTACAATCAAAGTCGATCTTCACCCTCGACCGTCACGAGCGATTTCATGTCAGCTGCTTCTCGTCTTTGTTGTCATACAGCAGTAATTTCCGGCCTGCTGTTCATCTCCAGTTGCGGTCAAGGCGAGTACGACTCGCGCATGAGCGGCGCTGCCGCGGCAATTGCGCAGCGCGCGGCGGCAGGTCCGCAGGACCTCGCGGCGACACACTCGGCAGTGCAAAACGGCGCCAAGGTTTCACAAGGCCTCAAGGTTCGCTTTCCGACACTTTTTACCGCCCAAACGACGGCGCTGGACGCATCCAAGCCAAACGCCAAGTTGATGCAGATCGACCTGCCCGGTTTTTGTTACACGATGGAACGGCCCTTGGCCGATGAAGCTGGAAAGGCCATCCCCGCCTAC
Source organism: uncultured Pirellulaceae bacterium (assembly GCA_964394305.1). GTDB lineage: Bacteria > Planctomycetota > Planctomycetia > Pirellulales > Pirellulaceae > Anatilimnocola. The sequence continues at coordinate 26,168 of CAYMWL010000048.1, forward strand.
TGCTATCTGTATGCTGTCCCCGTAGCGGAAGCGGACGGCCTGCATAATTCGATTCAGCAGGCGGCGCTCGGCGGGGCGGCCTGGAGCGATAGTCCTGCTGTCAACAACATTCCCCTTAAAACGCTTAAGGCGGCGGGTGAGATGGACTTTACCGTCAGCGGCGCCAATGAAAGGTTGCCGTGTCAGGTGGAGGTCTATTCGTTCGATGCCGGAGCCAATCGCGTCGTCATTGGCTGGCGGGCAGCCAATTCGGTGGCGACGAAACACAAGTTTTTTGAAGCAGTCCGATCCTCCATGGCATCGGCTCAACTCGACGCCCCGGCAGCAGCACCGGCCGCCCCGATGGCTCCGGCAGCAGGCAGCTAAACATTAATCCATTCCCGGCACATCCCCAAGGAGATCTTGCTCGTCATGGCTGAGTTCACCAAGTTCCAACAGAACGCGATCAAGAACTTTTACGACAACCGCGAAACGATTGCCTTGCAGCGGGTACAAGAACTGGTCACCGAACTGTATCTGTCGGAAGGGAAGAAGCTGCAAAAGAACTGGGACAGCGTGATTCTGCACCTGGCGAAACTGAACGTCGACAAAAAGACGCTCGACCATCTGCGTAAAGAAGCCAAGCCCGAGTTGGTTGCTTCGCTGGTCACCAAGATGCTGAACAAGCAAGACTCGACGCCAGCGAAAGTGGGCGGCAAGAAGTAAATGGTCAACCCGTACGAATCACCTCGTACACCGCCTGAGCCAATTGAATCGAAGAAGGCTCAGGCAACTAAGGGGCCATTTTCTTTGGTTGAGTTGCTGGTCCTTATCGCAATTATCGCTGTGATTTACAGTCTGCTGACTCCCGCTTATCAATCAGGACCTCATCGTCGTCGAGGTGAGCAGCCCCAAGGTCCACACGACAGACTTGAGCCCGAGACATCGCCATAGAGTTCGAAATTGCGTCAACTGCAGTCGACGTAAGTCAGCGCTGCTCGCGACTTCAAACCCATCCTGTTTGTTGAATTAATCGGCCGTTCTCAGGGTTCAAACTAGCGCCAAACAGGCAAACGGCGCACTTAACAGCGTTAAATTATTCAACACGCTGTTTTTGCTGCTGTTCAGCGACTTACGTCAACTTCTTGTGAGGGCGAGGCTCATGCCGAGCCGAGGACGAAGCGTCAGCGAGGTGTCGCTACCCTCGCCACAATAAAAGGGTGGGGCGTGCGTGAAATCTTTCCGCACCGACGTTTTGCGCCCGCGGAATCGTGCATCGCGGCACCAACGGTCATTCGCCGCGGCGGCTCGGCGGAAGCCTCGCCCTCCCTGTGAATGCGTCGCCAGATGCAGGCGGGTTCTACGAACCGCCGCCTACGGCGCTCGCTGGGGTGCGCCACCACGGATAACTGCCGTAACGGTTCAGTTCCATCGACAGCAGCACGGTGCCGGTGACGAGCGCGAGGAAGGTCAGGATCAACATCACGGTATAGATGTTGGTCCCTTGCTTCTGCACAGCAGGTTGACCAGGACTAGATGAGCTTGGTAGTGACATTGTCGCCCTTCTGAATCTTGCCGCGCTGCAGCGTCTTGTCGATTTGACCAACAGCCCGATCGGGGCCAGTCGAACGAATGGTGATTTGACCGAGATATTGATTGCCGCGATAAACCTGCATCACATGCCCCGGCTTCAAGCCGTCGTCGGAACCAATCGAAACTTCGATCAGGTCCGAGCTGTTGACGGCCAGTACGACTCCGGTCACCTTCGGCGCGAGGTACGCAACCGGTGAGCGTTCATCAAGACCATGCATATCCATCACTAGCTTCATGCGAGTAATCTGCTGAGCGAATTGATTGTTCCGCTCGCTGAGATTCGACTTCAGGGCCATCGCCTGGTTTAGTTCATCATTCAGCGAGACGACCTTGTTGAACTTTTCGTCGAGATCACTGCGAGTATCACGCAACTTGTCACGAGTGCCGACAATTTCGGTTTCGAGTGAGGTGAGGCGAGTCTGCGTGAGCTTCGTGGCTTCGGTCGCCACCGTAAGGGCGGCAATCATCGCATCGTATTCGCGCTGCTTGGCCGCTAATTCGCCTTCGGCTTTGACCGTGCGAGCATACAAGCTGCCCACCACCGCGCGGCGAGCGACGCGTTCTTCTTCCAGGCGGCGCTTCAGCCGTTCGAGTTCGTCTTTCAACTGCTGTTCCAAGATCTTCAGATCAGCGAGCTGCTTTTCGAGTCCGACCTTGCCGTTCACCGGCGTCGCCGAGGTGGCGTAGTCTTTCCAGTTTTTGTGAGTGGCGAAGACCATCACCGAGGCCGTCATAAAGCAGATGCTCATGACGAAGATCAAAACGGTGAAAATCTTTCCGACGAGAGTCATGGCTGGTCACCTTAACCGAGGACGCAACGAGTGCAAACACACTCAGGCGAATCATTCTGGGTCGCACGGCACGCGTGTCAGCGCTCGCCGCACTCAACCTCGCTGAGCATCACAGATCCATGGCAACTTGGGTAAAGTTGCGGATGCTCAGCGACAGAAGAGCAGAATGTCCCTGCAGTATAATTTCGCCAGTTGGCAAATTCAACGAAACGCTACAAAATCAGACGAATAAGCGGTTTAGCTCGCAATGAAACGGATATTCCGATTGTACGCTGGACTTCAGCATCCACCCGGACGGGCGGCATGTCAGTTGTTATTGGATTGGGCCGCGGCAGCAACCTCGGTGTGATCGGTCGCACCTGCTGTCATTATATGGACTAGTGCCAGGCAGCTTGTTACGAACAATCTTCGCCAGCCAGAGCCGGATCGAACACCGGTGCGCAGCAATCTTCCACAAACGCTTCGCCGCCGATCCCCGATCTTATTCCCAAAAATTGCCATTGTTTTCTCTTGAATCGGCCTCCTGAATTCTTGTGGGCGAAACACTCCTTTCGCCTCGCTCTGCTACCTCGACACGACTAGAATGTCGCCTTCGGCCTGCCCCTCCGCCGATTCAATGCTCACCTTTGTTTTGCATCTCTGAACCGCTCGTTCACGCTGTCAAATGCGTATGCGAATCCGGGGCAGTACACCGTAACGGTCATCGTTACCGATGCCGGTGGACTGAGCCACACCCGCACGATGAAGGTCAGTGTCGAATTCTCGCCGCTGCCGGTCCTGGCGATTGCTGGCAGCCCGGAGGGCGTCCGCGGTGAAACGCTGCGGTTCAACGGTCAAATTACCGGAACATTGCCCGCGGGCGTGAACATGGTCACCTGGGATTTCGGCGATGGCTCCACACCGGTAACGCTGCCAACGACTGCGGCCTGGCAAAACAAAACTCACGTCTTCACCGAGGTGGGTGATTAAGTCGTGACCTTGCGTTTGCAATTGGCCGACGGCCGCAGCGTTTCGCACGAATTGCCTGTTGAAATCACGAGTACCCGTGTGCAAGTCGACCAGGCAGATCCTTCGATCACCACGCTGGTGGTTGGCGGCACAACGCGCGGCGAGGTGATCCGAGCCCGCACGGTAGAGACTGGCCTGCAAGTCTTTTGGCAGCAAACTTTGTTGGGCACTTATCGAGGACATCGACCGCGTTATCGTCTATGGTCAGGCCGGCAACGATTTGATCATGGGAGCGGCCGCAACGAATGTCGAACTTTGGTCCTTTGGAGGCAGCGGCAATGACCTGCTCATCGGCAGCGATGGTCACGATGTGCTGATGGGTGACGCGGGCAATGACTTGATCCTCGGCCGTGGCGGCCGCGATCTTTCCGTCGGCGGCGGTGGTAGCGACGCGCTACTCGACGACGGCGGCGATGACATCCAGATTGCGGGCGACCTCACATTGCCGGACTTGCCGATCGGCATTGGAAACATCATGCGAGAGTGGACTTCGACGCGCTCGTTTGTCGATCGAGTGAATAACTTGAAGGGTGACCTTTCCGGCAATTACGACAACGGAATGACGCTGCTGCTGGTCAACCAAACCGTCTTCAACGACACTGCCGCCGACTTCCTGTGGGGTGGATCGACCAGCGATTGGTTCTTTGCCGACGAAGAGGACGATCTGGTTGCTGATCATTGGTTTAATGATTTCGTTGACAACTTCGCGTGAGTCGAGCGCGCTCGCTTTTCATCGCCAGTGGCTGAGGGTTGCTGCGCGACTTCTTGAGATTATCTCCGCTGAACTATCTCCCGCATCAGGTGATTTCGGCAGTGTGGCGGTGAATCTGCCAACGAGTTACTCGCGAAAGTTGATCATCGCCGCCGCTGGATTGACTGGCGTGTTTGAATTTTGCTCATAAAGGGTTGCTCCGTGGATTACACGGGAAGATCCCGCCCGGCAGGCGGGACCTACTAGAGCAGCGTCAGAAAATATCGTTAAACTTGTTCTCTTCATGAGTACCCACTACTTACGCTTCTCCCTGAAAAAGAGTCCGTCATGCCCAACGCTTATCCCAAACTTCACAACGCCATGTGGCCCGGTCTCGTCGGCAAGGAGCCAGGCACCGATCATCCGCCGATCAGCTTGGATCGCATGCTGGAATTGACCGCCGCCGCGAATGTAAACGGCCAGAAGTTCGAAGGGGTCGACCTCTTCTTGTTTCATCCGCACACCGATCCCGATGCCAGCGACGATGCGATCCGCGCGATGGCGGACAAGATCGCCGGTTACGGCTTGAACGTTGGCTCCGTCGTCGCGCCGGTTTGGCCGGGCACTGTCGGCGGCTCGGCGATGGGGAGCGAGCAGGATCGCGCTAACTTTGTCCTCGCGGTTCGCAAGGCCTGCCGGATTGCCAAAATTCTGAATGAACACGGCGTGCGGAAGTACGGCGTGATCCGCATCGACTCGGCCGATTCGCCGTCGCACTGGGCGGCGGATCCGGTGGGCAATACGAAGAAGATTGCACAGACCTTTCGGGAAGCGGCTCAAGTGGCGAAGGACCACGGCGAGCGGCTGGCGGCCGAAGGCGAAATCTGCTGGGCCGGCATGCATTCGTGGAAGGCAATGCTCGATCTGCTCAACGAAGTGAACATGCAGGGCACCGTCGGCTTTCAAGCCGATCAGGCTCATACCTATCTTTATCTGCTCGGCTACAACGCCGAAGAGGCAGCGCTGCTGAAGCCCGGTTACGATCAAACCCAGTTCGACACGGCGTATCAAAAGATGACCGACGCGCTGCGGCCGTGGACGATCGATTTCCACGTTGCCCAGAACGACGGCAGTGTGCATGGGACCGGATCGCACGACAAGACCGGCCGCCACTGCCCAGCCGATGATCCGAACGGCAAGATCGACATCGTCAAAACGGCCGGTTATTGGCTGAAGGGGGCGAAAGAGCGCGGCATACAACATTTGTGTTGGGATGGCTGCATGTTTCCCAATGCCATGCTCGAGAATCCGAATACCTGGAATACGATCCTGGCCAAGATGATCCAAGTGCGCGACGCGCATGGCTGGAACTAACCACGAATTCTCGGCTCCGCAGCGAACGACCTTCGAAAGGACGACCACATGCCCATCAATTTCACATGTCCGAACTGCGGCAAACAAACGGTGGTGGCCGATCAATTTGCAGGGCAAACGGGGCCCTGCACCGCTTGCGGCGTGAAAGTGACGATTCCGCTGGGAACTGGATTTTCGCAGGGACCACCGGGAGGCTTTCCTCCTGGGCCAACGCAAAAGAGCAGTTCCGGCGGCGCGTCGGTGCTGCTGATCGTGCTTGGCGTGTTGGCCGTCGTGGGTTTCTTGTGCGCAGGCGTGGCGTTCCTGCTACTGTTGCCGGCCGTCTCATCCGCGCGGACTGCCGCGCGGCGGATGCAATCGATGAACAATTTGAAAATGCTCGGCATCGCCTTGCATAACTATCACGACACGCACGGGACTTTCCCGCCCGCCGTTGTAACTGATGCCGACGGCAAGCCACTTTACAGCGGTCGCGTGCTGTTGCTGCCGTTCATGGACCAGGGGGCTTTGTATGATCGCTTTGACAAAAGCAAGGCTTGGAACAGCCCTGAGAACCAGTCGATCACTTCGACCATGATCAAGGTCTTTCAAGATCCCGCGGATAAGAACAACTTGAACTGCGATTACGTGTTTGTCACGGGCACGGGTACTATTTTCGACGGCAACAAGTCGTGCAGCATCAATTCGATCACCGATGGCACGAGCAACACCATCATGATGGTGCAGACTGCCGCAGGGCCGAGCAATTGGGCGGAACCCACCGAATGGAACGTCGATTCGAGCCCCGTTCCCAATGGAAACTATCCCAAAATCGTACTCGTGCTGTTTGCCGATGGAAGCGTGCGGCCGATCATGGCTCAGCAGATGCAATCGGCAGTGAACCAGCTGGCGAAGAAATCGGATGGCCAGGTGATTCCCGACTTCGGGTTTTAAACCTGATTTCGGGTACTTGGCCTGATTTCTGGACAACGGACGAAATACCATGCCCATTCAATTCGCTTGTCCACACTGCGGCAAACAAACGGTGGTGGCCGATCAATACGCGGGGCAGACGGGGCCGTGTGCTCATTGCGGCAACACGATCACGGTGCCGATGAGCGACCTTGGTGCGAAGGGGCCAACCTCCGCGCCGCAGTCGGGCGGCGGCGCATCAGTGTTGTTTGTCATCTTGGGCGTATTGGCAGTCTCCACGCTGGTGTGCTGCGGCGGCGGATTTTTCCTCTACCGCTTGGGCATGGCGAAAGTACAAGTGACGCAGCAGCGGGTGATGTCGCAGAACAATCTCAAGCAGATTGGCCTGGCACTGCACATGTATCACGATACGCACGGCAGGCTGCCGCCGGCGGTCGTGACGGATGCGAACGGCAAACCGCTCTACAGCGGCCGCGTGTTGCTTTTGCCATTTCTGGAACAGGCCGGCGTTTACGAACGATTTGACAAGGACAAGGCCTGGGACAGTCCCGAGAATAAAACGCTCTCGGAACTGCCCATCGGCACTTTTCAAGATCCGGCAAACCAAACCGGCAATTTCAGTCGCAGCGATTATGTCTTTGCGACCGGCGCCGGGACGGTTTTTGATGGCAACAAGAGTGTGAAATTCCGCGATGTGACCGATGGCTTGAGCAACACGGTCGTGGTGATCGGCACGACAAATGGTCCGACCAGCTGGGCGGCTCCGACCGAATGGAGCATCGACTCGGGCACTGTGCCGGCGAGTGCCCATCCCGACAGCATCTTGTTGCTCTACGCCGATGGCAGCGTGCGAATGATGAAGCCGAAGTTTTTTGGCGAGAACATGCGGGCTCTCACTAGCAAGGGCAGCGGAGATATTCTGCCGCCCGAACGGTAGTCCGCTAAGACTGCTTACTTTTTCTCTTCAATTGCCTGCTTCCCTTCGTCGATCAGTTTTTCGAGCGCGTCTTTATCGAGCTTCTTCGACGGCACGCCCTCTTTGGGGATTTCGAGTTTCGCAACCCAGGCGGCTCCGTTCAGCAGCACGGTGCGAAAGTTGTCGTCACCGAGGTTGGCATGATTGTGCATGCCAGTGAAACCAAAGCCGCGGCCGCCATCTTCGCGTTCATAGGCCCACGCCATGACCTGCAGCTTGCCCGCTGAGACTTCTTCATAAACGGCTGCGTTGCCGCCCCGATCGCTGGGCTCTTTGCGCACCGTGCTCAGCGGCGGAACGGCGCTCAAGATCGGTGTCACGCCGACCATGTCGGGCGTGTAGCGCATGTGGTAATACCATTCGTCGCGAATGCTGAAGGGCTTCACGCCACGCGTGATCGCATGCTCGGGAAACTCTTTGAAATCAGGTGTCCACCAAGGATTCACCGACCAGAACGTCTCAAAGTAACCACCCATCCAGCGAGTGTAGTTTTCGCCAGCATGTCCCTTGTTCACTTCCACGCCGAAGTGAATCGCCATGAAGCCGGCACCTTTGCGAACCGCCGCAGCGATGTTCGGATCGGTCGCTGCCTTCTGACCATGATTGAGCGACACGACGATCGCGCTCGCGTGAGCGACATCGGTCGGCCAGTTGCGAGTGGAATGCACCACCGCATGCACGTCGGGATAAACTTCGTTCAGCGTGCGGGCGAGCAGGATGGAACCGGCCATGAACTCATGATTGCCGCGTGGCCCATGCGTACCGGCGTCGGCGATAAAGACGACCTTCTTTACTTTGTCGCCGGCTGCTTTCTGCCCTTCGTAATCGAAGACCCCTTTTTCCGCCGCGAGAGTTGTCGACAACAGCGATAGCAGGAGCGTGAAAAGCAGAGAAACTCGAAGTTTCATGGCGTAGTTCATCCGCAAAAAGAAGGTGAGAGGCAGTGCAGAATTCCCGCGATTGTAGGCGATTCGTCTGTTCGTTTGCAGTATTCTATCTGCGACGTACCACTTCGAAACCGATTGTTCACGAGCCGGCGCCATGCTCCGATTTCCACACATTGCCTTACTCCCCTGCGTCGCATTGTCGTTGTTCGGGAATGCCGCTTGCGATTTGCTTGCAGCCGAACCAACAAAGGCAGTCGTCTGGAACGTGAACAGCCTCGAATCGATTGGCGGTCACGCGGTCACCGTCGTTGGCAAACCGCGAATCATTGATGTCGATGGTGGGAAAGCAGTTGAATTCAATGGCCGCGATGACGCGCTATTCGTTGATGCCAATCCGTTGGCCGGACTGAAGGAGTTCACGGCCGAAGTCGTCTTTCGTCCCGCGGCAGGCGGCCCAAAGGAGCAACGCTTTCTGCACTTTCAGCCTGCAGGGAGTGAGTCCCGCGTTCTCTTCGAAACGCGTCTGCCCCAAGCCGAAGAATGGTTTCTCGATACCTATCTGCACACCGATGTGGGCCAGCAAACGCTGTTTGCGAAAGACTCGCACCATGCGTGCGGCCGTTGGTATGCCGCCGCGATTGTCGTCGATGGCAAGTCGATGCGCCACTACGTGAACGGCAAGGAAGAACTTGCTGCGGAAGTCAAGTTCGCACCGCTGGCGACAGGCAAAACTTCCATCGGAGTGCGGTTCAATCGGGTGCATTGGTTTCAAGGCGGCATCCGCCAAATTCGCATTACGCCGGCCGTCCTCGCACCGACTGAATTTCTGAAACCTTAGCTAATCAATTCCGTTTCCAAATCTTTAATCTCCACTCACTGGAGTCACTTATCATGCGACCCCTACTCGCTATCATCGTTCTCGTTTCCTGTGCCACGTTCGCTCAAGCTCAAAACCTGAAGTCCAACATTCCTTATGTGGATCAAGGTCACGTGCGCCACGTCCTCGATGTCTATGCTCCGGAGGGAGCTAAGAATCTGCCGGTCGTCTTCTGGATTCACGGCGGTGGTTGGCAAGGTGGTGATAAGACCGATGTGCAGATCAAGCCACGTGTGTTCGCTGAGAAGGGCTTTGTGTTTGTCTCGACGAACTATCGACTGCTGCCGCTGGTCGACATGACGGTGCTGACGCAAGATGTGGCGAAGGCGCTTGGTTGGACGTACAAAAACATTTCGGCCCATGGAGGCGATCCGCAGCGGATCTTTGTCGGCGGCCATTCCGCCGGTGCCCAGTTAGCAGCTTTGCTGTGCATCGACGATCGCTACTTGAAAGCCGAAGGCGTGCCGTTTTCCGCGCTCAAAGGCTGCGTGCCCGTCGATGGCGACACCTATGATATTCCCGCCATCATTACCACAGCCGAAATGCGGCAGCTGGCCCATGGCTTTCCGCAACCCGAATACGGCCATCGCGCGAAGTTCGGCAATGATCCCAAGAAGCACATCGATTTCTCGGCCGTGACGCATGTCGCCAAGGGGAAGAACATTCCACCATTTTTGATCCTGCACGTCTCCGGGCATCCCGACGTGACTGCACAGGCGCGGCGGTTGGGGCAGGTGCTCGAGAAAGCGGAAATTCCGGTGACTGTCTTTGGAGCTCGCGAGTCCACGCACAACAAGCTCAACGCCGATCTCGGTTTGCCGGATGATTTAGCCACGAAAGAATTGATGAAATTCGTCGATCGCTACTCAGCAGCAAAGTAGCCGGATCCAGGCAACAAGCTACGGACCACCCAGGGCATTGAACAGCCAGGCGATCTCGGCATCGACATCGGCCGGATCTGCCACGGTTTGGGCCAGTTCCGCGCGAAGTAACTCGCGATAGCGTTTACGCAAGCGATGCGCGGCAACCTTGGCAGCCCCTTCGGTCATCGAAAGCTGTTCGCCGAGGGCCACGAATGATCCCTCTTCACGGTTGCTACTGATAAAGGGGCGCAGTGCGTCAAACAGATTCTCTTTGCCTGCTACGGCATATTCGTCGCGCAGCCGCGCAAGAACATGGTCGAGCAACGTAATGCCCCAATTGCGTTCAAAGATTCGCTCCGCAGTCCAATGGTGCCCCGGCTCAAAATGGAGCTTGGAATCGCCGACCGTGAAGTCGAGTGACAGCAGTTGCACGCCGCCACCGCGCTTCGTCGCTTGTGCCTTCCGCCATTCGTTCGTTAGAAAATTCTGCATCGCCGTTAACAAAAAACTCCGAAAGCGGCCTCGATCGGGGTTCGCTTCGGCGAGGATGTCCTTTTCGAGCAGACGCGCAAAAAACTCCTGGGTCAGATCTTGAGCTTCGTTGGTGTCGTGCACGCGGCGGCGTACATAGGCATAGAGCGGTAACCAATATTTCTGACACAACTCGGCCAGAGCCGCATCGGCGTCTGCCTGCTGGCCGCGCCCCGCTTCGAGCACAATGCTCCAATGCGTCGTGGCGAAAGATCCGTGCGGCTGATCGGAGGGAGAGGTCATGCAACCATTCTAAGTCCTCGTGCCAATCAATGACGAGCGGATTGTGCTCGGGGCGATTACAATCACCCCTTCGCTCAAAATCCTGGAGATCATCATGCACCGCGTTGCTCTGCTCTGCTTCTTGCTTCTGCCATCGCTGTTGTCGGCTGCCGATCCAGTACGCCATTCACTGTTCATTGCTGGGCCTAATTTTACGGGGATTATCGATGAAGAGGGAAAAGAAGTCTGGAACTCCGGCAAAAATGGGGCGCGCGATGGCTTTGTGTTGCCTGGTGGCAACGTGCTGATTGCCTGGAGCAACGAAGCCAAAGAGTTCACGCGTGAGAAAAAGGTTGTTTGGGAATACAAACTGTCGACCGACAACCGCGAGATCGGCACGCTTGAACGCTTGGAGAACGGTAACACGCTGGTGACCGAGTTGGGCCCGAAACCACGCCTATTGGAAGTCACTGCCGAGGGAAAAATAGCCTTGGAGTTTCCGCTGCAGCCGGAAACCGACAACGCGCACATGCAAACGCGGATGGCAAGGAAACTGTCGAACGGCAATTATCTGGTGCCGCATTTGTTGGCGTTCAAGGTGAAGGAATATTCGCCAGAAGGAAAAGTCCTCTCGCAGATCGCCACCGACCTCGATGAGTTGGGCGGCCGCAAGGCCGAGAACTGGCCTTTCACCGCAATCCGCTTGGCGAACGGCAATACACTGGTTACGCTCACTCACGGCAACAAGGTTGCGGAGTTCGATGCCACGGGGAAAGTCGTTTGGAGCATAAGCAACGCCGACTTTCCTGATCTCAAGCCCTTTGTCGATCCGTGCGGCGCTCAGCGGTTGCCCAACGGCAACACCGTAATTGCCAGCTATGGCGCGACGAAAGGCATCAAAGTCTTCGAAGTGACGCCAGAGAAGAACATGGTTTGGCAGTACGAAGGTCCATATCGCGCACATGAACTGCAAGTACTGACGACGAACGGCAGCGCGATCGCAGGAAAGCCGCTGAAATAACCTGCCTGCCACCGTTCGCCCTCGCGAACGGTGCGAGCTTCCTAAGCGAGAATCTCCTTGATCGGCTTGCCTTCGGCAAGCTTGATCGGCCGGCCTTGGTCGGAGACATTCTTTGCTTCCGGATCAATCCGCAACGCAGTGCAGAGTGTGGCGAGCACATCGCCGACGTCGACTTTGCCTTCTTCGACTTCTTCACCACTAGCGCTCGTCTTGCCGAAGGCTTGGCCACCTTGAATGCCACCACCCGCGAGCACGCACGACCAGGCAGCGGGGAAGTGATCGCGGCCGCCTTGCATGTTGATCTTTGGCGTACGGCCGAATTCGCCCATCCAGAGAATCGTGGTCGACTCCAGCAAGCCGCGATCCTTCAACTCTTCCATGAGCATGCCCCAGCCATTGTCGAGTTCAGCCGACAAGGTTTTGACTGCGGCAAAGTTTCCTAGATGCGTATCCCAGCCGATTCGATTCTCCGCCAGATCACCAAGCGAGACTTCGACAAAGGACACGCCCCGCTCGATCAACCGCCGCGCCATCAAGCAGCCTTGGCCAAAACGACCGCGGCCATAAGCATCGCGCACGGCGGGTTTCTCTTGTGACAGATCAAACGCTTCTGCCGCCTTGCTATCCATCAACTTGATTGCTCGCTGATAAACCGTGTTCTGCGCAAGTGGCACGGGGCCTTGGTGATTCGCTAAAAAGTTCGTTTGCAGCGCTCGCCACAGTTCCAGGCGGTCTTGCAGATCTTGCTTGCTGACCGTCGCAGGCGGCGACAGATCGTCGACTTTCATTTCCGCATAACTCATGGCGCCGGGCATCGGTGGCTGGAGCGAATCGGTCGCGCCGACCGTGAGCGGCGAATACCTTGGCCCGAGAAAGCCCGGGCCAAAGGCCTGGGGATTGAACGCACGATACGGTGCAATCGCGACATGTTGCGGCACGGCGTCGTCTTCGCTGCCGAGTGCTTTCGAGAGCGCGGCGCCGAGGCCTGGGTATTGAATGGGCCCTTGGGGCTGATGGCCGGTTCGCATCAAGTACGTGCCGCGGCCATGGTCTCCCTCTTTCGTGCTCAAGCTGCGAATCACCGCGAGTTGATCGGCCAGTTTGCCGAGCTTCGGCAGATGCTCACTGAATTTAAGCCCCGGCGCTGCCGTGGCGACTTCTTTAAATTCGCCGCCGTTTTCATGGCCGGGCTTCATGTCAAACGTATCAGTCTGCGTCGGTCCGCCGGTCATCCAGAGCACGACACAATGCCGCCGCTGGGCTGATTTATCCTCGGCTGCTTGGAGTAGCGAACCAAAGCCGCTACGAGACAGCCCCAACAAACCCAGGCCTGTTGCTTGCAACCACCGGCGACGTTGAAGCGGGAACATATTGCACCTGATTCGGTGAAGATGGAAAAGTATTGCCTTTATTTGGGTCTGTTTAGCGAGCAATTGCAAGTGATCTTCAGGTCTCGAGTTCCAGCAACCCGCTCGGCAACCCGCGCCGAACATTGCTGCGCAGGCAGACAAGAAGATTGCCACGAACAGAATTGACTTCCACCGGCACGCGCTCATATCCGCTGCTGCATTCCGGCAGCCAGGCGGTTACCCCCTCTGCCTCCCAGAAGATCATCCACGGCGTCCACTCGCTCGACCTATGAATCAACGATGCCAAGCCCGCTTCGACAAAGGCGCGCAAGATCTCATGATCGCCGGGCCAGGCGTCGAGCAATGCTTCCGCAGCTTTGTCGACCAACGAGCGATGCGTTGTCTCAATGCATTGAGTTATCAGTTCAATACAGGCCCGTCGCATTGCCGCGTGAGTGGGCCATTTTTCCGCTACAGTTTTGATAACGCTATCGCCGAACAGCAACGACTTGCCACACATTCGCCCCAAAATCGAAATCACGGCGTTGGCGAGCAATTCGCTCGTTGGTTCCTGCTTTACCCAACTCAAATCACCTGTCGAGCCAAGCTGACCGAGACGCTCAACCAACCGATCGCTCACCGAATTTCGCTCCGCAGTCACTCTACGAATTGCTGCGAGTACGGCGCTGAGAAAATCGTACTCAAGCTCGGTTTCCTCAGCGGTAATGAGCCTGCTGACCGCAGTCAAAAAGCCAGCCTCTTGTCGCCAGGCAGGAACGATTTGCTCGAACTCCAACCAGTAATCATGCCCCATCAGTCGCGAGCCGAAGGCCAGTGCCCATTGTGCGACTTGCGTTTCCACCACACCAAACAACTCGTCAGGAAACTCGCAGAACTTGCGAACTTCAGGAGCCAGGAAGATCTCAGCAGCTAGTTTCTCAGACGAGCTTGTACTCAATCCGTCGTCAACGCGTTTGAGCCAGTGGCCTCGAATCTCTTGGAACTTGCTTGATTCCACCTCAGCGAGCCATCTCATGTGTTCAACTTGGTGATTTTTCCAGAACGATTGTTCCAACGATTCAATTACTGCTTGCCGCGCCAGTGGAAACAATGGCCGGCCCGCGTCGAGGCCTCGAGCGATTGACAGCAAACTACGGTGACATGGATAAATTTGGCTGAATTCGGCGAGTAGTAGTTCGGCAGCGGGATCCTCATGAAACCGCGCATTCAGTGAGTTTCGCACAATAATCTCAGCCAGTCGCTTGGCGTCAGCAACAGTAATCCGCTGGCCTGCCTGCAAGCTTGCGGGGATCTTGCACAATTCCGTGAGAACCACTTCCGGTGGGTGAGCTGATATTACCTGGGCAAAATCGCCTAACCCCTTTCGGTGCCCTTCCTTCATCCGATCTTCGAAGAGGCCACCTAACTCTGTGGCAAATTGAGCAATCGATTGATCGCACGCAAGTTCAAGCAGAGACTTTTCTAAATACTCTCTTTCAATGCCGCTTCGGTTACGAAGCGTATCTAAGGAAGCACGTAGCGCAAGTCGCAAATTACGCTGCTGGGGAGGCGCCACAGCGAACAACGCCAGAATGTCTAGCAATCGAAACTCCAGCGTCGGCCGTGCGGCTGCTTCGAAGCAGTCAATCAAAACCTGTTTTTCCAGCTCTGAAAACGGCATTCTCTCCTGCGCATCCAAAAGTAGACGCGACCTTCCATGTTTGGTTATCAGATTTCCGCCCATACCCAACGCAAATTGCCACGTGTCAAGATCCGTAATTGGCTGACCATCGTCGTCGCGTTTCCCGTTGAACATACGTCGCAGGTGAGGCATCAATACATAGGCGACCGCAGAATATGCATCCCGATGTTCGCATGAATAGATGAATTTCAACGTCTCTGGCCGTCGCCGCAGGGAACAACATTCCAGCAGCATTGCACGCATATCACAGGCTAGGGTTGCCTCGTAACCAATCCGTTCAACAACAGCATCAAACAAACCATCTGCACCGTGAGTTGAACCGAGCTCATGCAGCTTCTTCATTAACCCAAACACGCGCTGCAAGATCGTGGCGAACGAATCGCTAGCGACGCAGACATGTGGCGGTGCAGACAATCCATAAGTCGCTGCTGTGCGCACCTGCCAATGGCCAAGCATTTCCAACAACTGCGGCTTGTCGCGTTCGAGCAAATACGTCAACCAATATCGAATGCCCTGGCGATCGACGGGCCAGTAGTTGTCGCCCCAAAAGTCGGAAATTTGGCGCTCAAGCAGATCGGGCAGCGTTGTGTAAGGATGCTCACGATGCGGCCAATGCGGATAGCCAGACTCGACGACCCAGCGCGCTGCAAGATATTCGACCAGCACGCGATTGCTGAACGTAATGCCATCGCGCGATGACCAGCCCATGATTCCCGAGCCGGGTGTCAGTTGCAGCAGTAATCGCCGCGCGTGCTCGTCGGTTTCAAGCGTTACGCCCGCGGAGGCCAGCGACTCGCGGTTTTGTCGCAGCCAGGCAATCCCTTCTTGCCGCGTGAAAGTCAACGAATCAGCGCCCGTTGTTGGTCGCCGCAGGTACGTATGGGCCGCAAGACACGAAAGTACTTTGAGGCAGACGTCATCTTCCGGTAGGAGTTCGACTGTGCCCACGTGGCGGGAGCGCCGCCGCTCGAAAATCACCGACAACCCACGTTCGATGAGATCGAGCGGGTTGGAAGTCACCTCACGATTCGCCAAGTGGACCTGACACGCCATAGCCAACAGCAGCGGAGAATTGCACACTAGCTCCATTACCGTCGAATCGCGATCTAGCAATTCGACCAGCGGCGCCCCCCTTTCGCCTTGCTGCTGAACTTCGAAGAAGGCGGTGACGTAAGCTTTGGCTTTCTCGGGTTCAATGGGCTTGAGGACATGAACAGACTGGCGATCGAAACCATGCGGCTTGGCAAGCTCCGGCTCAATGGCATCGCCGCGGCCGGTAACAACGAACGCACAATCCTTCCGCTGCTGCATTAATTTCAGCAGCGAGTCGTTGAACGTCTGCCGATCGATACGCAACTCATCGACGCCGTCGAGAATGAATACGACTCGGCCCGCAACGAGATACTCCTCAGCCCACAAATAGTCGTCGGGAAAGAAATGGTTTTTCAGCAGTCGCTCGGGACTATTGCAGGCAATCGTCGGGTCCAGAGATTTCAGCTCGATCCGCAACGGCAACAGTCCACTTGCGGGATCCTGGTGAAATTTTTCGGCTAAACGGAGCGCGCAGAGTTTGGAGAATTCCGTTTTACCAAGACCGCCGCTGCCCAGAATCCACAAGCGACGCCGCGATCCCCCGGCCAGTTCGTCAATGAGATCGGCATCGGCAAACAGTTTGGAGGTGGCTTGCGGATTGTTCCGTTGGAGCTTTTCGGATTCGAGATCGCACGTGTTCCGGCGGATCGCACACTTTTCTCGCGGCAGACCAACGTCGTCATCAAAGCTGCTCAGCGGGGCGTAATGCTCGTGGTAAATTTCGCAATGCAACAGTGCATTGCGCTGGCTGGAGACTCGCTGGGCAGCAACTGGCGGCAACGGGGGACCATCGAGCAATGCCCGGACGTTATGCGTTAACCGCTGCAAGTATTGATCAATCGGCGGGATGGAAGCATCGAACCATTGGTTGGTCATGATGAAATATTCAAAACTTCCACTCGGCAGAGCTTGATCAATGCGCAGCGGGAGAATCGGCATCGATCGATCGACTGCGCGTTCCACTTCGCGCTTGATTTGCGGAGACAGATTGACGCTGGAGGAAAAGACCAACAACATGATGCGGCAATGATTGATGCCAGCGAGAATTGCCTCGGGCCATTCCTGGCCAGGCAAAATGTCGCGCGGGGCAATCCAGCAGCGCAATTCGGCTTGCTCGAGCGCTTCACAAATCTGATGTGCGACGACGGCGTCTCGCGAACTATGACTGATAAAGATTTCGTAGCTCATACGCAAGCCTGCCATCGTGCAGTTGCACCCAGTTGCCCGTGCGGCGAAACGTGATTATCGCGACGCGGCCACCACAAAGCCAGTTCTACGGTAGAAAGCGAAAATTGCTGGATCGGATTGCCAACCACTATTCTAGAAAATTCCCGAATCTTGAATCCCATCAGCGGCTGCTGATTGACTTTGCCCCCTTGGGTCCTACAATGCGGCGAAAAGGTTTCCATTCTGCAAACGATTTCTTACCTGATTTTTTGCTCAGACCATCGACGGATCGCAGGTCTGCCAGCCACCAAGCCTGAGCGGGCGAACGATTTCGCTCCTTCGGCCATACTCACCTTACTGTTCCGCCGTTCTTTGTCTGTTTTCCAGGCGGTCGGCACTGTGCCAGGCTGCCGGTCATTTCCGTTCAGGAGTCTGTCCATGAAGCGTTTGTTCTCATTGCTCGCAGTTGTTGCGCTGGCTGTTGCCGCTCCGGTGTTCGCCGCCGATCCCGGCGAAAAGGCCCCCGATTTCAAGGGTTTGAAGGGCGTTGATGGCAAGGAACTGGCTCTCGGCGATCTGAAGGATGCCAAGGCCGTTGTGGTTTGCTTCACCTGCAACATCTGCCCCGTCTCGGTGGCTTACGAAGATCGCTTTGTTGAATTCACCAAGAAGTACAAAGACAAAGGTGTCGCCTTCGTTGCCATCAACTGCAACACCAAGACTGAAGACCTGGCCGCGATGAAGACTCGCGCCGAAGACAAGGGCTTCAACTTCCCCTATGTGTTCGATGAAAGCGGCAAGACCGCCACGGAATACGGCGCACGCGTGACGCCGCATCTCTATGTGCTCGACGGCAAGCGGACCATTCAATATGTCGGTGCGTTCGACGACAAGCAAAAAGAACCTAGCAAGCACTATGTCGCTGACGCTGTCGACGCCGTGCTCGCTGGCAAGACCGTCGAAACAGCCACGACCAAGGCCTTTGGCTGCGGCATCCAGAACAAGAAGTAAGTTCTGCGGAACTTGGGACTTGATTGGTTATTAAAAACGAACTGCCGGCGTTCGCAGGGACGCCGGCAATTTTTTGCGCAATCGAAGTTCTGTAATTCACGGATCACACGCGATGCGCCGATTTGAGGCCTTTCCCTCGAAGTCCAAGATTGCCGGGTTATTGTTGATTGGTTCGGTGCTCATCGCCACGAGTGTGTTCTGCACCACGCTGCCGGAATTGTACGCGAAAATTGCCGGTTGGACTGGCGTGATCTTTTTCGGCCTGTGCCAGTGTGCAGTTGGCCGACGTTTGTTTCAGACTTCGGTAGTTAAGATCGCGATGGACGATGCAGGCATTCATACCGGCTCGTCGCAGGGTGTGGTCGAGTGGAGCGATGTCATTGGCTTTCGCATTGATTCGCTTTACGGCAACAAGTTCCTTTCGATCTTCGTTCGAGACGTCGAGAAGTATCTCGCTCGCATGCCGCCATTGGCTCGCCAATCAGCGCAGACACACCCCAACATGGGACTCTCGGAGATAACGCTTAGCTTCACGGGGCTGACACCTGGCCTGTCCGAAGCGTGTCATTACCTCGCAGAACGAGGATTCCAGGTCGAAAATTGGTAGGTGCACCGATCGCAACCGATTACAGCGGGTGTGAGGGCGACCGTGTGCTCTTGAGGCGTTAGCGAAGTCGGGTTCACTTACCATAGACCTTTTCTTTTCGGCCAATTACCCTGACAATTCGTCATGGCCGCCTCTGCTGCTCATATCGAATCGGTTCTCCAGACCTGCGCGCAGGCTGCCGCCGCGAACCGGAAAACGCCGTCGCGGCAGGGAAACATCGTATTTCTCGATGCCGACGATGGCGACGAAGTATTCGTCTCAGCCGACTTGCACGGCAATCGGCTGAACTTCAAGCGGATATTGCAGGTCGCCGATCTGGCCAACAATCCGCGGCGGCATCTGGTGATGCAGGAAGTCTGTCACGGCGGCCCGGCATATCCGGGGGATGCCGGATGTATGTCGCATTTGCTGCTGGAAGATGTTGCGGCGCTCAAGGTGGAGTATCCCGACCGGTTTCATTTTCTGCTCAGCAATCATGAACTGGCCGAGCTGGGTGACTTTCCGATCTGCAAAAGCAAGCGGATGCTCAATTTGCAGTTTCGGGCAGGCATCGTGGAACTTTATGGCCAGGCGGCTGCGGACAAAATCCGCGGCGCCTACATGCAGTTCATCAGCACGTGTCCTCTGGCGATCCGCACGGTCGGAGGCACCTTCATTTCACACACGCTGCCGGATCGCTGCGACGTAAACGGCTTCAATCTGAACGTCTTCGAGCGGCCCCTCACTCCCGCCGATTGGCAGCCCGGCAGCGATGTCTTCCGCCTCGTCTGGGGCCGCGACTATCGCCCAGCCAACGCAGCCGCCTTTGCGAAGATCGTAAACGCCAAGCTGCTGATCCACGGCCATGAACCGTGCGCCGACGGAGTGTCCGCACCGAACCCGCAGCAGATCATTCTCGATTGCTGCAGTGGCCGCGCGGCGTATGCCGTTCTGCCGATCGTGCAGTCGCTCACGCAGAACGAAGCGCTGGCCCGCGTGAGTTTTTTGTACGATCGCTTGAATGAGGAAGTTGCGATGTAGGTCAGGGATACTCCGACCGATCACCGCGACTTCGCTTCCCACATTGCATAAGCAACTCGGCAAGCAGGGCAAAACCAGACGGTCACCGCGTCGACTTCGCATGGCCGTCCTTCCGTTGAAACGATATCCAAAGCAGCCCAAGGAAACAGCCGATTGCGAACTTCGTTGTACGACGGCGCATAATCGACGCAGCCGTGAAAAACCGTTGCCGTATCGGCTTGCAATTCGTCGCCATGCAGGTGGCAAATGTGCAGAACGGTCGCCAATTCCTCGAGTTCAACTTGATACTCAGGATAGCGTGCTGTGAACTGGGCCCAAACTGCTTCCTGCCAAAAGCGTAGACGGCCGCGTAACAATCCTTGCTGCACGAACTTTTGATACTGCGCTTCACCCAGGAAGTCCCGCAAAGCGATCCGAATCTCAGCTGGCGTGCGCATTTTTCACCAGAGTCTCATTCCATTTGCAACTCAAACCCCTGCGTTACCAAAAAGGCCGCCGCGGCAGTCCATCTTTCCTCACGCAGATCGCAATACCGTTCGCACCAATCGGGTCCCTCTTGCGTTTCCGCATCTTCTTGGGCCTCGAGCATTGCTTCGATTCCCGCAGGGGAAAGCTCGAAGCCCGCGGCATGAACATACGTCTCATAACTGCTGAGCACAGCCAGCGACGATGCAGCGCCGATGCGATTCAACCAGTCTTGCATCTCCTCATACCAGGCAAAATGATGCTCGTAGAGAAAGAAGTGTTCCCAGCCTTCCATCTCCATCATGTTGTCGAAGTCCTGCAGCATGAACACGAGCCGCTCGGGGCCTCGCAGGCTATCAAGATCATCCAACCCGCGATCGTAGATGTCGTGCGGATCAAGCAACGTTGCCATGCAATTGAGCTCGCGTCATTGACCAAAGTTGTCGAGCACATCGACTCCAATCACTGTCGAGTTCTTTTTCATTTTGGTAGCACAGTTTTTGTGAAACCGTCAGGTGTTTGGCAACCAGCATGTTGAAATGCAGGTGGCCAAATTCGACGCAAGTCGTCCCCCAAACTAAATGGGGGCGTCCAACAATGAAGCCTGGAAAGTGCGCCGTTCTCGGGTTTGGCGCACTTTTTGGTCTTCATTAATGGACAACTAGGCGCGTGCGGCGACACCGCGACAAAGTTACGTCGAGTCCTACTTCTTGAACATCGCGTCTCGCGGGTTGCCCCGCGAGAGCAAGTAGGCCAGCAGGTCGAGCACTTCGGTTTCGTTCAGCGACTTGAGCAGGTCCTTAGGCATCAGCGAGACCGCCGAAGGTTGCATCTCTTCGATGTCCGACTTCTTGATGGTTTGCACCTTCGAAGCGTTTTCAGGATCGATGACCATCGTGATCGTTTCCGGCAGATCGGTGATGATCCGACCGGTGAAAGTCTTGCCGTCGGCGGTCAGCACGACGGTGGCTTTGTACTGATCCGAAATTACCTTGTTCGGATCAACGATCGAATCGGTGAGATCCTTCAAGCTGAATCGGCCGGCGAGTTGCGTCAGGTCCGGGCCAGTCGCGCCGCCGTCGCCGCCAAAGCGATGGCAGACCACACAGCGAGCCGCGGCAAACATCTTTTGACCGTTCTTGAAGTCGCGGCCGGCGAGCTTGTCCGTGGCAAGTGCCACGACATCGGCAGCGGTGTAATCCTTGCCGGGGCCTTTCGCCTTCGGCAGTTCTGGTGCGACATATGGCTTACGAATGCCGAGGGCTTCGACCGCGAGTCGCTCCGCGTCGGTCGAATGCGCAAAGGCATCGTTGTCGATGTTGGTGAGGAACTTTTGATAGCTATTTCCGCCGCTCCACTTGCGGGCTTTTTCGAACCAGCTGAAGTAAGTCTTCCGCAGTTCGACATTCCAACCCGTCTTCAGGCTTTTGAGTGTGAAGGCGTAGTGGTATTGCTGCATATCGGGTTGATTGGCGAGCATCGCGGCGATGCTGCCGCCGTAACCGCGGTTGCGGGCAAGCAATTCCTCGGAAACGCTCTCGGTGGCAACGCGCTCCTTGGTCAGCATCGGCACGATCTTCGCCGCGGCCTGCGGCGATTCGAGTCCGACCATCAGAATGGCCAACTCGCGATCGTGCGGATTCGAATTCGTCGGGAAGAGCGATTCGAACTTGGTGCCGAGCTTCACACGTTCCGCATCGGCAGGCAGGCCAAGCCGCGTGAAGACCAGCTGATACGCGCGGAGCAGTTCCAGGCGTTGGAATTCCGTCAGCGACGGATAGCTGAGTTTCTCGAGTGCCGCAAGCAATTTCGGCTGCAGTGGTGCATCGGCTTGTCGAGCGAGACCAACGACGCCGGTGATGACAGTTTCCACGTCGGCTGATGTCAACACTTGATCTTGCCACGCGGCAACCGGCAGACGTTCGAGCGCCACGCGGGCTGGATAGCGAATGTGCCGATCGGCATGAGCGAGATGCGGCACGAGAAACGCTGCGGCCTTCGCAGGTGCAGCGTTGTCTGCCTTGTGATAGGTTTCAATCTCGCGACGCAACGCACGCACTTCTGCATCCTTGGCGTCTTTGCGTTCAACCGGAGCGGTCGAGTCTTTGCCAACATACGTCACGCGGAACAATTCGCTTTGAGCGCCGCGGCCGCCAATCGAGAAATAGAGCGCTCCGTCGGCACCCACGACCACATCAGTGAGAGGCAACGGAGTACGAGAGACAAACTCTTCTTTCACGGCTTTGTAGCTGCCGCCGCTCGGTTCCATGTGAATCGCATACATCGTGGCGAAGGTCCAATCGCAGATGAACAACGCCTTTTGGTACTTCGCGGGAAACTTCGTGCCATAGCCAAACTCCACGCCGACCGGCGAACCAGGGCCGATATCGACGAGTTGCGGCAAGCTGTCGACGTAATAGGGTGGCCATTTGCCGGTGCCACTGCGCCAGCCAAATTCGCTGCCGCTGGTGGCATGCACCACGCGAGTGGGGCGATACCAGGGAGAACCAACGTCCCATTCCATATCCGCATCGTAGGCAAAGATTTCGCCGTCACCGTTGAAGGCAAAGTCGTATTGATTGCGGTACCCGATTGAAATCATTTCCCAACTCTTGCCATCGGGATCGGTTTTCGCGATCCAGCCGCCAGGCGCGAGAATGCCGGCAGCATGGCCGTTGCCATCCCAATGTCGCGGCGTCATCAAGTCTTCGTCCCAGTTGGGTGCGATGCGGCTCGCCATTCCCTCGGGAATCTGCGCGTGCAGTTGCTCCGCGCGAATGCCGCCCATCGTTTGCACGGGAGCGTTCAACGTGCGATCGAAGGGAGGCGCCGTGTGGTTGCCGCAGTTGACATAGATCGACTTGCCATCGGGCGAAAGACGAATGGCATGCGGTCCATGTTCACCGCCGCCGCGGATATCACGCAGCTTGACGCATTCATCGAACTGATCGTCGCCGTTGGTATCGCGCGCACGATACAAGCCGCTGCCGGGACCACCGTTGCAACAGATGTAAAGCGAGTCAAACGCCCACAGCAAACCTTGCGCACCGGACATTTGCTTGCCGTCGATCTTGATGTTCAGCAATTCAACTTTCGTATCTTCGCTGCTGCCGATCGCCGGCGGCGTAATGCGGCAGAGACCAATGTTCCCTTGATCGCTGGCGATGATCCGGCCCTTGCCATCAACGGCGAGGCAAACCCAAGAACCGAGTTTGTCCTTCGGCACCGTGAAGAGCCGTTCGACTTGAAAGCCGGGGAGCAGATTGAAAGTATCACGCTGTGGCGCCGCTGCGAAACCGCTGCCGGTCAATACTTCGCCCCACGGCCCAGCGCCGTATTTGGCCACAATTTTCGGCTTGTCCCAGGTTTTCGCTTTACGTACTTCAGCAATTTCCCAACTATCATCGGTGACAACATACGAAATCTTGCCATCCGCGCCAGTAATAGCCATTTTCAAGATGAACGCCGCGGCGCCACCTTCGTTGGCGATTTCCGCTTCCAGCAGATTCTCTCCCGACTTGACGTACTGTTGCACATCAACTTCGCTGGCCGATTGCCATTCGTTGGAGCGGAGCACCAACTGGCCATTCACTCGAACCGTCACCACGTTGTCGCAGGAGGCCTTCAAGCGGGCTTTGGTTCCGCCGGTGAAGGTCTTGCGAACAAAATATTTCTTGTTGTTGTCATCGCCCCAGATCCAACTCGGCGCTGGACCTTCGCTGGCCCAGGCTTTGTTCGCTGCCGGATTGGTCGATTCGACCGCCGGCGCGGCTTGTTGCCCCGTGGCTTCGGCGATTGCCGGTTTCTGAGTGAAGTACTTACTGTCCGTAGTTTCCTGCGCGGGAGCAAACTCCGCGCAAAGCAAACCAACCGCGAACCCAACGCCCATCAAAAAACGCCGCATCATCTGCATAACTCCGGAGAGAAAAACTGATCGGTGAGAGTTTATCAGAATAATTGCGGAGTGTGGAGAATGCGACAATACTGTCCGGCGAGCGTCGAGGCGTAAGCCCGACGTGGTCTCGGTTAGAAGAACGAACCCGTCGTGCTTACGCTACGACGCTTGCCAGGTGGGAGTTCGATGAGGGAACTTGATCGATTCTGGTTTCTGACCAACACCTGCTACGGCACCTGGTTGCCAGGCGAGGCCCGTGGTTTTGTGGGACAAGTTCGAGAGCACCGCCGCGGCGACGATCGAAAGCAGCGAGTTCGGCACAACATCCCCGCACAAACTTTGACCAAGCGATGCCCAGCTTGCTCATCGCGGCCGCAGAAAAACTTCAAGAGCAGCCAATCCATCTGCAGCGTGCACATGCTGAAACGCTGCTCAGTCAATTTCAAGAGACCGCCCGTTTCCGCGAATGGCATCTCTTCGCAGTCGCCGTCATGTTCAATCACTTCCGCATCGTGATTGGCGTTCCCGGCGATCCTGATCCAGCTAAGATTCTTGGCGATTTCAAGAGTTGGGGAACGCGTAAGTTGTCTGCAACTTTTGGTTCACCGGCATCGCAAACTTGGTGGACCGAACGCGGATCGAAGCGGAAGTTGCTAAAGGAAGAGGCAGTATTGGGCGCGGTTCGCTATGTGTTGTTTGAACAACCCAATCCGTTGATTACCGTCTCGCCAGAAACTGGTATCTGTTTCGGAATTCCAGAAAGACGATTTCAACACGGCGAGCGTCGAGGCGTAAGCCCGACGTGTTCGTTATTCGAACGGTAACCACGTCGGGAAACTGTCGAAGTTTCTTTAGAACTCGCAGTTCAACCCAATCGTCAAGCTCTGTACCCAGAAGCTCGTGGTGTTGAACTGAAACGTCGGGCTCGTCGGCGGCACATTGAGGTCGTCAACGACGGTGTTGATTTGCTCGCCCGGCCGCACAACGTTGCTCCAATACATCAGGTTGTAGCCCAACGTGAGCTGGCTCCGCGGCGAAATGTTCCAACCCAGCGACAGGCCCGCTTCCGTCACCGCGGCGAATTGATCCTGGCTGTAGTTGCCGATGTTCGACGAGGCAGTGAACAAGCCGCCGGGCTGATTCACATCCACCACACCATTCACCGACGTCGAGCCGTTGATCAGCACCGATTGGTGCATGTTGCCGACGCTGACGCGGGCTTTGCCCCGGAGCGTGTAACAGCAAATCTGATGTTCAGTCATCACACCCAGGATCAAGCCGTTGAACTGATTCTCGGTGTTGAACTGATCGATCAGCACGACATCGTTGTTGAGCTGATTGAAATCGGTTTGCATCGTGAGTTGAAAATTGTCATTCACGCTGCTGGTGTGCCAGCCGGTGATGAAATCGATGCGGCCGTTGCAGGTCCGCGTGTAGAGCAAACGGGCATAGACATCGAAGCCATGGACATCGTTCGAGGCCCGAATGTTCACGCTGCCGCTCCGAACTTCGCCGGCGACATCGGGGTGAGCGAGCAACAACGCCGAGTTAGCGCCCAGATCGACGCTGAAGAACGGCACTGCGAGGATGGCGTTCTGCCCGCTGTTCCGCGAGAAGTTGCCATCGTCTTCGCCCAGGAAGAAATAGCGGCCGCCGAAGCCAATGCTTTGGCAGTCGTTAATGAACGTGCCGAAGTCGAGATTCAAACCAGCTTGCATCTGCGTGTTTTCGGAATCGCCGTCATACAGAATCGTCGCATCGGGCAGCACGCCGGCCGTGGTTGAATCTTCGTTGGCAGGATCAGTCGTCACGAGTGGCGGATAGCCACGACCTTTGCGCCAACCGAGCATCAGATCAGCTTTGACCCACCACAGAGGCGGACGGCATTGAAAGCACGGGTCTTCCGGGCTGGGCGAATTCCAATAACCACCAGGCGGTGGGCAATAGCGCGGGCCGCAGCAAGGATTGCAGCCACCAGGGCCGCAAGCCGGGCCATCGCTTTGCATCCAACCTTCGAGAGATTGGTCAACATATTCATGATGAACGGGCGGAGCCGCTGGAGCAGGAGCACGCTGGCTGCTATTCGGCATCACCGAACGCTGCCGCTGCTGTCGCGGGGCAGGTTGTTGCTCCATCGGCATCGGTTGCGCTTCGGGCATCGGCGCTTCCATTTCCGGTTGCGGAGGTTGCAGTCCCGGCTGCGGCGGTTGCAAGCCAGTCGCCGGCTCGAAAGGTTGTCCCCCTTCGTTCTGCCACGCTGCCAGACGAGCGCGAAAGGGACTCGCCTTGGTCGGTGGCTGATACAAGGCCGGCTGCGGACGAGACTGCCCGTGCACATGGCCCGAGACAATCGTGGCCAGCAGGCCGACAATCACCCACGTTGGGCGGGTGCGCATCCGGAAGAGTGACGTGCCCTGGCTGAA
>CAYMWL010000049.1:0-52509 GCA_964394305.1 uncultured Pirellulaceae bacterium
CATCATCACGTCGAGCAGGATCAGATCAGGCTGAAACGACTTCACCTTAGCGAGCGTGTCCTGCCCGTCGACGGCGATTTCGATCTCACAGTCGTACGTCACCAAATAGGCTTCGAGCAACTCGCGGTTGGCCTGGTTGTCGTCGGCGATCAGGATTTTATTTTTAGCGGGCATGAGTGATAGCACAGCGTTGGTGAGGAGGATTACCTCATTCTAATGGGCAACTGCCATTCCGAAAACCACGTCGAAAACGGGCCAAAAAGTCCCTTGACCGGCTGCGGCAACGGTCAGTACACTCCGGCCCCTTTCCGTCACTGGTCCTTTTTGTGAACGGGCCCTGCTGCGCGATGCACTTCCGAAGCTACTGTCGCTGCAGCATCACGCTCCTCTGGGTGCTTTTAGCAGCAACCGTGGGCGCTGGTCAGGAATCACGTTGGCCCGCGGAAAAAACGATCGGCCTGTTTCATTGCCATGCCGATTTTCAATTCGGCCGCGATGAACTGCTGCTGAATCAGTTGGGCGAGCTCTCGCGCGATCTTTCGGAAATCCTCGGTCTGCCAGCCTCGCGCGAATCCGTCCACTTGTTCTTGTTTCACGATCGCGAAGCTTATCAGAACTATCTGAAGCTCTACTTTCCCCGCATTCCCTATCGCCGCGCGCTGTTCATCAAGTCGAAGGGGCCGGGGATGGTCTTCGCGGCGAAGGGGGACGATTTTGAAATCGACGTGCGGCATGAATGCACGCACGCGGTGCTCCACTCGGTGGTCACGGGACTGCCCCTCTGGCTCGACGAAGGGCTGGCCGAATACTTTGAAGTGCACAAATCCGACCGGGCATCGAACAACCCGCATCTTGTCGACCTTCGCCGCCAACTGCAGGCCGGCGACCAGCCCCAGTTGGAATTGCTCGAAGCCATCACGGATTTCGATCAACTAGGTCGCGAAGAATATCGCGAGTCCTTTGGTTGGGTTCATTTTCTGCTGCACGGCCCACGCGCCGCGCACGAAGAACTCGTGAACTACATCGCCGATCAGCGGGCGGGCCAGCCGAGCGAATCGCTCAGCCGACGACTACGCCGCCGAATGCCGGACTTGGATCGGCGGTATGCAGAACATCTGCAGCCTTAGTTCGCAACGAACTAGGGAGGCGTGCCGAACTCCATCTTGTCGAACATCGAATCGTAAGCGCCTTGCACCTTGCTCCAATCTTTTACAGGGGCGTAAGCGAAGATAATCAGCGCCTTGTCGTGCGTGGGAATCGTAATGCGATAGCCTTTTACTTTTCGCCCGCCGGTCGAGGCGGTGAACAAGCTCTTGCGGCCTTCGCCGAGCGGCGGCGTGATCTTGGTCGGCTCCTCCTCTTCGTACTTTTTGAATTTCTCGAAGCGGGTCGGATCTTGCTTGATCCAATTGTGCGCTGCCGCAGCCGGTGCGAGCTTTTCGGCTTCTTTCGGATCGATCGCATCGCCATCGAGCCCAGGATTAGCATTGCCGGCGATATCAGCGATCACGGAGCCGCTGATATTCGTATTGATAGTGACGAGGGCAGCCCCTTTACTGAACTCAGCCCATTGAACACCCTGGCCGCCGCCCCCTTCGGCCTTCCAATTTTCGGGGTACTCGACGGCGAAGGAACCGTCTTTGGAATTGAACTTCTTGAAAGCTTTGGGCGTGGTGATTGATTCGCCACAACCGACCAAAATGCCGAACAAAAATAAGCCAAGCAACGACCAACGCGACACGCACATCATATGAAGTGAACTCCTGAATGGATGCGATAAGGTATTGTTACGATACTCGCGCGTCAGGAGACGCTCAACTAACGCAGCGTTCCTTGCGGGATTCTTTGGTCTTGATTGCCGTCTGCGATCGAGTAGGTGATAATCGCGGCTCTCCGTTCCGCTTATCTCACCTCTCCGGATTGTTGCAATGCGTTTGTTCGTTGCTGCTCGATATGCTGTCGCTTTGGCGTTGGTTCTTCCTCGTTGCTTGTTGGCCGAAGACTTCATTCCGCGGCGGCAAGATAAGTTGCCAGGTCCGGCTCTCAAGCCCGCCGAAGCCATCAAGCAGATGACCGTGCCGCCGGGCTTCAGCGTCGAGCTTGTCGCGAGTGAGCCGGACATTGTGAACCCCGTCGGTATGGCCATCGACGAGCGGGGCCGGTTCTGGATCACCGAGAGCTTTGAATATCCCCGCCGCGAACCGGGCCTCGGCCGCGATCGCGTGAAAGTCGCCGAAGACACCGACGGGGACGGCAAGTGCGACAAGTTCACCGTCTTCGCCGAAGGGCTGAACATTCCCAGCGGTATCGCGGTGGGCCATGGCGGCGTGTGGGTGGCGAACGCGCCCGACATCTTGTTCATGCAGGATACCGACGGCGACGGCAAGGCCGATAAGCAAGAAGTGATCGTCACCGGCTTCGGCCGCGATGATACGCACGAACTGCCGAACTCACTCACGTGGGGGCCGGATGGTTACTTATATGGACTAAATGGCGTCTTCAACTATTCGCACGTCAAATATCCTAAGGGATCGCCACTTTACGACGAAAAACATCCCGGCTGGAAGTTCACCTGCGCGCTGTTTCGCATACATCCGATCACGAAAAAGTTCGACGTCTTCTGCGAAGGAACGAGCAATCCTTGGGGCGTGGCCTTTGACAACGAAGGCTCGGCGTTTATCAGCGCGTGCGTCATCGATCATCTCTGGCATCTCACTCGCACTGGCTATTACCACCGCCAGGGCGGCCCTTATCCGCCACACACGTGGAAGATCGAAAGCATCGTCAAACACAAGCACCAGGCCGCAGCGTATTGCGGCATTCATTATTTCGATAGCGATTCGTATCCCGCGCCGTACCGCGAAAAGCTCTACATGGGGAACATCCACGGCGGCTGCATCAACGTCGACAAACTGCAGCGCGACGGCAGCAGCTATTTCGCGACGGGTGAAGATGACTTTCTCACCGCCAACGACGTCTGGTTCATGCCTGTCGTGCAAAAGACCGGCCCCGATGGTTCGCTGTACGTGCTCGACTGGTACGACCGTTATCACTGCTATCAGGATGCGAATCGCGATCCCAAGGGGATCGATCGCCTGAACGGCCGGCTGTATCGCGTGCGGTACAAAGACACGCCGCATGCGCAGCCGTTTGATTTCGCGCAGCTGAAAGATGATGAGTTAATTGCGCTGCTCTCCAAGAACAACGACTACACACGCAGCACGGCGCAGCGGTTGTTGACCGAACGTTTAGCTGCGATGAAATCGACACCGGTGCCAGAACGCTTCGACGGTGATCCTCTTCTGAATCCGCAGCCAGCGAAACTGCCCGACCTGCTCCTCAAGCTGCAGCAACTGGCGCTCGACGAAAAAGCGCCACGCAAGGCTCGCATGCACGCTTTGTTCGTGGCCTTGTCACTGAAAAATCACGACAACGCGTTCTTAGGCACGCTGTTCAGTCACAAAGATCCGGTGTTGCGGGCCTGGGCCATTCGTACGGTTGGCAATTTTGACGGCAACGCCGAGATCTGGCAAAAGCTCCGCACGCTGGCGACGGATGTTTCTCCCGATGTGCAACTGCAAGTGGCGATCGCTGCGGGAACCAATTCGGGCGAGCAGTCAATGGCAACGCTCTTACATGTGCTGGAAAACTGCGGAGACGATAAGCTGATTCCGCAGATTGTATGGCAGAACTTGCACCCCTTACTGGATAAGCAGAGCAGCGAGTTTGTGAGTCACATCGAGAAACAGATGCTCTTCAAATCGAAAAACGTGATGGCCATGGTGCCGCGTGTGATCGATCGCGTGCTGGCGAGCAAAGGCGCCAGCACTGAATCCTTGGCCGCTTTGTTGAATGCGGTGCTGGCCGGTGATGCGCAAACCATCGCGCCCGCTAAGGCGAGTTTGCTCACGCTTTCGCAACGGATTCAATCGCGCGAATTGCAAGGCGAAAAGTTGGAGGCAGTGAAGAAGCTCCTCCAGGCACGGATGGGATTGATCGCCGAAGATGAACGGCATCCGCTGCATTTTGAAGCTTTGCTGATTGTGGCCAACTGGCGCGACCCAGCGGCCGGTGAGCCACTCTTTCGCTTCATCATCAAAGCCTCGAATGACGAAGCTCTGCGCGAGCAAGCGATCAATGCACTAGCCGCCGCCAATGATCGGCGGTTGCTGGACTTGTTGCCGATAATCACGCGAAGTACATCGGCCCATTCGGAACGCATACGCGGCGCTGTGATTACGGCGCTCGCAAAGCTGGAATCGGATGACGTAGCTACCGCGCTCATCGACAAGTATCCGTCGCTCGGAGAAAACCTGCGGCCGAGAGCCATCGAAGTCCTTACACAACGGGCCAGTTGGGGCAAAGCACTACTCAAAGCCGTCGGCGACAAGAGCATTCCGGCAACGAGCATCAACGTCAATCAGGCCCAAAAGCTCAGCTCGCTCGCAGATAAAGAACTCACCGACCTGCTGACGAAGCACTGGGGCACGGTTCGCACAGGGCGTGATCCAGGCCGGCAAAAGGTCATCGATGAAATGCGTGCGCTGCTCGAAAAGACCCCTGGGGATCCCGCCCGCGGGCAACTTGTTTACAACAAGGTCTGCGGCCAATGTCACAAGCTGCACGGCAATGGTCAGGAAGTCGGCCCCGATATCACCGCTAACGGCCGATCGAACTTTGATCAACTGTTGTCCAATGTCTTCGACCCCAGCCTGGTGATCGGCGCTTCCTACCAGGCTCGCACTGTTCTCACCACCGACGGCCGGGTCATCACCGGGCTGCTTGCCGAAGACACGCCGCAGCGAATTGTCCTGAAGGTGCAGGGTGGCAAGTTCGAAACGATCGCTCGTGGTGAAATTGAAGAGTTGAAGGTCAGCGAACTGTCGCTGATGCCGGAACAATTGGAAAAACAGCTCAAGCCGGAAGAACTTGCTGATCTGTTCTCGCTGCTAACGCTTGATAAACCAGCGAGCGATCCGGAGGCTAAGAGGATTCCAGGGGCGCCCGGAAAGAAATAGCGGAACCGCCGAGGTGCGGGAGGTGGAAGGTGAGGGAATGCAAATGACGAGTAGTCTGTTTTCACTCGTCTCCCGCCTCGTGCCTCTCGCCTCCTCGTAAGGCACCTTATCTACCGTTGTCGATGCCAGAAAAGCCTCAAGGGCGCTCCGTGCGACGCTATCAACCTACAGTTAAAAGCAGTTTCGCTAATAGTAGATCGCGCAAATTTCCGAAATGGTAATTGACGGCGAACCTAGCGGCGAATACCCTGTCATATCTTTCACTGATGTAACCTGCCCCGAATATCTGCGGGGCTGATAGGCCCGTTATTTCCTGGCACCTTTCCCCGCGCCCGCCCATGCAACTGAAATCGCTGAAACTGTTCTGCGATATCGTCGGCCGGCGGAGCTTTTCCCGGGCGGCGGCCGAAAACGGCATTTCGCAGTCCGGCGCCAGCCAGGTGGTCAACACGCTGGAAGAGGAGTTGGGAGTCAAACTGCTCGACCGTACACGGCGGCCGTTTGTGCTAACTCCTGAAGGTGAAGTGTATTACGACGGCTGCCGCAAGATGGTGCAGCAGTATTTTGCTCTCGAAGAACAAGTCAAAACGCTGTCGGCCGAAGTCGCCGGTCGCGTAAGTGTGGCGTCGATCTATTCGATCGGCTTGTCGCACATGAACCACTTTGTACAGAGCTTTTTGAAGCTCCACCCCAAGGCCAACGTTCGGGTGCAGTATCAGCATCCCGATCGCGTGTACGAACTGGTCGAGACCGATCAGGTCGACCTGGGACTGGTGAGCTTTCCGAAATCAACGCGGTCCATCAAAGCCACCCTCTGGCGCGAAGAGCCGATGGTGCTGGTCTGTGCGCCGCAGCATCCGCTGGCGAGCAAAGACAAGATTGCCCTCACGGATCTTCAGGATGTCGAATTGGTCGCATTCGAAAGTGATCTAGAGATCCGAGCCGAGATCGATCGGGCTCTGGAAGCCGCGGGCGTTGAAGTGCGCGTCGCAATGGAGTTCGATAACACCGAAACGATCAAGCGGGCGGTGGAGATCAACGCGGGTGTGAGCCTACTTCCGGAGCCGACCGTCGATCGCGAAATCGCGGCCGGTGCGCTGGTCGCCAAACCGCTGACGGGGACGGATCTGAAACGCCCCATCGGCATCATTCAGCGCCGCGGCAAAGAGCTGGGGCAAACTGCCCAGCGATTCATGCGGCTGTTGCTGAAAAATCTGGCGAGCCCGGAGTTTTCGAACATCGCGCTCGAAGCTGCCGCACTCGAGATTGCGGCGGCGGATCTCGACGGGTCCGATTTAGAACAGGAACTCGACGACACGGACGTCACGTCTGACGATTTGTCGCCCGCCGAAGCAACTGCTGCGGGAGTACCCACGGCAGTCGCAACGCGGCCGCAGGTTTCGTAATTCTGCCGTCGCGACGAAGTGCAACCAATCATTCGTCGCGACTGCCCTCTGCTGATTGCAGGTCTGGTTATGACGACGACTGAATTTGTTGGAATTGAGTTTGAAAACGGTTTGCCGAAGAAGCAAGGCTTGTACGACCCAGCGTTCGAGAAGGACAGCTGCGGCGTGGGTTTCATTGCCCATCTCAAAGGGCAGCGGAGCCATGCCATCGTGCGCGACGCGCTCGAAGCACTGAAGAACATGGATCACCGCGGCGCTTGTGGCTGCGAACCGAATACTGGCGACGGAGCTGGCATTCTCACGGCCATTCCCGATGAGTTCATGCGCAGCGAAGCGCAGAACCTCTTCATGGCGACGTTGCCCGAAATGGGGCAATACGCCATCGCGATGGTCTTTCTGCCCAAAGATCCCACCGAGCGCGACATCTGCAAGCGGACGTTGGAAAAGTACGTCAAGCGTCAAGGACAAAACGTCGTTGGCTGGCGCGTGGTGCCGACCAATCCCACGCTTGCCGATGTGGGCCCAACCGCGATGAAAGGGGAGCCGGCAATCGAACAGCTGTTCGTCACAGCCGCACCTGATTGCGACCGCACGACCTTCTGCCGTCAGCTCTATTTGATTCGTAAGCAGGCGTTTCATGCGCTCCGCAAAGAAGATCTGCAAGAGCGAAGCAAGTACTACGTCGCGAGCTTCTCCTCGCGGATCATCATCTACAAGGGACAGCTCACCGCGCCTCAGGTGCCGCTGTATTACCCCGATCTGCTCAACCCGGCTTACACCAGCCACCTAGCCATGGTGCACTCGCGGTTTAGCACCAACACCTTCCCTTCGTGGGAACGTGCCCAGCCGATGCGGTTCATGTCGCACAACGGCGAAATCAACACGCTCCGCGGCAACGTGAACTGGATGGCAGCTCGTCAGGGTCAGCTCGAAAGTGAACTCTTTGGCGAAGACTTGAAGAAGCTGCTGCCGATCACCGATCTCTCGACCAGCGACTCCGGCATCTTCGACAACGTGCTCGAACTGTTGCTGATGGCCGGTCGCAGCCTGCCCGAAGCCGTGATGATGATGATTCCGGAAGCGTGGCAGAACCACGACACCATGCCGGAAAACAAGCGAGCCTTTTACGAGTACCACAGCTGCTTGATGGAACCGTGGGACGGCCCGGCGTCGGTCGTCTTCACCGACGGTCGTTACATCGGCGCGACCCTCGACCGCAACGGTCTGCGGCCCAGTCGTTATTACTATACAACTGACGATCGCGTGATCATGGCCAGCGAAGTGGGCGTGATTCCGGTCGATCCCAAGCTCGTTAAGGAAAAGGGCCGCCTGCAACCGGGCCGCATGTTCCTCGTCGATTTCGAACAAGGCCGCATCATTCCCGATGATGAACTGAAGAAGACCATCGCCGATGAACGGCCGTATGCGGAATGGCTCCGCAAACAGCGGATCGAACTGAAAGAACTGCCGAAGAGCGACAAGTCGCCCGGTTTTGTGCCGGAGACGCTCGAACATCGGATGCAGGCGTTTGGTTACTCCGTCGAGACGATGCAATTCATGCTCCTGCCGCTTGTTTCGGAGAAGCGCGATCCGCTCGGTTCGATGGGCAACGATGCCGCGCTCGCTGTGCTCAGCGATCAACCGCGCATCATCTACGACTATTTCAAGCAGCTGTTCGCCCAGGTCACGAATCCGCCGATCGATTCGATTCGCGAAGAAGTGATCATGTCGCTCGAATGCTACGTCGGTCCCGAGAAAAACCTGCTCGCGACGACTGAGGAGCAATGCCATCGCTTGATGCTGCCGCATCCGATCCTAACGAACGAGGAACTCGCCGCGATCAAGCACCTTGATCACCGCGGTTGGAAGACAAAAACGATCGACATCACCTGGGATCGCAAGGATGGCACCGCCGGCTTGCAGCCCGCGCTCGATCGCATTTGTGCCGAGGCGGAGCAAGCGATTGCGGATGGTTTTTCGCTGGTCGTGCTCTCCGATCGCGCAGCAGGTCCTGACCGCGTTCCACTGAGCTCGCTACTCGCCTGCGGCGCTGTACATCACCATTTGATTCGCGCGCAAAAGCGAACGCAGATCGGCCTGATTCTGGAAACCGGCGAGGCGCGCGAAGTACATCACCACTGCTTGCTCGTCGGCTATGGCGCCGACGGCATCAATCCTTATTTGGCCTTCGAAGCCTTGTGGAATGCCCAGCGCGACGGTCTGCTGCCAGCCGAATATACCGACGAAAAGATCGTCGGTTTCTATCAAAAGTCGGTGGCCAAGGGCATGCTCAAGGTCATGTCCAAAATGGGCATCAGCACGCTGCAGTCGTACAAAGGCGCGCAGATCTTCGAAGCGGTCGGTCTCGACAGCGAAATCATCGACCGTTGCCTGGTCGGTACGGCCAGCCGGATCAAAGGTGTCGGTTTTGAAGTCCTCGCGCAAGAAGCTCTCCGCCGCCATGAAATCGGCTATCCGTCGCGCGAACAGCAACGCTTGCCGGTCCTGCCGAACTTCGGCGAATACCATTGGCGGGCTGACGGCGAACGGCACATGTGGGATCCGCAAGCGATTGCCGATCTGCAAGCTGCTGCCCGTGAAAACAGCTCCGATGCGTATTGGAAGTTCAGCAAACACACCAACGAAGAAGCCACTCGCAAAAGCGCGCTGCGTGGTCTGCTGAAGTTCAAAGAGGGGAACGGCAAGGCGATTCCGATCACACAGGTGGAACCTGCCGCCAAGATCGTCAAGCGGTTCTGCACCGGCGCGATGAGCTTCGGCAGCATCTCGGCCGAGTCGCACGAATCACTCGCCATCGCCATGAACCGCATCGGCGGCAAGAGCAATACCGGCGAAGGTGGCGAAGATCCGGAACGCTTTCAGCCGTTGCCCAACGGCGATTCCAAGCGCTCGGCGATCAAGCAAGTGGCGTCCGGCCGATTCGGCGTGACGATCAATTATCTGACGAACGCCGATGAGCTGCAGATCAAGATGGCGCAAGGCGCGAAGCCGGGCGAAGGTGGCGAACTGCCGGGTCACAAGGTCGACGAAACCATTGCCCGCATTCGCTATTCCACGCCGGGTGTCGGTCTCATCAGCCCGCCGCCGCATCACGACATTTATTCAATCGAAGATCTGTCGCAGTTGATCTACGATCTGAAGAACTCGAACCCCGCCGCTCGCATCAGCGTGAAGCTGGTGAGCGAAGTGGGCGTCGGCACGATTGCTTCGGGTGTGGCGAAAGCGCATGCCGATCACATTTTGATTGCCGGCGACACCGGCGGCACCGGCGCTTCTCCGCTGACCAGCATCAAGCATGCCGGGCTGCCGTGGGAACTCGGCATCGCCGAAACGCACCAAACGCTGGTGATGAACGATCTGCGCAGCCGTGTAGTGTTGCAAACGGACGGCCAGATCAAGACGGGCCGCGATGTGGTGATCGCGGCGATGCTCGGCGCCGAAGAAATTGGCTTCTCGACCGCACCTCTCGTGACGCTCGGCTGCATCATGATGCGGAAGTGCCACCTCAACACCTGCCCCGTCGGCATCGCCACGCAGGATCCCGTGCTGCGGCAAAAGTTCACCGGCAAGCCAGAGCATGTCATCAACTATCTGTTCATGGTGGCCGAAGAGGCACGGCAGATCATGGCTTCGCTCGGGATCCGCACGTTCAATGAACTGATTGGCCGCGTTGACTTGCTCGAAATCGACGCTGCCATTTCGCATTGGAAAGCCCGCGGCATCGATCTCACGCCGCTCCTCACGCCGGCCGCCAAGCCGCATCCGGAAGTGGAAGTTTATTGCACGCGCAAGCAGGATCATCAGCTCGATTTGGCGCTCGACAACGAACTGATTCGCAAAGCTCGCCGGGCGATCGACCGCCGCGAAAAGGTGAAGATCGATAGCAAGGTCATCAACACCAACCGCACCGTCGGCACCACGCTGAGCCATGAAATTGCGAAGCGGTGGGGCGACGACCTGCTGCCCGACAATACGATTCACATCAAGTTCACGGGTTCAGCCGGGCAAAGCTTCGGCGCGTTTCTGGCGAAAGGTGTGCTGCTGGAACTCGAAGGGGACGCCAACGATTATGTCGGCAAGGGGCTCAGCGGCGGACGCATCGTGGTTTATCCGCCGAAGAACAGTTCGTTCGCGCCGGAGAGCAATATCGTCGCCGGCAACGTGTTGCTCTACGGCGCCACGAGTGGCCAGGCGTTTTTCCGCGGCCGGGCTGCGGAGCGGTTCGCCGTTCGCAACAGCGGCGCGCAGGCGGTTATCGAAGGCTGCGGCGATCACGGCTGTGAATACATGACCGGCGGCCGCGTCGTGGTGCTCGGTCCGACCGGTCGCAACTTTGCGGCCGGCATGAGCGGCGGCATTGCTTACATCTGGAATCCCGCCGGCAAGGATGACTTTGCCACGCGGTGCAATCTGGGCATTGTCGAACTGGAAACGGTCGAGACGCCCGACGATGTCGCCGAGCTGCTCAATCTGATCGAGCTGCATCGCAAGTACACAGGTTCAACGGTCGCCGAGAAGATTCTCGCTTCGTGGCCCGAGAGCACTGCTCAGTTTGTGAAGGTAATGCCGACCGATTACAAGCGTGTGCTGCGGGAAAGAGCCCGCCACGATGAAGAGGCTGAGGCCGGCGTTCATGGTGTGAATAGCCGTTAGTTAGTTGTTTGGATGGCACTCGATTCCTTTTGAAAACGGCTCCTGCCGACAGTTTCGATCATGGGCAAACCAACAGGCTTTAAAGAATTTCCTCGCAAAGCGGTTCCGTATCGCGATCCGATGCTACGGCTCGCCGACTATGGCGAAATCTTCACGCAGCCGCCGGAAGAGCACCTGAAGACGCAAGGCGCGCGGTGCATGGACTGCGGCGTGCCGTTCTGTCAGAGCGACAATGGCTGCCCGATCGACAACCTCATTCCTGAGTGGAATGATCTGGTCTATCGCGGTCGCTGGCGCGAAGCGCTCGACCGCTTGCACAAAACCAACAACTTTCCGGAGTTTACCGGCCGTGCCTGCCCCGCTCCCTGCGAAGGCGCATGCGTGCTCGGCATCACCGACCCCGCGGTGACGATCAAGAACATCGAGAACGCGATCATCGACCGCGGCTTCGCCGAAGGCTGGGTAAAGCCTGAACCGCCGCCGAGTCGCACGGGCAAAAAAGTCGCGGTCATCGGCAGCGGTCCTGCAGGACTCGCCGCTGCGGCGCAACTGAACAAGGCGGGACATCTGGTCACGGTTTATGAGCGGGCCGATCGCATCGGCGGCCTGCTGATGTACGGCATTCCGAATATGAAGCTCGACAAGGGCGTGGTCGAACGCCGCGTGCAGTTGCTGCGCGAAGAAGGGATCACATTCCTCACCAATCAGGACGTCGGTAACAAGGATTCGGCGAACTTCGTCGATCCGCAAAAGTTGCTTGCCGATTACGACGCGGTCTGCCTGGCGACCGGTGCGACGAAGCCGAACGATCTGCCGATCAACGGCCGCGGTCTCGACGGCATTCACTTCGCCATGGAGTTTCTCAAGGCGAACACCAAGAGCCTGCTCGATAGCAAGCTCGAGGATAAGCAATACATCTCGGCGAAGGACAAAAACGTCATCGTCATCGGCGGTGGCGACACCGGCACGGACTGCATCGGCACGAGCATGCGGCATGGCTGCAAGAGCCTCGTCAATTTCGAATTGTTGCCGCAACCACCGAAAGAACGCGCTGCCGATAATCCCTGGCCCACCTGGCCGCGGATTTATCGCACCGACTACGGCCATCAAGAAGTGGCGGCCAAGTTCGGCGCTGATCCGCGCACGTACTGCGTGATGAGCAAAGAATTCGTCGGCGACGAAAATGGCCGCGTCGCGGGCATTCGCACCGTGCAGGTCGAATGGAACAAAATCGACGGCCAATGGAAGCTGAAGGAACTCGTCGGCACCGACAAGTTCTGGCCCGCCGACCTGGTGCTGCTCGCGATGGGCTTCAAAGGCCCGGAACAATATGCTTCGGAACTGCTCGGCATCGAAACCGA
Source organism: uncultured Pirellulaceae bacterium (assembly GCA_964394305.1). GTDB lineage: Bacteria > Planctomycetota > Planctomycetia > Pirellulales > Pirellulaceae > Anatilimnocola. Next base: position 12,460 of record CAYMWL010000049.1, read on the forward strand.
TCCGCGGAGCAACTACAAAGCGGCTCATGGCAAGTTCGTCACCTCGCAAGCCAAAGTGTTCGCCGCCGGCGACTGCCGCCGAGGACAATCGCTGGTGGTGTGGGCCATCAACGAAGGCCGCGGCGCTGCCCGCGCCATCGATGAGTTCTTGATGGGCAACAGCAGCTTGCCAGCGCCGGGATTGTCGCTCGGTTTGGCGAAGTAGCGCTAAGGGATGCGGGACGAGAGACGCGAGGCGGGGAAATGCAATGGAGCAGGAACCCAATCAGGCCGGCGGTGAAAATCTTTGGGTACTGCCCGAAGATGAATTGTCCGAAGTTCCCACCAGTCATCGCGGATTGCTGACGAGCGACATCCGTGATGCCTTCGAAAACCCGCAGGGGTATCTACTGAAGCTCGCGGTCGACACGACGCTGCCGGCATTTGCTGCGTATCTTCAATTGCTGATCAAAGAGGCACGCTGTGCGCTGTTGCTGGCCACTGCGGATGAAATGTTCGGCGGACCGCAGGCGGCCTTTCATTGGTGGCCGCGAGGTCGCGCCACGATTCCACATCGGATTTTCATCGAACCTGGCGAGTGCGATCCCAAAGACTTTGCGGCGGCGGGGTTTCAGCAACTGTTTTCGCAGGTTCGCTGGGTGCATTGGGCGGAGTTTGCGTTCGGCGGCGGTCTGTTCCGGCCCGGTGACCACTCAACCCTCAAGCACTGGGGCGCGACAAGCAAGAGTGAATCATTTCCGACAGCAACCACACGCATCTTCGGCAGTTCCACCTGCGGCGACATGCTGATCTATAACCAGCAGGACCAAGCTGGTTTCTTATCTCACGAAAACAGCAAAGCTTATTCTCTCGGCAGCGTGAGCGAAGCGCTCAACTGGATTTTCGACGAACTGCGGCAAGGGCGCTCACCAGAGTTTGACTACGAACAAGTGCGGTAGTTAATCATGCTTCCCGCGGGCATGCATCACCGCGCGAAAGATCATCAGGAACAGGCCGCTGCCAAAGAGGCCGACGAGAAGCCCGCAACCACCACCAGCTACAGCGCCGGTCGCCACGTCGCGAGGGTTCACGACGTAGCCGATGCTAGCGCCAATCGCCGTACATAGGAAGATTGCCACGGCTTGAAAGAGATTGTCTTTCCAGCGAACATTCACGCCGACGGCCGTATCGCTAACGACGTTATAGACTTGCTTGCCGGTGAGTTGCTTCGGCGATTCCTCGGGAGGCAACAGTGATTGAGACACGGTTCACCTCCAAATGAAGGTTGGTTAACTTACGCACCAAACCACTTCTTCAGCACATGGAAGGTCGTCGCACGGCCGGCGCGGGCAATGCTGGTGGTGAGCGGGATTCGCTTTGGGCAAACCGCGACGCAGTTCTGAGCGTTGCCGCAAACTTGGATGCCGCCTTCTTGCGTTAAGGCTTCCAAGCGTTCACTGGCGTTCATCGCGCCCGTGGGATGCATGTTGAAGAGCATCGCCTGACTGATGGCGTGGGCACCGACGAATTCGCGGTCGAATACCTTGTTCTTGCGTTCGGTGAAGGCCGCGTCGCTTTCACCTTCTTCGCGGACGAGTTCCACCTTCAGGTATTGTGGGCAAGCTTCCAGGCAGCAGCCGCAGCTCATACATTCGCTGAGCGGATAGGTTTGTTCTTGTGTCTTGGCGGAAACCTTGGGTCCGGGGCCTAGATCGTAATAGCCGTCGGCGGGAATCCAGGCTTTGACCTTTTGCAGGCCGCGGAACAGCCGGCTGCGATCGACGACCAGGTCGCGCACGACCGGGAACTTCGTCATCGGCTGCAGTTCGATCTCAGCGGGATTATCGGCCAGCAGGCGATCAACGAGGGCCGAGCAGCTTTGCCGCACCTTGCCGTTGATGACCATCGTGCAAGCGCCGCAAACTTCTTCCAAGCAATTGCAGTCCCAGGCGACGGGGGCGACGTGCTTCCCTTCGGACGAAGTTGCCTTGGCTGCAATCCGCTGCAGCACACTGATGACGTTCATGTCGGCTTCGTACTTGACGGTGTGCCGTTCCCAATAGCTGGGTTCACCCGGCGCGTCTTGGCGCAGTACGCGGACTTCGAACGTATCGGGCTTGGCCGAAGGCTCGGCGTGACCGTGGCCATTGGAGCCATGCGAATCGTGACCGTTACCGTGATGCGAGTCTGCCATGATGATTCAATTTGCTGTGATGGAGTAGCAGAATGTGTTGTTAGTGGGCGCCGGCCAACGCAGGCTTGGTCGAGCCCGCAGCACCGATGCCATTCTTGGCCGCGGCTTGTTCCTTGGCCGCTTGCCGTTCTTTCCAAACCTTTTCGATCTCTTCGGCCCCGACCAGGCCATACAACCGCGGCCGCGGCGTGACGAGCGAAGTATCGACATCTTCATAACTGAGCTTCACTTCCTTGCCGTCCCAGGTGGCGATGGTCGACTTGAGCCACTTGTCGTTGTTGGCGTCGAACTCGTCGCACCACTTCTCGGCCTGCTTGCGGCGTTCGGCCGGTTCGGTGGCCGTGAGCGCCTTGAAGGAGTAATCAGGTTTGAAGTGAGCACCGCGGCTTTCGTCGCGAGCGAGCGCACCTTCGAGAATCGTCAGGGCCAGCGGGAACATGTCAACCAGCGACTTGGTGAAGACCACATTCTGATTGGTCCAGTTGCCCGAATCTGACAGCGAGCACCTGTGACTCCGCTCGTGCAGTTCCTTCACCTTGGCAATCGCGTCGCGCAATTGATCGTTACGGCGAACCACTGTCGCCGCCTTGGTCATCACATCGCCGAGTTCCTGGTGAATAAGATAAGGATTCTCGCCGCCAGCAGGACGCTTCAACAGCACGTCGTGGCGGGCTTTCTGTTGCTTCATCGCCCGTTCGAACAGCGACGACGGCAGATCGGCTGCGGCAGTCTTCGTACCCTTCAACAGCGTCTCGATACCCGGGGCTGTGATCAAACCGCTGAAGATGCAGCTGAGTAGCGAGTTGGCGCCGAGGCGATTGGCGCCGTGATATTGATAGTCGCATTCACCGATGGCGTAGAGGTTCGGAATGTTGGTGATTTGGTTCTTCGGCGAACCGACCTGCAGACCACCGTCACCGCTCTTCGCATAATCGACCCACAGCCCGCCCATCGAGTAATGGACGGCGGGGAAAATCTTCATCGGGTTCGCACGGGGATCGACACCTTGGAACTTCTCGTAGATTTCCAAAATGCCGCCGAGCTTGCGATTCAATTCCGCTCGCGAGATGTGCGTCAGATCGAGATAAACGGCCAGGCGATCTTTTTCGACGCTCAAGCCCTCGTTGACGCAGATGTCGAAGATCTCGCGGGTCGCGATGTCGCGCGGCACGAGGTTCTTATACTTCGGATACCGATCTTCCAGGAAGTAATACCGTTCACTTTCCGGAATGGTCAGCGGATCGCGCGGATCCTGCGGTTTGCGTGGCACCCAGACGCGGCCACCTTCGCCACGGGCCGATTCGCTCATCAGGCGGAGCTTGTCAGCGCCAGGAATCGCGGTCGGATGGACTTGAATGAACTCGCCGTTGCCGAACTTGGCGCCGGCTTGGAAGCAGCGGCTGGCCGCGCTCCCCGTGCAGACCATCGACATCGTCGAACGGCCGTAGATTAAACCGGGACCGCCGGAAGCGACGATCACCGCATCGGCGGGAAAGGCCCGCATTTCCATCGTGGTCAGATCCTGACCGATCGCGCCGCGGCACACGCCGTTGTCGTCAAGCACGGGGCCCAGAAAATCCCAGAACTCGTACTTCTTGATTTTGCCTTCGGTTTCCCAGCGGCGAACTTGTTCGTCGAGACCATACAGCAACTGCTGACCGGTCGTCGCTCCTGCAAACGCGGTCCGTTTGAAGAGCGTGCCGCCGAAGCGTCGGCGATCCAGATAACCTTCGGGCGTGCGATTGAAGGTCACCCCGAGGCGGTCCATCAGTTCGATGATCTTCGGGCCCCAGAAGGTCATTTCTTTGACCGGAGGCTGATGCTGCAGGAAGTCACCGCCATAGACGGTGTCGTCCAGGTGCAGCCATTCGGTGTCACCCTGTTGCCGCGTGAGATCGTTCACGCTGTTGATGCCGCCTTGCGCGCACACGCTGTGCGAACGCTTGACGGGGGTGAGGCTCATCAGGTCGACGGCGATGTCGAGCTCGGCCAACTTCATGGCGGCTGCCAGGCCAGCGAGGCCGCCACCGACGATCAAGACGCGTTGCTTTGCCATTTTTCGGGAGCCAAGGATCGGGATTCGGGAGTCAGTATTGTTGAACTCCCCCTCCTCGGTACTCCGGGGAGAGGGCTGGACTAAGCCGCGATTGACTCAGCCACTCTTGTTATTTGTGAGGTTCTGCTGCCTTTGCAGCGGCTGCCGGAGCATGGTACCGCTTGTGCTCATTCTTATTCACATCGCCGGAAGCAGTTTTCATTTCATACATTCTGTTTTCTTCTTCTCGCATCTCTATGATTTGCTCTTTGCTCTTCGTGGCAAAGCCACCCAAAGCACTCAAGCCGACAACCGAGAGCAACACACCGAACACCGTCGCCGCGATCGTCGCACGGTGCTGAGCAGCCGGCGTAATCCAAATGCCCCAGGTAATGCCAAACGTCCAAAGGCCGTTGGCCAGATGGAACACGCAGGACAGAATGCCGATCGCATACAAAATCTGGACCGGCAATGCAGACAAAGCCTCAGCAGCCGTCGAGCCGGCGTTGTAGGGGCGAAACTGATAACCGAACAGGGGCGTAGCCACACCTTTCGTCCACCAGTCCGCATGAATCCAGCCGTGCATGTGAAACACATGCCACATGATAAACACGAAGGCAATCATGCCGGTCGCTCGTTGCAGGGTGTAGCGAATGTTGCTGCCGTATTTATAGGTGCTGCTGTTGGGCAGCCCGCCGCGGATAATCACCACACCGAAAATCGCGTGAAACAGCAGCGGAATGAAGATGAAGCCCCACTCGACAATGGGCAACGCCGGGCCCAGCGAGTGGATGCCGTAGACGAATTTTTGAAAGGTCAACGACGAGTCCAAAATCGTCGAGTTGGTGAGCAGGTGCACCACCATATACGCGCCGACCGGAATCACGCCGCTGAGCGAATGCAGCCGGCGAAGCAAAAACTCGTTGCGAGCGAGAAAGGTACCCGACGGGGCGTCGGTCACAGGAGCTTCAGTCACGGCGATCCTCGTTTTCCGCGATGCAAGGCAAAACTGGCTCTGGCGGGCGGGAACTAACGTCCGGCAGGGCTGGCAGGCTCGAAAGAAGTTCAAGCTATTTAGCGCAAACTCCCAAGCGCAATCAGTATAGACCTCTCTCGGCCTTTGCCAACGGGGCGAAATCTGACTTACTGCTCGCCTCGGTACTCTGGCAGAGGGTCGGCATGAAGAGACGGGCCAGCAGCGGAACATCGCTCCGCCAATCGTGCCGGATCACCGCGTGTCGCCAGTTGGTGTGGACTGTGCGACATGCGAATTAATCACCCTGTGCGGCTTCGCGCGCTAAGGACTTTACCGCTGTGCGGGTAGTTTCGTTGATTGCGGACAGTCAACAGACGATAGCCAAAACAGGGCATCATTGCTGCTGAAATGTTGCCCCTTAAAATCATCAAGCGCGTTGGAAGGAACCTGCGATGCGTCCCCCCCCAAAGACTCCGTAGAGTCTGTCTGTTGCTGACTCTGCTTTGCGTGACGATTGCGCGAGCGCAAGAATACCTGCCTACCGAAGAATATTCAGTCGATTCGCAATCGTCGTGCGAAGAATGTTGCGACGACTGCTGCAAAGGCCCGTTGCTGGGCTTCATTCAACCAACCGATCCGGCCTGGGCGGGCTTTATCAGCCCGATGACCAATCCGGTCTTCTTCGAAGATCCGCGGACGCTGTCTGAAGCCCGCTTCATCTTTATCGATCACCAGCTCCCTGCACTCGCGGGTGGGGCGATCGCGCCGAGTCGATTGCAGGTGCTTGCCGTGCAATTGCGGGCCGCGATTACAGAAGATCTGTCGATTATCGCGACCAAGGATGGCTTCATCTTTCCGACCGGCCTCGCGCCGCTCGATGATGGCTGGGCCGATGTGGCCCTGGGGCTGAAGTACAACTTGTGGAAGGATTGCTGCTGCCAACGGATCTTGAGCGTCGGCGCAACGTTTGAGTTGCCCGTTGGCAGCACACGTTCGCTGCAAGGAAACGGCGATGGCGAGTTCAATCTGTTTGCCGCCTATGGGGCGCTGTTCGGCGACTGCAATCACTTGCTGACGACGGCTGGCATTCGATTGCCGACTGATCGGTCGGCTGAGAACCAGGTTTTCTACTGGTCGGGACACGTCGATCGCCAACTCTGCGGCACGTGCTTCTACGGCTTTCTCGAAGGAACCTGGTATCACTGGATGAGCAACGGCACGGTCGCGGCCTTCGACGGCATTCAAGGCGGCGACTTTTTCAACTTTGGCTCGACCGGTGTAGCCGGCTCGGACATTGTGACCGGCGCGTTCGGCTTGAAATACAAACCGAGCCTGCTGAATGAAATCGGCATCGCCTACGAACTGCCGCTGACAAATACGCGCGGCGTTTTGGAGCACCGCCTAACAATGGATTACATCCTGCGTTATTAAATTTGCTCTTGTCCGCAGCGACAAGCTGGTTCGTCGCCTCAGCCGGCCGGGCAAAATGCCGAGACCGGCAGGCGATACCGCACTTCGAACTACTCTCGCTCCAGGAGCAGAAAAGCACCAGCACAAGCGATTGGACGCTACTCACTGGCGCGGCGCCGCTATAATTGAGATGTCCAGTCCCGGGTATCTCCATTTAAAATCTTCCCATGCCCATCTACGTTTACGAAGTCATCACCGACGACGACTCGGGCGAACAGTTCGAGATTTTTCAAAGCATGGCCGATGAGCCGCTGAAAAAGCATCCGCAAACGGGCCAGCCGATTCGCCGCGTGTTTCAGGCTCCGGCCATTGGCGGCAAGTGGTCCGACTCGGCCATGGGCAAAGCGGCCGCGGATGACAAAAAGCTCGACCGCTTGGGCTTTACCAAATACGTGAAGTCGGGCGACGGCACTTATGAAAAGACGGTCGGCAAAGGGCCGGACGTGATTTCGCGCGATGCCCCCATCTCTCCCGGTGATCTCTAGGCGGTTGTTTAAGAAAATGCCGGAGGAGACCTGCTGTGGGATTGATGGACTATTTCTTCGGGCCACCGAGCAAGGACAAGTTTGCTCGTCTGATGCTCTCCGAGATCGCCAAAACCAAGCTAGAAGGGCCGCTGACTTACGATGCCGAGCAGTTCCTGCTGCAGCGCGATGGGACCGGTTTTATCAACTTGTCGAATATCTACTTGGAATATTGCCAGGCACCGCGCCAGGAGCGGGCCGGCGTCCTGCAACGTTTTCTGAAAGGATTGCTCGGCACGCGGCATTTTGAACTGCCGGAAGAATTCGACGATGTGCACCCCGATTTGCTTCCCGTGATTCGCTCGCGGTTTCAGATCGAATCGGTTCGCTTGCAAGCCATGGCTCGGGGCAGCGACAAGGTCAACATTCCGCAGCAGATGATCGGCGATCATCTGGCTCTGTCGCTCGTGTACGACATGCCACATTCCATGCAATCGATCGGGCAAACCGATCTGGATGCTTGGAACGTGACGTTTTATGAAGCGGTCGAAGCAGCTCGACATAATCTCGAACAGATGAACAACTTCGCCGTGGCTTCGCTCGACGATCGTGTGTTCGTCACGGCGACGGGCGACAACTACGATGCGTCGCGGCTCTTGCTTGTCGATGTCATTCGGACATTTCCCGTCCGCGGCCGCCCCGTGGCGATCGTGCCAAATCGCGATACGCTGCTGATCGCCGGGCATGACGATGTCGAGGGGTTGCAGTTGCTGGCCACGCTCGCGGAAGAGGCTTCGCAAAAGCCGCGGCCGATTTCGACGGTCACGCTGACGCTCATCGACGACGAATGGCAAACCTGGCTGCCGGAGCTAACTTCGCCGGCATACAACCGGCTGCATGAGTTGCAGCTGCGGAGCATCGGCGGCGAATACACCGATCAAAAGGAACTGCTCGAGCAACTGCACAATGCCCGTGGTGAAGATCTCTTTGTTGCGAGCTTCAGCGGCATTCAAGACAGCAAAACAGGGCAGATGACGAGCTATTGCGTCTGGCCCCGCGGCGTGCCGACGCTGCTGCCTGAGACTGAAGAAATCTTTCTGATGGACGGCGATCCCGAATCACCCGAACTCGTCGCCCGTGTTCCCTGGGAACGTGTGCAGCAAGTCGTCGGCCATTTGCTGCAGCCCCAAGATTTCTATCCGCCGCGGTTTCTGGTGAACGAGTTTCCCAACGAACGCGAATTGGCGCAGTTGAGTAAGGGGTCGGGACTCTAGGGCGAGCTTGCTCCAGCTATTTGCAGGATCGTTTTTCGCCCTAGAGTCCCGACCCCGGACCACTTATTGAAACTTCTGCCGAATGATTGCCTGATCATCGGTCGAGAGTTTATCCATCCGCATGCTGATAACTTTGCCATCGCGGCGGCGCAGGGTGACCAGATCGAACTCGAAGTTGACGAGTTCGGCTTCGATCTTGAATTTGCCGGTGTCGTCGGTCCAGGTACGGAATTCGGCGACGGGTGCCGCTGCTTTGGCGGGCGCGGCGGGACCACCGGGCGAGGGCGTAGCGGGAGTGGTAGCCCGGGCGGTTTCATCGCCCGGCTTAGCAGTGAACAAAGCGTCGTCTTCCTCTTCGTTGTTACCGCCGGTTTTCTTCGGCGCGGTAACAGCCCGCAGCGCCGGCGGCACGTTGCTGCTGGGCTGGGTTGCTGGTTCGTTCTGCATCCGAATGCGTTCGATCGTCACCTGCTGGACCGCGCCCGTTTCGGTGGAGCGAACGGTGATGAGTACACCCCGCTTCTGCTGCACAAAAGCAGGATGCCATTTGTCAGCCACTTGCACAAACACCAGGTCCTTGAGCTTGAGCTGCGCGATGTCCGGAGCGGGATAACCAGGCGGTTCGTTGGCCTGCGGCTGCGGAACTGCTGGCGGCGGATTGTTTACGACGGGCGGCGGGTTATTGAAAACAGGCGGAGGAACAAAGGGCTGGGGTTGAGGCTGGGGCTGCGGCACGATATTGGCAAATTCTCGCTGCCGTTGTTCGCGAGCCTGCTGCTCGCGGGCGGCTGCTTGTTGCTCGGCCAGTCGCTGAGCAGCCAATTGTTGCAAGCGCTGTGATTCGGCCAAGCCCTGCGCATTGCGCTGGGCCAACTCGGCGCGCATGGAGGCGAGTTGTTGCTCCGAATCGGCCTTTCGCTTGGCGATTCTTTGATCAACGACAGCCGAGTCGTTGTCCTGCGAATGGGGCCTGGGGGCCTCAATCAAGGCAAGCGGCATGCCCACCGGTATTAACTCGCGAAGCATATCGCGTTCGGTCAATTTAAAATGGTACACCAGGTCGGGCGGAATGGGGCCATGCGCTTGTTCCGTTTGCAAGACCATTTTCTTAACCTGCTCGTAGCCCTGACTCCAGTTTTCATATGCCTGCTTGTGCTTGTCGCTGTCGCGATTCCCACTAGCCAGCCCCAATCGGTATTCTCGATACGACTTGCCGAATTCGACTTCCACGCTTCTCTTCTTTTCGATCACTCGTTGCCACGCGGCGCGAGCGGCCTCCTCCTTGTTGGCGAAGCCCTCCGAAATTCCCTCGTTGCTACCAGCAACGTCCGGAAATTCATTCTTGCTAGCCCCAATCCCCGGAAAACCGGCCACGCCCCACAAGGCCACGCCGCCGATCAAACACAAGAGGGACGGAAGGCCGACAAAAATCAGCGCCAGAATGCCGATTATGGTGCCCGTGCCAGTCGTCTTTGGCGGCGGTGGCTGATGACCAAAGGACATTGCGGTGGCCCGGGTTAAACGAAGAAAAGGTGCGGAGAAGGAACGCCGTTAGAAAAGTTGGTCGCGGCGTGCATTCCAGCATAATGTGGCAGGGGGAAACACGTCAATTAAAGTGTTCCAACGCCGAATCTCTGGGTGGTTTGTCGCATTCCGCGCCGCTTGCGTTCGGCAATTCCCTGTGCCATATTGCGCGAGGTATTTCGGTTCGTGTGACGATTGGGTTTTGAGATGCAAATTTGGCCGGCGATCGACCTGCGCGGCGGGAAGTGTGTCCGCCTGAAGCAGGGCGACTATCAGCGGGAAACTGTTTACGGCGAAGATCCCGCAGAGATGGCTATGCACTGGGTGCGGCAAGGCGCGTCATGCCTGCACCTGGTCGACTTGGACGGAGCGCGCGATGGCACCCAAGCCAACCTGGCAGCGATTTCGGCCATTCTCGCGGCAGTGAAAATCCCCTGCCAACTCGGCGGCGGCATTCGCGACGAAGCGATCATTAACCGGCTGTTGGGCATTGGCATTTCCCGCCTCGTGGTCGGCACCAAGGCGCTGAAAGAACCGGCCTGGTTCAAGCAGATGTGCGCGAAGTATCCGCACAAATTGGCCCTCGGCATCGATGCCCGCGACGGCAAAGTGGCCACCGATGGTTGGTTGGAAACCAGCACTGCGCTCGCGGTTGATTTTGCGAAGAAGTTTGCCAGCGATGCCGTCGGCGCGATTATTTACACCGACATCGCCCGCGACGGCATGCTACAAGGTCCGAATCTTCCCGCGATGGCCGAGATGAAAAGCGCGACGACGATTCCAGTGATCGCTTCGGGGGGAGTGACGACGGCCGACGATGTCGTTGCCCTGGCCAAAGTGCCGATGGCCGGCGCGATCATCGGCCGGGCCTTGTATGAAGAGACACTGACATTGCCTGCGGCCCTGGCCGCGGCGAAAGCATAAGGAACATCAGCGACAATCAAACCACTAGCCGGACACGTAAGCGAGGGAGAAACTGCAAGTGGAGCGTCCATTGGCGGCAACGGCCCCTCACCCCGACCTTCTCCCCGGAATAACGAGGAGTGGGAGCAAACGCGCGTTGAGTTAGAAAGGAATAACACAGCACAACCTGCATCGTCGAACCTCGCTTCTCTCCCTATTCGCGAAGGAATTAGGCATGGCTAAGGTTAATGTGGCAGACATTCGAAACATTGCTTTTTGCGGCCACGGCGCGAGCGGCAAGACCACGTTGCTCGACCGCCTGCTCGTTCTCACCGGCGCGGTTCATGGCGAACCAAGCGTCGACAACGGCAGCAGCATCTGCGACTTCGATCCCGAAGAAAAAGCTCACAAACGGACGATCGAATCGAGCATCGTGCACTTCTCGCACGAGGGGAAACGGATCAACGCGATCGACACGCCCGGCTACCCGGATTTCATCGGCCAAACCATCGGAGCGCTGCGGGCCGTCGAGATGGCTGCTATCGTCATCAACGCCCACAGCGGCATCGAAGTGAATACGCGCCGCGTATTCCAGGAAGCCGGCAAGGCGGGCGTCGGGCGGATGATCATCATCAATCGCATGGATGACATCAACATCGACTTCCCCAAGCTCATCGAAAACATTCGTGATACCTTCGGCAACGCCTGCTCGTTGCTCAACATTCCCATCGGCCATGGACCGAATTTCAAAGGCGTGATCACGACGCTCGATAAAGGCGATGCGACCGGCGTCCTCCTCAATGTGGCCGAGGCGCATCAGCAGTTGATCGAATCGATCATCGAAGTCGACGAAGCGCTGATGGAAAAGTATTTCGAAGGGGAAGAGCCTTCGCACGCCAAGGTGGAAGAACTCACCGAGCAAGCGATCGCCCGCGGCACGCTCATTCCTATCGTTTGTTGTTCGGCGAAGACTGGTGTTGGCTTACAAGAGCTGCTCGAAGTGCTTGCACACGAAGCGCTGCCGCCCGGCCACATTCAGCGGATTGCACATCCCGAAGGGTACAAGGAAGGGACGGCCAATGGAGACAGCGATGGCGAGATCAAACTCAAAGCGGATCCTGCAGCGCCGCTCGTAGCTCAGGTGTTCAAGACTCGCATCGATCCGTTCGTGCAGAAGCTCACGTATCTGCGGATTTATTCCGGCACGCTGAAAAAGGACGACACGGTGCACGTCTGCGGCGCTAAGAAAGCGGTGAAAATCGGCCCGCTGCTCGACGTGCAAGGAGCTGAAAACAAACCCGTCGAAAGCGCCTCGGCTGGCGACATCGTCGCCGTCGCCAAAATGGAAGAGCTGCACACCGGCAACTCGCTCGGCGAGTTCGAAATGCCGCGTATTCCCTTCCCCACGCCCATGGTCGGCCTGGCGGTGAAACCGAAGAGCCATACCGACGAAGCGAAGCTTTCGAACTCGCTGCACAAATTGGTGGAAGAGGATTCAACGCTCAAGATCGAGCGCGACGTACAGACCAAAGAACTGGTGATGACCGGCATGAGCGATCTGCACCTGCAGATCATTCGCGAACGGCTGCATCGCCGCGACAAACTCGATGTCGATACCAAGGTGCCGAAGATCCCGTTCCGCGAAACGATCATGGCCAGTGCCGAGGGAAGTTATCGCCACAAAAAGCAATCCGGTGGCCGCGGACAGTTCGGCGAAGTCCACATCCGCATGTATCCGCTCCCGCGGAATGTCACGCCGGAGCAGTTCTGCTCGAAAGACAAATTCCCGCAGATGAAGGAATTCCACTTCGACGACACGCACCGCTTTCTGTGGATCAACAGCGTCGTCGGCGGTAGCATTCCAGGCAACTTTCTGCCCGCGATCGAAAAAGGTTTCAAAGAGCGGATCGAAAAAGGAGTGATCGCCGGCCACACAGTGCAAGATGTTGCCGTGGAAGTGCACTACGGCAAACATCACGACGTCGACAGCAGCGAAGCCGCGTTCAAGATCGCCGGCTCGATGGCGTTTCGCAATGTCTTTCAACAAGCGAAGCCGGCGCTGCTCGAACCGATCGTGCGGATGGAAGTGACCGTTCCCGAGAAGTTCATGGGCGATCTCTACAGCGACATGTCAGGCCGCGGCGGTCGCGTGCAAGGTACCGACTCAGCCGGCGGCGGTTATCAAACCATCTTCGCCGAAGTGCCCCTGCGCGAAGTGACAACCTATGCCCGCACCCTGTCGAGCATCACCGGCGGCCAGGGAAGCTTCACGATGGAACTGAGCCATTACGACATCATGCCAACCAACGTGCAGCAAGACATCGTGAGCAAGACGACGCTGCAGGAAGAAGAGGAAGAGTAATCGGTTACCACGAGAGTTGACTCACGGCTCTTATTGGCGTGAGTCGCTTACGAAACGTTCTACTGCAGCGATCTGGGCATGCGACATTCCGAACCCAGGGCGAAGCTTCCTGAGACGCTTGAGCCCCTCTGTCGCATCGGCAAATTGCTCCTCAAGCAACAAATATGCAAGGACGATTGAGCCAGTGCGGCCATGTCCGAGTGCGCAATGCACGAGCGTCGGACCTCGCGGGCAATTCTCTGCGAGCCACGCCCGGGCAAGTGCGAGATCCTGCGCGCTGACGGGCAAGCCATCGAGCAGCGGCAATGAACAATACGATTCGGCCGCTAACGGAATGCGTGGAAACTCCGCAGCTAAATCGAGGATGCCGGCAAATCGCAGGGGCAGCGATCGCGCTTCGCGAGTTGTCAACCGGCGACCAATCCACAAGCCGGGAATTACTTCGGCCAGCGGCGGCTGGCTGTTATTCGCACGACGATAACACCAAAGCGTGAAATGGCTCAGCAGAAAAAAGAGCCCATAGACGCACCAGCCGACAATGGATTGGTGGCCTTGATTCGACTTACCAAACCACGCTGGCTTTTGGAGGGCATAGACGAGGCCGACAAGCAAAAAGGTGAACGCGGGAGTTGCAGCTACGATTTGTTGCCAAAGAACATCCAATTGGGTGACGGCGAGCGCAACGTTCGCAGCGGCCAGCAGCCAAAAAAGGATGGCGTACTTCATCACTAGGCGCTTTCAATCGCCCGATAAGGCCGCGTCCCGCGCACACGCCGTTTCTTCGGTGACGCGGGAAAACGCGTTTGGCCACACATTTCGCAGCGTGTAGTTCCAGGCAACCATTCCGAGCGGCAAACGTTGCAGTGCGGAATCTGCTTCCACCACAGGCCGTCAATTTCACCACGGGGGAACAGTTGCACGCTCAGTGCGAAGTTCTGTTGCTGGCAAACTTGGAGGGCCGCAGTCAATTCTCGCAGGGGAAGTTCACCAGCAAACTCCGGCTCGTTGCTGATCAACGCGAATTGCCCCGCGAGATAAGCAATTTGTTCTGCGTTCAACGGTGAGCGCATCCACCAGCCGTACCAGAGGAACTGCGCGGGCGTAAACAGTTGATTATCGCGAGGGCATTTTTGCGTCCGCTGAAAGAATCGTTCCCGCGGCTCCGGCAGTGGAAACATTCCATAGCAGCCGGCGTAACTTGGCTGGCGAATCGACGCGAGTGCATTCGCGGGGCAGCTGCCGCAACATTCTCGCACAACCGCTTCGCCGCCGAAGACGGCCAGTGATTCGCTGATCCGAAACGCCATCTGGCGATCGGCGGTCACTGCGAGGTCATTCTCCACGCGTCCTTCCGCAATCGCTTCTGCTGAATAGCGGGCAGCCCGCAGTTGCCGTTCGACTTTCTCCGGCTGATTCTCAGGCAGCATCTCGCGCAATGGGCACTGGCGTTCGATGGCCCAGCACAAGAACTCGGGCGTTTGCTGTTTGTTTGCATCCACCGGCCGAACCAAAACCTTCCTATCGCCCAGCCTTTCGATCTAAAGGAACCGCTGCTACCAACAATTCTAATTGCGTCCTCGGAGCATCGTGGATTACAAAGCCGCAACCCAGCGCACTTTTGCGCTGGTTTTAATGCTTAAAGTGCCGCCGACCGGTGAAGATCATCGGCAGGCCGTGCTCGTTGCAGGCCGCGATCACTTCGGGGTCCTTCACGCTGCCGCCTGGCTGAATGATCGCGATCACTCCCGCCGCGGTGGCGCGATGGATGGAATCGGGGAACGGAAAAAACGCGTCGCTGGAGAGGACGCTGCCCGGCGCTCGTTGTCCGGCCTTTTGAATGGCAATTTCGACCGAGTCGACGCGGCTCATTTGGCCGGCGCCGCAACCAATCAGCATGCCGTCTTTGGCGAGTGCGATGGCGTTGCTCTTCACGTGTCGCACCACGGCCCAGGCGAATCTCAGATCGTTGAGCAAACGCGGATCGGGTTGCTTTTCGGTGACGACCTTCCATTCGTTCTCCGGATCGGCGAGCACGTCGGCTTGTTGCACGAGCATGCCACCTTCGATCTGGCGATAGGAAATCGTCGCATTCTGCGGTGTGAACGGACCGACTTCGAGCAGCCGCACGTTGACTTTGAATTTGGGTTTGCTCTTGAGCATTTCGATGGCAGCGTCGTCGAAGGCCGGCGCGACGATGGCTTCGAGGAACAAACCAGGCTGGCAAAGAACCTCGGCCGTCGCGGCATCGATCGTTTGATTCATCGCCAGCACGCCACCGAACGCGCTTTGCGGGTCGCCGTCGAGCGCTTTGCGGGTGGCTTCGGCCAAAGTCGCGCCCACGGCAGCGCCGCAGGGATTGTTGTGCTTGATGACCGCACAGGCAGCTTGCGACAGCGGGCGAACAATGCCCAGCGCGCTATCGAGATCAAGCAGATTGTTGTAGGACAGCTCTTTGCCGTTCCGCTGCTTGGCGTTGACGAGGCTTGTGCCTCTTGCACCGGCCTGCTTATAGACCGCGGCCAGTTGATGAGAGTTCTCGCCGTAACGGAGTTCGTTTTCGAGCAGCAGGGGAATGCTCAGTTGCTGCGGGAACGTTTGGCCGAGCTCTTTGGCAAACCAAGCGCTGATCGCCGCGTCGTAACCGGCGGTGTGAGCATAAGCGGCCGCGGCCAACTTCCGCCGCAGCTCGAGCGTCGTCGAACCGTCAGCCTGCACTTCTTTCAAAATGTCGGCATACTGCGCAGGGCTGGTCGCGATGGTGACAAACGCATGATTCTTCGCCGCTGCCCGCACCAGGCTCGGCCCGCCGATGTCGATGTTCTCGATGCACTCTTCCGGCGATACGTTTGGCTTGGCCACCGTCGCTTCGAAGGGATAGAGATTCACGACGACCAGCTCGAAACTGACGATGCCGTGCTCGGCTGTCAGCTTCATGTCTTCGTCATGATCGCGGCGGGCGAGAATGCCGCCGAAAATCTTCGGATGAAGCGTCTTCACGCGGCCATCGAGCATTTCGGGAAAGCCGGTGTAATCGGCGACATCACGCACCTTGAGGCCCGCTTGTTCGAGAAACTTCCGTGTGCCGCCGGTGCTGTAGATTTCAACGCCCGCCGCGGCGAGGCCTTGGGCAAACTCGGCCAGCCCCGTTTTGTCGCTGACACTGATGACCGCCCGTTGGAAACGAGGATTGCTCATGGCTATTACACGCGTGAAAGTGGCTGCAAACAGAACAGCCGCCAACTTGCCGCACGCGGGCTACAGCGTCAAGCGGAGTTGACATCCGTGGCGTCGTTCGCTCCGCGAACGGTGAATCGAGGCCGCAGGCAGTTGTCGGCCGAAACGAGCGTCCAGCGAAGTTGCGGATTCGGCAAGTTGACGATGTTGCGGCGATGACTACGAGTCGCCTTTCCACGTCAATTCGCGAAAGGCTGGAACAATGCGGAGTAGCGCTCGTGCCAGCTAACAGCGGCAATTCCTGCTCGATTCACCGATCGCAGAGCGATCGACGACAAACAATTGACTTCGCCGCATCACGTGCGACACTATCGCTCTCCCGCCTCATCCTCGTTTTGGAGTTCCTGCGATGCTCGTTCGTGCTTGGCTAACTGCGCTACTCTGTTTGTTGACCATTACCCCACTCGTCGGGGCTCAACAGACAAAGCCCGAAACCAAAAAAGCCGAGTCAAAAGCGCCCGCGAAGAAAGCGCCGCCGCCGCGCCTCGATCCCACCGTAGCGAATTTTAAATACGGCACCGACAGTGAGCGGCAGGTCTTCGACTTCTGGCAAGCGAAGTCTGATCGTCCCACTCCGCTGGTGTTGCTCATTCACGGCGGCGGCTGGAAAGGTGGCGATAAGACCGGCTACGGCACGACCACGATCAAGCCGTTTCTCGACGAAGGGATTTCGGTCGCCGCAATCAACTACCGATTTATCGATCAGGCCATGCTGCAAAAAGTGGAGCCGCCGGTGAAAGCACCGTTGCACGATGCCGCAAGAGCGTTGCAAACACTCCGTTCGAAGGCGAAGGAATGGAATATCGACGTCAAGAAAGTCGGCGCCACCGGCGGTTCGGCCGGCGCTTGCACTTCTCTGTGGCTCGCGCTGCACGATGACCTCGCCGATCCCAAGAGCAGCGATCCGGTCGCGCAGCAATCGACCAAACTGCAAGCGGCAGCCGTCACCGGCGCGCAAACATCGCTCGATCCCAAGGAACTACGCGAGTGGATGCCGAACGCTATTTACGGCGGTCATGCGTTTGGGTTTGCTGCGAAAGATCGCGCACGGGCTGAAGAATTTGAACTGCTAATCGCCAATCGCGAAAAAGTCCTGCCGTGGATCAAGGAATACTCGCCGATTGAACTCGTCGACAAAAACGATCCGCCGCTGTACCTGGAATTCGGCGGCGCAAAGCCGCCGGTCGTTGGCGAGAAGCAAGATGACCCGACGCACTCGGCCCTTTATGGCGTGAAGCTCGCCGAGCGGATCGCGCCGCTTGGCACCGAATGCATCGTTTCTTATCCCAGCAAAAAGGATGAGAAGTACGGCAGCGTGACCAAGTTCTTGATCGCGAAGCTCAAGGATAAATAGCCAGCCGTCGCCGTTGTTACTTCAGCGCCGGACCAACTCCCGGCGCTGTCGCCGTATTCGCCCCGCCGCCGACAATGTTGCCGTTAGCGTCACGCACAATCCGTTTCCAACCACGGGGCGTCGCCACGTTGAAGAAAGCTTGAGCCCAAGGATTTAGTTTGAGATTCAGCGGATTGAGAAGTGCATTGAGCGCGTCCTTCTCTTCATTTTCTTTGCGGTCGTCGAAGCGATAAGCCGTGCGATGCGGATTGGCAGGGCTCCAATCACCTTCGAAGATCTGCATCCGCGTGGGCAGATATTGTTTTTCGTCAAGTACGATCTGCACCATCTTGAAATTCGCAGCATCCTGCCGTGACTTCGGCACGGCTTCGAGGCAATATTCGCCTTTGCCTTCCGGCTGCAGCGGGCGAATCCAATAGCGGGCCTTGATCGACTCGGCGCGAGCGCCGAACATGAACGGCAGTGGACCATCGGCCAGAGCCTTGCCTTGCATATCGGGCGGCAACTGCGATTCGATCACCTCTTTGTTCACAGCGTCGAACGCAAATACATTCTTGCCATCCGTGACCCAATGCTCGCCGTTCTCAGCCGGTTGCACTTCATATTTCGGCTTGCCATCGGGCCCTTGCTGACCTGGCACAATGACTTGCAACTGCTCGACCTTGAACAAGCCCTTGTCTGGCGACGCGTACTTGATCGTTCCCTTGGCGTATTTGCTGAACGGGAGTTCGTGCAACTTGCCGAGAGCCTTCAATCGCTGAAAGTCAGCAGCCATCATCGCAGGATCGTATTCCCACTTCTGGAATTTGCACTCGAGCGTTTTGACTTTATTGCTTCGCTCTTCCCAAAACCGCAGCACGTTATCAACCCAATCTTGCACCTTCGGATCGAGCGGATACCACTCGGGCTGCTGCGGCAAGGGCTGCACGATGGCAGCGCGGGGGACGTTCAAAGGGCCGGGCCCGATCGGCGTTGCCTCGCCAGCGCCGGGTTGCCGAATTGGTTGCTGATCAGCGACGGGACGGACGTTTCCTCCCGCTTGCCCAGCAACCGGCTGGAATTGAAATTGCCCACCTTGCTGCGGCTGAACTTGTTGAGCCTGCGCGGGCTGAACCTGGCCGCGATTCTGTGGCGCGGCTGGGCCGATCGCCGGGCCATACACGCTCGCGCGTGCCGGTTGGGCTGTCGCGCCCGATTGAGCCTGCTGAGGACCTGCTTGCTGAGTGCCGACAGGCTGATAGTTCTGCGCAAACAAGTTGCTGGTGAGTTGACTCACCACAAGCAAACAGTTGGCAACCAATACAAAGCGGGTCGCGCGAGTCATCCGTGACTTCCTGCGAATAGGTGGGCGGGAGATTTAGGTCCGCGGAATGATACTGCAATCGGCATTGATCGAACCAGAGCAAGTCAGCTCCTAATTCCAGACTGCTAGCTCGATATGATGAGTGACCGAAGAACTTGCTAGCGAAACCAGCACGCTTAGAACAAGCGTGTTATTCTATGCTGCAGCTATTTATAACGCTTTGCGGCCTATCAAGAAGTCATTTCATGTCCGTCGATCCCCTCGCAACCCTGCGAGAAGCATTGCAATTTTCTCCCGACAATTTGCCGTTGCGGCGTCACTTGGCCGAAAGCCTGCTGCAGGCCGGCCGATTGGCGGAAGCGGAAGCGGAATTCAAAGAAGGCCTGACTCGGGCACCCGAAGACACGGGTTTTCGCTACGGCCTGGCAAAAGCATTTTGCGAACAGAAAAAGGTGAGCGCTGCCCTGGTCGTGCTCGAAGACATGATCAAGGCGAACATCGCGCCGCCGGCAGCGAGAGTCATGTACGCGCGACTGTTGTTTCAGCAAGGCGACGTGCCCAACGCGGTCGCTCAGTATAAGTTGGCCATCGAGCAAGATGCGGATGTTCGCGACGCCGATCTTGACGAGAAACTGGGAGTCGGTCCTTCGTATCAAGAAACAGAATTGACTGATGGCCGAATCCGAGCGCACAGCGAAGAAGTGGGCGGCGGGCCGGAGGTGTCGATCGAACGCCCGAAGACAAAGTTTGCCGACGTCGGCGGCATGGAGGCCTTGAAGGAAGAGATCCGCCTGAAAATTATTCATCCGCTCAATCATCCGGAACTCTATCGCGCGTACGGCAAGCCGATCGGCGGCGGGATCTTGATGTATGGCCCGCCGGGCTGCGGCAAAACTCATCTGGCCCGCGCGACCGCCGGCGAAATCTCCGCGGCGTTTCTTTCGGTTGGCATCAATGACGTGCTCGACATGTGGGTGGGAAGCAGTGAACGCAACCTGCACGAACTGTTTGCCAGTGCCCGCTCGAACAAGCCCTGCGTGTTGTTCTTCGACGAAGTCGATGCCCTCGGCGCGCGGCGGAGCGATTTGCAGCACACCTCGGCCCGGCACCTGATCAATCAATTTCTCGCTGAGATGGACGGGATCGACGCGAGCAACGAGGGCTTACTGATTTTGGCAGCGACCAACTCTCCTTGGCACATTGATCCCGCGTTTCGCCGCCCGGGAAGATTCGATCGCATTCTGTTCGTGCCGCCGCCGGATACTGCCGCGCGCGCTGCGATCCTCGAGTTGCAACTCCGCGGGAAACCCTGCGACCGCATCGACTTTCTCGCGATTGCTAAAAAGACCGATCAGTTCTCCGGCGCCGATTTGAAAGCGGTCATCGACGTTGCTATCGAAGCCAAGTTGCACGAAGCACTCAAGGCCGGTGTACCCAAGCCACTGACGACGGCCGATTTGCTGGCCGCTGCCGCAAAACAACGCTCGACGACCAAGGAATGGTTTTCCACCGCCCGCAACCACGCACTGTACGCCAATCAAGGCGGATTGTACGACGACGTCCTCAAATACATGAAGCTGCAATGACGCAACACCTGTCGCGGGCTCTCGTCCTCATCGATCAGCATCGACATGAGCAAGCCATCGGCGAATTGACGCTCCACTTGGCGCAAAACTCGGACGATGCCCTTGCGCATGCGTTGCTGGCGCGATGCCATCTCGCGCTCGATCATTACGACGAAGCCCAGCGGCACGCCGAAGAAGCGATCGGCCTCGCGCCCGATCAATCCACGGGTTATCAAATGCTGGCCGCTGTGCTGGCCGACCGCAATCGCCTTGCCGAAGCGGAACAAGCAGTGGAGGCTGCATTGCGATTGGATCCACAAGATGCCGATTTATATGGCCTGAAGGGCTCGATCCTTTCGCGGCAAAAAAAGTGGCGGCCGGCGGTCGAGGCCACCGACGAAGGACTACAGATCGATCCGGAGCATCTGGTTTGTTTGAATGTGCGGTCGCAGGCACTGGTAATGCTCGGCGATCGCGCGGGCGCGGCACAAACGGTGCAAGATGCGCTGCGGCTCAATCCGGATGATCCATGGATTCATGCCAATCAAGGCTGGGCCTGTTTGCATGCCAACCAGCCTCGCGAAGCCGCCGATCATTTTCGCGAAGCGCTGCGACTCGATCCGGAAATGGAATTTGCCCGAGCGGGAATCATCGAAGCGCTCAAGGCCCGTAATTTCTTGTATCGCTGGATGCTCCGTTACTTCTTGGCCATGGCGCGTTTGCCGTCGCAAGCGCGGTGGGGCATCGTCATCGGCGTTTATTTCGCACAGCGCTTTCTCAGTAATGCAGCGCGGCAGAATCCTGAGTTCGCTCCCTACATTTGGCCTGTCTTGGGTGTGCTCGTCGGCTTTGTAGTGCTCACCTGGCTGTCGTATCCGTTTTTCAACTTGCTGTTGCGCTTCGATCGCTTCGGCAGATATGCCTTGTCAGCCGATCAACGGGCTGGGGCGAACTTGCTCGCGGGAACGCTTGCCGTTGCGCTGTTGTTGCTGATTGGGTTCTTCGCGATTGGCTCGGGATCGTTGTTGTTGGGCGCACTGATCTTCGGCGTGTTGTCGCTGCCAGTGTCGGCGATTTACAACATCGACGCCGGTTGGCCGCGGAATGTGATGTTCGTCTGCACCGGCGTGCTGTTGCTGATCGGCTTGACGTTTCTCATTCCCGATCAGGTGCTGCTGGCGACCAAGAGCCAGGCGCTCATCACACTGGTCGACAATTTCCAAAGCGTGTTCTTCTTCGGCATCATCGGTTCGCAATTCCTGGCGAACTATCTGACCGGCGTGGAAGTGCAGAAGTAGTTCTCAAGTATTTCTGCGAGCGCAAAAAAATCGGGTTGCTCGGGGGCTTCCAGCCTGAATCCTTTCCCGAGCAACCCAATATTTTTTTGCCGACTTGCTGCAACGAAGTAGTACAGAAGCAAGTGAACCCCTGCCGCAGGGGCAGAGGCATGGAAGAACTCCGACTACGAGCAACCCATGCTGTTGCCGCAGTTGTGGCAGAGGTAGCAATTGCCGTTGCGAACTGTGATCGAGCCGCAGTTGTCGCAACTCGGCGCATCGAGTTGGAAGCGGGCAAATTGTTCGTTGCGTACGTTGCCGTTGTTGCCGTCGACCTTGATCGACAGGCCAGCTCGTTCGAGCACTTCCAGATCAATCTTCGGCTTGGCCGCCGGAGTGTGACCGTTCGTGCCGTTAGCCGATTTTTCGGCGGCTTTTTCCGGAGCCTTCACTGCAGGTGCAGCAACCTTGGCAACGGGCGCCGAAGCAACGGGCGCAGGGGCAGCAGGAGCGGGCAGCTTCGGTTCGGCCGCTTCGCCCTGGCTCGGCAATTCACCGCGGCTGGCTTCGCGGAAGCCGGCGAGGAATTGCATGCCCATCCAACGGAAGATGTAATCGACCACGCTCTTTGCAATGCGGATGTCCGGATTGGTCGTGTGACCCATCGGTTCAAACCGCATGTGCGAGAACTTGTTGACAAGCGCGTCGACCGGCACGCCGTATTGCAAGGCGATCGAAATCGAGGTGCCAAAGGCGTCCATCATGCCGCCAACCGTCGAACCTTCCTTCGCCATGGTGATGAAGAGTTCGCCCGGACGGCCATCGGGGAACATGCCGACGTTGATGTAACCTTCGTGTCCACCGACGTTGAACTTATGCGTGATCGACTGCCGCGTGTCGGGCAGGCGTTCGCGACGAGGTTGATAGACAATCTTTTCGGCAACTTCCTTCTTGTCGCTGCTCGAAGTGTTGAGCGGCTGGCTCTGCTTCGAACCATCGCGATAAATCGCCAGAGCCTTCAAGTCGAGTTGCCAACCCCAGAAGTACGCATCGGCGATGTCTTGCGGCGTGACATCGGTCGGCATGTTCACCGTCTTGCTGATGGCGCCGCTGAGGAACGGCTGAGCGGCGGCCATCATGCGGACGTGAGCCTTCCAGTTGATGCTGCGAACACCGCTGGCCGGCTTGAACGCACAGTCGAACACGGCGAGGTGCTCGTCGGCGAGTTCCGGGGCGCCTTCGATGGTGTCGTTCTTGTCGATGTATTCGCAAATCGCCTTGATCTGCGGATCGTCGTAGCCCAACTTGTTGAGGGCCAGTGGCACCGTGTTGTTGAGAATCTTGAGCATGCCGCCGCCGGCCAATTGCTTGTACTTCACGAGGGCGATGTCGGGTTCGATGCCGGTGGTATCGCAATCCATCATGAAGCTGATGGTGCCCGTCGGCGCGAGCACGGTGGCTTGGGCATTGCGGAAGCCGACTTTGCGGCCGAGCGATAGCACTTCGTCCCAAACCTGGCGGGCCGCTTCCTTCAAATTCTGCGGACCGGCATCGTTGATCTTCTCGACGGCGTCGCGATGCATTTGCATGACTCGCAACATCGGCTCGCGATTCAAGGCATAGCCTTCGAATGGTCCCACCACGCCCGCCATTTCAGCGCTCGTCAGGTTGGCCGCACCGTGCAGCAGCGCGGTAATCGAACCGCACAAGCCGTAGGCAGCTTCGCTGTCGTAGGCCTGGCCGTCGCTCATGATCAGGCTGCCGAGGTTAGAGTAACCAAGACCCAGCGGGCGGAACATGTGGCTGTTGCGAGCGATGTCTGCCGTCGGATAGCTGGCATGATCAACCAGGATTTCCTGAGCAATGAAGAACAACCGGCAAGCAGTTTGAAACCGCTCGACGTCAAACGTGCCGTCCTGCTGACGGAACTTCATCAGGTTAATGCTGGCCAGGTTGCAAGCGGTGTCGTCGAGGAACATGTACTCGCTGCACGGATTGCTGGCGTTGATGCGGCCGCTGTTCGGGCAAGTGTGCCAACGATTGATGGTCGTGTCGTATTGCACGCCGGGATCCCCGCATTGCCAGGCGCACTCAGCCATGCGATTGAGCAGCCACTTGGCGTCCCACGAAGGGCCTTCGGTTTTTTGATCGGTGACCCAGTGCGTTTGCCACTTCTGATCGAGCTCGACGGCCTTCATGAACTCGTCGGTCAAACGAACCGACAGGTTGGCGTTCTGGAACAGAATGCTGCTGTACGCTTCGCCGTTAAAGTTCGACTCGTAGCCACCCTTTTCGATCAGGCAGTGAGCCTTCTTCTCTTCCTTCCACTTGCATTCGATGAACTCGAGAATGTCCGGATGCCAGACCTTGAGCGATTGCATTTTGGCAGCGCGACGGGTCTTGCCGCCGCTCTTCACGACGGCAGCAATCTGGTCGTAGACGCGCATGAACGACAACGGGCCCGACGGCTTGCCGCCGCCCGAGAGTTTTTCGCGATGCGATCGCAACGTCGACAGATCGGTGCCGGTGCCGCTACCGAACTTGAAGAGCATTGCTTCGCTGGTCGCGAGCCGCATGATCGCTTCCATGTTGTCGTCGACGCTCTGAATGAAGCACGCCGAGCCCTGCGGATATTCGTAGGGATTCTCCGGCTGTTCGACATCCATGGTTTCCGGGTTCCAGCGCCAGTTGCACTTAGCGCCGCTCACGCCGTACATGTGGTGCAGGCCGACGTTGAACCACACCGGCGAATTGAACGCGCCGTGTTGATTCAAGCAGAGCCAAGTCAGCTCTCGGTAGAAGTTTTCACCGTCTTCGGGTGTGGCAAAGTAGCCGTCGGCGATGCCCCAATCAGCGATTGTGCGGGTCACGCGGTGAATGAGTTGCTTGACGCTCCGTTCGCGTTCCTTCGTACCGTTCTCGCCGTAGAAATACTTGCTGACGATGACGTTGGTGGCGAGCTGCGTCCAGTTCTCGGGGATCTCGACGTCCTTCTGCTCGAACATCAGTTTGCCACTCTCGTCCTTGATCTGGGCGCTGCGGAGCGTCCAATTCACGGTGTCGAACGGATCGGCCACGGTCGTGGGGCAGAATAACGGCTCGACCTGCAGGCCCTGCGCGAGGGTGCGGGCGCCATTACGAACGGGCTTTTGGTTGCGTGAACGAGGGGAAGACGCGGTCGCCATCAAGTCAGCTCCTTGCTGAGGATTGGGATGTGCGCAGCCCAGCAAAATCTTGCTGCGAGTACGCAGCGCATTGGGCTGCCAGCATCATGCTACTAAACAGGTGTCCAGTATCAAGTCTGAATGAGAAAATCGTCCGATGTGCACGCACAACTTTCCTTAGAAAGGGCTGTCTTAGCCAATTCGCATGAAAAGCGACGCCCAGATGCAGATCTGAGCTCCCATACCATCCATTGTAGGCGTTGCGAGTGCTGCCACAACCTTTAGTGGCTTGGGGCAGTTTACGAATCGGCCGTGGCGCGTCAATCACTTGTAGAAATCGGCGCGCAGATGCTTACCCAGTTTGGACTTCCGCCACGGCGAGGGAGTCGTGGAAAACTTGTCGAAAACTTTGGATATGACACAACCGATTGGCCGTCAATGACTTGTGAGTTGATATGCAGGCCTCAGATCTGCGCTGCCTCACACCCAAAATTTTCCAAATACCTTCGCGAAATCTTCGCTGGCGCTAGCGTGCTAGCTGCCAGCATTATCCAAACACCCTAAACCGCCAGCGAACCTGACTGATGGACACTTACCTGTTTGATACGATTGTTGAATGTGCAAGTTGTCAACGGATCCCCTCGACCGCTCGTTCTATGACCGCCCACCGGCTCAAGTAGCCGGCGAATTGCTCGGCAAGCTGTTGTTGCATTCCTCACCGCTGGGGTTGTGTGGCGGGCGGATCGTTGAAACCGAAGCCTATTTGGCCGAAGGCGATTCAGCCTGTCATGCCTCGAAGGGACAGACACGGCGGAACGCTTCGATGTTCGGGCCCCCGGGACATGCCTACGTATATTCCATTCATGCCAAGTGGTGCTTGAATGCAGTGACCGAAACCAGCGGCTACGCCAGTGCTGTGCTGATTCGCGCCATCGAGCCACTGTTCGGTGTGGAACTGATGCAGGCTCGCAGGCCTTTGTCGACACCGCGGGATCTCGCCCGCGGGCCAGCGCGACTTTGCGCGGCGCTCGATATCGACAAAGAAGAAGACGGCGTGGATCTTACCGGGGGCGGAAAACTTTGGATCGCCCGAGATGATTCTGCCTCAAAGCCAATCGACGTCGGCGTCTCGTCGCGAATCGGAGTGACCAGCGCGCAGGAACTGCAACTCCGCTTCTATGTCCGTGGCAATTCATTTGTTAGCGGCCCAAAGTCGCTGAATGTGTAGCAAGGCGTTACGATATTCGGCACGCTCTACTGCATCTGCATCCTCAACCCGGCTGGAGTTCTGTCATGCGTGCTCCTTGGTTTGTTCTCGCACTTATTGCGCTCGGCAGCAGCTTGTCTGCCCAGCAACCAACCATCACCGAGCCGATTCTCTTCAACACCAAAGAAGCAGACGCGATCGTCTCGAGAATGCAGATCATGCCGAAGGACAATCCGTGGAATGCCGATGTTTCGAAATGGCCCGTGCACAAGAACAGCGCGGCGATCGTCGCCTCGATCGGCAATGAGAAGCCGCTGCGCTACAACCCCGACATGGCCTATGTGCTGGTGCCGCCGACGCAGCCGCGCGTCGAACTAGTGATCGTCGACTATCCCGATGAATCCGACAAAGGACCGTTTCCCATCCCTGCCAATGTGCCGATCGAAGGTTGGCCGGCGCATTTCCAGCGTGAAGACGATTTGAAAAAACTCACGCTCGACGATGTGCAGCGCGACAAGACCCAAATGGGTGGTGATCGGCATGCCATCGTCGTTGATCCGCAAGCCATGATGCTCTACGAGTTTTATCAAATGAAAAAAACGGACAAAGGTTGGCAAGCGGCCTGCGCAGCGACGTTTGATCTCCAGACCAACAAACTCCGTCCCGATGGTTGGACCAGTTCCGATGCCGCCGGGTTGCCAATTTTTCCCGCCATCATTCGCTATGACGAGTTGCAGGCCGGCATGATCAATCACGCGATGCGGGTCACAGTCCGCAACACGCGCCGCGCGTACGTCTCGCCGGCAACGCATTTCGCCAGCAAGAAAACCGATCCCAATTTGCCACGCATGGGTGAGCGGCTCCGCCTGAGAGCTGATTACGACATCAGCCAATTCAGCCCGACCGTGCAAGCAATTCTCAGAGGCTTGAAAAAGCACGGCATGCTGGTCGCCGACAACGGCATCGAGTGGGCCCTCAGCTGCGCTCCGGATGAACGCATTCCCGTGCTGCACGACGAACTGCGGCGAATTAAAGGGAGTGCGTTTGAAGTGGTGGAAGCGCCGGCGGAGTAGCGACGAGGTATACAAAAAACATTGCCCCAAACATGAGAGGCCGACTTCGTGACTACGCTAATCCTTGATGAATACGCCGAAGAGCGAGTATTGGCGGAGCGTCGTGCTAACGGCCACGATCCCTTCGATGAAGTTTGGGATGGAATCTACATAATGTCGCCGATTGCCAACAACGAGCACCAGTTTGTTGCCAGTGAACTATCCGCAGTGATTCGAGAAATTACCCGCGGAGGCGGTACGAAGGTTTTTGCGGCCTGCAACGTCAGTGATCGCGAAGTCAATTGGGAAGAAAACTATCGCTGCCCCGACGTCGCGGTTTATTTCCCCGCCAATGCAGCGCGCGACCAGCATACGGATTGGTTTGGTGGTCCTGATTTTGCCGTGGAGATTGTCAGCAAGAAAGATCGGAGTTGGGACAAACTTGATTTCTATGCAAGCGTTAACACACGCGAATTGCTCAGCATCGACCGCGACCCGTGGAAGCTAAGCTTGTTGCGACTGGTGGAGGCGAAGCTGGTCGTTATTGAAATTTCAACAACGGAAGCCCACGAGCCCGTCTATTCCGAAGTCCTCGGAGTCGCATTGAACTTAGTTCAGCGTGTGTCAAAAAAACCGCTGATTGAAATCCGCCATGCCGATGGCCGTGTGTGGACCGTCGACCCCGAGTAGCATTACTTTACCTGATCGGCAGCCAGCCGATAATAAATCCCGCCCACGCCCAACTCGTCGGCAGGAATCTCGGACGCTTCGAACTTGCCCATCAGCCGAATCCGCCGCAGGGCATAGCTCACTTTGTACTGCGGGTTGATGATCTTGACTTCGATCATGTGCGTGGGCTTGGTTGCCTTGTCGCCGAAGCAGCATTCGCCCAAGTCAGGCACTAGCACAAAGTGATCGACCTTGCCCATGCTGGCGATGAACTTGTGCGTATAACCCTTGACGAAAACTTTTTCGCCGCTGAGTTCTAACGCTCGCGCAGGAATCGGCTTGTCCGGTTCATTGAAATAGTCAGGCTGCAGTTCGCTGAAGGAAATCCGCTGGTAACCTTCGGGCACTTCCGTCATGTAGATGATGGTGTGATACGTGATGCCAGTGACCAGGATCAAGCCGCTCAGCACAGCTCCCGTGAGGGCCACGCCGCGGCCTGTGTATTCCTGCGGATAGCGGCGGATCGATTGCAGTGAGATCAAGCCCATCACCAGGCCCGCTGCAGCGACCACCAGCATCGGTTCGAAGAGATAGCCCAGCAGCGAGATGACGGCCAGCACCACCGAAACCACCGCGCTCCGGCTGAGCGCACGGTAAGGCAGTAATTCAGCTTCTTCGCCATAGACCGGCGACATCGAGGAAATCGTCGTACTCATGCAACCAGCAAGACGCCAGATCCGTCGGGCGCAAAATAGAATTACTTAATGCCCCGCAGCACGCACCACTGCACCACAAACAAGGCCAGGCCAACACCCCATGGTACGCCGATCAGCAGCCAAGGGTTCGGCTTCTCGAGCGGATTTTTCAGAATCGCTTTAGCCGGATCAGCGCCTCGGTTAACGACCGCGGCAGTCGCTTCGTCGCTGGCTTCGGCCACTTCTTGCTCGTCGGCCGGGGCTTCCGGCACCGCCACTGCGATTGCCTGCGCATCGCGAGCGGGAATCATCATCTTGCTGGCCTTCTTCGGGTCGACCGCCGGTGCAGGATCACCGGGGAAGAACGTATTGGCCCGCTTCACCGAAGCTGGATCAATCTTCTCGCATTCCTTCAGCAGCTCTTTGGCATGTTCGCTCGGGTTGCGGCGGAGGTAATTGATCACCGGCACGCGGACCCAAGTGCTCCGCTCATCGGCCGTCTTGAACAGCTCGAACAGTTCGTCCGTCGCCGACCAATCTTCCCAGGTCGCGAGATCAGGAATCACCAGGTCGGCCAGTTCGGGCCGCTTGAGCATGTACTTCAAACCTTGCACCACGCGGTCGCGCTTGATCACGCCGCCTTCGGTCGCATGAAACCGCAAAGCCATGATCGCCGAATACGTGTCGGCGTAATCCGACTTCTTATTCTTCAAATACAACTCTTCAACCGTCTCCATGCCGGTCTCACCCTTGAGGGTCAAATAGCAAGCGATCAGTGCATCGAGCCCTGCCTTGGCGCGGCGATCGGTCGACTTCATATATCCTTCGAGCATCGGCAAATCGGCCTCGCTGCCGCAGACACCAAGCATCACCAGGTACAGTCGCCGCCGGCTGGCCGGAATATCGCTGTTCTTGATCCACTCGACCAGCTGATCGTGCTTCATGTGCGGTTTCATCGCCTTGATCTTGCTGTAGTCCGCTTTGGCGAACTCGTCAAAGGCATCGCGGGCCAGCGTTTCGTCCTGATCTTCCAAGTACTGTTGGAAGAAAATGTAGCGCTCGTTCCCTTCTTTGGGCAGCTTGGTGATCTTGTCGAGATAATCCTTGGCTCGCGACGTGAGCATCAGCGGCGTCGACCAACTGGTCCGCGGCGGATCGATTCCCATGATCAAAAACGTGCTGCCGACTTTGCCGTCGCCGAAGTAAACCGTGTCGATCTTGTCGCCAACCTGTGCGTGGCTGCCACCTTTGATGATGTCGACGATCTCAAACTTCGCTTTGGCAAGTTCGTTGTTATTCGGATCGAGAGGCGGAATGTGCGCGAGCTTGACGATGGCCACAATGTCCATCGATTCCATTTCTTCGGTGAACGTCTGGGCCGTAGGTCCGCAGAACGGACAGGCGTGCGACGATGCGACCATCAGGCTCAGCGAACTGAGCCAGCCGAATACCAGCAGCCAACCGCTCGTCGTTAGATTCCGCATGATCACGAACCTCACCGATCTCAATGCCAGCGACAACCTCGTCCAATTCCATCTCATCGGCAATTGCGTTGCGATTGCACGAGACGGGCGCGAGAGTACATCCAATCTACGTGATTCTAGGCGAAAGGATAGCCGCAATCTACGGGAAGATCGCCAGTCAACGGCAAGCCGCTAGTATCATCCAACTCAATTGCCCCTCGGCACTTACGCATCACGTGACCACGGATTAGCCCCGCGGTTGCGAGCTCCTTGCCAGCACGCAAGGGAACCTGGGCAATGGTCGCCGTGCCGGCACAAGCCAAGCGGTCTCGTATGACAGACAGGAAAGTGTTGCACTCCCGCCCCCAACACTTTTCCAGGACTCGACTTCGGCCAGACGAAACACCACAAGCTTTTTAGCAGAAACAACTTACGAAAAACAGGCACCGGGATTTTGATGTTGTTTTCTGTTGCCAAGTGTTGCTTTCTGTTGCTTTCTGTTGCTTTCTGTTGCCCTGGTAAACAGCTGATAATCAGCGAGTGTTGGACTCTAAATAGCACTGCTGGGTCCCGGCCGCAAATTGCCCACTTTAGCTTGTTCGCAATCACAGGACGGAGCAGTGCTCCGCCCCACTTCAAGGTCAGCCAAATTGACAAATAGCGGCGATCAATTGTATACATCTGTTCATGTTTTGTCGAGCGATTTTCCCCGCCAGACCGGACGCCACTTTCTCGCGTTCGGCTTACTCGCGCCAAAAGATCGCCGCTGGGTGTAACATGAGATAAGGTCAAAGACCACTTAGAGATGACGGCTTTTTCCGGAGTGGCTGGATCGATGGCGGATGAGAGCGAAATTCATAATGCCGACCGGCCCACTTCCTCGGAAGGCGCTGCGCCGGCAGACGCACCATCGGCAGAAGTCGGGCCAACCGAGCTCGACTTCGATGTCATCGTGCGCGAGACGCATCCCCACATCCGCGCCTACATCGCGGGCATGGGTGTGCCGCGGCACGACGTCGACGACGTCGCGCAGGATGTATATGTGGAGCTGTATCGGTTTTCCGACAACATTCCAGCTGGCGTCCATCCCAAGCAGTGGCTCAAGGGAATCGCCCGCAACTTGTGTTTGAATTATTTCCGGAAGCAGGGACGTCGCCAACGCTTGCAGCGCGAGGCGATGGTCGAAATCCTGATCCGGGCTGAACAAGAGAGCCCGCATGGTTTGGCCGAAGGGCCGATCCGCCGGGCATTGGACAACTGTTACGACGCGCTGCCGGAAGATAGCCGGCGGTTGCTCGAACTGAGATACGAACGAGAGTTACCTAGTCAATCGATTGCCGAAATGTTGAGCAGCACCGCCGAAGCCATTCGCGTGGCGCTGTTCCGAATCCGCAATGGGTTGAAGCAATGCATCGCCAGCAGCCTGGCCACCGAAGGCCAAAGCTGAAATCTGGTACGAAAGACGGAATGACGGTATGAGCGACGCAACTTCCAACACCCCGAACCCGCGTGAGCGGTCGCCGCAAGTCGACCAGCTGATGAAGCGGTATGTCGAAGATCGAACCAGCCTCGATCCCGATGAACTCGATCAATTGATTGCAGCGCTCCGAGCGCAACCCGCCCTCGCCATCGAAGTCCACACGCAATTGCTGCTCGACGACCTGCTCGCGCAAAAGCTCGCTGTTGATCGCCGCAACTTTCTCGCGCAAGTTGGTCAACGGATTGGCGACTTCGAACAGGGCGAAGAAGAAATTTATAATCAGGTCTCCGAGCTTCGCGCCCTGGCCGAGGCGGAGCTCGTTGAAAAGCCCGTCCGCAAAAGCAGCCTGTCGCTGACGGTGCTGGTGGTGCTCGCTGCCGCCACGCTGGCTGTCGGCGCATTTCTGTGGCCGCTGTACATGCCCGTGCCGCCGCGGCAAGTTGCCGAAGTGCGGGAGGTTGTGGGCGAAGTTTATTCGCTGCGGAACAACCAGCGTCAACCCCTCCAAGGTGGCGACACGATCAGCACCAGCACTCCGTTCGAAGTGGCCGCCGGCAGCTCGATTCGCTTGGAGTATCGCGACAAAACGAGCGTGCAGTTCGGCAGCTTGACGATGCCCACGAAGTTTGAGTTCGTCGCCGAGCGGAAGAGCCAAGCGAAGTTTGTCCGACTGGATCAAGGCGAAGCGCTCGCCGATGTCACGCCGCAGCGCAATCTGGGCCCGATGGTGTTTCAAACGCCGCAGGCTCGCGCGATCGTCGTGGGGACGCAGTTTAAGTTGATTGTGCGCCCACAAGACACGCGTTTGGACGTGACCGAGGGAAAAGTCGATTTCGTCCAAGCGGCAACGAACTCCCGGTCTTTGGTCGTTGCCAATCAGTCCGCCGTGGCTGCCCCTACGGGATTGGTGCTCCGCCCGCTGCAATGGCCCGATGTGCCGGATGCGTTGCTCTTTGCTCTGCGCGGCGATGTCGATCCAAAGCTTTCACTAGTGCGCAATCCTGAAACACTCGACGCGCGTGAAACGGAATTCGAGCAGCGCGGGCCGGCGACATTTGTCGAAGGAGTGAATGTCTATAACCTCACCGGTGGCAGTCTGTCGTCGACCGAGGCCGGCGAGTTCCTGGTTGAGAACATCAAGAAGCTCGGTAAATTCTCACTGGAAGCCATCGTCATGCCCGATACCGCGCGGGCGGCCGATGGTCGCATTATCGCGTTGGGCGACAAAAACGATCAGGCCAGTTTCCGCCTGCTGCAACGTAGCAACGAGCTCGTGTTTCAACTCTGGACCGATACTGCTGGTGCGCCGCAAGAATTGAAGCTGGGCAAAGTAAAAGCCGACCGCGCAGCGCATGTCGCGATCGTGTTCGATGGCTCAACGTTGACTGGCTATTTGCAAGGTATCGAGAAGAGCCGCATCAGCGGACTGAAGGGAGGCGGCGTCACGTGGGCGCCCGGCGCGCTTACGATTGGCGGCGATGCTGACGGCCGCCATGTGTGGCGTGGCACGCTCTGCGATCTGGCGATCACCGATCACGCGCTCGCCGGTTTTGAAATCAGCCGCAGCCATGGTCAGTATCAAACGCTCTATGCCCGTCGCGATCACGGCCTGAGTTGGGACAATCTGATGTCGGACGATCTCGACCCGACGCGCTACGCCGGTAAAGGCAACTGGCAGATCGTCGACGACTCGAGTTGGCAAAACGAAGCCGTGGATGACTCGTGGTTAGGTCTCGGGCCCGATGGCTTGAAGAATTACGACCTGCTGGTCGACTTGCATTGGCTCGCAGGGGATGGGCCGTTGAAGTTGACGTTGCCGGTTGAAGAACGCTGCAGTGTGGCCGTGCTGCCGAAGAGTGGCGGCGAGCAAAAGTCGGCGCTGCAAGACATGAGCGGCGGCCCCATGCCGGGAATGGTTTCGATTACCAGCGAACACACCTTGCCAGCCAATCGCACGGCCCGCTTGGAAGTGCAAGTGCGTCAGCAAAAGGACACCGCTTCGCTCGCGGTGAGCGTCGACGGTCAACCTTGGCTCAAATGGTCGGGCAGCCCCAGCGATCTGCGTGATGTGGCTTCGGATGCCGTACCCACGCTAAAGAAACCGGCGCTGATCACGGCTGGCAATGTCGTTCGCATCGACGCGATCAAAGTCCGCGATCTCAGCCGCGCAACCGCCAGTGCCATCGGGCAATAACGTCGGCGGCATGACCTACGAGTCTAACGCCGCGCGCACGACCGCCGCGGCGGCCAGCAAAGTCGCGCGAAGTTGTTCGGGCGACGTTCCCTGCTTCAGCAACGTGCAGATGGGATTGCCCGCTACAAAGTGAACTCCCAGTCGCGGCACATCTGCGGCGGCGATGGGAACTGCACGTAAATCAGCGAGCACGCGCTGCAATCGCTGGCCGCAACTGCCGGCCTGTGCGGCATAGACGATCAGCTTGGCTGCATACTGGCTCGGAACGCGAGACTCTAGTCCCGCCTGTGGCTCTCCACCGTGTTCGGCGATCAAACAACGATCCGACAGCAATTCAAACAACTCCATGCTGGCCGTGTAGCGAGGATTCACTTCGATCAGCCACAGCCCTTGGTCGTTCCGAACCAAATCGAGACCGCACAATCCACGGAGTCCCGCAGCGCGAGCCAGCCTCTGGGCAAGTTGTCGCAAAGCAAGCTCTTCGTCCGCGCTCAACACCAATGGGGCGAGCGAGCCCGCGTATTGAAATTCTTGTGGCGCTCCCCAGACGCAGCCGATCCACTGCTCGGTCGCGCCAATCCAGGACACTTCGCCGTTGAGCACCGCAAACGACGCGCTGATTGGCTGCCCGACGATCATGGGTTGCACCACATGACTTGCGGGCAATGAAGCGGCATCATCCTGGTGAACTCGTCGAATCCCCATGCCTCCGCCCGAGCGCAGCGGCTTCCAGATGAACTCCCGCCCCTCGAATCTCGGCGCTAGAAGCCCATCGCCAAACGTCGTCTCCGGAAACTTGACCGGCGAATCCGCGAGTAGCTCCGCCAGCCAACGGGGATCGCGCACTTTCTTCAGCACCGCGGGACCGTTGCCGACGAGTGGCCGCAGTTTCTCCAAGCGAGCAATCAAGCGGGGATAATTTTCCAAACTGCCGGTGTACATCCAAGGCGCCTGCGGCGCTGCAGCGAGCGCCGCAAGAAATTCGGCGGGATAGCGTTCGATTTGCACTGGCTGGAGCGACTGCAAATCGAAATCGGCAAACAAATCGATCGGATAGGGTTGAAATCCGGCCCGCAGCGCCGATTGCGCCGCAGCGCGCACGCTGGCGCCGAGGATGATGAGTGGGTTTTGGTTCAAAACGACAACTCCAACAGGGTGTCCCGACCACGACTATAATAGGCCTGCCCTTTCCCATCTCCGCAAGGCTCCCATGACTGCGAAACATATTCTGGTCGTTGAAGACGAACGCCACCTGGCTGTTGGCATCAAGTACAACCTCGAAGCCGAGGGGTTTCAGGTGACGACGGTCGGCGACGGCCCCAGTGCGTTGCGGCTCATCGATGAAGGCGAAAACGATTTCGATTTGATCGTGCTCGATCTGATGCTGCCGGGCATGAGCGGATATGCGGTGTGCGAAACGATTCGCAACAGCGGCAACGATGTGCCGATTTTGATTCTCAGCGCGCGAACGCTGACGGAAGATCGCACTCGCGGCTTCAATGTCGGCGCGAGTCAGTATCTGACCAAGCCGTTTGATCTCGACGAACTGCTTAGTCGCGTGAAGAACCTGCTGACGCATTTTCCCCGCAAGCGCTTCACCGAACGGGCCATGCCGACGAAGTTGACGACGTTTGAGTTCGGCGAAGCGAAGATCGACTTTCCGCGGTTTCATCTGCAAGTGGCCGGCAAAGAAATTCAACTCACCAAGCGTGAATGGGAGTTGCTGCAATATTTTGTCGAGCACGAGGGGCGATTGATTCCGCGGCAAGAGCTGCTGCAAAACGTGTGGCAGATGCCCGGCCACATTCAAACTCGCGCGCCGGACCAGTTCATTTTGCGGCTGCGAAAATATTTTGAACAAGACCCGGCCACGCCGCAGCATTTTCTCACGGTCCGCGACATGGGTTATCGGTTTGTAAAAGTCCCCCAGCCGGCTGGCGAAGGGTCCGAATCGGCGTGACTCATGCCCGCAATCAATCCCAATTTGCATGGCAGCGCGCCCGATAAATCTTCGGTGGCTCTGCTCATTATCGACATGATCAACGATCTGGAGTTCCCCGAGGGGGAACAGATCCTGCCTGCTGCATTGCGGGTTGCCGAGCGGATCGCGGCTCTGAAGAAGCGTTGCCGCGAGGAGGAAATTCCGGTCATTTACGTCAACGACAACTTCGGCCGCTGGCGATCGGATTTTAGCGCGCAAGTGGAACATTGCCTGCATGACGGCGTGCGCGGCGAACCGCTCGTGAAACTGCTGCAGCCCGACGAGGACGACTATTTTGTCTTGAAGCCCAAGCACTCCGGTTTCTATTCGACGGCGCTCGATACGCTGCTCGACTACTTGCAAGTAAAGACGTTGATTCTGACCGGCATCGCGGGGAACATCTGCGTGCTCTTTACGGCCAACGATGCGTATCAACGCGATTTTCAATTGCTCGTGCCGCGGGATTGCCTGGCCTCGAATACCGCGGCCGAAAACGATGCGGCGCTGGAGCAGATGCAAGAAGTGCTGAAGGCGGATGTGGGTGAGTCGGGCGGGATGGCGTTGCGCAAACGATGAATCCATTGGTCGAGGCGCTGAGTAGTGCAGAAGCCTGTAAATCACCCGGGGCAGGCCGAGGGCGGAGGTTGAAATGATGATCGTTTACCAAATCGAGCCACAACTGACGTCTGCTGAGTTCATCCATGTGCTGCGGCGGTCCACACTGGCGGAGCGGCGGCCAGTAGACGACTTTGAATGCATAGCGAAGATGCTGCAGCAGGCAAGCCTCATCGTCACTGCTCGCAGCGATGATGGACTGCTCGTGGGAGTTTCGCGGGCGATCACGGATTTTGCGTATTGCACCTATCTGTCGGATCTCGCCGTGGATGAATCGTTTCAACGGCAAGGAATCGGCCGCGAGTTGATTCGCCGCACGCACGAAGCAGCGGGGCTGGGCACGATGCTGATCTTGCTCTCGGCGCCGAAAGCGCGCGAATATTATCCGCACATCGGCATGCGGCCGCATGATTCGTGCTGGATCATTCCGCGGCAGTAATGACGCGGGTTGCGGGACATGGCCGTGCAGAGTATCAAAGGAACGCTGCTTCGCCCGCGACCTTCACTTTCTGGACCTTGGCGTGCCTGATTCGCTGCTGCTACTCGCGAGTTTTTCCTGGCTGGATTACGGCGTGATCGTGATCTATTTGCTCACGATGCTTGGGCTGGGGATCTACTTCAGCGGCGAACAAAAAACGACGGAAGACTTTTTCCTCGGCGGCCGGGCATTCAGCTGGTTTCCGATTGGCATCAGCCTGATGGCCACGCTCATCTCGGCGATGTCTTACACGGGTTTGCCGGGGCAGGCGTTTGACCACGGGCTCGTCGTGCTCATGCATCCGGCGAGTGTGTGGATCGCGCTGCCGATCATCATCGGTGTTGTCGTGCCGATCTATCGCGGCTTGGCGCTCGATTCGGTTTATGAATATCTCGAGTTGCGGTTCGATTCGCGCGTGCGGCTGCTCGCGAGTTTGTTGTTCGTCGCCTGGCGGCTGCTGTGGCTCGGCGGCGTGATTTTCGCGCCGTGCAAATTATTGATTCTCGCGGCAGGTTGGCAAATTCCCGATTGGCCTCTGCTGCTGCTGCTCGGTTTTGTCACGACGATTTACACGGTGCTGGGAGGCATGAAAGCGGTCATTTGGACCGACGTGATTCAAGGCATGATGATGCTCTTCGGCGTGGCGATTGTGATTTTCGCTGTCTGGTTTCAAGTCGAAGGTGGACCGTCGCGCGTGACGGAAGTCGCTTACAATTTCAAAAAGCTGCTGCTGGTCGACACCACGTTTTCGTGGACCTCGAAGTGGTCGCTGTGGGGAGCGCTGCCGCATTGGGTGCTGGCAATGATGTCGTTTTATATCGCCGATCAAATCACGGCGCAGCGATTCTTGAGCGCGAAGAGTGTTGCTGCGGCCCGCAACTCATTTTTTCTGAACACACTCGCGCTAACGTTCTTATTGCCCGGCCTCGTTTACATCGGCGTGTGTTTGCACACGTTTTACTACGATCACCCGCAGCACATGCGGCCAGAGTGGGTGGCCAATGTCGATGCCCAAACGCGCAAGCCGATTACGGCGGAAGCGACTCGCAATCCGAACATCAGCAGGCCGACGAAAGTGCTAGGCGAAACGGAAGTCGATCCCACCATTGGCCAGCCGTTGCTCGACTGGAAAGACAAGCGAGACGCCATCACGCCGGCGAATTTGCCGGATTTGGTCCAGCAAGGCAAACTGCGTGAACCGAATTCCAAAGAGCCTTTCAGCGAGGAAGCAGCTGCGGAGTTAATCGCCGCGAGCGCGCAGCAAGTTGCCGTCGAAAAATTAGGGATGCGCAAAGCGCTCGAGGACAAAGGCAACAAGGACCCCGCGAAATACCGCTCCGAGTTTGTGCTCGACGCGCGGGCCGCGGAGGAAGTACTGCCGCGATTCATTTCGACGCGTTTGGGCTGGGGGATCGCGGGATTGATTGTCGCCGCGCTGCTCGCTGCTTCGATGAGTTCGATCGATTCGGGTTTGAATTCCATCTGTTCGCTCCTCGTGATCGACCTGCATCGGCGCTACGGTGTGGGGCGACAGTGGTTGGCGAATCGCTTGCAGAAACCGGTCGATGAATTGAACGAGGAAGATGAACTGAAGCTCGCGCAACCGCTGACGCTCGTCGTGGGTGTGGCGGCGACGCTTGCGGCGCTCATCGTCGCGCAGCTGGGCAATGTGTTCACGATTATGGTCGATGTGGCGAATACGTTTGGAGCGCCGCTGCTGGCCGTTTTTTTGCTCGGCATGTTCACCCGGCGTTGCACGGCAGCGGCCGCTTTTTGGACGCTGGTCAGTGGCACGATCTTTACGGTGTCGCTGATGCTCGGCAATCAGTACGACCTGATCCGGCCGAAGATGAACGGCATCTGGAACGTGACGTTCGGCACCATCTTCACACTAGTGCTCGGCTATGTGCTGAGCTTTGTGCTCGGCCGCGCGAAATCGAAGATGGAACTCAAAGGACTCGTCGCTGGCTGCGGCACGCTCGGAGTGCGCGCCAGCGACGAAGAGATGACGATTATCAGCGGACCAGAAGAAGTGGTGCGGTGGAAATAACCTACGGTCCTGCGGCTCGCAGGCCGCCGACGAGACCGCCGACGTTTTGATGCATCTCGCCGGTGGCGGTGATCACCAGGCAACGGAGCGGCGCGAAATAGACAATTGTGCCCGGGCCGCCGTTGGTGTCCCAAAAATCCGGATTGATCGTCCGCTCGATCAAGTCAACCAGTTCGGGACCATAATCGGCAGGCCCCGCCTGGCCGCCGTAAGCGAGCAGCGCGCTCGGCCCGGCCAGCGAACTATCGAGCAAGTTCAAACTCGCGGCCAGGCTATCGCTCGCGGCGAGCAGTTCTGGATCGGTGCCCACCTGCGGCTCTTTTACTTTGCGTTCACGGGCCGCGCGAGCCAGTTGATTTTTCAGATCGGTTTGAATTCGCTTCAGCCGAGCCCAAACCTGCGTGCGATAACCTTTCATCGCCTCGGCATATTCGTGGCGAGGATCGCGCAGCAGCTCGCCGTGCAGCACACACATGCGGCGAATCAGTTCGCCGCGCTCGGCTGCATCCTTGGTCAGCGCTTCGCGCTTCAGCAGATCGCTCAGCTCATGCTGAATTTCATGAAACGGTCGGCGGACATCGCTGGCCGCGCCTGCAGATTTCGCGCTGGACTTGGGAATCGATTTTCCCGCATCCTCGGCGCCACAGACGGCCAAACACAACGCAAATAACGACAGCATGTCGTAAGCCTCCTCAGCGAGCGCCCCAAGTTGCTCGCCGGCAGACAGAATACCGCGCCCGGCGGCAACAAGTCCAATCGGAATTGGGCGAAGGTTTTCGTGATTCCGCCCTTCGTCGTCAAGGAAAAAAGCTCTCGTTTATTCAGGTCGCGAATGCGAAAATGCGTTCCGGAAAACTTGCGGCAGTCCGCGAAGGTGCTGATAATAGTGGGCTGATTCTTCGGCCGTGGCTGTGCTTGCGCAGACCTGCACGCGGCTGGAATGTGCCTCGATTTTTGCTTGTCTTTGCTCGCTTCCAAGGGCTCTCAACCATGTCGGAAGTTTTGTGCCGCTGCCCGGCTTGCGCCGCGAAATTCAAAGTCGACGCCAAGTACGCGGGCCGAAAAGCGCGCTGTCCCAAGTGCTCTGT
>CAYMWL010000050.1:0-50526 GCA_964394305.1 uncultured Pirellulaceae bacterium
ATGGCCACGGACGCGTTCCAGCGCTCACTCCACTTTGTCGAGGGCCTTGAGGATCATGCAATGACCTCGACCGCTTCTCGGCTGACTACTGTGCAACACGCCATCAACGCTTTGTGCGCGCAACTGAGCCGTAGCCAGGACACGCGTGAGAAGTACTTACAGGAGCAGATCGAAGCACTCTCCGATCAACTCGCGGCTGTAAAAGCGGGCGAGTTTGACGTCCTCGACGGAGCCAGGGCCGAAGAGGGTATTCTGGAAGTCTATCAACTGGCAATCAGTCTGCAGGCAGACTTTCGACGCGTGGAAGATTCGTATCGCGAAGCAGATCGCCTGCTCCGCCAGCGGATCGTCGGTGAAAAGCAGCACCGCGGCCAAATCGTTGACGAACTGCTGGATGGGCATGAGGCCCTGATCCGAACCATCGAAGGACAGGTGTTTGAGAGCTTTTACGCTCAGCTCGTAAAATCGGCTGATCTCGACGCGATGAAGATGCGATTGCGCTCAATCCTGGCAAACGAGAACACCGATAAGGCGCTGCACCGCACCCAGAAGGCCGACCTCCGGCAACTCGTGTCGCGCCTGGTGCAGGAATCGGAACGCGTCATTCAGGCACGTGCCCGGAGTGAACGTGATGTACGTGGCTTCCTTAAATCCGGCCTCGCCGACGAGCAACTGCGAGTGGGCGCCTTACTACAGGAGATATTTCAAGCAGCGCTCCACGTGGATTGGCAGTCGCAAAAGGTTCGTCGGGCCGGATCCCC
The DNA here is from genome assembly GCA_964394305.1 of uncultured Pirellulaceae bacterium. Lineage (GTDB taxonomy): Bacteria > Planctomycetota > Planctomycetia > Pirellulales > Pirellulaceae > Anatilimnocola. Next base: position 762 of record CAYMWL010000050.1, read on the forward strand.
ACTTCCGCCGATCGGGATCTCTGCCGCCAATCTACCGCTCATCGAACGAGTTCTTATCAAACAGGTCGATCAAGCTAGTGCCGATGACCTGGAGCTGACGGTTAACGCTGCCGATCCGCAAACGCTCGACGATGAGTTCTGGTCTGCCTATCGCGCGCTAAATCGCGCGCGGCTGTTCGAGGCGACAATTGCGCATCTGCGCGCCTCGGGTAAGCCGCTGACCATCGGCGAACTTGCCAAAGCCTTGCCGCCGAGTCACGATTTGGAGACTCTCGCTTGCTGGCTCGCGATGGCTCGCCAAGCCGGCATCCCGATCCCTGAGGGCGTTGAAACGATCGACCTGCAGGACAACGGCCGCGATTGGACTCGCTTTTATGTGCCGCATTTGGAGCTCAGTTCCCGCTCAATCGATGGCTTGACTCCGGAGTTGCTCGAATGAAGAACAACATTTTTGATCGCCGAGCGGCCGAGAGCGAAAGCGCGTCGGACGCGGCGGGCGATGAATTGATTGCCACTTTCGCTAGTCCGCAGCCAGCCACCCCTTCGCAACCCGCTGGCACGCCGGCCAGCGTGAAGCGGGTGACTCAGGAATTGCTCAGACATGGCTGGCTGGAAGAGTCCAGCAAACCTGATTTGTTTCGGCAAGCTGTCCTCCATGAACGTGAGTTGGCGGTCGCACTAGAACCGCTCGATCTTGTGCTGCGGCTGGACACTCACCGGGGCTTAGCTTTCCTGGCGATCGCACCAACCGCGAGCGACACGCCCGGTGAGGACGATGGCTGGGGACATCCTTTAGTGCGGCGGCAGCGACTGACGTTGGAGCAATCGCTGCTGGTAGCCGTTCTCCGCCAATCGTTTGTAATGCACGAACAGGAAGCGGGTGTCGGCCAGCAAGTACTGAAGGTCGCGGTAGACGACTTGTTACCGCACTTCTTGACCTATTTTGAAGATTCCGGTAGCGACGCCAAAAATGAAAGCCGGTTATTGAATCTGCTCGACCAGCTCAAGACACACGGAATCGTTTCCGAAGTCGATGCCCAACAAGAAGTGATCGTCCGCCCCCTCATTGCCTATTTGGCCAACCCCGAGTCCCTTTCTGCATTGCTGACCGTGCTCCAGCAACAATCGCAATCGGCTGCTGGCCCGGCGGGAGGGGACTAAATGCTCGACCGGCAAAAAGAGCTGTTTGCTGCTGGGGACGAGAATTTCAATCTCGACACTTCCTTCCTGCTCAGCGAACTTGAGGTTTACAATTGGGGCCCGTTTCGCGGGCTCCATCGCGCGGAATTCGATTCGGCCGGAACCGCCATCATTGGTCCAACCGGCAGCGGCAAGACGACGCTGGTCGATGCGCTCATGACTCTTCTGGTTCTACAGCCCCGTTACAATCTGGCGTCGACGGGAGGTCACGAAAGCGACCGCACCTTGATTTCCTACGTGCGTGGCGTCTTGGGCGGCGATGGATCCGATGGCCATGAAGAGATTGCCCGGCCAGGCAAAACCAAAACAGGAATCTGCGCTACGTATCGGAGCTATGATCAGAACCAGACCCTGCGGTTGGCGGGACTGCTTTGGACGGACGGTCCGAGTAATGCAGCCGATGACCTGAAACGCCGCTGGCTGTTTTCCTCGGCGTCCGATCAAACTCTGGAGACCTGGCTGCGCGCGCTGCATGACGACGGACCGCGCGAATTGTCGCGCCTCGGTCGTGAGACGGCGGGCCTGCAGATATTCGAAAGCAAAACCGCTTATCTGGCGCGAGCGCGGAAGTTTTTCAGTGTGGGCGAGAATGCCTTCACACTCCTCAATCGCGCGGCGGGGCTCAAGCAGCTCAATAGCGTCGACGAGATATTCCGCGAATTAGTGCTGGACGACCATTCGGCCTTCGAGCAGGCCCTGAGAGTCGCCGGCGATTTCGACAACCTCACGGCCATTCATGTGGAGTTAGAAACTGCGCGTCGCCAGTTGGAGTCGCTGATTCCGGTCGCGGACGAACATCAGAAACTGCTGTCGGCGCGGGATCGAGCCGAACGCATGCAAGCCCTCAAACGGGTCCTGCCAATCTGGTTTGCAATCCTTGCTCAGCAACGCTGGTCTGACGAACTGGCGAGAATCTCCGCAGAGAATGACGGGCTGAAAACCAAACAACAATCTGAACTCCACGAGGAAAGGGACCGCAAATCACAGGTCGATACGTTGCGCGAGCGTTATCTCGAGCTGGGCGGGAATGTAGTTGGTGAACTCGAAACAACCATTGGCGTTCAGCGGGAGCGGGTGGCCGAAAAGGCGAAAAATGCAGCCGACTATCGGCGGTTCATCGGGCTGTTTCAACTGAATGCCGAGCTGACAATGGTAGCCTTGAAACGCAATCAGGAATTGCTCTCTTTGAAGAGTGCGGAGATTGAAACACAGCGGAAACTAAGTGAGGACGAGACGCTGGCCTTCCTCTCCAAACTCCGTGAACACGAACAACTGCAGCAGGATACCGAGACTGCCCTGCGAAAAGTGAAAGAGCGCCCCGGGTCGAACATTCCGCCGCGATTTCAAGACTTTCGTGCTGAGTTGGCTGCCCAACTCCGCTTGCCCGAGAGCGACCTGCCCTTCCTGGCGGAACTGCTCGAAGTCAAGTCGGACCAGTCCGCTTGGCGCGGCGCCATCGAGCGGGCGATCGGATCGGAACGCCTGAGAATTCTCGTCCTCGATACTCACCTGGCCGCGGCCCTACGTTGGGTCAACCAGCGGAATAACCAGCTTCACGTTCGGTTGCAGAGGGCCCAGATCGATGAGCAGCCGGTGCGGTTTTTTCCCGATGGATACGCTCAAAAGCTCAATTTCAAAAAACATCGCCTGCTGACATCCGCTCAGCGGCTGCTGGCCTCACGCGACCTACATTGTGTGGCCTCTGCTGACGCGCTGCGGACGACGGAACACGGCTTGACGGTTGAAGGCATGATCTCCGGGCGCCAGGGACGCTACGAAAAACAGGATCAACGGCGGCTTGAAGACGATTGGCTGACCGGGTTCGACAATCAGGATCAACTGGACGGGCTGGAGCGACAGCTGGTCGCGGAACAGGAGCAGGTGCGGAAACTGGAGGCAGAGTCGCAGCAGCACAAAGCTCAACTGGCGAAACTCACTGAGCAAATCACCATTATCGAGCGAATCGTGGCGATTGAGTTTTCCTCCATCGATTTGCCGGGGGCCGAGTCCGACTTGACGCGTTCGCGGGAACGGCTCGTCACCCTGCTTGATCCGCAGTCCGACGCCAGCCGCGCCAAGGAAGTTTACGAAGCCGCGCGAAAGGAACTGGAGTCGTTGCAAAGCCGGCTACGTGAAACCGCCACCGCGATCGCAGTGCTTGATAGCAATTGGTCCTACGCCGATCATGAACGAAAGAAGGCAGCGGAGCGAGCCAGGCCCGGATTGGCGGAACATGAACGGAAGGCGGCGGAAAAGTATCTTGTAGTTGCCCCGAGTGTCGAGGCCAAAGACCTGGGGGATGTGGAACGCGATTTGAGAGATATCGTCGATAAAAGGGTCAAAGAACAGCTCGAGCGAGTCTCGGATACCGAAGTGCGGCTCGTTCGCTGCATGGAAGCTGCGCGTCGAGTGGACACCGGTGCGTTAAGCGATGTTGGCTCCGACATTCAAGACATTTCAGCCTATCTCGAACGTCTCAGAGTCTTGAAGGAAGAAGCGTTACCTGAAAAGCGTAAGCGCTTTCTGGAATACTTGAATCGCTCATCGGATCAAGGCGTGACTCAACTGCTGGCTGGAATCAATGAAGAGGTCGACGCCATTGAGCAACGAATCGAGGAATTGAATCAGACTCTCGCCAAAGTGGACTTCCGGGGAGGTCGCTACCTGCAACTGCAGCCGCAGCGAGTCAAAGACGAACGGTTGAGGGCACTCGACACTGCGATGCGTAAGGTTCGCAGCGCCGCACTGAAGGACGATGAAGGCGAGAGTCACTATCAGGCCCTGCAGGAGATGATTGGTATTTTGCGGGATGCAGCTGACAACCGCCGGCAGCTTGGCTCCCGTGCACTGCTGGACCCGCGCTTTCGTCTGCAGTTTTTTGTGGTTGAAGTGGAACGGCAAACTGGAGGCCGGTCGCCGCCGCGCACGGGTTCGCAAAGCGGCAGCGGCGGCGAAAAGGAACTGATGGCCAGCCATATTCTCACCGCCTCGCTGAGTTATGCGCTCTGCCCGCCGGAAGCCGATCGACCTCTGTATGCCACCGTCGTCCTTGATGAAGCCTTTTCGAAGAGTTCGCCGTCCGCGGCAAATCGCATCATTGAAGCATTGCGTGTTTTCCGGCTGCATCCGATTTTTGTCACGCCCAACAAGGAGATCGGCTTGCTCAAGGAGCACACGCGTAAGGTGATTTGCGTTCAACGCCTCGGGAAGGAAGCAAGTCTGGCCTCGATTTCCTGGCAAAAGCTCGAGGAAATGGCGAAGCAGCAATGAAGTCGCCGTTTGAACTTAAGGTTGTCCTGAGGCGTCAGTGGGAAAAGTCTGCTTGGCGTGAAGCCCGTTTGCTCGGATTTGAGGCGGCCTGGCCGGTTCTCGTTTCCATCGGACGGCCTTCATCCAAAGCGGTTAGCCTCAACCTAGACGCCGTGAAGCGGCACGTCATGGAGTGGAGGCAAGTGCTAGTTGGCGAAGTTCTGTGGGAGCCAGTGAGGTACCGAGCCACGACGGCGCCGGTGGATGTTCCCGTTCACTGGAAGCTGCGTCGTCCGAGCGAGTGGATCGAAGCATGTGCTGATGTTGTGATGCGGCAAGAGTTTGCAGCCATGGGAACACTGGTCGAGGAAACGGATCCTATTTTTCACGCGCCATTTATCCGCCAACGGTCGCTCTGGCGCGAGAGGCCAATCACCGAGGTCGTCCAGGCAGCAAGATTGGCAATGGCCCTGGGGCCTGGCTGTGCTGAGGGAAAGCCACTGCGGATGCTCTCGCTCGAAGGCATCGATACTAAGTTCTTCGAACGCCACGCGCGGCTCGTCACTGCTCTTCTGGATGTGCGGTTTGACGGCGAAGTTAGCCGACTGGGACTGGAAGTCTTCCTCGGCGCACTTACAGATCGGGATCATTGGTTGCTGGTAATGGACTTGGACGGCTCGCTCCTCCCTTTCCAAAAGCTGCGGGTTCGTAGCTCCGAGCTTCGCGATGGAGCCATGCCCGGGAGACGCCTGCTAATCGTCGAAAATGAGTGTTGCCAGCATTATCTTCCAGCCCTCGCCGATACTATCGCTGTGCTCGGCACCGGGTTTGATCTTAACTGGACGGAGGGAAGTTGGCTGGCGACGCGAAAGGTCGCCTATTGGGGAGACATCGATACCTGGGGATTGCAATTCCTGGGAAAAGTCCGGGAGAACGTAGAACATGTACAGGTGCTAATGATGACCAGTGAAATATTTGAACAGTTTTCCGAATTTGCGGTCCGGGAACCGATCGTTGCCAGCACCGAGCCACCCACCTCGCTATCTACCGCGGAACAAGCACTGTACGCACGGCTGCTCAAAGAAAGCAGCGGCAGGCTGGAACAAGAATTTATTCCCGAGAGCTTGAGTCGGTATGCAATAGTGAAGTGGGCTGAGTCTTAGCTAAGGTCAAACTGTTTTCCAGTGCGTGCCAACTACACACGGGAGTTGGATGGCCGGTAGTCGAACCTACGACTACCGCGGATTCAATTTCACAGTTACTTTGACCCCAAGTTTCGTCAAGCAAACGGGTTAAGTCGCGGTCGAGCCAAATGAGCGCCTCGGGTAATCGACTGAGTCCGCCCCGGACGATGCGGCCGGCGCAGGTCCCAAAACACAAAGATAAGATCCGGTGCTTAGTAGCTGGCCCGGCATCCCCACAAAGCACCGCCCCAGCCAGTGTCCCACCGCAGGCCGTGCTCGCTTGCCGGCAGCGCCAGCGGCTGCGGCGCCGCCGGGGATGAAGGCGCCCGCCAGGCTCATGCCGGCATCGACGTAGTTGCCGTCGGCTGCGTTCAAGCCGGCGTTGAGCACGTCGGACACCGGAGTCGGGTCGAGGTAGCCCACGATCTCCGTCGCCAGCAGCCCCGCCACCATCAGGTCATCGAGCAGGCCGGTGCCAAAGCGTCCGCCGTTCACCAAGCGGTCCGCGCCCACCCACGGCAAAATCACATTCTGTCCGAACCAATCGTAGAACCCCGTGTAGGTCGTGGTCGGCGGCGGTTGATACGGGTCCACCCAATCGAGCCCATCCGTCGTGAAGCTCCAGCCGATCGAGACCACGAACGACTCCAGCCGGTCCCAGATCAGGCTGAACGGCGAACTCGTATCGAGAGCCACGTCGTACGCGCTCGAGTTGATCATCTCAAACCGGCTCGTCCGCGGCTCGGCAGCGGAACTGTACGACACGTGGTACGTGCTGTCGTAATGATCCGTGCCGCTGCCGGTCGTCACGCTCCCCCAGCCGTGCTCGTCCAGCGTCTGCACCAGCGCACCGCCGCTGAGCTCCAGCCGGTTGTCGTACGTGCTGTGCCATACCGACAGCAGCTGAAAACGTTACTCGGATAGTCTACCGATAACCGACTGCAATATTCCCTTATCAGATGACTTAAGTAATGACGGTTCGCCGCCGGCTGGACGGTGAAGAGTCATACTGATTTCGTTTTGCTTCATCACTGTGGCGAGCTTGGACTTTTGGATCACTGACAGTCGCAAACCTCCGGGCTGATGCTTTGCGCTGTGAACCAGATCTATCCCTTGATTGAAATGGGATACAGCAAGTCGTAAAAAGTCGGTCGAAGAAATTGAAATACTCATTTCAAGTTGCTGGACAGAATACTTAATTCCGCCATCGTGACAACCGGGAAATTGCGCTGCCAGAATCGCATCAAGTTTTCCATTTAGGTCAATTGTCGGATTGAAAATCCAGACGTAGCCAGAGCTGCCAATGATGTCCAGCCACCTTTGGTTTTCGAACACCGGCAAGACTGTACTAAATATCCCATGTTCTTCGTTAATTGAAAAGTATTGCATTTGAACGCATTCACTTTGCCGTGCTAATAGAAAAGATGGATATTGTCCTTGTAATCACCAAATAGGCCCCAAGCGTTGAAATGTGGCCGTGTTTCTCCAAAGGCAGAATGGCCTAGGAAATGATCGTGGTAGCCAGCCACAGGATTGCCCCATTGGTCGACCGCCTGAGAGTGTTTGCCGATAATCTTCTTTGAATTTGCCGCACTCCAGCCTAAAGTGGCTTCTCGGTAACTCGATAAAGGAATTCTTGCCGGCTGACTTCCCAAATTGCCGGCAATTTCCGATGCGGCTTGTCGAGCTGCACGCTTCGAAGGAAACCCGAACGCGTTTGGATTTGGGTCGCCAACAATTCTTCGTCCACCATGTCGTGAAACGATTTCTTCCAGCGTAGCGCAAGCGTTATGAACTAAGACTCCTGCGTCCGAGACTGAATAAACATGCTCGGCGTGTACCGTCAAGTTATAAACTGTTTCGTTCTGGGACCGATACGAGATCTTGCGCAATGCTATTTGCTGATCGTTCTTCCCACGTACAAGTTCGCCTGACTGCAATTGCATTGCTGGGACAAAATCGCGTCGGTCTTCGGACCAGAAGAGATGCTCAGGCGTACAGCCGATTGGTTCATCAAGGCCTTCGATATGAACGTTGATTAGGTTCTCGTCAGGCTCGTGTACGAAAATACCGGTGACGAGGTTGCCGCTCCCCGGTTTAGCCTGCCATGAGGCAATGTTCGTTACCAGCGCACGGCCCTCCACACCCATTTCGGGCATCTCGAGAAAGACCGTTGCACCTGGCTTTGCGTTAAGGAGTTTGATTTCCTGCAGCGTCCAGATCAGCTGCATGCGGACGACTTTACCGCTGGGTTTGGTGAGTTCCAGATGAACAGCGAGGGAGTTTTCGGGGGTTGGTTCCGGTGTGTCGGTGACTTCTTCGCGAAGGGGATTACGGCCGGTCGTGCGATCGCCGAGTTCCATCTGATCGATGCGGCGATGCGTGGGCGAGTCGCTAGGTGACAGGAAGCTACGGAAGGCCATGAATCCGCAGCCCGCCAGCAACAGACAGGTCAGCGCGACCCAAAGCGTAGTAAATCGCCATGGGTTCCGCGCTGCGCGTTTGGTCGCAACACGCGGAGCGGTGCGGCGCATCGTCAGCGTCGCAATCGACTGAGGTTCTTCAGTGGATTGATTGGAAGGAACTGTCCGCATTGAAAGCTTCTCCGGCGATGCATCTTCCTCTTCATCCGCATGGAACAAACGGTCGCACAGTTCGTCAATCGTCTCATCGACCTCTGAGCCGCCGAACTGGTTCTCGACAAAATATTCTTCGGTCTCCTCGCTCAGCGGCTCCGCCTGCCAGGCGTCATCGGCAAACACGTCGTCAACGTCTCGCTCATCGTCGTTCTTTCGCTTCCGGTCCATGGCCACAGCATAAGCAACCGGGCTGATGAGCAGAATCCCGCCCGCAGCAATCAGCCAAGTGTTGGATACTTGCACGGCCGCCGCTTCATCGATGCCGACCAGCGTATCACCCACAAAGCACCGCCCCAGCAGATTCCCCACGGCGCGACCAGCGGAAGTTGGCGCATCGCACGCCGTGTGACGCGAAATCCCCTTGGCTACATCGCCCAGCCCGTTGGCGAGGCGGTTGCCGACGTTGCTTACGACGTTACCAGCGCGCTTGCCCGCGGCGCCAGCCGCTGCGGCGCCGCCGGGGATGAAGGCGCCCGCCAGGCTCATGCCGGCATCGACGTAGTTGCCGTCGGCTGCGTTCAGGCCGGCGTTGAGCACGTCGGAGACGGGTGTCGGATCGAGATAACCCACGATCTCCGTTGCCAGCAGCCCCGCCACCATCAGGTCATCGAGCAGGCCCGTGCCGAAGCGTCCGCCGTTCACCAAGCGGTCCGCGCCGACCCACGGCAAAATTACGTTCTGCCCAAACCAATCATAAAACCCGGTGTAGGTCGTGGTCGGCGGCGGTTGATACGGGTCGACCCAATCGAGTCCATCCGTCGTGAAGCTCCAGCCGATCGAGACCACGAACGATTCCAGCCGATCCGTGATCATGCTGAACGGCGAACTGGTGTCGAGTGCCACATCATACGCGCTTGAGTTGATCATCTCGAACCGGCTCGTCCGCGGCTCGGCGGCGTAGCTATACGACATGTGGTACGTGCTGTCGTAATGATCCGTGCCGCTGCCGGTCGTCACGCTCCCCCAGCCGTGCTCGTCCAGCGTCTGCACCAGCGCACCGCCGCTGAGCTCCAGCCGGCTGTCAAACGTGCTGTGCCACACCGAGCTTTTGCCCGGCTCCGACCCTTGGCTGTTGCTCGTATCGTTGCTCACCTCCAGAAACGACAGCAGCTGAAACCCGCCGCTGCTGGTCGGCTTGAACACCTGCTGGAAATTCGTCGACCAGTTCCGATCGCCGCTATCGGACCAACCATCGCCGGTCGTCTCGTAGTTCGACTTCCCTTGCTCAATATGAATGTCGGTCTGCTTCCCGCTCGCCTGGCGGTTCTGATCCCAGGTGATTTCCTTGACCGTCAGCCACTTATCTTCATTTTCATAATGCCGCGTATCGCTGATGCCAAACGCATCCCACTCGCTGTCGTGGACGCGCGTCTCCGCATAGCCATCGGTGACCTTGTACTTTCGCTCCTTCGTCGTCCCCAAGAATTCCTGCAAGGGAAACATGTCCTTGCTGGACGGCGGAACGGTCGACTTGCTCTGCTGCGCGGCCTCGTGGAAAGTCCGCGTGACGACGTGATCGGTCTCCTCGCCCGTTCCCCACTCGTCGGCGGTATCGTGTTCCGTATGGTCCAGATTTTCCACGAGCAGCGAGCTCTTGCGGGCTTCGACAATGTACTTCGGCTCGGTTGACGGGGGCGCGCCCAGCTCCTGCAGGTCGATGGGGGTGAGGAGCTGGACGACGGGCATGGCGAGTTCCACGAGCGAGTCGGCCCGGCGCTTTTCCGAACGCTCGGTCGTGCGCGTCGTGTGGTTGTACTTGTTGTTCGAAGTGTAGTCATCATCCACCGGGTGGTAGTGTTCCTCCCCTACGTACGTCTGCTGGATCACCTGCGTCCGCACATCGAACTCCCAGCGCAGCGAGGTCTTCTTTTCGTCGACGGCGCCCTGTTTGTCTTTCGTCCGCTCGTACGTCGTTTCGGTGCTAGTGCCGGCGTCGCGCGAGTTCTCCTTGTTATGGCGATCGGTGTAATTTCCATTCCAATTGGCATTGGAATAGACGGTTTTCGTTTCTTGCTCGCTGTTCCGCTTGCTGACCCGGCCCGTCGCAGCCTCCTTGCGGCCGTACGAATCACCCCAATCGGTCACAGTGCCGTCTTCAGCGGTTTCGGTGTACTTGTTTTTCTTCCCTTCGTACTCGGTGCTGGTGTAGTCATCGATGGCGCGCGTCTGGCTGGCCGTGCGGGTTTCGGTCCCGTCGTAGGTGGGAACGACTTCGGAGTGGGAGCTGGTTTCGGACTTGATGCGGCTGTTGCGCGTGTTGCCGTTGCTGGTCAGCTTGTCGTACGAATCGCCGGCCTGCTTCCACTTGCCGTTTTCGGAACCCTCTTTAGAGAATTCGTTCTGCGTGAACTCATGCTTGTCGTAAGTACCGCTGCCCTTGTCCGTTTCCAGTTCGGTCCCTTTGAGCGTGACGGTTTCGGCGGGATTCGACTTGTCGATCCGGGTTTCCGTTTTATCTTTGACGTCGTTCCAGGTCGTCGTCCCTTTTTCGTCAAACGTCCGGCTATTTAGCGTGTACTTAAAGCCGTTGGTCTTGTCCTCCTTGATCGACTTCGTGGTCTCGGTGTACGTGCCGCTGAGCGTTGAGATCTCGGAACCGGTCACCGTGAAACCCTGCTGGATACCAGGCGAACCCGACAAAGGTCCCATCGCCTTAAAGTTGCTGGTCGTTTTCTTCGCATACTTGCTGACATTGGCGCGTGTCTTGAAATTCGATTCCTCGCGATTCGTGGTGTCGCTGTCGACCTGCGTGGAAGTTTCGCTCGAGTCGTAGGTATCGACGCCGGTTACGTTGTTCTTGGTGATCTCCGTGGAGGTCGCTCCATCGCCAGGCTGCTTGTACTGTGGCGTCTCATTGCTTCCAGAATAGCCGGTGAGCGCGATTTCCGAGCTGTTGATGTCTCCCCAAGTCGCCGTTCCCTTGGCTTTCGATTCCTCGAAGCGGTAGGACGCAACCTTGTCATTATCTTGGCTCGACCAGGAATTGAACTTCTCCGAGTAGGGGCCGCTGCCGTTCCGATAAGTGTTTGAATCGTTGATCCGGTCGTAGGCGCGGACGTTGCGGAAGGTTTGCTTGTCGTGGCTTTTGGTCTGCTCGCGATAGCCAGCGATTCCGTTTTCTGAGTAGTTTTCCTCCGAGTACGAATGGACGTCCTTCGTCAGCACGGAGTCTTCGGTGATGTTCGAAACGGTGTTGATTTCTTCCGACGAGCCCGTGAAAGTTCCCCGGCGCGACGAGCCGGAGGAAGTCTTGCTGTCGAATGTCGCGTAGAACGGATTGTTGAGCGCGCGCTTGCCGCTGATCGTGGCTTCGGTATCCGTGGATTCCGAGGTAGTTCCGTTGTCGGTCGAAGTCTCCTTGGAGGCGGTCAGGTACTTTTCATCGATTCCCTCGATATTCGAATACGTTTTCAGTTCGCTCGATTCACTATGGTAAGTGCCCGACGAGCTGCGCTCTGTTTTTCCTTCGTCGCGCGAGTACTTGTCGACAAGCTTGTCTCCCTTCGACCAAACAGTTGCTGCCAGCGAGCCGAATCCGTTGGGAGAGTAATCCTCTGTGGCATATTCCTGCGTGCTGCGCAAGTTCTTGTACTTGGAGTAGGAATGAGTGGACGTCGTGCCGTCCTCCTCGTACTCGTTGAAATCGGACGAGACGCGTTCCAGATTGTGGCGATGTTCGCTCCATTCCGCAGACGACTTGAAATCGCCGTTCCGCCGCTGGGTCGAAGTGTCGAGCCGTGAAATGACTGTAAGATCATCGCTGCCCAGCGAAGTGGCATACGTGACGCTGAGCAGCGATCCCGTCTGCCGGCTTTCGGCGGAAGTCGTACCCGTCGTGCTTTCCTTGCTCTCCTCGTCGTGCCACTCGTCGAGCGGCAGGTTGCTCTCGTTGTGCAGTTTGTCGGACACCTTCTGTTCGTACGGGCCCGAGCCGTCTGACGTCGTGCGTGAGTAGACCGTTTTGAATTCGTTCGAAAACGAAAAACTCACATCCCCCTCGGCACCCTCCAACTCCGGCGGATCCAGGAACAGCCCCGGGGACTCTTCGGCAATCTCCGGCGGATTCGTGCGCGATTCACTCCACGACTCGGTGCTGAACGAGGCCTCACCGGTTTCTTCGTACGACTCCGCTGAATCGTTGGAATAGTATCCGCCTAGTCTGTAGTTCTTGCTGCTCTCCGCTGCGGTGAACTGACCCTGCTTGTCGTTTTTGGCCTTGTTTTCACCGGTTGTCGTCGTGTTCGAGACAACGTTGCCCAGGTAGTCGGTGTCTTCGCGGAAGCTGTAGTCTTCGCTCCAGTGGGTATCGCCGTACGAAATATCCCCGTGCTCGTTTCGAGCCGATTCGCTCTTGGCTTCATCGATCGACACCGCGCCGCTCTGCTTGAGCGTGTCGGCGGATGATGAGTAGTCCCCTTTGCTATCGCGGTTCGAGTACGTCGTGTTTTCGGTAGTGGTACTGCTCGAATTCTCTCCGAACAGATAGTAGCTGGCCGACGTCGACTTCGTTTTCTCCGCAGTGACGGCAGTGAACTCTCCAGTTTCTTCCTCATGCGTCTGGTCCAGCTTCGTTGCGCTGCCGTTCGCGAGTTCGCTGAAGCCATTTTCGCTCGCCTTGAACTCAGCGCTGTCGGTGGACTTGCGTGTCAGCATTACGTGCAGCGTGGAATAGCTGTTTTGATCGCTCGTGACCTTGTCGAGCTTCGACGACGTGCTGGTCTCCGCCGAACGTGTTCCTTCGTCGTTCGTGGAATAGGTCGATTTTTCGTAGTGCGAAATCTCGGTCAGGTTTTCAGTGACTGTGTTCAGCTTCCCGGTTTCCTCGTAATCGCCCGTGCTCTCGGCCGATGCTTTGGAACTGAGCGATTCGACACGAGTAGTGCCGATGCCCGATTTGTCGGTCGTCTTCGACGAACTGTGCGAGTCCGCCTTGGAGGTGGTATCTCCTTGCGCCGATTCATCGGATTCGACACTGGTTACCTTCAGCCCATTGCCGTTGACGGTCGCGATTTCCACGGTCGTCTTCGATTCCGAAGAGTACGTTCCATCCTTGGTCGCCGCGCTGGAGGCGCCATTGTCGAACTCGGTGACGATGTCGCTTGATTTGGATACTCCCTTGGACGTCGACTGGTCTGAAGATTTTTCGCTGATGGTGCCCGAAGTCTTCGAAGTCGTCGTGTCCGTAGAATCAATGGAATCCAAGCCATTGACCCACTTTTCCTTGCTGTTAAACGTGTTCTTGAACGTCGTGCTGCCATCGTCCGACGACGAAGCCTGGGTCTTCGACGTAGAACGCGTGCCAGGCGTTTTTTCATCAATGGTGGCAAATGAAGAGGAACTGTCGCTTTGATAGGTCGAGGAGGAATCCGTTTTCTGATCGACGGTAACGTCGGCCAACTCCGTTAGCCCGATCATCGTCCCCATGCCGATGGAGGTACCGGAATAGGTTCCGGAACCATTTTCCGAATAGCTCGATTCGGCATCGATGATGTGGCGCACGCGCGGTTCGGCGTCGTAAGCTCCCTTGGTTGAGGTTTCACGGTCAAAGTTCCAGGAGAAATTGCCAGCGTACTGGCTGTTCGAGCTGAACATGCCCATCGTGGTCGATTCGTCGTTGTTGGCGACGGTCACAAACATCTGACCCGCCGAACTTCCCACGCCGCTGTCGCTCGACTTTTCATTTCCTTCGAACTTCGTCACGACGCCGTTGAGAGAACGGCTTGTGGAGTCGCCGCTCGACTCAAACTTGCTATTCCAATTATTGGTTTGATTGAATGACGCGCTGCGGGTATCGGTGTTCGTGGCAATCTTCGTTCCGTTAACGACGACGACAGTTCCCCCTTCGCCGTTCGACTCCACGCCGCCATAACCATAGGACACGTTGTTCGACCAGAGTTTGTTGACTTCCGACTTTTGACTGCCGTACCCCTGGGCGCCGGAACTCTCGCTGAAGTTGTACGAAGTCGAACTTTGCGTGGTCCCGTTGTTGGAACGCTGCGAACCCGAACCGGAGTAGTCTTGCTTATGCTGCCAGGTTAAGTCCTGGGATTCGACCAGCGAATCGCTTCCCCACTGAGCGACAACCTGCCCATTGCTGTCATGGTTCGTGCCGTCGACACTTTCGCGGCGAGTGTTCGTGAGGGTCGATTCGTCACTGACCTCCGTGCGCGTCGCATTGTAATTCGGTCCGCCAACGACATTTTTTTCTTCGTCATGTTCGTCAAGCTTCTCACTGCGGATCTCGATCCTGGTTATCACCGGATTTTGCATGTCCGGCTCATTCCTCGATTCGGAAATATTCCAGGACCGATCGTAGATATCGGAATCCAGCGAATTGACTCGCTTGAAACCGCCGCCGCTGTAATTGGAAACCTCCGTCGTTTCGTTGCGAAACTCTTGATTGCTAGTGCCGATATCGGTGCTCAAGGTTTGCGTCGAAAAGACGTTGCTGCCGCCAAATCCGCTGGCCGGCGCGACCACCTCGCCGCTGACCTGCGTGCGGCCGAGCTTCGTCCAATCGGTGTCTTCCACCTGCAAGCTGCGTGTTTGGGTTGCAGTGTTATTGACCGTACCCCAAGAGGTGTGATCGTTGTTCACCTGGTAGTTAGCGTGATGCGATTTCTCGTCGTTCCAGTCATATTTTGACTCGCGATCGCCGTCCTCCCATTGAGTGCTCACCGTATTAAGTAGCGTATCGAGCGTTTCCACAAGCGAGTGTTTTGCGGAATCGGTATAGACGTCGAACCGCGACTCGTCGATCGCGGTCGACGCCGAGTCAGTCACCGACAGAGATTTAGTGCTGTATTGAACCTTCGTCTTGTTGTTGTACTCATTGTCGTGATCGAATTCGTAACGCGTGAGTGGCGTGCTAGCGCTCGAGTCGACGGTAACGCCAATCGTCGTGCTGGAAAGTCGCTCGTTGTTGATGTCGGTCGTCATGCTGAACGGGTACCCCACCAGAGGAGTAATCGTATTGACCGAGTGCCGGGAAAAGCTCTGCTCTGATTCGTCGTGGTACGCTTGTTCCTCGTCAGTCAGAAACACGTTGTTGCTGTCGTAGTAGCTGGAGCCATTGGCCACAAACGTGAATGATTGGCTCCCTTCATATTCGTCTTCATCAGTCGTGACGTAGTCGAGATGGTAATAGGTGTCGGTTGAGGTCTGAGTTTCCGTACCGACATAGGTGAAGTTGTCCGTCCAGGACTCATCCAGTTCGTAGCTGGAGGTCATTGTGGCCGTGCTGCCGCTGGCGAAAAACTCGTAGTTATGAGAACCCCATTGCGTGAGCACGAATTCGCGGTCGCTGCCGCTGTACGTTGTCGTGATGAGGTATGAAGAGACAAGCGTTTCGGACACCGTCCAGCTGCCGTCCTCTAATAGTTCGGCATCAATTGTCAGTGTGGAGGTGATCGACTTTTCGATCAATGCGCCGTCATATCGGGTTTCGGGCGTGTCATCCGTCGTTATGGTTTCGGTGCTGATTGTGCCGCGGTTGCCAAAACGGTTGTTAAATCCTGAAAATCGGCCGCCGGCGATCATGTCGACAAGATCCCAGCGGGTGAGGATGCTGGATGATGTCGTGCGAATGAGGGCCGCGTTGGTGACGAAGCCGATGTTGCCATTCACTCCTTGCGCACCAGTTGGAAAATAATAAGGAGTGGGTGTTGCGAGCTGCTGCGGCCCTTCACCAATTGCATCCATCTCGTAGTCAAATCCCAGCGTGGTCCATTCGCCAGGGTGCTGTGAACCATCCGTCGGTGAGATCATCACTGCCCGGAAGCCGACTTCGCCTTCACCCAGAGCGATGCCGGCGTTACGCAAGTCGAGTTCAAACTCTCCATTGCCGTTCACATCCGCCAGGATGACGCCTTCGGGATTACCGTCCCCATTCAGGTCATATTGCACCGGCACCGCATTCAAATCGCCGACGGGAGTCGAAACGAAACCACGCACAATCGGTTCGCTTGTCTTTCCATCGCCTAATGCGCCCGTGTCGCGCGTCAGATGCAAATCGCGCACGGTCGGCGCAACCAATCCCTCCGGCTTTTCATAGCTGAACTCAAAAGTTTTCCAGGCGCCGTAGACCACCACTCCAGCAGAGTCTTTGGTGAGGGCTCGAATGCGCGCGGTCACCTGGCCACTTGCGCTGAGATGAGGCGCAAGATCGATCGAGAAGATTGCATCGCCGGTCCCAGCGGAATTCACAAAACCTTCGGGGTTGTCGTCGTTGTTCAGGTCATACTGCACCGCCAGGTTATTGGCAGAGCCTGAACTCACCAGCACCGTCCCTTCGATGCGCGGATCAGAAGTGGAGTTGTCCGCCGCACCAGTATCGTTAATCAGATGCACATCGTTGTCGATGCTCGGAATGGCGACGGTTGCGGCCACGTATTCAAAAGAAACTGACGACCAATCGGAATTGCGACGCACGCCCGATTCCGCGTCCCACATGACGACACGAGCGCGCAACAGCACCGGTCCCAGAGACTGGCCGACTCGCGCGAGGGCAATCGCGAATTCGGTCCCCGTTGTGCCATCGAGCGGAACGCTCCCGTCGCTGACTGAGTCACCCGTGCGATCAAACTCGATGAAAGCTGTTTGATGCGGCAGTAGCTCACCGGTAAGCGTGCCGTTCACCGTGGGATCGGAAGTCACTAATCCATTGCTGGTCACAATCGCACCAGCCACGCTCAGGCTGGCGATGGCGGGCATCGTCCAAGCTTCCGGATCATATTCGAAGCTTAAAGTTACCCATTCCGACGGCGGTGCAACTTCACCGGTACCCAGGAAAAGTGCGCGGGCCGAAACCGTGATTTGCCCGGCCGGCAAATGCAAGCTGTCCAAATTGAACCGGAATTCGCCGTTCGTGCCAGGCAATATTCCGACGTTTCCTTCCGCAACTTGATCGCCGTTGACGTCGTATTCGATGATCGCAGTTGTAATCGGCCCGTTGGTCCATTCGACAACACCGCCGATGCGCAAATCGGCAGTGACCAGGTCGTCGGTAGTGCCGGTGTCGCGTACGAGATAGAGATCTTCAAGGCTCAGTTCGCCCACGTCAGCTTCCGCTAACGTGAATGAGACTGTTTCCCAGCCACCTGCCACATCGCCGCTGCTGGAACTGACGAGTCGCTCAACGCCGCGAACGCGAACGGAATTGGGGCCGGTGGCGAACTCGCCCGAGAGAATGGAAATCTGAAAGTTCCCTTCCTCATCGGCTGCACCCACGCTGCCATCCGGCACTCCATCCCCATTCAAGTCGAATTCGACTTGCAAGTACGCATTGGGGTCTGCTGTGCTGGTGACGGTCCCAGTCAGCCGTACTTCGTCCTGGAAATCAGCGCCCAATCCTGGCAACTGGGCGACGATCAAATTGGTAACAACGGGCACTGGGCGCAAATACGGTTCGTAAGCAAACGGCAATGTTTGCCAGTCACTGCTGACAATCGTCGACTCATGAAGTCCAATTGACTTACCGCGCAATCGCGCCACCAGCGGGCCGGAAGTCAGCTCACTGAACTCGGCAGGATTGAATTTGAATCGTCCGAGCAGCGACGAGTTAATGGTCAGATCGGCCACATCATCGTTGTTGAGATCGACTTCGACTTGCCCGAATGGCAGAATCTCGCTGCCACGCCGTACCGTACCCACAATCCGGACGTCCGATGAAGTGCCGTCAGCAGGAGTGCCGGTGTCCTGAACCAATGCCAAATCGGTGATGGTCAGCTCTGGCTCTACGGGCTGCTGATACTCAAACGTGAACGGCGTCCATTCCGAGTTAACTGACGTTCCTAGATACTCGACGAAACGACCCACCTTGAAGCGCAGTGGAACGATTCCCACTTCCAAACCCGTCTGCCGCAGATCGACAACAAATTCGCCTTCCGCGTTGACCATCGCCAGGCCATCGGCCTTGTTGTCGCCATTCAAATCGTAACGCACTTCCACGCCGCTGAAGTCCGTCATTCCAGAAGCGGAAATGATCACGCCGGCAATGCGCGGATCGCTGGTGATCAGGTCGTCGGTTGTGTCCGTGTCATTGACCAGGTGCAAGTCGTCGACTTCTGGCGATTCCCAGTCGGACTCGTCCCCGATAAATCCGCGTACGCGTACGACAAACGTCCCCTCATCTGCATCATTGGTTGTGAATTGGAAAGTACCGTCGTGCGTACCGGGCGCGGTGGAATTCAATTCCACGATCAGTTCCGCCGACTCACCAGCCGCGAGCTCATCGTCCGCAAGCGAAACGAGCGAAAAGCCTGCCGGTAGCGTGGTCGCCGCAGTATCGAGCGTCAGCGGCAACAATCCGATGTTTGTAATCACCAGAGTCTTTTGAGTCGCAACTCCCGACTCGACCAGACCGAACTCCATCTTGCCTTGTCCAGACGCGAGTGGCGCACCGGCAAATCGCACTTCGATCTCCGGCGCTGGCTCGACCACAACGCCTTCCAATTGAATTTGGTAGGTGTCTTCATCCGCATCGTCGGAATTGATGGTTAGAGAACCCGAATAGCTGCCCGCAGTCGTGGCATCGAGTTGAATGACGAGCTCGAACGAAGTTCCATCGCCAGCGAGAGTCGCCCCTGGCGTCGTTACCAGGCTAAAGCCGGTGGGCAAAGTAATGCTGCTGATATTCAGCGTTCCCCCGCCGTCGTTACGCAAGATAATCGAGCGTTGCAGCGGCAGCGTCTCCATCGCCACACCGAAATCAACCTCGCCCACACCGTCGGACAACATTCCTCCTTCTGGCGTGAGGACGGCAATTTCTGGATCAATGTCGTTGTGTCGGGCGGTGATCAATAGCACTTGCCACTCGCCGATCGCGATGGTTTGACCGGCATCGTTGACTTCAATCACACGGTAGTGCAAATCAAGTTGACCGTTGTATGTGGCCAACGCCGATTCAAACGTCACGGGGTCGTACACGAACTGCCTGCCAGCCAGTGCGTTCGTCGTTTGTCCGTCGGCGGTACCATCACCACGATGATCAAACTCGACTCGACTCCGCGCACCAGGCAACAGATTGCTGACGGAACCGACCAGACGCAGATCGCTCGTGATTCGGTCACTCGGCGATACACCGTCGTCGTTCAGTAGCCGTAGATTAACAATGGCTTCGGAAACACCTACCTCGATTTCCTCCACCGGCTCGACCTCGATAGAGACCGTGGCAATGTTCGAATCATCCTCGCCATCCGAAACGCGATACGTGAACGAGTCGCTGCCGGCATAACCGGTTGCCGGCGTGAACACGAGATCGGGCGCCGTGCCACTGAGTGTGCCGTGGCTGGGTTGGGTCAGGATTTCAAAGGTCAATTCATCGTTTTCAAAATCGCTGGCCTCCAAGGTCAACTCAGACTCAATGCCGCCGGGAACTACAAATTCCAGTGATTGAGCAATCGGGGCCTGATTCTGCGCCGTCACCGCAATGCTGATCGTCGCCAGTGAAGAAGCCGCCGATCCATCATGCGTGTAGAACGTGAAGGTGTCTGTCCCCTCAAATCCAATATCGGCGCGGTACGTCAGATTGGGAGCGGTACCGGTGAGGCCGCCGTGTGCGGGTTGGCCGGAGACGAAATACGCTAAGGTGCCGCCGCTGGGTGACGAACCAGTCAAAGTGATCGATAGATTCGTATCATCTAGCGTCGACAGCGACTGTGCATTTGCGACCGGCGGTGGTGCGGGCACAATATTGATCGTGACTTTCGCTGTATTGGAATAGAGCGCTCCATCCGTTACCTGAAATTCAAAACTATCCGCACCGAGGTAGCTGCCTCCCGACGTGTAAGTCAAGTCAGGCAGCGAACCAGTGAGTGTCCCGTGTGCGGGGGAAGTCATTAACTGGTATGTCAGCGCGGAGCCTTCCACGTCGCTGGCGCTGACCGTAATCGATTGACCCTGATTGCGAATGACGGTTTTCGACTGCGACGCCACCGTGGGAGCATCGTTCACCGCAGTGACCGTCAATGAAACTGTTGCGCTGCTGTATCCACCTTCACCATCCGCGACTTCATAGGTAAACGAATCCGGGCCGTTGTAGTTTTGGGCAGGCGTGTACTTGAACGAGCCATCCGCGGCAAGGGTGATTTGGCCATGACCTGGCTGCGCGAGGACTTTCGCCGTCAGTGTGTCGCCATCCTTGTCCGTATCGTTGCTCAGCACTCCAGTCTTGGCGGCGACCGTGAGAGAATTGTCTTCAGCCGTGGTGTAACTGTCGCCTGTCAGGTCAGGATTGAAATTAACGCTCGTAATCGTCAACGACACTGTCGCCGTATTCGAAAACAGTTCGCCGTCGCTCGCCTTGTAGGTAAAGGAGTCTTTGCCGTAGTAATGCTTGTCCGGCGTGTACGAAAAGGTGCCGTCCTCATGGAACGTCAATTTGCCGTGTGCCGGTTCACCTACCAACTTCGCCGTCAGTATCGAACCTTCGGCATCAGTATCGTTGATGAGCACTCCCGAGGTGGTCGTAACCGAGTAGTTTTCGTCCTCTTGCAGCCAGCGAACATCGCTTGCCGCAACCGGGGCTTGATTCTTTCCGGTGACCGTAATGGTCACCTTTCCTTCCGACGTTTTCCCTTCGCCATCGCTGATCGTGTAGTAAAACGTATCTTCCAGGCTGTCGCCTGCGTCGAGGGCAAGCAGCACCGACGAGACGGAGGGATCATAGCTAAAGCCGCCTTCACTATTCACCGTGACTGCTGCGCCGTATTGGCTGACGGCATCGAAATCAATAACCGAGAGACTGTTTTCGTCGACGTCGGTGTCATTGGCCAGCAGTCCAGGGACTTCGCCGGTTAGCGGAGTATCGTCGCTGGTGGTGCCGCTGTCCGCTGCGGCGACTGGCGCATCGTTGACTGGCGAAACGGTGATGGTGACCGAAACAGTATTCGAAGTATTGCTTCCATCGCTCACTTGGTACGTAAACGTGTCATCGCCAGCGAAGTCCGCGTTGGGCGTGTAGACAAATGACCCGTTGGAATTGAGCGCCAAAGTGCCATGCTGTACGTCGCTCACGACCGATGCCGTGAGCGTTGTGTTAGGATCAGGATCGAAGTCGTTCTTCAGAACTCCGTCCTCAATCGTGACCTCCAGGTTGCCATCTTCATTCAGCGAATACTTGTCGGCCGTTGCGAAAGGATCGTCTTCCACGGGCAACACTTGGAGCGTTACGGTCGTGGTTTCCGACCCGCCATTGCCGTCAGAGGCCTGATAGGTGAAGGTGTCTGCGCCAAACCAGTTATCGTCTGGCACGTAGCTGAAGGTGCCGTTGGAGTTCAGCTTAAGCTCGCCGTGCTTCGCCGCGGATACCAGCACCGCCGATAACGAGTCTTTGTCCGCGTCGGTGTCGTTCTCCAGAACACCACCGCTGAACAAATTGAGGCAGGTGTCCTCATTCAATTCGTACGTATCGCTTTTGCCTACCGGCAAATCGTTGACCGAGGCCACGGTGATGCTCACGGTACCAGGATCTGAGTTCACACTGCCGTCGTTTACCTTGTAAGTAAATGAATCGCTGCCGTGATAGTCGCCATCCGGCGTGTAGAGGAAAGAACCGTTCGAGTTGAGCGTCACTTTGCCATGGGCTGGGGATGTAACGAGAATTGCAGTCAGCGTGGCCGGATTCGGCGTGTCGTTCGCCAACACTCCGTTGGCGGCAATCTCCAGGTTCGTATCCTCGACGGCATTTGTGTAAGAGTCTGCCACGGCCACTGGCGCGGGAGGCACAACGATGTACTCGTAAGCGCCAATGTCGTATTCCGCGGTACCGTTGGAGTTGCCGTCAGATGGCCGACCTTGATTGCGCTGATCAATCAAAGGAGCGCCGGACGATGTGCCAGCATCAATCGCCGGACTGTTGCTCGCCAGCGCATGGGTATAGGTCGGACCGCCGTTGTTGGCCAGCGATCCAAGCTGCGGATTCGCACCAAGTTGATTGCCCGTTGTTGTTCCCGTGATCAGCGCACTGATCGTGGAGGAACTGAAAAGATTATATCCCTGGCTGACGAGAGACCCCGCGGAGCCGTACACGTCTGGATAGGTTCCGGAGCCGGTGTTGTTAGCCAGGATGGTGTTCACCAGCGAGATGGTTTTTCCACCTCCCAAATAAATCCCGCCGCCATTGGATGACGAAGTGTTGTTGACGAGAGTCACGTTCGTAAAGGACGCGGAATTGCCCATGAACATGAGCCCGCCGCCGTAACCGGTCGCAGAGTTTCCAGAAACGGTTGAGTTCGTGACAGTGAGATTCCCTAGCGCGTAAATGCCGCCCGCTTCTCCGGCGGTGGAGTTTCCGGAAATCGTGGAGCGATTGATGGTGAGGTTGAGTCCAGAGTAGACGCCCCCCACATTTCCCGCCGCCGAATTACCGGCAATGGTCGATTCGGTGATCGACAGAGATTGCGTCCCGCCGGTCGCGTAGATGCCCCCTCCATATCCGAATTGGCCTCCGACGTTATTCGTGATTGACGTACTGGAAATGGCGACGCCACTCGTCGGTGACGCCAGATAAAGTCCCGCGCCGGTTCGGCTGGCGTTGGCATTCAGCGTAACACCGGAAATCGATAGACTGCCGCCAGATGAAAAGATGCCGCCGCCGCTGGACAGCGCGGAGTTGGTGACAATGGAAGTGCTGCTTGCGAGAGTGGCGGTTGAATTCAACGCATACAGGCCGCCACCTTCCGATCCACTATTGGCATTGTTCTCGATCGTGGAGCCAGAAATGCTGATCGTCGCGTTTTGCGCATAAATGCCCGCGCCGCGACTGGTGCTGGTGTTGTCCTTGATCGTCGCACCCGAGAGAGTCAGAGTCCCTCCACTGACATAGATGCCGCCGCCGCTGCTGGCGCGGTTGCCACTCACAATCGAGTTGGTAACGGATATTGTGGCACTAGAACCACTAATTCCAGCGCCGGTCAATGAAGTGCCGCCACTCGTCGGACCACCATTGGTGATTTTCAAACCATCAAAACTTGCGGTCACGCCGCTGCTCACGCTGAAAACGCGGCCCGTGTGGTTCGCGTCCACGACGGTGCTTCCGGATCCCTCCCCGACCAAAGAAACGCTTTTGCCTGTTTCAGTCAGGGCCAGAGATTGGGTGAGGACATAGGTTCCCGCTGCCAGGTTGATCGTATCGTTTTCGTTATTGGAGTTAGCTGCGGTGATGGCTGCTCGCAGGCTTCCCGCCGCGCCGTCAGCTACGCTCGCCGTCACGTTGAACGTCGCCATCAAGGCTCGATCTTCGAGAGGCTCGAGCAGTAGCTTCCGGCGGCTTCGTTGCTGTGCCTGCTCGTTGGCTTGTCGGATCTGCTTGGCACGTTCGGATTTTGCGACTCGGGTTTTGGCAGCCTGATTCATGTTTATGATTCCCTGAATTTGTGCGCAGTGGCCGGATCGAACAGCGACTAGGCTCTTTCAATTCGGATGTGGATTTCGAGAGATTAGATAGTGGACGTTTGACAACTTTGGACAAACGATCTCGAGAATCCAAGAGTTTTGGCGGATTTAGCTTCCGGAGAAGCGTGCATTAAAGAGAAGGTGCACTTAGAGATGCCGGCCGATGCCAATCCAAACATGGGCTCACTCCCGTTTGCCGCTTATCCAGGGCGGCCTTGATCCGTCGAATTGAAGATTCTTGACAGAGTGCCGCGTAGTTCTAACGGGGATGGGGACGTTGTCAACCTTGTGACAAGAAATGTCACAATCAGTTCCAAATCGCATTCTTACTCAGTTCAGAATGAAGTTACCGGCCGAGTAGTCCATCGAGCAGTTAATCCTTAGACTGGGCAAGCTTCGACCGACACGAAGACGCAATCTGCAGGTCGTAGCGGGAGCAGCGTAAAGATTCGCATAGCTAAAAAAAACGCGAGGCTGCGCCGCCGATGAGGGCGGCACAGCCTCTGTTGGGCACGAAACCCCCAGGCGCTAGCAAGCTATTGCTCGCTCCAACTGCTGCTGCGGCGGCGGCGACATCAGACGCAATGTCTTGTTGTCCTCTCGCGGGCTGCCTTCGACTTGGCGACTTGATCGGCAAACCTGGACACGGCACGCGTGCCGCCGACTTGAGGTCGGCGGTCGTACAGCATTCGTTCGCGTGAACCGAGAGTTGAGCTCTCAGCTTGGGAATCAATGAATCCCACGGGATGAGCGGAAGATCCGGCTCTGTCAGTCCGTCGAGCAAGTCGGTCTCCGTGAATAACAGTGCACTCTCACCGAGATGACACCTGATCGAATCCAGCATTCGGCCGATGAGTTCATCGGGGAATGGCTGGTTAAAATCTGGTGAATCCCCCAGGCCGAGTTCGCGAAACACGGCGATCGCTGGATTGGCGAACTGCTCGTATTCCAGCGTCCGAGCTGGATTCAACACCGCTTCCCCAAGGAGTTCGCTGAAATCTTCGTAGATGCGCAGGAATCCCTGCGCAAACGGACAAAGCGCGGCGTCGACAAGGAAGGTTTCGGTCCAGTTCCGCGGATCTGTCGGTGTGATAATGGCCTGCTCCCACGTATCCCGCAGGAGCTTGTCCAAAAGCAAGTCGCCGTTCTGCCCCAAGCGATGGATGGAAATACCCAGCTGCCTGGCTGCCCGGGATCGCAACTCAACCGAGTCCCGATAGGCTGGCAGCCGGCTTTCAGTGAACCCAAGTAGTACCCGAGGGTACACAGGATGTCCTTGAAGACGGCGGCCCAGCTCGATTGTGCGCTGGCAAGCCTTGTCGATTCGCAGCGCAGTCTCGAGCAAGCTGGGATTGCGCCCCGGATCGATGACGCTCCCCCGGCCTCCCTCGCGCGGCCTGCACGACAAGTCGACTCGCAGGCAATGAGCTTGCTCGTCGTAGGCGACACCACCGGTGGGCAGGTCGCGGCCTTTGATTCCGAGCACAGGAATGTGCAGCCGCGGCTCACCCTTGCGACCAGGCTGAACCTCGTAGTTGAGACGGAACATCGTCGCGGTTCCTGCCGGCAAAATGCTCTTGGCGGCAAAGTTATCTTTGAAGCCGCCGGGGCGGAACGTAATACCCACGCAATTCTCCATAGACTCCCAGCGATCCGCGGGAATCCGCTGAGCGTAGTATTGCGAGATCATTTTGCGGCTACTGCGGTTGGACGACTGATGACCGGACTTTGAGTTTGACATGCGCGCATTCCTCTCTCATTGATGAATGGACAAAACGTAAAAGGATCTAGGCCGGCGGCGATTTGGGAACATCGCGGCTCCCAGGTGACGTAACGAACTGAACGCGACCGTGCTGCTGCCACTCCTGCTGAGTGACGAGCAGGCGTTCGCCAGGCTGCCCCGGGATTGGGGCGAAGAAGATGAGTTTCAAGCGACTGCCGACACGTGATCGGCGTTTGACGAGCTGGTCTCGGTAAGTGATCAACAGTGGCATTGCTCGGTCGACCCGAATTCAATGACCTTATCTGTCGACCTCGCCGCGACGTGAAGCGCCCACTGACGCAAGTAATTACTCATGCGACGGGAGGTTGCCTTGGGCACCGCGCCAGGGCTGGGCGCCGATGGAAATGAGGAAGCGGTCCATGAGTAAGCGCACCTCTGGCAGGATGCGCGCTTGGACGCGTGGGGGCAAATCGGCGAAGAGAATATTGTTCAGCCGTGCTTCGGATTCTTGCGAATCGCCGCGTTTCCAGGTGAGGTAGTAGGCCTCCGTATCCCAGGCCGCCGCCCCAAAGCCGTCTGGCACGGAAAGCGTCGCCTGAAATGCTCGCCCGGTATCGGCGTCGTTGTTATCCTCGTAGCCTTCCTGATAGAAGACTTCGCCGAGGAGAAACAAGCGGCGTACTAAGCCTGTAGCGGCCATCTCATGGATCTGGCGGTTTAGGTCGCTCACAGTAGCTTGCGCTTGATCCAGGTTCAGGCGCAGCTGCAGGTCGAACTCCTGCAGTTTGTTCAATTGCTCTCGAGGGGTATCAGGTGATTTCAGTTCAGGGCTCCTTTCGTTCGGAATGAGGTCGTTCATTCCAGTTTGAAACCGGCCTGCTCGGCGACAATCGCGAGCAGCAGCCAGATGATCGCCAACAGGAAGACGATGACAGTAAACCAGCTAACGACCCGGATAGCTCCTGCTGGTTTGCCGCGGTTCAAGTAAGTGCGGTCCACGAATGCCGCGGCGAACAAGCAAACCGCGATCAGGGCGCCGAAGACAATGCCCAGGCCCATGATGTCGTAGGAAACTCCGATCCCCTGCATCCGGAACGCCATGGAGACGCCCGACAACGAGAACGGCACAGCAAAGGCAACTAGGCCGTACTGGAATAGCGGCCACCGCTCTCCACGTAGTGGTGACGGCACAAGTGGATGGCCGCAAACTGGGCAGGCAGTCATCTTCTGATGGACGATATTTCCGCATTCGGGGCACTGGTTTTGGTTCATGGGTTGAAGCGTTGAGATGAGGTTGAAGATGTGTGGTTCAGAGTGGTGACAGCCGAGGGAGCAGTTGGTTCGGAAGGTTCCGCTGGCAACCGGCCTTCAGCGCGAAGCTCATCGAGGACAGCCGCCCGCGATGACTTCTTGATGATGGACATGCCTAATAGAAGCAGTGCACCCTCGATAACTTTCCTCCACACGAGCGCTTCGCTGCTTGAAGAGTTGGAAGCGTTTTCCCTTGGCGGACCGGCTTGTTGGGCTCTTCGCTGGGCCTGGCTGCCGGCATCCATGGCTACGATTCCGATCAAAATTGCTCCCACATAGACGCCGCACCAATACCAGCTGCCTATCTTCGCGGGGCGTTTCTGGGGAACTCTCCAAGCCAGATAGGCGACGTAGCAGGCGAAGCAGATCGCCGCGATGCCGAGCAGATACCAGGCAAAGCGATAGTTCGCGAGCAGCCAGATCCCGATCCCAACAAGGAATAGGAAGAAGCAACTCCATCCAAGTCGCTTCAGCTTGCCGGAAAGGCTGGCATCAGGCAGTGTGCGCCAAATGCCAAACCCAAGTGCCCAAACGGCCCCGGGAAGAACGGCCAAACTTGTCAATAAGTAGGCACTCTCGTCATCAGGTTCGAATAACGCGTAACGCAAAGTCAGCGCTGCGATCACTGCGTAGAACGCTAGGCCGATGGCAATTGGATTCCGACGACACCAGCGCACGAGTTTGGCGACAAGGCCGCCGAGCATCGCGGCTCCCGGCGGCTTCGAGAGCTGAGCAAGAACAATGTCAGCAGGTGCGCCGCAACGAGGGCAGGCGGCTGCGCGATCGCTGATTTGATTTCCACAGTGGACACAAGAAACCAAGGCCATTCGAGGCGTCTCCGAGGAAGGGGAAACGTAGTGGCCGTGATTGACTGCGCGCAAAAACGGAGCGCCAAACCACGGCCGCTCCTCAGACCCCGACCAAGGGGCGTACGAAACGACACATGGCCGGCGCCCCTTTCCAGGGGCGCGGCTCAAGTGTCTGCTTTCGTACATACAAGGACCCGAAGGCCCAGGTTGGTCGTTTCTGAGAAGGCAGAATCTTGACGCTCGCGCGTCACTTCAAAATGTCAGGCCGAGCAAGCGGCCGAAGGTGAGTTCAGATTGGTACTCCTGCTTAAGGTGGTGAACGCTTCAATTGTAGATGGGCTGACGATCTTCTACAAACGAGGCAAAGGACCGGCGGACCTGGTGCCACCGGGTGAGGTCACATCTCAGGCTTGGGAGCGGACCTCCGCTCCTTGCGCTGATGTCGCTCCATCTTCGCATTAGAGTTTATGCGTGGCTCATTGGCCCTGGCCCGCCGCAGGGCTTCCACGACAAGCGCCGCCAGCGCTTCTACGAGCTGCTTGCGGGTTGGTTGGACTTCGGGGTTGCGCTCATGGTCCATAGTTACTCCGTTTACGAAAAAAGCCCTGGTGAGTTCACCAGGGCTTCCCGATTGTCAAAAGATGTAGGCAAATCGCTTAGCGCGATTTCCGCGTATGCCCGTTGTTGTACGGCAAACGTGGCACGGACTGACCGAGCATCTGGTAGTAGCGGCGATAAGCCGTCGTAACCGTTCCGCGGTTCAGCTTGTAGCCTTGGCTGCGAAGAATCGGTTCTGCGTCACGAAAACTCAACTTCTGGACGTCGACCAGATCATGGACGATCGGGGCCAGGCGATCCACTTGGGGCGGTTGCCGCAGCCAGACCGTCACCTCATCGGTAGGCACTGGTGAGTGCTCGCGGGGATCACCAAGGGCTGTTTTCACCGCCTCCAGTAAGCGCGGCGTAAAGCTGCCGCGCACATTGGCTGTCTTGCGGCCGGAGCGTTGTTCGACCTGCACTAGGATGCGGCCACCGGTGAGCATGCGAAAAACCGACACCGCGCGGTGCACCAGATCCTCGCCCAGCCGCCCGGCAGCGCCATCCGTGAGCAACTTCTGAATATCGTTCAGTTGTTCCTCCACCTGCTCGATCGTGACGGTAAAGTGCTGGGCATCGATCAACACTTGGAGGCGATCCCGGTCAACCTGGGCCTGAGCGCGCTCGGCCTGAGTTGCTTTGATAGCCTTCATTGTCTCGGCGCGGTCCTCGTCGGTCCCGACACCCGCCAGTTCTCGGAGGTCGCTGACCTTCCGCTGCAAGACGGTCAGCCGCCGCGTCGCCTGATCAAGCTGGTTCTGCAACTGGGGGTTGTCGGCAGTTTCCAACTCTCCGGCGCTGGAAAACACTTCCAAGAGCAAGCGCTTGTCATCCCCGATCTTTGCCGCAAGTTCCTGGCATACCGCCAGGACCGCAGGCTGCCGGCGGATCATTGCCTGGCACTTACACAAGACATCCCGCTTGCAACGCATGCCGTTGCCCTTGGCACCGCACTGATACATGCGGACGTCCTCGCCTTCCGCTTCCGTGCAGGCGCTGCACAGAAAGCAGTCGGTGACGAGATCCCACAGTTCCGGAACCTTGTCATGGCGCCGGGGACCCGGTTCACGACCCCGTTTCTTGGCGAGGATCGCTTGAACCTGGTTGAACAACTCGTCAGACACAATCCGCAATTCTTCGGACCGGACGATCGTCACTTCCGTGTCCGGCATCAGGACTTGCATGTTGTAGTCCTTGCTATTGCTCCACCGACTCCGCTTGCGACCGAACGCCCAGATGCCGAGATAACGCGGGTTGCTGAGCATCCGGCGATACGCGGAATAGGTCATGTGCGGGGAGGTCGAGCGGGGGTCTTTGGGACCGCCAGCGCTAACCCACCGGCGCCAGCCTTGGCGAATCGACATTCCTTGCGAGATCCACTCGAAGTGCTGCACGATCAAGCGCTGAACCCATTCGGTGACCTTCGGCATCGTGCGCGGCTTGCCGTTCTTGGTCGTTGGACCAGGAACCACCGCCGGCTCATAACCGACCGTCAGCGGCCCGGTCGAATACCCCTGGGAAAAGAGGCTTTTGAGTCCGGAACGGACATGATCGGCGATGGAATCCAGCAGCAACTCGTCGCACATGCCATGCATGTAGGCCAGTGGCTTCCAAGTGGTCGCATCGTCGGTATCGATCCCTTGCGAGATCGAAATCGCACGCTTCCCTCGTTCCAACACCTCCTCCGTGAAGAACTGGAGTCCCTTGTAAGCCTTCCGAAAGATCCGCGAGACTTTGTATACGAGCAGAACCTTGGCCGCTGTGTGTTCCAGAACCTCTTTGACCCGATTCAGTCCGTCGCGGCGGACCTTGCGGCCCGATTTGGCCTCGTCAACGCAGACTAATTCGGGAGGAATGTAGATCCCGTGCTTCGCCGCAAACTGCGTGCATTCCATGGCCTGCTCGGTCGTGGAGTGCTGTAGTTTGCTGGAGAAGCGAGACAGGATGCAGCCGATGATCAATCCATGAGCGATGGCCCAGGCGATTCGCACGCCGAGCGCGGCCTTCGGATCGAACCCCGTCAGATCGATGTTCGCTTCCTTGGCCCGCTTCAACCACTCCTCGGCCACCAGCTTCTGTACTCCGGCGCTCGCCGCGCCTTCCGACGGTATGGACTTGGCCATACAGTTTCTCCGTATCAACCGATTGAGTACTGCGCCCTCAGCAACCATGCTTTGGAGTTGACCCGCATTGCCCATTCGGCTGTGGAGTCAACCTTAGAGTGCCGTTGTTGCGGCACATGTCGCAGCGTGCGACAAATTGAACGCAGAAGGTTACACGGCTAAGTTGCCGGTGATGAAAAAGAGAGCTGCCCCGATGACTTCAGCGTCGGGGGCGTATCCTAAATGGTTCGCCGGGGTCCGGAGGTTGTACAACGGCATAGAGTCAAATGGTTCCTTTGATTATCCCAAAGGAGAAAGCCCGACCGCGTCGTCGCTCTGAGACTAACCAGCATTCACCGTGAACGAACTGCGAGTGTTAGGCAGCCCCAGGTTGATATGCCACGTTTTTCACGGGAATTAAGATTGCCGGGATGTGCATCGCAGTTCGCGCCAGGCATTTCGGTTTTCGAGCTCGAATATCCGGATTCGATTACGATCCAGATCCAGTCGTTGGCAATGCGATTCAAAATTTATGATCCGCTCGCCAAGTTCGAGCGGCAGGCCGCAATCATTGATCAGGCGGCACTTCATGTGATCCAAATAGCGCACGCCGAGATCGTCACCGAGCACCGCTCGGTCTAGGATCGCGCCGCGCTTGCGATGGAGGGCCAGTTGCCAGAAGTACTCCCAGGGACGGTTTCCTCCAAGCAGTTCCACCGGGCTACCGTCCCAGAACAGCCGCTTTGGATTTGTACATAACACTAAGTGGCCCGCAGCGATCGCGGCCTCCATTTCTGCGGAACAACCATCGACATCAATGCCTAGCTCGCGAATCAGCCACTGCGACTCGTATGTATGAATCATCTGCAGCTCCAGCGCCAGTTCAATCACAGCGCGCTTTGCCGAGACGCCATGCACCTTGGCCCACATTCCTGCGGTTCTATCCGGATTTCGATAGGCAGATTCGAAATCATCACCAAGCTGGCGACGCTGCTCTGCGTCGAAGAGCTGTTCCCAGACTTCGAACGCGACGTAAGGCCGGAAGACTTTCCGAACCAGTTCTTCGAACTGACGCTCCGCAGCATTCGGCGGTATTCCCAGGGCGTACTTCATCGATTCATCTCCGCTAGCAAAACACAGACTCCGTTTGAGTTGCTGATTCGTAAGCCCTGGACCGGCGACTTGATACATTTTTCGCCGAACATTCGACTTTTTTGAAAATTCTTGGATGTCGCAGTCTGCGACATGGTTTGCGACACCGCCCTGGAAGAATCGTGAGGCGTCAATCGTTCCGCGCCTTTCACCCTTCCCGCAATGCCGCGTCGTCCAACCCAGCCACCGAAAGCAAAGCCTGCCGCGGAGGACCTCCGCGTCCCGAGCGGTGCGCCTAGCTGGGTCACGCCGGAGTTGATCGCCCACACGCTTCGTGTCTGGCAGCCGCACTACGCGAGCCCGTTGACTCCCGAGGATGCCCTCGCAATGATTCAGGCGGCCAGCGGCCTGATTGAGGTTCTATCCACGGAGACAAGTCATGAAACAGTACGCGGCCCTTGCCCGAGTCAGCAGTCGCGAGCAAGAACGTGAAGGCTTCTCACTGGCAGTTCAAGAAGACGGTCTGCAGCGCTTCGCGACAAATGCAGGGGGGAAAATCATCCGCCTCTTTCGGATCGCAGAGACGGCAACCAAGTCTGACGAGCGAAAGACATTTCGTGAACTGATCGCTTATGCCAAGCGGAACGCGGCCGAGCTCGACGGCATCCTCTTCTACAAGGTCGATCGTACGGCCCGTAATCTCTTCGATTACGTCGAACTCGAACGGCTCGAATCCGAGTACCAGGTCCCGTTCATTTCAGTTTCGCAGCCCACCGAATCGACACCCGCCGGACGGATGATGCGCCGCACCCTGGCGAACATGGCCAGCTTCTACACCGAACAGCAATCGGTTGACGTGCGGGAAGGCCTCGAACGTCGCAAGCAAGAGGGCTGGTTTATCGGCAAGGCACCCTATGGCTACCGCAACGTACGCAGGAACGGGCGCGGCGTGATTGAAACCGATCCCGCGGCGGGGCCCAACGTGACTCGCATCTATCACCTCTTTGCATACAACAGCCTGACGCTGGACAGCCTGTCACAGCGACTAGCGGCCGAAGGGCTAATCTTCCGGGCGTCGTCACCCCTTTTTCCGCGTAGTAGCCTTCACGCGATTCTCCGTGATCGTGCTTACATCGGTGAAATGGAATTTCGAGGGCAGTGGTTTCAGGGCAAGCACGAACCGCTCGTCGACCGAGAGACTTGGAATCGCGTGCAAGTTCTGCTGGGTGAGCACGTCTATCATTCGCACGAGATGACCTACGCCGGTGAACGCATCGTTTGCGGCCACTGCGGGCATCCAATCACAGGCGAACGAAAGACCAAGCAGACGAAGGCGGGTGTCCGCGAATACGTGTACTACCGTTGCACTTATTACAACGTGCCGGACCACCCACGCGTCCGAGTTACGGAAGCCGACCTAGACCAACAAGTCCTGGAGTTATTCCGTCGCGTCCGGATCAAGGACGAATCGGTGCGCGAATGGTTCCAGGCCGTGCTCAAGTCGCAGATGAAGGACTCGCAGCAGGATTCACTGGCCAAGCGGGCCGAGCTGCAGCGGCAAACTTCCTTGCTTGTCGCCCAGCAAGACCGCCTTGTGAACATGCGAATGGCCGACGAGATCGATGCGGAGGTCTATGGTCGTAAGCAAACCGAACTTCGCGATCGTATCGCGGACCTGAAGCTGCAGCTCGACGCGCTGGACCGCTCACACGATGAAACTGCGGACTTGGCCTCGAAAGTTTTTGAACTTTCGCAAAGCCTTGAAGAGAAATGGCTTACTGCCGATTACGCCACTAAGCGTCGAATCTTGGAAATCGTCTTTTTGAACTGCCGGCTCGATGGCGTAACTCTAGTCCCCACAATAAGAAAGCCCCTCGACGTACTCGCCGAAGGGCTTCTTGTCCAATCAAGTCGGGGTGACCGGCGATTAACATTTCCTAACGAGCCCCTTGGCAAAGGGCTCTTTCTTCGTGCAATCGCGCAAAGCATTGAGTTCACAGGAGATATGCTTGCAGCCGGCCGATTGGCCTAACGCTCGCTAGCATGCTCCGGGCCAAATCTTCTCGATCGGATCTACTCCATCCGGTCGGAGGACGCGCCCATGACGCGGAAAAGTGATTCGGAGCTCAAACCCCGAAATGGAAGTTGTTTAGAGGGCCTGCTTGTGGCTCGAATTTCAGGTTGCCAGCGGCAGAAAGAAGTTAGCTTGGATGATCAACTCGACAACGGCAAACAAGCCGTGGGTGATCTTTTCACCGGCGAAGTCAAATATCGAGTAATTGCCACGAAGGGCAAGGGCGAGTCCCTAGATCGGCCAGAATTGGAGGAGATTGAGGCGGCCTATCGATCGGGCCTCTACGACATCGTAGTGTTTGACGATTTGAGTCGCCTTGTTCGTGGTTACGACGCAGTCCGATTGCTCGGAATCGGCGTAGATAACAGAACTCGCACCATCTGCGTGAATGACGGCATCGACACTGCCGAGGATACCTGGGAAACGGACGCATTGGCAGCATGTGGCGAAAACGTTCGCCACAACGAAGCGACATCGCGTCGGGTCAAGCAGAAGTGCATGAACCGTTTCAAGAAAGATGGATCTACGGCGCGGCGTCCAATCATGGGATACATCGTTCCGGAGGGAGCGACGTCATACGATCATTGGCGAAGGGATGCCAATTTGGAACCCTACATCCATGAGGGCGCGAGAATTCTCCGCTCGACTCTAAACGGCGAAGCAGTCGCTGCGTATTTCAACGCCAACAACGTTCCAGTTGGACCACTTTGCCGCAGAAAACAATGGGATGGCACTCTGGTGTTGGCTTTCTATCGAAACACACTGCTGAAAGGCAGGCCTCGTCGTGGCGTGATGGCCACGGTAAAGCAGCACGCCACTGGCAAGCGGCGGTCTAAGAAAAACCCGAAAGGTCCCACTTACTATCATGCACCCAACTTGGCCTTCTTTAGTGAGGCTGAGTTCGATGAACTGGTCGCGCTCCTCGCACAGCGCAACAAGAACACTGGTCGCAAAGTCGTCAATGGCGTCGATCCACGTGCCGGCGTCCCACGTAAACGAACACGTTCTTTTGGCCAACACGCTCGGTGCTGGTACTGCGGCCACCATTACGTGTGGGGTGCGAACGGGATAAAAGACGGCTTAATGTGCTCTGCAGCACGTGAGCGGGGCTGTTGGAACTCCGTTGGCTTTCCGGGGCCACTTGCGGCGAAAAAGCTCGTTCAGGCTGTTACTGAGATCCTCTTCGAACTCGATGGGTTTGACGACCAGTTTCGGGCGATGGTGGACCAGGCCAAAACTGGAGGTGCCAACGGCTTCGCTGCGCGCCGGAGAAAACTCGAAAGTGACGAGAGCGAGTTGCGCCGCGAACGCAACAACGTGATGCAGCTGATTCGGTCCGTCGAGTCTTCCTCGGTGCTCGCTGAAATGCTCAAGGACATTGAACATCGTGAAAGACTATTGGCGGGAGAGCGACGTCACTTAGAAACGGCCCAGGGGCGAACGCTTAATGTGCCAAACTCGACGGATGAACTGCGTCTTCTGTTGCTTCAAGAATTTGAACGCTCAGCGATCGATTCACTTGAGTTCGGCGACTTGATACGACTAATCGTTGCTGAGATGCACGTATATCTGGTTCGATTGTGTGACGGTGGACAACTAGAATCACGTGCCAAAATCCGGCTCAATTTGCTCGGGATCTTTCCCGACCACATACTTGTGCCTGAACTGTTATCTCTGGCTACACGTGAAATCACCTTGGATCTCTTCGATCCGCCGCAACGTGAACGAATTCGAAAGGAGTGCGTTGCTTTGGCTGCTCAAGGACTTGAGCAGCGTGCGATTGCGGCACAGTTGTCCGAGCGCCCTACCCAAACCGCAGTGTGGAAAGCACTCCAATTGCAACGGCGAATGGACGAATTGACTCTCTCGGATCCTTATATTCTGGTAACCGAACCACCCAAGGATTACTCCAAGCTGCGGAGACACAAACATCCTCAGTACAAGTTTACTCCACTAGCTGGGTATCAACGACCTGAACTCTAATCACCTTGGCCTTCAAACATAAAACTAGTTTGACCCTGGTTAGCGCCGGGGTCTTTTCATTTCTTGATCTGAGGGTAAATGAATGGCTCCAACATCCGATCCAAAGCCAAACGGGAAATATCCGATTCCCAAAGGCACTCCGATCCATCGATTGCTCGTGTACTTAGCGAAAGCAGTCGCAGACCGCCTCCTCGCTATTTCACAGAATTCGGAATCAAGCGGTCAAGATAACGGCCCTAGTGCAGGAGAACAAAGATAGGGCAAATGCTCACACCACATCAAGTAATTGGCGTCGTCAGAGCGGCATTGCTGTTCTGGCAAGAAGAAATTGCAATCCATGAGCCTGGGGTTGGCTTT
This sequence comes from uncultured Pirellulaceae bacterium, assembly GCA_964394305.1. GTDB lineage: Bacteria > Planctomycetota > Planctomycetia > Pirellulales > Pirellulaceae > Anatilimnocola. Next base: position 36,475 of record CAYMWL010000050.1, read on the forward strand.
TGCTACTGGCAAGACCAGCCGTATGACCCGCTTTCGCCGGACGAGGTTGACGAGCTACGGCGGCATCTTCGTTTCGTTAAGTACGTTCGAGTCGATCCAGAAAACGGCAACCTATCTTCCACGGGCCTTCTCACAGCGTCTGAAGTTGCGGCATTGGCGATTCCGCCGCGACAAGTTGCGATCGTCATTCTCCCGCTCGGCTGATCTTCGTCGCTGAAATCGAAGCAGCTCGATTGTGCATTGCGAAGGTCCGGTCGGGGATGCGCGCCCCGCGCTCTCTACATCTGCACAGAAAAACCTCGTTAGAAGCAGCGCCATGTTAGTCAAGCGGTTCAAAGGTCAGGTTGTCAAACGCATGCGCCGCGCACCCGGCGGGATTCTCCTGACGTTCCTATCGAAACAGTCAGGCGAACGCGGAAAGCAAATACTCGTCTCTCAGGAAGATTGGGAGACGTACGGTTCCGAAACCCATGAAAGACGGGTGTCACTGGACGAACTCCGGCGGCGCCAAGCTGAATGATCAATCCAAATTAGCTCTCTTTTAGGAGTGTGAAACAATGAAACGTTTTAACAATTTGCACCCACTATCGAAGCGACACTTCTTGCAGATTGTGCGTCGTTCGCCGTCCGTCAGTCAGCAGATGTTTCCGATCTGGGCAATCACTTGGAGGCCCGGTGATCGAAACGAGAATTTCCTGGGCCGGATGTACCGTGCTCTGGGCACCGCAACTGCAATGTGCCAGTTGAGCTACCCGCGGACTGATGGCCGGGAGGCAATCGGTTTGTTCGGGATAGCCGCACGTGTTGAGCCGGCCGCCGCGGCGGTCGCTTACGACCAGGTCCGCCTGTGTCACGATTTTCACCGTGTTCCTTTCCAGGGTGCGCGCGGCAAAATCCTGGATCCCGGAGAGGATGGTGATCGGCGTGGCAATGCTTCTTGGGTTAGACTCGCACTTGATGTCGATCGGCTCCGAAGTCGGGCACTGGATAGCCACTATCGGTTGCCAGCAACTCCGTGCTTGCCGCAGATCTTTCTGGGGTACAGCTGCAGGGAAACCATCAAGTTCAGAAACACGACTGAGTTGCGAAAGCGAGCGGTGAAGCTGCTGGACGTATCATGGTCCGGCAGCGCACTCCACGATCTTGCCTGCCGGAAAGCTGAAATTGCCGAAGCTCAAATGCAAGCCTTCGTCGGCCTTTCGGTTGACGCTCAGAAGGATTTGCTGCAAAGGGCCTGGGAAGCGTCACTGATTTCGCCGACGGCCCCAGAGAACAACACGGGTTTATGGCTACTGCCCCAGGAATTGGCGACGGACGTGTACGGCGCCGTGCGGGTCTTCGAGTTCTTCGGCGACCTCGTCGGCGCAGAAGTGTACAACCCAATTCGACGTTTCACAGGAAAGTCGGTTGCCAACCCGGCCGCAGATCTCGCAACTGCGAGAGGATTCGATCTAATCGCTGACTTGGAAACAATTGCCAATGTTGCCGAGGGCACGCCGGAGTTCCAGTCCGTTGAGCAGCGGCTGTTTGAATTGGTGCCGGCGGTCCGCAAGGCTGCCGGTGTATCGCATTTAATCAGTGACCAGGATGTACTCAATGCGATTTGCCAACCGGATCAACCCCTCGCCATCGAACCGCTGTTAGACGGATTAACCGAACAGCAGCAGATCGAGTTGCTCCGTGGAACATTGGCGGCGCATATCAGCGATGCAACTCTGGATAGCGACATTCTGGCGGCGATTCGCAGTCCGCACGCTCCACTATTTGTCGCGGGCCTGTGCCGAATTCAAGTTCTTCACCGGAGCGTTCGCGTCCCGTTAAGAGAAGCCTTATTCTTCTCGGCGTCTTCGCTTGGGCGCGATCGCGTCGAAGCGACCTTCTGGCACGAACCGGCATTCCAGAACCAACCTCGCAAGCCCAGAGCGGCACCGGAAATGGCGCTTGTAGGGTAGCGTTTTTATTAGTTCGTCCATTACCAGCCGGCGTAATAGTGCGCCGGCGTTTTCGTTTCGGGAGATTCAATGATTGATGAGATTACATTACTCAATCGGCTTTTCCAAAAATCCAGGACGGCTCTTTCTCAACGTCTGGCCGGCAAAAATGAGAAGTTCCTAACTGCCGTAAGAGAGGCCGTTGACAATCCGGACTGCTTCGTGTGCAGCGATATGGTTCATGTGAGTTTTGATGAAATCAGCGCTGCAGACGATATCCCGCTGCCGTTCCAGGTTGCGATGCACTCGAGGCGCGGCTTAGGCGTGTTGCGCTGGGACACCTTCGAGGATGCGGTCGCAGCCCGTGGTGTGACAGTTGGGTCCGTCCCGCGCGCGAAATTCTATCCCGCGAAGGATTGCGATCTTTCCACTCAGGCCATCATCGACCTTGAATCGTTGGAACTGATGATTACGATGACCCGCAACCTATCTTTGCGACTTGCAACGAGGGCGAATTGAACAGGGCCGAGCTAACTGCTTTTCTATCGCAACTCCAAACTTTGAATCTGCAGCTTCGCAGTCAGCTGGAGTTCGCCGAGCTCCTGGTACCGCAGTTCAACCAGCAAATCGCTCAGCTCGGCGCGATTCGCTTACTCAATCGCATTGCCATCCTCGGCGAAATCTTGTTCGACCGCTGCTACCTTGATGAAGAACTGAGCGGCGATGGTCTCGTGCTACAGGCCGCGCTGTTGGTGCCAGGAGGAATCGGCGCGATCGCGTGGGATCGTGAGGAATATCTGGCTCACCTTCGTAGGAGAACTGCCGATCCACATATTGTCGAAACTCAGTTCATGTCATTCAGCGAACTGGCTAGCGGTCAGAAAGCTATCTTGCTGCGGGCGCTACCACGGTTGCTGAATGAATTGCACCTTGCGATTCGCGCCGCCGGCGCTGGAACGCAACAAACTTAACTCGATGGGCACGAGGCGGATGGCTTGCCATCCGCCTCGTGCTCTTTCTTTTTATCTATTGGTGGCCTGCGCTATTCTCGCATTCAGCGTCTTTTCCTCGGACCGTCGCGTAAATGCAGCGCCAAAGTCGGTTTTTCCTTCTAGGGAGTCAAACAGTGCAATTTCGATTTCCAAGTCAGCATCTGCTGACTTCCAACGAGAAATCTGTTTCACCCCTTCGTCACGACGTTGATTGGGGACTGGGACTCTCTCCGGAGATCCGAATGCCGCAGTGATCTCCGAAAGAAATTCCTGATAGGCCGAATCCTCCTTCACGTCGCGCCAACCAACCGACATCAGGCGTTCATCAAGAAAGTCAAAGCCATAATTCTGATTGTGGTATCGTCGAAGCCCCAACGTGGCATTGCTTTCGGCCTCTTGAAACGTCGCCGACGGCACTTGTTCCTTAAACTCGGACTCGCGAGTTCCGGCGATAAGTAACTTGGCGATTGGATGCGTCGCTGCGAATTGCTCCGCGTGCATACGCCGAACACGCTCCTTATTCCCGCGCATAGCGGCGGGGAACACCAGACATGGCGAGCAGATGGCTCCCAACATCAAGGCCGCAGCCACGGGGCCTGCCCACTTCGAGTAAGCAACCGGGGTGCTTGACCGACGGAAAATCCACGATCCGAGAAATGCGACGGCAGCAATGACCAGGCCGGTCGTAAGCAACGTTGTCCATAGCAGCGCTTCTTCCTTTCCAAGAAATGTCTCGATCGGCATGCTCATGCCAATTGCGAAGAAGATGCCCGCACCGCAAACCACAGCGTATTGCCAATCGGGAATGCGAAACTTCGATAACGATTCCCCGTCGCTCGCTGGGGCTGTCGGCGACTTGCCACGGACCCGAACAAGGTACGCAGTACCCACGAGCATTGAACCAAGAAACGAGACGACCACTACGATGACCAACAACTCGGTAAGGCCAGGCATCCTCCAACTCCTCGAAGCAGAATCAACGCATACCATGCGCTACGGTAACTTGTAGTCTGTAGACCAGTAGTATGCAGCCCTAGCAGACTGCTTGCAAACACTTATTGCAGGCAGACGAGTGGGCAAAGCCAAGGGCACGAGCGACATCAAAGCAAGATTCGGAGCCCGCTTGCGCGCCGTCCGAACGAAGGCTGGGCTATCTCAAGAAGCCCTCGGCATGGACGCCGATCTGCACCGCACATTCGTGAGCATGGTCGAACGCGGTGAGCGGAACGTGACGATCGCCACAGTCGAGAAGTTGGCTAGGGCACTCAAGTGCCGAATGGCTGACCTGATGCCGGATGCTGATTAGGTACTTCGGCGTGTCGGTCCGAAGCAGGGCGAAAATCGACCGGTTCTCACTCAGACTTGCCGTAGTCGAGAAACTAATAGTTCGCACGCCGCCTTCTAAGGCCTTACCGTTTCATGGGTTACAACCCAGCTCGGTGTTGAGTTGTACCAGTTAGATCGACAAACCTGTCATAATCACGCGGGTCCGGATAAGAAAGGGAACGGTAATAGGATGAAGTGCTGTGGACGAATCAACGCGACAGGCAACACGACTTTGGACGACGGCGATGCCGGCGGTATCGGCGTTTGTGTCGTCGGTGGTCCGCGACTTCCGTGACCGCGATGATGTGCTGCAAGACATTGCTGTCGCGATCATCGAGTCATTTGGCAGTTACGACGCAAGTCGGCCGTTCGTTGCCTGGGCGATGGGGGTTGCCCGAAATCAGATCGGTCTTTACCTGCGCCGGCGGGGTCGGGATCGCTTAGTGTTCGATAGCGAAACTGTCGAAGCCCTCGCAACCGCTTTCGCCGAGCTTGGCGAAGAACAGCATCACCGCTTGGGCTTTCTGCAAGATTGTTTGCGTTCGCTGGAGCAGCGCTCCAAGCGGCTATTGGATCTCAGGTATGGCCAGGGTCTAAAGCCGGCCGCGATCGCCGAGTTGGTGGACATGTCGGCCAATGCGGTTGCTAAGGCTCTGCAACGCATCCGCGATCAACTGAGGAGCTGCGTCGACCGAAAAACGGCGGAGGCTGGAACAGTATGAACAGCGATTTGCGCCGTCTGGCAAACGGATACTTCGACGACTCGCTGACTGCAGAAGAGTTTGCCTCGCTTGTCGCTGCGCTACGCGCAGAACCCGGCGAGGTGAGCGAATTCGCCCGGTTGGCATTCATCCATGATCAGTTGCACAACACCTTGGCACGAGCCGAAAAAATCGATGTCGTGATGGCCTCGCCCAAGTCGCGTTCCAACTGGTCGCGCACTTTCCTCACGCTGGCAACTACTTGCGCAGTACTGGTGATCGGGTTCGTCCTTTGGCAGGCATTCACCGTGCACCCGGTGGCGGCAGCTACGGAACTGCAGCGAGTCATTGCTGCCAGCTCACGCAGCGTGGATCGGACGTACTTGATTTCGGTAGAAGAGGCTGTCGCTCCCGATCGCCCGGATCAGCGGGCCGATTTCGGCAGGCCTCCGAAGCCGTCGATCGAGGGCGCCCGCCTGTACGTTCGAGGTGCAAATAAATTTGTGCTGCAGCGGAAGCTGGACAACAACCAACTGTTCGTCACCGGCAGCAATGGCAAGGTCAGTTGGGCAGTGCGGCCGGAGGGGCCGGTTCGTGTCAGCACGGATCTCACAGAGTTCAATCGGGATGTGCCCGGCCACGAGCATGCCATGCCGCTCAGTAATCTGCACGAAGGGTTGGAGCAATTGCAATCGGCGTATGACATTCAGGTGATGCCGATTGAGGATGCAGAGGCGAGCGGTGAGCAAGTCTCGGAGCCGAGTCGCTTGCTTGTGGCGGTCAAGAAGCGAGGATTTCGCGGACCGAAGCGAGTGGAAATTACCTATGCCGCCACGAGTGGAGAGATTCGTCAGATGCGGTTTGTCGACATGCCGTACGGTCCAGATCGCCTCACGCTGCGCATGACTCTGCTTGATGTTGGACCGCTTGTAGCGACCTTTTTTGATCATGAAAGCCATCACGACCAAACTCGAGATGTGGAATTTGAGAAGTAACTATGAATCGACGAACCATCGCTCTGTACGCCATTGCCCTGATAGCAACGGGCAGCCTGATTGTATGGGCACAAATGCCCAAAGTACGCAAGCCGCAGATTGCCGACACGGTGCGAGCGAACGTCTACGCTGACAATTGGTTCGTGCTCTACATCAACGGCGAACTCGTGGGCGTCGATTCGATCAAGTTCATTCCGCACAACGTGATCTCGGTCGATATTCTGCCGAGCTATCCGATGACGATCGCGGTCATGGCCAAAGACAATGCAGATCCGAAATCGGGTATGGAGTACGCCAACACCAACATCGGTGACGGCGGATTCATCCTGAAGTTCGGCGACGGCACGGTTACAAACGCCAATTGGAAGACGAAGAAGTTTTCCTGGGGCCCCATCAATGGCGACACGAAGAATCCACGCGTCGAGAATCTGCCGATTCCCGAAAACTGGTTCGCCGTCGATTTTGACGATAGAGCGTGGGGAAAGGCCAAAGAATTCACGGAACAGCAAGTCGGCCCCAAACAGCCGTTCTTCGAAAGCGACTTTCAGGGTGCAAAGTTTATCTGGTCTGACGATATCGCACTCGATAACACGGTGATCTTTCGGCATGTAAAGTCGCCGCCGGATGGGAAGCAGCGCATTGATTACTCCAACCTCAATAACGTTGTCCCCGACAGTCCACCGAAGAAGTCAAAGCGTTAACATTGGTTCGTGGCGCCCACGGGCGATTTTTTATTCGGTGGAGAATCTCAATGCTGCGAGCTCGTACGTCGGCCCTTTTGCTGTTGGCGTTGTTGCTCGCGCCGTTTCCGACGATCCCCGCCGCTGAGGTTCCCCAATCAGTTGAGCAATTGTGGGCGGACTTTGACCCCCGCAAGGACGCGCTGGAGACCGAGGTCATTCGCGAGTGGAAAGAGAACGGCGGGGTCTATCGCCACGTTCAGTTTGTCGTCGGGACGTTTAAGGGCAAAACAGCCCGGATGACCGCCATCTATGGGTTTGCAACCGGAGGCCAGGAGAAAAATGAGCCGCTTCCAGCAGTTATGCATATTCATGGCGGTGGGCAGCGAGCGTCACTGAGCGAAGTGAAGCTGCTGGTCGCTCGTGGCTATGCGGCACTTTCGGTCAATTGGGGTGGATCGAGCGGCCAGCTGCCGTTCAACTCGGTGGAAGGAGCAGAACCGGGAGATCCGAATACTGATTGGGGAGCCGCTGATCCGAGTCAGCTCAACGTGCCGGGATACAACTCGCTGAAGCCAGGCCCGAAACAACTCTTTGAAGACCGCGAGCATCCGCAGAACAACAACTGGTATCTGCTCACTGTTGGCTGCCGCCGGGGACTGACCTTTTTGGAGCAACAGCCGGAAGTCGATCCGCAGCGCCTGGGGGTGCATGGTTATTCGATGGGCGGGAATCTCACGATGTATGTCGCGGGAACCGATCGCCGCGTCAAGGCCGCCGTACCTGCCGTCGGCGGGCAAGGCTGGCGCTGGGAGGGCCATGAATTCCTGGGAGGCAAGGTCACGCAATCGCGCGTCGACGGTGACGTCGACTTGTTTCGTCGCACGCTAAGCTTCGAAAGTTACGCTCCGCTGATTCATTGTCCGGTGCTGCATCGGAGTGCGACGAATGACTTTCACGGTTGGATGGACGACGTCTATCGGACGAATTCGTTGATTCCGAATCAGCCGCTGCGTTACTCATGGACGCCACACGTCAACCATCGGCTCGGTCCGGAGGTCGCGGTCACGATGCCGCTCTGGTTTGATCAGCATCTCAAAGGCGGCCCCGCCCTGCCCACCACGCCGCGCAGCGAACTGATGCTGCAGTCGGCAGATCACATACCGATGCTGAGAATTGTTCCCGATGCGAAGTCGCTGCCCGTGTCGCGCGTGGAAATCTTCTACAGCGTCGACCCGGATCCGCGAGCTCGTTTTTGGCGTAGCGCCGAAGTTGCCTCGGAGGGTGAAGCATTCGTCGCCAAGTTGCCGCTGCATTCCCTCAATCTGCCGCTCTTTGCCTTCGCTAACGCCTATCACACGTTGCCGAAACCGGAATCGCTTGCGGCCATTCCGGGCAATGCAAGGCCGGTGACCGAGGTCTGTCTCAGCAGTGAGTTTCACTCGGTAGATTCGGCCGCGTTGCAGGCGGCAGGTGTTGTTCCCTCGCTGAGAGCCAACTCCCTTGTTGACAATTTTTCGCGCGGAATGCGCGATTGGTACGCGATCAACGCCGACCATCCGCCGCTCGTGCAACATTGGACGCGCAAGCTCACCGATCCCCTGTGGCGCGGGACGGAAGGAGCAAAGCTGAAGCTCACTCTGCAAATGCCCAAGACGAATACCCTTAGTTTCGTCATCGTCGAAAATGAATGGCGGCAATATCGCGGCGCAAAGAAAACTTACGTCTGCGAACGCGAAATCACCGGCTCTGAGACGGCACAGACAATCATTCTCGAAGCAAAGGACTTTGTTTCCGACAGCGGTGCCTTGAAGTCGTGGGACGGGGTGGATCAATTCGCAATCTGTCGTCACTTTGCCGAGCGCGGAACGGTTGCGAGTCGCAAGCGATCCTGGGTCGGCGATTCACCCACATTCGTGCGGTTGGCATGGGAATGACGCGAATTTATCGCAAATGTGTGTCACGATTGGGATGTCGCGGATAAGTAATCTGAGAAGCGCGAACTCAAACGAACTCTTCGGAACGTGGCATGAAAGTCTTTTTAGGTTTCTTGGGGTTACTCTGTTGGCTTCCTTTTCAGAGCTGGGCAGCTGAGCGTCCCAACATTGTTTTAATGCTGTCCGACGATCAAGGCTGGAATGGTTTGTCGGTTTCGATGCACCCAGAGATTCCCGGATCCAAAGGGGACGTCTTTCATACTCCGAATTTAGAACGACTCGCGGCCCAGGGAATGCGATTCTCGGCAGGGTATGCTCCGGCCTCGGTTTGCTCGCCAACAAGGATTAGCCTGCAAACCGGGAAAAGCCCGGCCGCATTGCACTGGACCAAAGCTGCGCCGCCCGAAGAAGGGCAGCAACTGCTGGAACCGCGGTTGATTAAAAGCATCTCCGAGAGCGAAACGACGATTGGCGAAATACTGCAGCAGTCCGGCTATGCCACCGCGCATTACGGCAAGTGGCACATCAGTGGCGGCGGGCCAGTGAAACATGGCTACGACGAATCCGATGGTGACACCGGCAACGAGAATGCCTTCAAGTTTCAGGACCCCAACCCCGTGGACATCTTCGGCATGGCCAACCGCGCTGCAGCGTTCATGGAAAAGAACTCGAAAGCGAAGAAGCCGTTTTTCATTCAACTCTCTTGGAATGCCCTGCACGCTTCGGAGAATGCCAACAAGGCAACCCTCGCCAAATATGAAGCGAAGCTGAAGGGCGAAAACGCCAAACGCATCACCACGGCGGCGATCACAGAGGACTTGGATACTGGCGTGGGCAAAGTGCTGCAGGCCATCGACCGCCTCGGCCTTGCTGACAATACCTTCGTGATCTACATGTCGGACAATGGTTCGGGTGGCGGCAAGCGAGCTTTGAGCGGCGGCAAAGGTGGAGTTTGGGAAGGCGGGATCCGCGTGCCGTTCATCGTGCGTGGGCCCGGTGTCAAACCGAACTCTTGGAGCCACACGCGCGTCGTCGGCTACGACTTGTTTCCGACGTTTTGCGGATGGGCGGGCATCGCTCCTCGTGATCTGCCAAAGGACATTGAAGGAGGGAGCATCGCCAGTCTGCTAACGAACGAGGGGCGCCGCGAAGTAAAACGCCCGCGCGAGGAACTCGTGTTTCATTTCCCGCACTATCAAGGCGACGCTCCCCACTCTGCGATTCTGCTGGGCGACCTGAAACTTTTGCACTTCTACGAAGACAACCGCGATCTGTTGTTCGACTTGTCAAAAGATATCGGCGAGCGAACCGACTTAGCAGAGAAGCGGCCGGCTGACGTAAAACGGCTACGGGATCGCTTGGAAAAATACCTCGCCGACATAAACGCCCAATTGCCGCTCCCAAATCCCCAATATGACGCCAACCAACCTGCTAGTACGAAGCGGGAAAAGAAGGGCAAAAAGGAAGAACGCAAGGTGTCGCCATGAATCACTTCAGAACGGCCTGCTTGGCCATGATTTTGATCTGCACCGGGGCTGCGATAGTCGCTGCCCATCCTGGTGGTCACGGTAATCAACCGAATGATCCAAGAGCCTCGCGCACGTGGACACTCGCGGACAGTGGTGCGCATCTTCACGGAACATATGTTTTGGCGAAGGATGGCAAGGTTCATATTCGTCGTGATGACGGCAAGCTCTCTGTTCTGACGATAAGCGAACTCACTCCCGCGGATCAACGCTGGATTGCCCAACGCCAGGCGGATATCAAGCGAGTGAACGAACAGCCGGTGAGCCAACTGTTCGCTCAAAAAGAGGCTTCGCAACCGGTCAAGACCGATGATGCCGACGCCAAAAAGCCTGACCCTGCGATTTTGAAGCACTTCCAGCCCTTCGACAAATCGCTCGAACTGCGCTGGGATGAAAAGCACTTGTTCGTCGGGTCGAACGGACTCCCTGCCCATCCCATGATGGTCGGCATCACGGCCTGGCAACAACAGGTGCCGTTACCGCAGAAATACTTCGGCGACAATGCTTGGCGCATCCCGCTGAACCCTGTGCCAGCTAAGGAACCAGTGACGACGAAGGGCAAGTTCTTGCGCGGTGCCATCGCGCTCGCGGTGAATGGAGTTCCGATCTTTAACCCGCTAAATAACCGAGGTGAAGATGCCTATTTGATCGGCGAACTCGACGAATATGGCGGACACTGCGGACGCGCGGATGACTACCACTACCACATCGCACCCGTGCATTTGGAAAAGACCGTCGGAAAGGATCAACCGATCGCGTACGCGCTCGACGGCTATCCCATCTACGGATATCAGGACGGCAAATCGCCCGAATTCGCGCCACTCGACTGGATGAACGGACATAAAGATAAGGACGGAAAATACCACTATCACGCCACGAAGACCTATCCGTACGTGAACGGCGGATTCTATGGCGTCGTGAATGAAAAGGATGGGCAGGTTGATCCACAACCGCGCGCAGAGCCACTACGTCCAGCGTTGCCGCCGCTGCGCGATGCGAAGATCGTCGCCTTCGCCGAGACAATGCCGAACAGTTACAAGCTCACGTATGACATCAAAGGCCGACAAGGCACGGTGTCTTACACGCTTAATGCCGACGGCGGCGCTAAATTCACGTTCGCCGATGTCGACGGCAAATCGAGGACAGAAACCTATCAAGCAAAGAGCCGCGGCCCCGCCGGAGGTGGTAGACCACCGCGTCCCGACGACCGTCCACCGCCTAAGTCCGAAGATCGGCGACCACCACCGGACGTTGCTCCGGGCAAATCCACGCCTCAGTCGAAGTTGACTGTCTCCAGTGATTCAATCGACGCCACAGGGCGGCTGTCCATCGATTGCACTTGCGATGGCAAAGGTATTTCACCCGCTGTCGAATGGAAAGGTGCGCCAGTGGGCACCAAGTCATTCGCCATCAGCCTGTGGCATACGGCGCCCGATCAGGAAAAGTCGTATTGGGTGGTCTACAACATTCCCGCCGATGTGACAAAGCTAACCGCCGATGCGAAAGGGGTTGGGCAAGTCGGGCTCAATGGCAAACGCCGAGCCGAGTTCGATCCGATGTGTTCGAAAGGTCCGGGCCTGAAGGCCTATCACCTTACCGTCTATGCCTTGTCCGCAGAGCTCAAAATCCCCGCCGACAAATTGACCCGTGCAAGTCTGCTGACGGCGACGAAGGGAATCACACTGGCCGAAGGGACGCTCGACTTTCAATACGAACGGAAGAAGTAACATGCTCGCAAAACGAACCTGGCAGGTTCTCTTCCTCCTTTCGGCCGCCAGCCTGATTCCCGCAGCTGCTCAAGCTGAGACGCGCCGGCAACCCAATTTCATCCTCATTCTAATGGATGACATGGGCTGGCGCGATGTCGGCTTCATGGGCAACAAGTTTGTCGAGACGCCGAATATTGACCGCCTGGCTGCAAAAGGTCTGATCTTTACCCAAGCCTACGCCAGTGCTCCAAACTGCGCACCAACGCGCGCCTGCCTGATGTCGGGCCTCTACACACCCCGGCACGGCGTGTACACGGTCGTTGACCCCAATCACCCGGCAGATTCTCCGCGAAACAAGCTCCTCGCCGCCGAGAGCAAAGCAGAACTAGGGACTCACTTCGTGACGCTCGCCGAAGCCTTGCGTGACGGCGGCTATGCAACAGGCTTTTTCGGAATGTGGAATCTCGGACGGGGCCGTACCGGGCCGGTGACGCCAGGCGGGCAAGGATTCACGAAGGTCGTCTTCCCCGAGAATATCGGCTTTGCAAAAGATGCCTACTTCAACACCAAGGGCGACTACCTCAGCGATCGGCTCACCGATGAAGTCATCGGCTTCATGGAACATAACCGAGAACAGCCGTTCTTCGTTTACTTGCCCGATCATGCTGTTCACGCACCATTCGACCCGAAGCCGACCCTGCTGAAAAAGTACGAGGACAAGCGAGAGCGACAGCAGGCAACAGACAATCCAGCGTATGCAGCCACGATCGAAGCAGTCGACGAAAACGTGGGACGCATCCTGGAGACGCTGGAGCGTTTGAACCTGACGCAAGATACCTATGTCGTATTCACCTCAGACAACGGCGGTTCGGATCGCGACACTCCGCCTCTCCGCGGAGGAAAAGGCCAGCTTTATGAAGGCGGCATTCGAGTGCCTTTGACAATCGCAGGTCCCGACATCAAGACTTCAGGAAAGACCGTCGATGCGCCCGTAACCAGCATCGACTTCTATCCCACATTCCTCGACCTCGCCGGCATCAAACCACAAAAGTCGCCTCAGCTCGATGGAGTCAGTCTCGTACCAGAACTGCGCGGGGAACCGCTAAATCGCAACGAACTCTTCTGGCACTTCCCTTGTTATATCGGCAGAGGAACTCCCTCCAGCGCGATTCGCGCCGGTGATTGGAAGCTGCTGGAGTTCTTCGAAGATGGTAGCAGGATTGAACTGTACAACTTGAAAAGCGACCCTGGCGAGTCGAAAAACGTCGCACCCGCTGAACTGGAAACCGCCATGCAGTTGCATCGCTCGCTGCAAGCTTGGCAACGAGAATCAAACGCTGCAATTCCACGTACCGCAAATCCCAAGTTCGACCCTTCAATACGCGGTGGCCGTGGAAAGAAATGACACGGTCCTTGCCAAACTGCTTCGGACACATCGTCCCAATTGCAGTCAGCGTGTCGGTCCGACGCACGCCAGATTTAATGATGAAGGTGTGAATGAGCGGCATTTTCAAGGCAAGCCATGCGGCTTTTCTAGGACCCGGTTTAGCGGGCATGTAGGCTGAGCATTCACATTTCAGGCCAATTTCCGACCGAATCGATGCCCGCCCGGGTGAACCCGCGAACTTCGACGCGATTCTGCTGTTGAAGTTGCACCCCATGCGATATGATCACGCTGGGCGTAGCCAATTGAGGACTCTGGATCTGAGGTGCGCTCCCGCCACACAGAGACGTGGTGTTCAGTAGTCATGAGAACCTAATGGCCCTAGCCACCGAACTTCAAACGCCCGTTATGCGCGGCCTTGCCAAGGCCCCAACGGGCATCCAAGGGTTAGATGAAATCACAGGAGGAGGTCTGCCGCGCGGACGACCGACACTTGTGTGCGGAAGTGCCGGCTGTGGCAAGACGCTGCTAGCGATGGAGTTCCTGGTTCGCGGCGCGACAGAATTCGATGAACCCGGCGTGTTCATGTGTTTTGAAGAGACCACTCAGGAACTGTCGCAGAATTTGCGTTCGCTGGGTTTTGACTTGGACGAACTTGTCGAGCAAAAAAAGCTGGCGATGGATTTCGTGCGGGTCGAGCGAAATGAAATCGAAGAGACCGGCGAATATGACCTGGAAGGTCTGTTCGTGCGTCTTAATTACGCGATCGATGCGATCGGCGCCAAGCGGGTGGTGCTCGATACCGTGGAAGCGCTTTTCGGCGGTTTGTCCAATGTCGCCGTGCTGCGCGGCTAGCTTCGCCGCTTGTTTC